>CAXBQH010000007.1:0-70335 GCA_963977985.1 uncultured bacterium
GCCGCTGCAAATATAGCAAAAAATAGACTACCAATTTTGCTTAGAATTTATGGTTACAAAACCAATAATGTGATCGTGTCTAGCACCCGAGGGTCGATAATATACTAGAATAGAATAGTTGTTTTCTGTTTCCCAATGATTACCCTCAGTGGCTGTAAAATCGTTTCTATAATTAGGCGCTTCATTATCTCTTAAGATATAATTATAACTATAATATCCTTGTTTTAATAATAACGATTTTTTATAGACACCCGAAACCGGATCTAATTGCATTTCTGCCTCTTTATTTAAAATATTATTAGTGAGTGCCCCCTCTAGATATAAATGCTGACCCAAAAATTCAATTTTATCTTTGGGTACATAAGTGAAATTAATGAAAGCATAATCATTTTGATTCTCACTTTGAAGTGACTCGGTATTAGTAATCAAAAAATTTCCATTTAAGTCATTAAAAGTATAGTAGGCTGTATTGGCTCTTGAAAGATCGGGCTTAACATTTACAATAGTTTTATCAGGCGTTGCAATGATATTGGCCACTCTGTCCGATTTGAGTCTTAAATTTTGCAAGTCTAACCACCTAGCTTCTTTACCTGCAGGAAAAATAAATATATTTTCACTATTGTATTCAACATAGTCCCCCCTCATAAAAGTGGGTTGCAGTTCTGTTAAAGCATCGTTATATCTGTAATTTTGAATAACAGTGGTTTTCATTTGATCGGATTGAAAAAAAGGTATTTTTTTTACATCCACTTGTAGCTGAATTTTTTGATGCGTCTTAGAAATAGTCGCATCAAAGGGTTCTTGCACAGAAGCTGCTATACTTGCCTGGTCTTCAGTTACAAAAAAGCGTCTAGTAAAAACCAATTCATTATCATTTCCATTTTTAAAAACTTTAAGTAAGTAATTTCCAGATTGTGTAGGCCTAATTTGTGCATTGGGAAAACTGAACTCATAATGATAATACCGTTGTGTAGCTATGGAGGAAACTGAAAACTGAGTAATTTTATTTTGATTAAACCCTTGCAAGTAATCGAAAGCGGTCATTGCCACAGGCGACCAATCGGCATTTCTTAATTCCAAGGAATAATAATAATCCTGATACTGATGGGTAAAATCATCAAAACTAACTACCAAGGGTAGCATTTCATTTAAGGATATGACTGGCAAAGACAAGGGTTTACTCAATGGATGAATTAAAACCGTATGAATATTATTTTGATAAATAGTGTCTGGCTGCATTTGTCCAAAACCCTTGATGGCTGGCAGCCCTATAATGAATGCTATGCATAAGCATCTTTTTATCATACATTTATTTCTTTGTCACTACGAAACTACCCTTTTAATCCTAATTTATAAATAGAAAAAACTAGATTTGTTAAAAATTAAATATTGTCTACGCCCTTTACCATAGCCAAAAAATTAAGTTTTGAAAAACAAAAAAACTATACTCGATTTATAGTTAGACTTTCTATCGCTGCTACTGCCATTAGTGTGGCTGCCATTTTACTTACCTTTTCAATTGTCAATGGTTTTCAGGCAACTATTTCAAATAAAGTTTATCAATTTTGGGGACATATCAGAGTGGCTAGCGTGAATGGAGAACTAATAAAAAATGAACAAACTAGCATAGCCGCTTTTCAGAATAATCCCGCTGTTAAATCTATCATTCCTTTTATACATCAATCTTCTGTACTTTCCTTTGAACAAGATATTGAAGGAGTGGTAGCAAGAGGACTACCCACTTCCTTAGAAATTCCGTTTTTAAAAAAAGGGAAAGGTTGGTCTTCCACTTCTACTCAAGATTCTTTATTAAATGAAATTGTTATTTCTGATAATATTGCCCAAAAATTAAATATAAGCCTAGGTGCCAGCGTTCGACTTTATTTTATACATACAGGGGCCATTCAACAAAGAAAATTAAAAGTAGTAGGCATTTATCATTCTGGAATTGAAGAATATGATCGACAATTTGTTTTAGTAGATCTACAATTGCTACAAAAGCTCAATAACAACAATTCCATAGAAGGCTATTCTATTATTTTGAATAAAAATGTACCAATAGATAAAACTACTACAGAACTACAATCTGGGTTGCCAGAAAATTGGGTAGCTACTTCTATTAAAAATTATTATCCTCAAATTTTTGATTGGATAGGAGTTCAAACTATAAATAGAAATGTGACCATCACCATTATGTTAATTATTGCTATAATCAATTTACTTACTTGTTTATTTATTTTAATGCTTGAAAGAATTACTTTAATGGGGACACTTACCGCCCTTGGAGCCACTCAAAGTTTTATTAGAAAAATATTTTTATACCAAGCAAGCTTTATTTGCTGGATAGGTATATTCATAGGAACTATTATGGGTTTAGGCATTTCCTATATACAATTAAAAACAGGTTGGATTCAAATGGACGAATCGGCTTATTTTATTAAAGAATTACCCATTCAAATTAATACGGGTCAAGTGATAGCTGTCGTGTTGGGCACTGCCCTCATAAGTTATATTTCATTCTTAATTCCAACTTTTTGGATAAAGAAAATCTCTATCACCAAAGCTATTAAATTTGACTAAGCTTTAGCATTGGCTAGTATGATTCCAGTAGCCACTGCAGCATTTAAAGATTCTGCATTTCCCCCTTTTGAGATAGTGATAGGTTGCGTGATATAAGGTATTAAATTTTCTCTAATTCCTTTTGATTCATTGCCAATAATAATAAAATGAGAAGGCTCCCACTGTACACTTTGCAAGGACTTCCCTTTCAACAAAGCTCCATACACAGGTAATTTATTTTTTGCATTTGCATTTTTTTGTAAAAGAGCTTCAAGACTCATAGTATACATATTCACTCTAAAACAACTACCCATAGTGCTTTGTATAACTTTAGGATTATACCAACTTGCGGTATCTTCAGAAAGCACTATTTGAGTAACACCAAACCAATCGGCTGTACGAATAATGGTGCCTAAATTACCAGGATCTTGTATGCCATCTAAAAGCAAAGTAGAACTATTCTCCATAGCAAGAGGTTGGCTATCCTTCTTTTTTTCAACAAGAGCCATTACCTTATTGGGCTGTTGCAAAAGGCTTAATCGACCTAACATAATTTCATCTACTTCTTCCACCACTGAGGGCAAAAAGCTTTGCGCTTCAATCCACTCAGGCAGTGCAATTATTTTACGAACCACCCAATCAGAAGCCAAAAGCTCCTTCATCATTTTTGGGCCTTCTACTATAAATACAGATTCTTCTGTCCAATGTTTTTTATGGGCAAAAGATTGAATATATTTGACTTCATTATTACTTATCATTGATATGCCTTTAAGGAAGCTTAAAAATATTAGATTCTTCTCAAGATTTTACCTTCTGGGTCTTTTATTTTTATTGAATGCTTGTGCAGACTTAAAAAAAGCTGTTATTCACGAGTACCCCAAGCAAATAAGTTTTGTTTTTGATAATAAAATACTGATCAAGGATGCAGGCAATAATATAGAAGCCCAAGCACTTATTAATGAACTAGATAATTATTGGGACGATAGCGCCAAAGCCAAACAGGTTCGTCAATTTGGCTTTTTTAATACTTTAGTTCAACCTAGTTTCTACCAAGAAGATAAAGTAATTCGTTCCGCAGCGTATATGAAAAATTATTTAGGCACCAAAGGTTATAATCATCCTCAAATAACACCTCAAGTAAAAGTAGATACTATTCATAATGAATGGAGAGCCCATATCACTATGGAAGTATATTTAAATCAAAAAACTATTATTGACACAGTAGTCTATCAACTAAAAGATAGTCTATTACAAGCTTTAGCCCTAAAAAATAGCGCCACCGCTTTTATTAAAAAAGGAATGCCTTTTTCCAATGAATCTATCAATAGTGAACTAGACCGCTTGGTTGAATTATTCAGAGCTAATGGATATTACTATTTTACTAAAGAAAAAATTTTTGCTGAAGTGGATACTTTAAATCAGCAATTAATGGAATTACATCTGGACCCCCTAGACCAATTAAATCAAATAATAATTGCCCAAAAAACAGCGCAAGAAAATCCGCGCTGGAAACTTAGTTTTCAATTAAGATCTATGAGTAATGCTGAGCTAAAAAGCTACCCTATTGGTCAGCAAATTTTTTATACAGATGTAAAATTAGCCGATAACCCCGATACTCTTTTATTGAAAGGATTGCCTCAGCAAGAAGTAACTAAAAACATTATACAAACTTATACTGAAAAGAAATTTAAATCCTCCTTATTTGAACAGCAGTCTCTTATTAAAAAGGGAGATCCATTTAATGAAAATATTTACTATCAAACCTTAAATAACCTTAGTAATTTGGGTGCTTGGCAACAAGTAGACGCAAGAACTAGCTTGCATAATGATAGTATTTATTTACATTATTTTTTAGTGCCTTCTTTGAGGTATAGTTTTAATTTTGATGTGGAAGGAAGTAAGAATAATTCAGAATTAATTTCTGGTAACTTACTGGGTTTATCTACCAGCTTTGCTTTTCGAGATAGAAATGTAAGCCAAAAATCTATTTCCTCCATCACCAGTGCTAGAACTGGTATTGAATTAAATATCAACAATAAAAATGAAAGTCTCGCTCAAACATTATTATTGAATGTGGGACATACCTATAGTTTTCCGAATCTGATCCTTCCAATGGTTCCTAAAAAAAATAATTACACCACTAAAACGAGAACTACTTTTTCCATTAACGGTGCCTATATAGATAGATTAAATTATTATAACTTAAAATCTTTTACCACCAGCTGGGGTTATGAAATTAAGAATAGTAAAAATAACTCAGAAAATACTTGGACCTACAAACCTATTAATATTGAATTGTATCATTTGAATAAGTATAGCAAATTGGATAGCTTATTAAATTTAAATCCTTTTTTGCGCTCTTCCTTCAATGAAGGAAATGTCATTAGTCAAAATTTGAATTATTTACATACAGGCACTTCTTTACAAAATCCAAATCAAAAAAATTATCTAAGAGTGGGTATTGAAGAGGCCGGTGGCTTAACAGGTTTATTGCCTGGCGCTTCTTCTAGTATTTACAGATATATCAAAGCAGAAGTAGAAATTAGAAAATTATACAAATATTCATTCACAGAACTTGCTTGGCGATTGATGGGAGGCTGGGGAAATAATTATAGCAATGATCCAGTTTTAAAAGGTCAACTTCCTTTCTTTAAACAATTTACGGCTGGTGGACCTTATAGTATGCGCGCTTGGGGCTTAAGACAATTAGGTTTAGGTAGTTCTCAGTTTTATGATACCAGTAGAAAAAGTCAAAGCTTTGATAGATTTGGTGATTTACAATTAGAAGCCAATCTGGAATATCGATTTCCTTTATTTCAGTGGGGCTCTTACAAAATTGGATCGGCCCTCTATACTGATATTGGTAATATTTGGAATATCAAGGAAACAGCCTCAGATCCTTCAGCTGGATTTAAATTAGATAGATTGTATAAAGATATTGCGGTTGCTGTGGGAACAGGCTTAAGAATGGATTTTAACTATTTTATAATAAGAATAGATTATGCTATTAAAATGAAAGACCCCACTCGTCTTCAAAATGAGGGTTGGTTAGATATTCATAATTTAAAATGGTCAGAAATAAAACCTAATGGCACTAAAGTAAATAACTACGCTTTGCAATTTGGTATTGGACTACCCTTCTAATAAGGCATTTACTTCAGATGCTATATCCTGCCATTGCCTTGCCTGCTCAATCTTAAATTCTCCAATACGCGTTCTTCTTAGTGCACTTAAATAGGCACCCACTCCCAATGTCTCCCCAAAATCTTTGACTAAACTTCTAATGTAGGTCCCTGTAGAACAGTTGACTTTAAATTCTATATTGGGTAGATCAATTTTAGTAATTTCAAAATTTTCTATTGTTACTTTTCTTGGATTGGCTTTTACTTCAATACCTAATCTTGCAGACTCATATAATCTTCTTCCATCTTTTTTGACAGCTGAATGAGAGGGTGGTATTTGAAAAATTTCACCCAAAAAAGCTAGCCTTGCTTTTTGAATGGCTTCCACCGTTATACCCTCAATACTTTTAAAATTTTCTGGTGTTGACTCTAAATCATAGGTAGGTGTAGTAGCGCCTAAAACCAAAGTGCCGGTATATTCTTTTGACATTCCTCTATAAGCATCTATAGATTTAGTAAACTTGCCAGTACATACTAACAACAGCCCTGTTGCCAAGGGATCTAAAGTACCAGCGTGCCCTACTTTTATAACTTTAGTGAGATAACGCACTTTTTTTACCATATCAAAAGAAGTCCAACCCAGAGGTTTATCAATCAACAATACCTTACCTTCTAAAAAAGGCAAAAGTGCATCTGGTATTGGTTTTTGCTTCATCTCAACTTACAACTTAATGGAAAAATAAAATTAATAGGCCCTAGCAAATAAAACTCTTTGTGTGGAAGGATTACCTGTCAACACACATTTTCCATTTTCTAAAGGATTGTCTAAGGGTATACAACGAATAGTAGCTTTGGCTAATTCTTTAATTTTATCTTCTGTGGCTGCATTACCATCCCAATGGGCAGCTACAAATCCGCCCTTGGTATCTAACACTTGTACAAATTCATCCCAACTATCCACTTTTGTAATATGCTCGTCTCTGTATTTTTTTGCTCTATCAAATAAATGATGTTGTATGTCATTTAATAATTTTTCAATAGTGGCAGTTAAGCCTTCCATACTCACCATCGATTTTTCTTTGGTATCACGACGAGCTATTTCAACTTGTTTGTTTTCCAAATCACGCGCCCCTATGGCAATTCGAATGGGCACTCCTTTTAATTCGTATTCTGCAAATTTCCATCCTGGTCTGGCGTGGTCTGAATTATCATACTTAACTCTAATACCAGCTGCTTTAAACGATTTTAATAGCTCTTCTACTTTTGTATCCAAAACTTGCTTTTGCTCTTCTCCTTTATAAATAGGCACAATGACTACTTGAATAGGTGCAATTTTGGGAGGCAACACTAAACCTTCATCATCACTATGTGTCATTACTAATCCTCCAATCAATCTTGTACTCACTCCCCAACTAGTAGCCCACACATATTCTTGTTTGTTGTTTTGATCGCTGAACTTAACATCAAATGCTTTTGCAAAATTTTGTCCTAAAAAATGTGAAGTTCCTGCTTGTAAAGCTTTTCCATCTTGCATTAATGCCTCAATACAATAAGTATCTTCAGCTCCAGCAAAACGCTCATTAGCTGTTTTTACTCCTTTTAATACGGGCACAGCCATCCAATTTTCTACAAAGTCGGCATATACATTCAACATTTGCTTTGTTTCAGCAACGGCTTCCACAGAAGTTGCGTGAGCAGTATGTCCTTCCTGCCATAAAAATTCGGCAGTGCGTAAAAATAAACGCGTGCGCATTTCCCATCGCACCACATTGGCCCATTGATTCACCAAAATAGGTAAATCACGATAAGACTGTATCCAAGTTTTATAAGTATTCCAAATAATGGCTTCACTGGTGGGACGAACGATGAGTTCCTCTTCTAATTTAGCTTCAGGATCAACTATTAATTTTCCTTTATTATTAGGATCGGCAATTAATCTATAATGCGTAACCACTGCACATTCTTTAGCAAAGCCTTCCGCATTTTTTTCTTCCGCTTCAAAAAGTGATTTAGGAACAAATAAAGGGAAATAAGCATTTTGGTGGCCGGTGTCCTTGAACATTTTGTCTAAGATATCGCGCATATTTTCCCATAAAGCATAACCATAAGGCTTAATTACCATACATCCTCTAACGGCGCTATAGTCAGCTAACTCAGCTTTTATGATTAAATCATTGTACCATTGAGCATAGTCTTGAGCCCTTGTGGTAAGTTCTTTTGCCATCTTAAAATCTTAACAATTTTATAGTAATAATTTTAATGTACGAAAAACGCTCTATATTCTATTTTTCAATACCTTTATACTAGCAAATGTAGGCTAATTCAAGGGCATATAAAAACCTAAAACTCTTGAATAAAAAATTGAATAAAAATCTTTGAATATGAACACTCAAAAAACTAACACTTATTTAAGGCTAATAGCCATAAGCTTGGTGGCCATTAGTTTTTTTGGTACAAGCTGTACTAGTTTGCAACAAGCAACCACTGCAGCAACCGATGATTTATATTACACACCCAACAAAAAAGTAGTGAGTGCAGAAAAATTAGTGGCAGCAGAAAAAGCAGAAAACGGAATGGCTCAAGACGAACAATATCAAGAATACCAAAATTATCAAGACGATCGTTATCTACGATTAAAAGTAGCAAACAGAAATAGATGGAGCAGTATTGATGATTGGGGATATTGGAATGATCCAAGATTTAACTTTGGTTTTTACCCCTCTTATTATGGATGGAACAGTTGGTATGCTGGTTTCTACGGATCCTCTTGGTATTATCCATTCAGTCCTGTTTATTCTTTAGGTTGGGGTGGTTATTACCCATACTTAGGTTGGGGTTATGGATGGGGATTTGACGATTTTGCATTTGGTTATGGTGGATTTGGATACGGTGGCCTAGGTTTTGGTTGGGGATATGGTGGATTTGGATACGGAGGATTTGGAGGATGGAATCCTTTTTACACCGGTTTTTATAACCCTTATTATGGAATGTATTACAGTAGTGGCTTTGTTAATAATGGCAGACCTTACTCCACCCCTTATGCAGGAAAAGCTAGTCCTTCTACTTTAAATGCATATAGAAATTATCGTGGCTATAACAATGAGAATAATAGTTTGAACACTACCACTGGTAGCACCCGATATACAAGTAATCCAACATTAAATAGCAGTTTTGGAAATTTAATGAAGCGTGTAGTTACTGCTAATAGCAATGTAAATTATGCTAACAGCTATGATCGTCCTGCTCGATATTTCTCCAACAACTACAATGCTGGCAACACAAATCAAACCAATAGCTCTGCTAATAGACAAAGCACTCAAAGCTTCAATACCAACAGTAACGCTGGAGGTAGAAGTGGTGGCTTTACAAGTAGCGGCTCCAATGCCAGCAGTTCTCGCGCTTCCAGAAAACCGTAAATAAAATTGTTGGTTAATTTTTTGTTCTAAGTTTAAAAACAGTACATCAGTTATGAAAAAAATATTTTTATTGATACTTATAGGCACCAGTGTAATTATGTATGCACAAGAACCCGAAGATGGTCTTCGCTTGTCTTGGTTCACCCCTAGCGGAACAGCAAGAAGTAACGCATTGGGTGGAGCAATGGGTTCTTTAGGTGGAGATTTATCCTCTAACCATATAAACCCAGCTGGCTTAGGCTTCTATAAATCAAGTGAACTTTTATTAACTCCTAAATTTTTAGTTCAAACCAATAATTTCAATTACAGAGGATATACTTCCTCCTCCACTGATTCTAAATCTAATTTTGGTTCTGTTGGTTTTGTTTTTGCAGACGGACAAAGAAGAAATAATTGGACAAGTACTGCATTTTCTATTACCTATAATCAAATTGCGAATTACAATAATCAATTCAGCTTCGGCGGAAGAAATAATTTTAGCAGCTTTTCTGAAAAATATTTAGAAGAACTTATTGGCGACAGGGCCGACACTAATGCAGCATTAAGTAATTATATTTTTGGAAGCTCACTAGCTTATAGAACTTATCTCATTGATACTACCGCCAATGCTAAAGGGGCTGTGACAGGGTATCAAAGTTTGGTACCTATTTCCACAGGCGTGAATCAATTATATAATGCCTATACCACTGGAAGCTATGATGAACTTGCATTTGGTTGGGGTGGTAATATGGAAGACAAATTGTACTTGGGAGGTAGTTTGGTTTTACCTATGATTAATTATACCAAAAGACTTACTTATTCAGAAGTGGATGCCACCTCTAATCCGGATAATAATTTTGCTGGATTTATTGTAGATGAAAATTTTTCTTCCAGAGGTTGGGGTATTGGCGCTAAATTGGGTATTATTTATAAGCCTGAATCTTTTTTAAGAGTAGGATTTACTTTACATACTCCTCAAGTCATTACATTTAGAGACCAAGTAAGTGCCAGTATGACTACCAATACAGAAAAATATGCGGGTATTCAGTCGGCTAGTTCAAGCGAATTAAACAATGGATATCCAGGCACAAGTGAATATACTGTGTCTACACCAATGAAAGCTATTTTAAGCACTAGTTACTTTTTTGCTTCTCCCTCTAAACCAACACAACCATTAGGTTTTATTGCTGCTGATTTAGAATTTGTAAATTATGCAGCTACTCATTTTTATGCAAATAATTATGATCAAGCAACCAGCGATTATTACAATGCATTAAATGCTACAGTGAAAGCGGCTTATAAAAATAATATCAATTTCAAAATAGGCTCTGAAATAAAATTAAACGGAAATTGGATGTTAAGAGGCGGGGCTGCCTATTATGGAACTCCTTATAAAGATGAATCTCTGAAAGCTTCTCGTATGGTTCTTAGTGGTGGTATAGGATATAGAACCAATAGAAACTTCATAGACTTCACTATAGTTAGCTCTACCACTAAAGATGCTATCTTCCCCTACCGATTAAATGATAAGCCTAATACTTATGCATCTTTAACAGGCAATCAACTTTTATTTAATATTGGATATGGTATAAGATTCTAATAAAAAAAACCTTCCCAATAGGAAGGTTTTTTTATGTGCTTTATATAGTTTCAAACAAATGCTAGTTTCAACTCTCTATTGTATACTTTCTTATTAATACTTTATACTTTAAAGTTTCTACTTTATTTCAAATCGCTGGTTTTTAAACCCTGATTCACTTTAATTTCAGTGTATTTGACATTTATTTTCATTTGACCCATATCAATAATCATCTCAGAAGGAATTTGTAATCCATTCACGCTTTGATAGCCGTTAAAATATTGTTGCTGAGTCACTGTACCTCTTCCAGGCACTTCTTCGCTTTTAGCGGTTTTTAAAAGCAAGAATGTTTTAGCATCATAAAATCGGTGAGATACTTTTTTGGAAGGGGTGGTTACTTCCACATCAATGGCATCTTTACCGTCAACTTTTTCACCACCTACAATTTTTAATCCATATCCTTTAGAAAGATATAATTGCTCAGGCGCTAGTGAAGCCGATTCATCTAAACCTTCTTTCATATCTTCAGTGATGGGAGCTTCCTGACCTTGTTGAGAAATAGAATATTTGCCGTCTACCACAGCTTGTCTCATAAGTGCCATTCCCCCCATTGACATTGTGGTCACTGAATTACCTGGAATAATTATGGTTTGTTTCATTTCTAAAGTTTGCCCCATTAGACTGGCAGTTCCTTTTAACTGAACATCTTTTAAATTGGATAATGCTTCTTTAGATCCAATAGCAGCAATTACTTTTTCCATTAAAAGTGCGGGAGTTAAACTTGCATCTGCTTTTACTTCAGTAGGAGCTGCTATCTCATTACCTTCTAAATCAAAGTATTTAACAGGTCCATATTTTTCTAAGCCTTTTGAAATTTGTTTGGCATTACCTACAATTACAATATGCATTTTAGCAGGGTTCAATAAACTATTAGCAACTTCTTGCACTTTAGAGGCATCCACTGCTGCTAAATGAGTTAGGTATTTTTGATAATAATCTTCTGGTAAATGATACCTTGCCACTGCTAAAGCAAAATTGGCAATAGTAATAGGATTTTCCAATGATCGAGCAAAACCTCCCGCTAAATAATTTTTCATACGGCTTAATTCAGTATCACCTACTTTGGTATTGCGAATAATATTAAGCTCGTTTAAAATTTCTTGAATAGCACTATCTGTTTTTTCGTTTCTTACAGACGCTTCTGCACTAAAAATACCAATTTGCTTATTAGGAGTTAATGAAGAATAGGCACCATAAGTAAACCCGTGCTTCTCTCTTAAATTCGCAAATAATCTTCCTGAAAATCCACCCCCTAAAATATTATTCATCACATTAGAGGGAATATCATTGGGCGATCCTTTTAATAAATTAACAGTAGAGGCGACTGCTACCACACTTTGAACAGAAGCGGGTCTGTCAACAATTGCTACATAGGTAGTTGCGGGGGTAGCTGGTTTCTCATAAGTAGGTTGTGTAAAACTGCCTTTGGCCCAAGTTCCAAAATTTTTCTCTGCCAAAGATTTAGCAAGTGCTGGTTCGATATCTCCTACAAAAACTAAATAAGCATTATTGGGTATCCAATAGGTTTTAATAAAATTTTTAACATCATCTACTTTTACTGCATTGACTGTTTTTGTAGTAGTAATTTCTCCAAAAGGATGACTGGCTCCATACACTAATTTTTTCATAACATTATTAGAGATGGCATCGGCATCATCTTTACTGGATTCAATTCCTGCTAAAGTTTGTTTTCTTACTTTCTCTAATTCCTCAACTTGTAAAGCAGGATGCAATATAACTTCAGACAATAACTCCATTAATTTTGGAAAATTATTTTTTAATGAACTTACGGAAGCATATTGACTAGAAGTTGATAAACTACCTCCTAAAAATTCAACCGCTTCATCTAATTCAGCTTTTGACTTTGTTGTAGTTCCTCTTTTAAGCAATTGGCCTGACATATCTGCCAATCCGGCTTTATCCCCTTCTTTAAAGCCATCTACATCCAAAGCGAGTGTGGCTGTAACTTTAGGAAGTTTTGTATTTTTTACAACGAATACTTGTAATCCATTGGCTAAAGTAAATTTAACAGGGCTTGCCACTTGAATTATGGGCGCTTTTGCAGGAGCGGGCGCCTTAGTCCTATCCACAGATTGCGCTATGGAAACTAAGGGCAAACATAATAAGCTATAGTATATAAATTTTTTCATAAAATTATTTTTGAAAATTGGCATAGTCATTAATTATTTTTTGGTTTTGGTAAATAATGTAGTACTACCCTATTGTCTTTATTTAAATATTTTTTTGCCACTTTTAAAACATCTTCTCTAGTTACTTTATTGTATTTTTCTAATTCAGTATTGATTAAATTGGCATCTCCAAAATACACTTCATTGTTAGCTAAACTTTCCGCAATACCCGCCATCGTGGCTTTGCTGTCCACTAAATCTGTTGTAATTTGATTTTTAACTTTTTGAAATTCACGCTCTGTAACTAAACCTAATTTTAATTCGTTCACCACGCTGTCCATACTTTCTTCCAAAGTTTCTACTTTCACCCCCATATTAGCAACAGTTAATGCTATAAATAAACCTTCATCTTCATTAAAAAAGGGAACCGATTGTGCAGCCACTGCTAATTGTTTTGAATCCACTAAAGTTTTATTCATTCTAGAAGATGCTCCCCCAGACAAAAGAGTAGATAAAACATTGAAAGCATAATATTCATCGCCTCCTTGTTTAGGAGCACGATAAGCGTGTAATATGGCGGGTAATTGAATATTATCATACACATTATCACGCACTTCACCGCCTAATGGTGGCTCTTTAATAGTAGGTCGATAAATAGGTAAACTACCTTTGGCAATGGGTCCAAAATAAGCTTCAATTTTCTTTTTGAGTTCTGCTTTATTGATATCTCCTGCTATAGATAAAACACAATTATTGGGCACATAATAGGTTTTATAAAATTGAATGAACTCCTCTAATTTAGCAGCATTTAAATGCTCCATACTTCCAATAGGAGCCCATTTGTAGGGATGTTGTTTATACGCTCTTTTAAGTATCTCCGTTAAAAATGAACCATAGGGACGATTGTCAATTCTTTGACGCTTTTCTTCTTTTACTACTTCTCTTTGAGTATTGACACCAATTTGTTCAATTTTCGCGTGCATCATTCTCTCACTCTCTAACCATAAACCCAGGTCCACTTGATTAGAAGGTAATAATTCATAATAGAAAGTACGATCTTGAGTAGTATTGGCATTTAATGCACCCCCTGCATTGGTGACATACTTATCAAACTGGCCTCTTTTAATATTTTCAGAACCTTCAAATAATAAATGTTCGAAAAAATGTGCAAAACCAGTCCTTGCGGTGTCTTCATTTTTTGAACCAACGTGATACAAAGCTGTCACTGCCACCACAGGAGCGGAATGATCTTCGTGTAAAATAATTTTTAACCCATTAGGCAAACTGTATTTTTCAAATTGAATAGTTTGGCTTTTTGCTACCACACTCAACAATGATAAAATACCTATACCCACTAAGTTTCTTAATTTTTGCATACATTAAAATTTAAAAATAATCGTAAAATTAATCTTTTATGGAATTGGTAATAGGAGTAATAAAAATAGTCAAAAAAGAAATGACTTTTTGAATAAATTAAAGTAATTCACAAAAATTTAAACTTTTATTATAAAATATCTTTGGGTTGAATAGTAGCAGCGTTATACCAACTAATAGATGCCTCTTTTTTCAACCAAGTCATCTGTCGTTTGGCATAGTGTCTGGTATTTTGTTGAATATTTTCAATAAGTTTTTCAATGCTAATTTTTTTATCAAAATATTCCTTCCATTCGCTATAACCCACTGTTTGTAAGGCATTGTAATGAGCATAGTCTTGTAAATTTTTTACTTCATTTTCGAGCCCTTGTTCAAGCATTTTTATAACTCTTGCATTAATTTTTTGGTATAATTGCTCCCTGGGCAATTCTAATCCAATTTTGATAATAGTAAAAGGTCTTTCAATAACTTTTTTATTTTGAAAAGTTCTAATAGATTTTCCTGTACCCATTTTTACTTCTAAGGCGCGCATTAATCGTTGAGGATTTTTTTGCTCACCTGTCTGCCAATACAAAGGATCTTGTACTGAAACTTCTTTTTGCAACCACCTCAATCCTAATTTTTCGTATTGTTTTATTATAGTTTCACGAATACTACTATCAATGGTAGGTATCATATCCAAGCCTTCACAAAATGCTTTAATATATAAACCCGTACCGCCCACCATTACTACTGTATCATATTTTTGAAATAATAATTGAACTTTTTCTAGCGCCCAATTTTCATAATAAGCAGCATTTATATTTTCTTGTATAGAATGTGAAGCAATAAAGTGATGTGGAACTGCATTTAATTCCTCTGTACTAGGTCTGGCCACACCAATGTTCATTTCATTGTAACACTGCCTTGCATCTGCAGAAATAATTTCAGTACCTAAAGTTTTAGCAAGTGTAATGGCAAAACTTGTTTTTCCCACTGCTGTGGGACCCATTACTATGTAAACAGTTTTGGACAAAATGATAAGTCTTAATTAAATTTATAAGCACTAATAGGCTTCACCTTCATAAAACTCAGAACCAGATTCATTATCCTGAGAGTTATCATCACCTTCTTCTTCTCCCTCTGCTTCTTCACCATCTTCATCTTCTCCTTCCTCCCCAAATCCATCTGAAGCCTCATTTAAATCATATTTCTCTTCAATATCCGCAAATTTTTCATCTAGTAAGCCTTTGGTACCATATTGCATAGGACCCACACCTTCTATACGAGAAATAAGGGGGTATTCCACATTCATATCAGCATCGGCATTTTTAATAACTTGAATTAATTCAATTAAAAAAGACCAAGATTTTACAAAATCATATTCGTAGATAAAATGCTGATTGGTATCAATTATTTCTGAACCAATGATCGTCTGAGCCATCAACAAAGGAGGCACCTGATAGTTTCGTTCGTATAATTCTTTAGTGATTTCTCTACCTCTTTTCCAAGTATCATTACTTCTGTAAAATGTAGCTTGGTGTTTTTGATCAAAATCAAAAGCTTTTAAAATGATGAGGTGTAGATCATTAAAATTTTGTGTGTGCTTCACCAAAATGTCACGGTAAATTGCATCATCCTCTTCCCAATAAACTCTAAATTTTAAAATTGCCATTTGGTATTTTGAATCGCTAAATTACTATTTTATTGTAGGATATAAGCCTAGTTTTTCTGCTTCTTGTAACATAAAACCATAAGCGGCTTCATACTCATTAGCAATAACCCCATCTAAAATGGCTTCTCTAATGGCATCTTTTATAATACCTACCTTCTTCGAAGGTGCAATGGCAAATACCTGCATAATCATTTCACCAGAAATAGGGGGTTGCCAATTGCGTATCTTATCTTTTTGTTCTACCTCTATTAATCTTTCCTTTACTATATCAAAGCCTTGTAAATAGCGTTTTACTTTGACTTTATTTTTACTTGTAATATCAGCTGCACACAATAACATTAAATAATCAATATCATCACCTGCATCAAATAATAATCTTCTAATGGCACTATCGGTCACACTTTCTTTAGTTAATGAAATGGGACGCAAGTGAAGCGCCACTAATTTTTGTACCATTTTCATTTTTTCATTCAAGGGCAATTTCAACTGTGTGAAAATTTTTGGCACCATTCGAGCCCCCACTATTTCGTGTCCGTGGAAAGTCCATCCAAATCCAGTTTCAAATTTTTTAGTTTTGGGTTTAGCAATATCGTGCAGTAAAGCTGCCCAACGCAACCATATATCATCAGAATTTTTAGCCACATTATCTAATACTTGTAAAGTATGGGAGAAATTATCTTTATGGCCAATACCATCCATAGTCTCTGCTCCTTGTAAGGCTAATAATAAAGGAAATATAAACTCTAATAAACCAGCTTCTTTTAATAAATACCAACCTTTAGAAGGAACAGCTGTTTGCATCATTTTTTGTAACTCTTCCGTAATTCTTTCCTGCGAAACAATTGTAATACGACTGGCCATTTTTTGTATGGCACTGAAAGTCTCTTGGGTTATTTCAAAATTTAATTGAGTAGCAAAACGAATGGCTCGCATCATACGAAGCGGATCATCGTCAAAAGTTTTTTCGGCAGCAAGGGGAGTTCTTAAAATCTTATTTTTCAAATCTTCTAAACCACCAAAAGGGTCTATCAATTTTCCAAAATCGTTTTTTATCAAAGAAACAGCTAATGCATTCACAGTAAAATCTCTTCTATTTTGATCATCTTCAATACTGCCAGGAAGCACCGATGGTTTTCTACTATCTCTTGCATAACTTTCTTTTCTGGCTCCCACAAACTCAATTTCTATGGAATGTAATTTTACTTGCGCAGTACCAAAAGTTTTAAATAGAGATACCGGTGGTTTTGGAGAAAACTGATTTGCAAAAGCAGTGGCTAAAGCAAGTCCATCCCCCAAACAAACAATATCAATATCTTTAGTGGGCCTATCTAATAATTTATCACGCACGAATCCCCCTACTGCAAATGCAGGTGTATTCAATAAAGCAGCTTGCTCCGCCACCTTATTCAATAAGCTTGCTTCCTCTTGTGTAAATTGAATTTGCATAGCTACAAAAGTACTAATGTTGGCTCATTTGTAGTAATGGGGCTAATAATTGATCATTTTCAATACTATGTGCACATTGAAAGTGCCCTAATGGACATTGTTTTTTACCGTGTAAACCACAGGGTCGACAGGAAAGTTTCTCTTTTGTTTCTACAATAAATGAATGAGTAGATAAAGGACCAAAACCAAAGGAAGGTAAGGTAGAACAATAAACGGCCACTACAGGCGCATTCACTGCAGAACAAAAATGCAAAGGGGCAGAATCGTTTACATAATTTAAAATAGCTTTTTGTTGTAAAGCTGCGGCTGCTAAAAAATCTATTTGACCACTAAGGTTACTAATTTTATTGATAGCTACACCACTTGCCTCTTTAGTTTTTTGTAATGCTGCTATAATGCTATCGCCTATATTTTTATCTTGGGGTGCTCCTAAAATATAAATAGCCCCTTCAAAATGTAATGCTTCTATAAATTTGACCCAAGCTACCACTGGAAATTGTTTAGTAAACCAAACCGAAGCAGGTGCTATAGTTATATATTTTTCCTCTTGATATTTTTTTACTTGTTCAAACGCCCTAGTAGTGGGATATAATTTTGGCAGGCAGCTTTTCAAATCACCTAAGCATTGAGTTAATAAATGATTTCTTTGAATTTCGTGGATGCCCTGGGCAGTTACCTCGTGTTTTACTTTATGAGTAAAAAAGAAAGAAAAAGGATTTTTATCAAAACCAATAGTGGTTGTAGCCTTTGAAAATACAGTCCATAAGCCTGTTGCAGCAAATCTTTGTACATTAATGAGTAAATCATATTTTTTTGCTCTAATCTTTAGAGCAATTTTTAACCAGTGTATATATTTAAAGCGTTTTTTATTCCAGATGATAATTTCATTTAAAAAAGGATGCTCTGAAAAAAGTAATTCATTGCCTTGCCTAACAATAATATCAATTTTTGCTTGCGGATATTTTTCGTGTAAGCTTTCTACAAGCGCAGTGGCTAATACCACATCTCCAATAAAAGCCGTTTGAATAAGAAGTATTTTATGCATAGCCAATGATTCAAGATCAAAATTAGGGTCGAATAATAATTAAATTGCCATCGGCATCCCACTTCACAATAGAAGAAGGCATTTGTAAATTGGTTTCATCCTGCCTATGCTTGACGACATAATCTACTCCTTCTTTAATATCTAAAGAAATATCTGCAAAACATAATGGAGTGGGATACCCTGAAATATTAGCAGAAGTGCTCACAATGGGTTTCCCAAAATCTTTCATTAAATCTTTACAAAAAGCGTCTTTGGTAATTCGAATAGCCACAGAGCCATCTGCTGCTACTAAATTTTTAGCAAGATTTTTTGCTTGCTGATAAATAACGGTAGTGGGTTTGTGAATGCCTTTGATATAATCAAATATTTGAACATTATTGTCCACTACATATTGAGAAAGTAAAGCTTCATCTTCTAAAAGAATAATCATCGCTTTGGTATCTACCCTATTTTTTAAGGCAAAAATTTTTGCTACCGCCTCCTCGTTGGTCGCATCACAACCTATTCCCCAAACAGTATCTGTTGGATATAAAATAAGCCCACCTTTTTGAAGCGTACTTAAACAAGATTGTATATCTTCTTCATAAACAAACATCCTGCAAATTAATTAATTGCTAGTAATAAATACAGCTTAGTTTTTGTGTAAAACTTAGTGGTCATAATTATAAGTTAGCTTGTAATTTTGTACAAAATAAAATAATGGAATTAAAGAATAAAATTGAAGCCGCCTTTGCTGATCGTAGTTTATTAAAAAATGCTGAGTATAGCGCTGCAATACGCGCTGTTATTGAAGAAGTAGATAAAGGGCGTTATAGAGTTGCGGAACCCAAAGAGGACAAATGGGTAGTCAATGAATGGGTGAAACAAGCTATTTTATTATACTTTGGAATTCAGCCTATGCAAACCTGGGAGCTAGCGCCTTTTGAATTTTATGATAAAATGTTATTAAAATCAAATTATGCAGCTTTGGGTGTTAGAGCCGTTCCTCACGCAGTAGCAAGATATGGCGCCTACATAGCAAAAAATGTAGTATTAATGCCTAGTTATGTAAATATCGGCGCTTATGTAGATGAATCTACAATGGTTGATACTTGGGCCACCGTGGGTAGCTGTGCACAAATTGGTAAAAATGTACATTTAAGTGGAGGTGTAGGCATTGGAGGAGTTTTAGAACCCTTACAAGCAAGCCCTGTCATTATTGAAGATGGCTGTTTTATTGGAAGCAGATGTATTGTGGTGGAAGGCGTCCGCGTAGAAAAAGAAGCGGTACTAGGTGCCAATGTGGTTTTAACTCAAAGCACTAAAATTATAGATGTTAGCGGCACTACTCCCATTGAATATAAAGGTAGAGTACCTGCAAGAAGTGTAGTAATTCCAGGCACTTATAATAAGACTTTTCCAGCAGGAGATTACCAAGTTAGTTGTGCCTTAATCATTGGAAAAAGAAAGCCTAGCACCGACCTAAAAACCAGTCTAAATGAGGCTTTAAGAGATTTTAATGTGGCAGTGTAAACTGCTAAATCATATATTATTTCCTTCTTTATAATTATCTCTATTTTATCTAAACTTTCTATCTAATCTTAGATAAAATTCTATAAACTAAATTTTTCACAAAAAAATTTGGGGTGACCAGGACAAGTCCCAACCACCCCGATTATCCTTCCCCCAAAGGATAAAAAGTTAAATATTAATATATATTTTATATTTCTTTAATATATTAATATTCACTAGAAAATAATACATAAATATCAGTGAAGTATAGACTTGATTCCAAATATAAAGTAAAATAAGTGGTGAAAAATTAAAATTAGTTTTATAAAATTATAAAACAATATATTACATATTTATAATTTATATTATATTAATAGATATCTATAAGTAAATTACTTATTATAAAAATAATATTATCTTAGTAGAATGAAAAAACTAAGAATATTTCTATTTATAGTGCTCTTAATACATAATGGATTTTCCCTTGCGCAAGATAAAAAGGTGAATTACCCATTAAAACAACAAGAATTAAAACAACACGAAATTGATTTATTGAATATTCTTACCAAAGACACTGTAAATTCCCTAAACATTCAGCTAAATAGTAAGCTTTTTAGCTTTGGTTTAAATACCAATGAATTCAGAAATATTGCTCTTATAAAAAAAGCAAAGCAAATCTGGATTCAACCCCTAGGCCTTGGCCATTTATATCAAATTGAGAAAAATTATAATACCTACCTGCTTCACAGAATAGATTCTACTGTTCATTCTGGCGTGAATTTTGAATCTTTTACTTTTCTATTAAATGATACCATTTTTCAATACGGGGGTACTGGATTTTGGAATATAAGAGGTATCATCACTTATTTTAGCCCTGAAACCCACGAATGGGAATTATACCCAAGCAATACCATTGTCAAAGCCTATGATGATTATGAAAAAATTATAAAAATAAAAATTGACAACGAGGCCAGTAAAATTTATATAACTAAATCTGTAGATTTTAAAAATATCCCAAGGGATTTTTCTATGTCTATTGCAGATAGTTGCTATGAATTTGACTTTAAAACTAAAGCCTGGTCCAACCTTGGCGCTATTAACCCTACATTAATTAAAGAACTGGACGCATCCAATTATTCACATTTCATTTTGGGTGATTTACTAATTTTTCAAAACAACTTAGATTACTATTGGATTGATTTTAAGAAAAACTTATATGGTAAAATAAGCACTAATAAAAACCAAGCTATGAAAGAAGCTTGGTTAAGTCTTTATAAGCCTAAAGAAGAGTATGAATCTTTTCAATTTAATTTAGGTAACACTGTATACCTCATAAAATTAAATAGTGATTTTAAATTAACCTACAGTACCTATAGCTTAAGTATCAATGATATTGACCTTAGTGCTACCAATTATGTTTATAAAGTAGAAAACCCATTAGTGTATTTTTTTTATAATAATGTTATACCTTATTTTACACCCAATGTATCCATAACACTGCTTGTTGCTTTTGGTATATTTTTTATTGTTTATAGACAAAGAAAAAAAAGAGTGCCCAAAGAAGTTACAGCAAGATTAAACTACAACTTTTATAATGCACTTAGTGTTATTGAAAAAGAATTATTACAAGTTTTATATAGAAACCATCAAAAAGGAGAAGTGGTTTCTATTAAGATAATTAATAAAATAATTGGCGTACAAAATAAAGATGTACTTACTCAAAATAAAAGCAGAAGCGACCATTTTTTAAAAATAAACCAGAAATATAAAATTGCTACCCAACAACCCTTGCCGCTGATTGTAAAATCAAGAGATACTATTGATAAAAGACAGTATAACTATGGGTTAGAACCTAGTTATCTTATCTATTTAGAAAAAATGATTGCATCAGAAAAAAACCTATTCGAGGAGTAAATGAAGATGTATACTTACAAAAAATAAGAAGAAATAAAAAAATGAGATTATACTAAAAGTAAACTACATCCCCTTCGAGCACTGGTATCCATTCTGCCTAGTACTGTAAAACTGCCATCTTCAAAAACTTCACCCATATCTTCACTCGCTATAAAAGAACAACTATATATATTGGCAAGATCTATAATGTGCAAAATACCTCTTCCTGTTTCTTTGATGGTAGTGGGATCATCTTCTTCAGCTACCATTACCTTCATCCAAGGAGGGCATTTGAATACTCCCTCTTTAATAGCATATGCCTGGCTTAATAATTCTGTCATTCCATATTCAGAATGTATCGTAGAAATGCCTAAATTTTCTTGTAATATTTGATGTAATTCAAATCTTGTAATTTCTTCTTTTCTACCCTTCATTCCACCTGTTTCTAGAACTATAGCGGAGGAAAGTTTTTGAGGATAAGCCTTAGAAAAATCTATCAAAGCAAAACTCACTCCTATAAACCAAATTTTCTGTTTTTCTAATTGATGTAAGGTTTTATTAAGTTTTGCAAAATCATCTAAATAAAAACCACTTTGAGAATGACCAGATGCTTGAATCAACTTATCAACCATATACACTAAAGAAGAATGTTTTCTTTCCAAATAAGAAGGTAATAAACCAATGATACAATACTGGCTGGGGTCACCATACACTAACTTAAAGCCATTTAATAAACTAGCTTCATACAAATTTATATCTTGTACCCAATGTTGACTTTTTATATCCTGAGTTGTACCGCTACTTTCAAATAAATGCAAAGGGTTAGCTCCTATATAAACGCTGTGTGTTTTAAAAAATGAAATGGGTAAAAATGTAATACCGTTAGATCCATTCAGCTCTACCCATTTTTTATAAACTTCATTATGTTGCAACTGCCAATGATAAATTAACTTACTAGTTTCAAAAAACCTATCCGAAGCAAGGTTCCATAAAATACTGGTATTAATGGGCGGTGGTAGCAAAGTAAATCGTTTATAGGTACAAAAGTATCAATAATTCATTAAGAAAACAGAGGAAGCCCCCTTGATTAAAAATAGACCAATTATTATTATCTTGCAGAGGTTAATTTTAAACAATATTTATGGCAAAATCAAGTATCTCAAAAACAGAAGTAAAATCAAAAAAAGAATTTATAAGTGCCAGCTCTTATGAATTTTTAAATAAATATATAAACAACCCTTCTCCAGTCGGATTTGAAACAAGTGGTCAAAAAATTTGGTTAGAGTATATAAAAAAATTTGTAGATACTACTTATAGCGATGCTTATGGAACTGCAGTAGGTGTCATTAACCCCAATGCTTCTTTTAAAGTAGTAATTGAAGCACACGCCGATGAAATTAGTTGGTTTGTAAATTATATCAACGATCAAGGTTTAATTTATTTAAAGAGAAATGGTGGCGTAGATCATCAAATTGCACCCTCTATGCGCGTTTGGATTCACGGTAAAAAAGGTCCTGTAAAAGCAGTTTTTGGATGGCCAGCCATTCACACAAGATTAAGTAATCCAGAACAAAAAGAACCACAACCCAAAGTAGAAACATTAACATTAGATTGTGGTGCAAGAAGCAAAAAAGAAGCAGAAGCATTGGGTATTCACATTGGAGCCGTGGTTACTTATCAAGAAGGGATGGATGCATTAGCCAATAATTTTATCATTGGGCGTGCCTTTGATAACAGAATAGGCGGTTTTATGATTGCTGAAGTGGCAAGACTGTTAAAAATGAATAAAAAGAAACTTCCCTACAGCCTTCATATTGTTAACGCAGTACAAGAAGAAATTGGATTAAGAGGTGCAGAGATGATAGCCCGTCGTATCAAACCCAATATTGCTATTATTACTGATGTTACCCACGATACCCATACGCCTATGATTAATAAAGCCATTGAAGGAGATATTCAATGCGGAAAAGGACCCTCCTTGGCCTATGCCCCTGCTATTCATAATAAATTATTAAAAATTGTAGAAGATACTGCATCAGCTAAAAAAATTCCTGTTCAATTTAGAACCTTGAGTAGAAGCACTGGAACAGATACAGATAGTTTTGCTTATGCCAATGATGGTTGTCCTTCTGTATTAATATCTATTCCATTAAGATATATGCATACTACTGTTGAAATGATTCATAAAAAAGATATCGCCGATACTATACAATTAATGTATGAAACATTATTAGTATTGACTCCCAAAACTAATTTAAGCTACTTATAATGTCTACCCCCCACTTACATATTGCCATCATTGATATGTATGATGGAAATACAAATGTGGGAATGGAATGTATTGAATTACTTTTAGCCCATTGGAGCCAAGACAGAAATATAAACATCCAACATCAAATTTTTAGATTAAGAGATGGTTGCGAAATTCCTAATCATAATTTCGATGCCTATATTTCCACTGGAGGCCCTGGCTCTCCTTTGGATTCAAAAGGAGAACAATGGGATAACTTATATATAGAATGGCTTGACCAAATGTGGGCAATGAAAAAACCTGTTTTTCTAATTTGTCATAGTTTTCAAATTGCTTGCAGACATTTTAATGTTGGAAAAATTAGTTTAAGAAAGTCAAGGCAAATAGGCATATTACCCGTACATCCCATAGCTTCTAATGATTTATTTGAAGGCTTAGAAGATCCATTTTATACGCTTGAAAGCCGATTGTACCAAATAACAGAGCCCAATGATGATTTAATTAATAGTATGGGCGCTACCATAACTTGTCTAGAAAAAATTAGACCAGAAGTGCCTTTAGAAAGAGCCATAATGGGTATTCAATTTAATGAATATATGGCTGGCGTTCAATTTCATCCTGAAGGAGAATATCAAATTTTATTAAATTATTTTAATGAGGAGAAAAATAAATCCAAAATGGTTGAGGAGTTTGGTATTGAAAAATGGGAAAGAATGATGCTGCATTTAAAGGATGCCGAAAAAATTAATGCTACTTTTCATACTATCATCCCCAATTTTTTAGATAAAGCATTTAAAGCAAAATCATAATTTCTATGATTGCCTCCATTCGTCAAACATTCAATCAAAATTTTACTCAGGATGTTTATCAAAAATATCTTGCTTGCTTTGAAAGTCAATTTCCTAATGCATTAGATTTTAGAATTGCAGAAACACCTATTTTTATTGATAAGCATTTTAAACAAAAAATGCTAGACACCGGGGAAGCTATTAACAAGGTCATTCAGTCTAGTTCTTTTCAAAAAATGACAGAACCCGCCTTAAAAAATATACCTCATTTTCCTAAAGAGAGCCCTTTACCTAAGTGCCTTATTATGGATTTTGCTATTGCTATTAATGAACAAAATGAAATAGTACCCGCACTTATTGAACTACAAGGATTTCCTTCCTTATTTGCTTTTGAAATCTTACAATATAAATGTTTACAAAATTCCTATTCACTTCCTGAAGGCTATAGTCCTTTTTTAAATGATTATGATGAGAGAAAATACCTACAACATTTAAAAAGTATTTTAACTACCCCGCATCAACATACCGTATTATTAGACATTCACCCCCATCAACAAAAAACTAAAATAGATTTTTATTGTACTGAGCAATATTTTGGTATACCCATAGTTTGTATCACTGAAATTTTTACAGAAGGCAAGACACTTTATTATAAAAAAAATAATAAAAAAATAAAAATTGATAGAATTTATAATAGAATAGTATTAGATGAATTAATGCATCAAACAAAAGAGATACAAGAAAAAGGTGCCTTACTTCAAAATAATTTAGATATTGAATGGGTAACCCACCCCCATCATTTTTTTAGAATTAGCAAGTACCTTCTTCCTTTTTTAAAACATACCTATATTCCTCAGAGTCTATTTGCAGATACCGTGGATGTCAAATCTATCGCAGTAGAAAAATTTATATTAAAACCCCTCTATTCCTTTGCAGGTAAAGGTGTCATAATAGATATTCAAATTTCAGACTTAGAGAAATTACAAAACCCCTCTCAGTGGATTTTACAAGAAAAAGTAGCATATGCCAATATAATAGCTACCCCCACCGAAAAAGCTAAATCAGAAATTAGATTATTTTATTTTTGGAATGAAGAAAAACAAAAATATGTGGCTACTATGAACCTTGCAAGGCTCAGTAAAGGTAAAATGATAGGAGTTGATTATAATAAGAATAAAGATTGGGTGGGCGGTAGCCTAGCCTATTTTGAAAAGTATTAGCTTTGTCCAAAAATCATAAAATGCACTTATCTCCAAAAAATAGAATTTCATTTCCTACATTTTCAAAATATATATTCGTTCTATTTTTGGGACTGAGTTTTATACATCAAGAGCTAAGGGCGCAAGATGCAGGAGAAATTCAAGTATATGGCTCTGCCACCATCCCTAAATTCACTAGTATCATTGAACTGCATTCAAATTATACTTTTAAAGGACCCCAATTGAAAGAATGGTATCATCCTTTATTAGAAACCATTGAAATTACTAGTGGCCTAAGTGATAATTTTGAACTTGGTTTTTATATTTTCACTTATGACTATGAAGGGAAATTACAATATACTGGATCCCATATTAGACCAAGAGTAAAAGCACCCGATAATTGGAATTGGCCTATAGGCGTAAGCTTATCCACTGAAATTGGTTTTGATAAAGATCCTTTCACCAATGAAAATGAATGGGGTACTGAGATTAGACCCATCTTTGACAAAACCTTGGGTAATCATTATTGGTCTTTCAATCCTACCCTAGGCGTTTCCTTTACTAATAACGAAGTAGCTTTTGAACCCAATTTTAAGTACGCCTATGCGAGTTCCAAAAAAGCAAGTATAGGTCTTGAGTATTATGGCAATACTGGAAAATTGTTAAGCCCTTATAAATTACCCAATCAACAGCATCAATTATATGCGGTCATTGATCTTTTTTTACACCCGCTATACGAATTTAATTTAGGTATAGGAAAAGGTCTTACAGAAAGCTCCAATGGCTTAAATGTAAAATGTTATGTAGGCAGGAGAATTAATTGGAAACATAAATAATATTATTTTTTAAAACTCTTTCTTTTGGGCAGAGCGTTAAAAAACAAATAATCAAAGCTTAGGTACACACTTTCTTTACTCATTCTATTGGTATTATCCATTATAGCCCATCTATAACCCAAGTTAAATTTAGATTGACTATTGAAAATGAATTGTATAGAAGGAGCCATATCTAAATAAGAGACCTTATCCTTCCATACTTGTTGGCCCAATAACTCTACATAAAAATTGATATTGGTTTGTTCATAATTACTATAATTTTTGGGGTATAATAACCATCCATTCGACCAGTTATATTGAATACCATTATTGCCATAATGCGTTATACCTGTGTATCTATATAACCAACCAGCACTCATAGAACTCGCCCATTTGTGCTGCAACCTTGTTGCAATAAAACCCACATTCCATAATTTCTGTTGCCCTTCTAGCATAATTGCACTAGTGGAAGGATTGTAAGGAGAATTAATAGCTTTAGCAAAGAAGGCTAATCTGGTATGCTTATGAATATCATCTAAAGAATAAAATCGGTGTTGTAAATATATTTCAGAAGCGGTATAATTTGTTCCCAAATGCATCATCCAATTTTTCTTAAAACTAAATTCTAGCTGCGTATTATAAAATGTGCTTTTTATATTTCCACCCATTTGCTGGTAAGACTGCTTTATAATGATGGATCTATTAGGCATTATACTGGCCGGTTCACTCATTACATACAATTCTTGTGCAGATACATTATTAGTAAAAAAACAAATAGCTATAATCACATTATAAAATCGCCATCTGGCCGCCATAATTAAAAGTTTAAAAGATAAACTCCATTTACTGTTTGAATGTCTTTATTTACAATAAAAACTTTCTGAGAATTAGACAACATTTTATTAGATTTAATTTGCCACTGAAACTGATATCCCAGATCATTAAAAACTAAATCTTTGATAGCGTTTTTATCTTTCCAATTAGCAGTAATAGATAATTTTGCAATTGCAAAACCCGCGTCATACACCGCATCTCTAATGCTTTCAATTTTTACAGCACTATCTTTTTTAAAATTTAATTGATACACAGAAGTTTCAATATTTACTTTAATAGTATCAACAAATGGTAAAGAACTTAAGGCTTTGAAAATAGCTTTTGAACACATAGAGCAAGTTAAACCGCTTGCTAATACCTCTGCAGACTTTATTTGCGCATTGGCACTAGTGGCTATAATAAATAAGCCCGCCATTAAAAATAATTTCAATTTCATAATAAATATATATAACCATTACCTATGAAAATCATAGGTAATGGTTCATTAAAAAATAATTAGGAATTAAGCTTTTTTACAACAAGACTTGTCTTTAGCACAAGTAGCTCCTTTTTTACAACACTCACCCTTGTTCTTTGCACAAGACTGATTATTGCAACAGCTCATTTCTTTGGTAGCATTTTTAGCAGCTCTATCATATTGACAACATTCGTCAAGTTTGCTATAGGCTTCATTAGAAGCGGTTTGATGCTCAGTATCATAACCTGCGTTGGCAATAGCCGCTTCCATTTTGTCGGTAGAAGTAGCTGCCACATCATAAGTAACTGTTAATAACTTGGTGTTTTTATCCCAAGCAGCAGTTAAAGCTCCTGCTGATTTTGCTGCAGTTTCAATGTTCTTTTTACACATACCGCAGTTGCCAGCTACTTTAATTTTAGAGCTATTTTGCCCAAAAGCTATAATAGAAGAAAATACAAGAAATATAAATGATAATAATAAGTTTTTCATAAAATGAATTTGTTAATGAATTAAAAAATATAGAAGATTTAATGGCCAAATTATATTGGCACAAAATAAGAAACCAAAATTGATATCAAATTCTAAAATTACACACAAACTTATAGATAGGAGGTGCCGAAGCACTACATAAAAATTGCTTTATGAAAGAATGTTGACTTGTGTATACATAAGAGCTAGAAGCGAAATTGGTTTTGCAAATAACAGATGCAAAATTGATATGCTTTTTTACAACAACGGCCAATTGAAATGAATGGTCCTCCTGTGATTTAACATACTTAACAGTATCTTTACAGCAATGGTCTTTTTTTTCTGTTTTGGGTGTAGCACATTGACATTTTCTAATCTTACCCATACAGTAGTGAGTGCTTACAGATGCACCCACACTTGAAACTGTGTAAAATAACAGAAGTAAAAAAGTCAATACCCTTTTCATACTACAAAGTTAAATAGAATTAAAGGATAAAAAATAGTTAAACTCCAATTTTCCCTAATTAATAAAATTCCACCAAATTCCTACCCTCAACCAGGTGCCGGTTCCAGGGTAATTTTGAGCAGCAAAATTATAAGTATTTCCTAATGAAGTATTTGTAGGAATTAAAGTATTAAGGTTTTCAAGTCTAATATAGCTTTTAAAGCGTTTTATCATAAAATGTAAAAAAGCATTGGTAGTAGGCCTATTGTGAAGCATATAGCTATTTTGGAAGTAAAATTGACCAGTCAGCGGCATATAATTATCAACTTTAAAATCAGAATGATAAATAAACTCAAGTCCAGTAGAAAGATGTAGGTTTTTATAAAAATTACCTTCAAAAGCTACTCTTTGCCTAGATATTATAAAAGGTATATGAATGGGCGCTGCGGCATCTACGATTTGAAAAGTAGTTTCATTATACCAGTTCCAATACTTACTAATTTTAATTTTATTCGCCAATAAACTATTAATATAACTTATAGGCTTAGTGTACACAGCTGGCTGAAATCCAGAGGAGAAATAATTATAATTATTGATTAATTGATAATTGAAAGTAAATCTAAAATTATTTGAAGGGTTCCCTAGCTCACCGCCCATATCTACTATATTTTCTTTTTGAATGCCTTTTAAAGCATTTATGGGAAATTGAGTCCATCCAAGATAATTGGTAGAAGGTGTTCGATTACTATTTAAAAATGAAATTTTTAAATAAGTTCCTTTCGTATTTAAAATTCTTGATAAATAAAATTGTGCATCATAATCTCCTGCGTGGTAACCATTGATATATAATTTACCAGAAGCCATTAAATCCCAAAGCTGATTCTTAGTTTTATTTTTGTAAGCACCAAAACCATACAAATCATAGCCCGACCCCAGTGACACATTAGTTGAAGTACCCGTAAATTGGCTATACCCCGAACCTATTTGTAAAAACTGATTGGCATTATTTTTCTGAGGATAACTAATTAAACTAAAATCATTAGAAAACTTATTCCAGTTATCTAAAAATTTTATGGATGAGGAAGTAGGTAATACATAATTAAAATATTGCAAATAGCTAGTTGCATTGGGCGCTTTATCTTCAAAAAGAAATTGATTAGATTCTATTTTAATTTCATTTTGTAATCTTAGCCTAGGATAAAATAAGTGAATGACAACAGTGTCTTTGACAATAGAGTCTTTTTGACCAAAATCATAAGTTTGACGCCACAAATAAGTATTATTTTTATAAGTAGAACCCGTGGCTATACTGGTATTGAAAGGATTGCGGAAAGCAGCTCCACTCACCCCTAATCTTGTTTCTAATTCATAAGGATTATTCAAGGATAAACTGTCTAACAAAGAGGGCTTTATCAAGCCTCCGTTTTCTGAAGATGCCGCTTTGTTGTTCAGCATCACCCAGTAAGATTCATATCTTTTTCTTTTGGATTGAAAATGTGCAGTGATGCGCATATTATTCAAATTCGCATTCTGATTTTTTAAATTACCAGGAGCATTACTAAATCTATAATCAAAAGAAAAATTTAATTGCTGAGTTTTATTTTGTGTATGTTTTATCTCTATTAATTGTTCCCCTTTAGCACCTATTAAGTAACCTAGTTCTGTAAAAGGTCGTGTGGTTTGATAAAAGGGAGTGGCTGCTAAAGTATAAAAATAACCATCATAAGCGTGAAAGCCTGCATCAAAGCCCCCTTTTTGCTGCGTGGTTAACAAATATGACTTTGAGGCAGTTCCTAAATTACCTAAGTTATAAGTGGTATAAGGTAAAGGAAAATGAATAAAAAAGTCGTTAATACTTGAATCTAATTTTCTAATATCATTATTATTATACCACTTATAAAATATGGTAATAGAATCGGCATTTTGATCTCTTTTTTGAAGAGAGTCTGGCGTTTGCCCATTGGCATTGGATCTACCTACAGGCCTTAATGCATTTCCAAAATTTTGCGCACTTGATTTCAATGAAAACAAGCTACCTAAGAGTGCTATTAACAAAATGCGCTTAATAATGAGCATACTTTTAATTCAATTAGGATATTTGTTTTACTAAATCACTAATAATTAATGTTAATTTCGGCTCAGCTGCGTGGGCAGCTTCTAAAACTTCTTGATGTGTAATGGTATTGTTATCTTCTCTAATGCCCAAATCGGTAACAACACTTATGGCAAATACTTTCATTCCAGCGTGCACTGCTGCTATATTTTCTTGAACCGTACTCATACCTACTACATCGCCCCCTACCGCTTTAATGAGTTTATACTCAGCCCTAGTTTCAAAAGTAGGACCTGTCACCCCTACATAAATTCCTTCGTGCACTTTAATTTGATGTTTATTAGCAATATTTTTTGCTTTCTCTATAAAATCTAAAGCATATGGCTCGCTCATATCTGGGAAACGAGTGCCTAATTCAGGTTCATTTTTACCTATCAAAGGGTTAATAGTAAACAAACTAATATGATCTTTAATAATCATTAAATCTCCTACTTTGAAATTCGAATTCACGCCACCGGCAGCATTAGATAAAATTAAATTTTCAACGCCCAATAATTTTAACACTCGAACGGGATAAGACACTTGCGCAGGAGAATAGCCTTCATAAAAATGAAATCGTCCTTCCATCACCCATACTTTTACATCGTTTAAAGTACCCAAAATAAGTCTTCCTTTATGTCCCTCCACTGTACTTATAGGAAAATGAGGAATGTCTGTATAACGAATTTCAAATTCAATTTTAATTTGAGAAGCTAAATTTCCCAAACCACTGCCTAAAATAATAGCGGTAGTAGCGGTTGGTTGAATTTTTGAATGAATGAAAGAGGAAGTCTCTTTGAGTTGGGCCATTAAGGGCGTCGTCATAACACAAATTATTTAGCCACAAATATAACGACAGCGAGGCATTAATTAGAAAGATTCTATTGGCTCGCTTTACTAGTATCTTGTTTTAATACAAAGTAGGCCACCAAAGCACTTAGAAGCATAAAAAAAGCACCTAATAAAAATGCAGCTCCCGGAAAAAAAATATGCTGGGGCGAGTTCTTTATAGAAAAATAAGAAGTAAGGCCAATCATCATTGGAGGTCCAACAATAGAAGTTAAACTCTGTAATCCCGTTAAAGAACCTTGTAATTCACCTTGTTGATTTTTGGGGACGTGGGAAGAAATTAAAGCCTGTAAAGCTGGGCCAGAAATACCTCCTAAACAATAGGGTACTAAAAATAAAAACATCATCCAAGTTTGTGAAGCAAAAGCAAATAAAACTAAACCCAAAGCATATAAACTTATTCCATAATACACACTTTTTTCATTGCCTAATTTTGGATTGATATATCGAATTAATAAACCTTGCACTAGTCCCACCAATAAACCAATAATACCTAAAGAAATACCTATCATTTTAGGCGTCCATCCAAATTTGCTGATATTAGCAAAACTCCAATTACTTTGAACAGAATGAGAAGCAATATATATAAATAATAAAGAAATAATTAATCCAAAAACGGCTGGATACTTATTTAAATTTTTTAATGATCCAATGGGATTGGCTCTTTTAATATCAAATGTTCTTCTATGTTCCTTGTCTAAAGATTCAGGTAAAATAAAATAACCATATAAAGCATTAATTAAAGCTAATCCTGCAGCTACTAAAAAAGGAATTCTTGGTCCTATCTCTCCCAATAATCCGCCCAATAAGGGGCCAATAATAAAGCCTATACCGAAAGCGGCGCCAATCATTCCAAAATTTTTAGCACGCGTATTTTCATCACTTATATCTGCCATATAAGCAGCTGCTGTTGTAATGCTTGCACCTGTAATGCCTGAAATTGTTCTGCCCACAAATAACCAGCCAATAGTGGGCGCAAAAGCTAAAAAAATATAATCTAAACCAAAACCAATTAAAGAAAAAAGTAAAATAGGTCTTCTACCATAATGATCACTTAAACTTCCCAAAATAGGCGCAAATACAAATTGCATTGCCGCATAAATGAAAGTTAAGTACATCGCAGGTTTTGAAATAGAACTGATATCAGATCTATCGGCAATATTTAATAAATGTTGTAATAATTGAGGCACCACAGGTATAATAATACCCAAGCCTATAACATCTATTAAAATGGTAGCAAAAATAAAACCTACAGCTGCTTGCTTAGTATTGGCCATCTATATGTAAAAATTTAGTAATACAATTTATCAAATATACAAGACCTCTACTATATTTCAAAAGGAAACTTACAATTTGGATTTAGCTTTCATTCCTAAATACAATGACTCCATCAAAAATATCAATTAATACTTTTTTTGTTTTATCTATTTCACCGCTCAATATCTTCTTACTAAATTCATTCACCACCATTTTTTGAATTAATCTTTTCAAAGGTCTGGCCCCTAATTGCATATCAAATCCCTGATCAGCTAAATAATCTACTAAATATTTACTAAATGTGATGTCAATTCCATTCTCAGCTACTAAAGTTTTTAAATTATTCAACTGAATATTTACAATAGATGCCATTTGTTTTTGCAATAAAGGAGAGAACATAATTATTTCATCTACTCTATTTAAAAATTCAGGACGAATAGTTTGTTTTAATAAGGCTAACACTTCTGTTTTTGACTTTTCTACTTTTTGTTCTACATTTTTCTCAGTAACTCCTTCAAAAGCTTCTTGAATTAAATGACTACCCATATTACTTGTCATAATAATAATAGTATTTTTAAAATTCACCGTCCTTCCTTTATTATCAGTTAAATGCCCATCGTCTAAAACTTGTAATAAAATATTCCATACATCGGGATGTGCTTTTTCAATTTCATCTAATAAAACCACACTATAAGGCTTTCTTCTTACTGCTTCTGTCAACTGGCCCCCTTCATCATATCCTACATAGCCCGGAGGCGCACCCACCAAGCGAGAAACAGTGTGTTTTTCTTGGTATTCACTCATATCTATGCGCGTCATCATAGAATCATCATCAAATAAATAATTAGCTAAAGCTTTGGCTAATTCCGTCTTACCCACACCTGTGGTACCCAAGAAAATAAACGATCCAATGGGTTTTTTAGGATCTTGTAACCCAGCTCTACTTCTTCTTATAGCATCCGCCACTGCAGTAATGGCTTCCTCTTGACCTACCACCCTTTTATGCAGTTCTTCTTCTAAATGCAATAATTTTTCTCTTTCAGACTGAAGCATTTTATGCACTGGAATACCCGTAGCCTTAGCTACATTTTCTGCTATATCCTCTGCATCCACTTCTTCTTTCATTAACCTTTTACCATTATTACCAATTTCTTGTAATTGTTTAGTCAAAGCCAATAAATTATTTTCTTGTTCTTTTACCTTACCATATCTTATTTCAGCCACTTTACCATAATCTCCATTTCGCTCTGCAACTTCTGCTTCTTGTTTTAATTTTTCAATAGTTGCTTTTGTACTTTGCACTTTATCTACTAATTCTTTTTCTTCCGCCCAATTAGCTTTCAAAGTATCTTTCTGTACAGTTAAATTACTTATTTCAATATTTAATGCTTTTAATTGCTCGGGATTGTTTTCTCTTTTAATAGCTTCTCTCTCAATTTCAAGCTGACGAATTTGTCTAATTAAAGTATCTAATTCTTCGGGCATTGAATTCATTTCTAATCTTAACTTAGCCGCACTCTCGTCAACCAAGTCTATAGCTTTATCAGGTAAAAATCTATCTGTAATATATCTACTAGACAATTCAACTGCAGCAATAATGGCTTCATCTTTAATTCTAACGTGATGATGCGTTTCATATCTTTCTTTCAATCCTCTTAAAATTGAAATAGCATCTTCTTTACTTGGCTCATCAATAATTACTTTTTGAAAACGGCGCTCTAAAGCCTTATCTTTTTCAAAAAACTTTTGATACTCATTTAAAGTAGTAGCCCCAATAGCTCTCAATTCACCTCTCGCAAGTGCAGGTTTTAATATATTGGCTGCATCCATAGCACCTTCTCCACCCCCGGCACCCACCAGGGTATGTATCTCGTCAATAAATAAAATAATTTCCCCATCACTGTCGGCTACTTCTTTTACTACGCTTTTCAATCTTTCTTCAAATTCACCTTTATATTTTGCACCTGCAATTAATTGCCCCATATCCAATGCAAAAATGATTTTTGTTTTTAAATTATCTGGAACATCTCCATTAACAATACGCATTGCCAAGCCTTCTGCAATAGCGGTTTTACCTACACCAGGCTCTCCCACTAAAATGGGATTATTTTTACTTCTTCTTGAAAGTATATGTAAGGTTCTTCGAATTTCTTCATCTCGACCAATTACTGGATCTAGTTTGCCACTATTGGCCAAGTCATTTAAATTCTTTGCATACTTTGATAATGCTTGCACTTGTGTTTCTTGAGTAGCAGATTGTACTTTTTCGCCTTTTCTTAATTCTTTGATAGCTGCAATCAAACCTTTTTCCGTAAGGCCTGCATCTTTTAATATTTTAGAGGCCATATCATTTACTTGCACCATTGCAATAAGTAAATGTTCTACTGTTACAAATTCGTCTCCAAAAGTTTTTAAAGCACTACTAGCTTTGAGTAAAACACTATTTAAATCTCTACTTAATTGACTGGCTGGTTCGCCACTTAATTGTTTGGGCAAAGTAGACATTTGAGCTTCTACTTTTTGTGTCACCACAGCAGGATTAACATTATTTTTCTTTAATAGAAATTCCGTCGCGCTATTTTTATCTAATAAAATAGTTTTTAATAAATGAAGCGTCTCAATAGCTGCATCTTTATTTGAATAAGCCAGCTGTTGAGCCCCCTGAATAGCTTCTTGCGCTTTAATGGTATATTGATTTAAATTCATATTCTTGATTTATACTTAAAGAAGCTCAAAAGCAAAGCCAATCTCTAGGTTAAGTTATTATGGCATAAAATCACAAGCAAAACCGCATAAAAGTCAGTTTTGACAAGGTTTTTCTGCTATTTTTACATACCCATTCCCATATTCATAAACCACTCAAAATTAGCTTTGAACGAATTTTCAAATACCGCATTCATTAAATCAGAAGCCATAAAAATGGGTTTTGATTTTTGTGGTATTGCGGAAGCTAAAGAATTACCTGAGGATGCAAAGAAATTAGAAGCTTGGCTTGAAAAAGGTTTTCACGGTGATATGAGCTATATGGAAAAAAATTTTGATCTACGCATTGATCCAAGAAAATTAGTTCCAGGTGCTAAGTCGGTTATCACATTTTTAAAAAATTATTATCCCGACGAAACTTCCCTTAAGCAAGCTAAAAATAAAGATGCAAAAATTGCAAAATATGCTTGGGGAGAAGACTACCACGATGTCATAAAAAATCAAATATTAAATTTACTTGATATCTATAGAAAAAAAATAGGACCCATAGAAGGAAGAGGTTTTGTAGATTCAGCACCTGTTTTAGAAAGAACTTGGGCAAAATTAGCAGGGGCTGGTTGGATAGGTAAAAACGGTAATTTAATTCAACCAAAAGCAGGTTCTTACTTTTTTATAGCTACCCTCATTGTTGACCTTCCTTTATTATATGATGAGCCTATAGGTAAAGATTATTGCGGGACTTGTACTAGTTGCATTGACGCTTGTCCAACTCAAGCCATTTTACCCGATAAAACTATTGAGGCAAATCATTGTATAAGCTATTTTACTATTGAATTAAAAGCAACAACTATTCAAACAGATAGACATTATAATGACTGGGCCTTTGGATGTGATATTTGCCAAGATGTTTGCCCTTGGAATAGATTTAGTAAGAGCCATCAAGAATCTGCATTTAAGCCATTATATGGGCTGCTTGAAATGAATAAAGAAAATTGGCTTCAAATAGAAGAAACCACTTTTAAACAAAGATTTTCAAAATCTCCTTTATTAAGATCTAAATTAAAAGGTATTCAAAGAAACATTCAGTATTTGAAAGACAGAGAAAGTAAAATATAAATTTTGTGAAATATTTTTTTACTCTGGGATGTATGAAGAATGAATGGCTTGTTGTAAATTTTGTAATTCTAATTCCATTTTAGAGCCGAGCACTTTTTCATTTAATAAAGTTTGAAACTTTTCCCAAGGATACCACTTTACATTTTGTTCAAAAGACCAATGCACCACATAAGTACTATCTTTTAAGCGCGTCCAATCGAAACTCACTAAATAAGGTCTTTGCCCTGTGGCTATCCACTCAAAATTTACCTTGTTGGTAGTTTGATTGATGTAACGAATAGTTTGGCTACCAATATGCGCCGTATTATTTTCTAGCACCACTTTGTTTTGCTTCCAATCGCTCATCCATTCATTCCAATGATTTAGATCTGCTGTGAAATAAGCAATTTTTGCTGCACTAGAATGTATTTCCACAGCCCTTGAAGTAATAACTTTTGAAGGAAATAATAATGAAAACCCAATCAATAGCAAACTTAAAATAACAATACTACCTATTATTAATTTAATGAATTTCATTATTCCCATTTAAATATTTTAAAAGCAATAGCATACACCACTACCATCCATAAAAGCAAAATTGATATGTCTGGCCAAGTAGACATTAAACTGGCGCCTTCAAATGAAATGTTGCGCATAGCATTATTAAAATGAGTCAGCGGTAAAATTTTGCAAAAAGGTTGCATCCAAGAAGGAAAATTATCAATAGAAAAAAAAGTACCTGCTAATAAAAATTGAGGCAAAGTAATTAAGTTGGCAAAGGGAGGAATACTGCTTTCATTTTTGGCAACACCACTCACAATAAAACCAAAACCCATAAATAAGAGTAAGGCAATAAAGCTAAGCAACATAATACTTGCAAAAGTTATCCATCCCTGCACTAAAGTGAATTTGAATGCAAAATGCCCAATACCAATAATTATAATAGCTGTCAATAATTGAAATAATACTCTACTCAGCGCTTCTCCTAAAATAATATAGAGTCTGCGAATAGGAGTAGCATAAAATCTTTTCAATACCAATTGCTGTCTTAAATTAAAAAATAGAAAAGCCACACCAAAAACTCCTGCACTTAACAAAGAAAAACCTAATTGGCCAGGTAGCACAAAATCAATACTTCTATACACACGCCCAGGCACTTTTTGAACATTATTACTTACTACAGCCATTGTTGGCGTACCTGCAAAATTTTCTTGATTCAATTTTGCAATGACTGCATTTAATATCGACTTTACTAGTTGTATATTTTGTGGGTTAGCTGCTTCTGAACTAGTTAACTGAATAGTATAGGGGGCGTTTAGATTATTCGTTTTTTGAATAGCAATGAGCGCTGTTAAACGACCTTTAGTTAATTCACTTTTAATTTTTGTAGAGTCTCCTTGTAAAAAATTAAATCCAGGTATATGTTTGATAGAGGCATACACAGGGTTCAAAGTATCAGAGCTTTTATCCATAGCTACTGTTACATTAATATTTCCACCGCTACTTAAAAACCCAAATACTAAAATAAATATGAGTGGAAAAGCAATACTAAAAATAACGGCAGAGGGACTTCTAAATATAGAGCGTAAGCTAGCTTTTGTAATGGCTAACATCGCAGTTATTTGACTATAAGACCGCATAGTATTAATAATGATTCACCACAAAGATAGGCAATCGTGCTTGGGTTTCACCCACGATTTGTTTGACCGTTTTGATATGTTGTAATACCTGCCACTGAGAGGCACCTATTTCTTCTTTGATGGCTTTGGTTTTAATATTGTCTTCATATCCATTGATAAATTCTTCAATAAATGATTTTGATTCAGGATAGGCTTTAGTACTATAGCCTTTTAGCTTTGCCATTCTAGCGGCTGTTGCAATAGCCTCATTTAAATTTCCAATTTTATCGACCAAACCTACTTTTACAGCGTCAGTTCCTATCCACACTCTACCTTGCGCAATAGAATCAATATAGTCTATACTTTTCTTACGGCCTTGTGCTACTCGAGATTTAAAAGTATGATACACACTATCTACACTTGCTTGCATAAACCTTTGTTCTGTCTCGTTCATAGTTCTTGTGGTAGAAGGCACATCTGCATATTGACTAGTTTTTACTCTATCAAAAGTGACTCCTAATTTATTTTTCATAAAGCCTTCTATATTAGGTAATACCGAAAAAACACCAATAGATCCTGTAATAGTATTCGCGTCAGCCAATATAGAATCTGCTCCAGACGAAATATAATAACCTCCAGAGGCTGCGTAATCTCCCATACTCACCACCACAGGTTTTTCTTTTTTTAATAATTCAATTTCTCTCCAAATGATATCACTTGCTAAAGCACTACCTCCTGGCGAATTCACTCTCAAAACTACCGCATCAATGGAGGCATCATTTTTTATTTCTTCTAATAATTTTCTGTAATCATCACTGGCTATAGCATCTTTACTGCCTTTACCCATTTCAATATCGCCAGAAGCATAAAGCACTGCAATTTTTCCTTTACCATTACCTCTGAGTGCTACTGTGGCTGCATAATCATTGATGGAGACAAAAGCAATGTCTTGCGCCTTAGTAAGATGTACTTTTTTTGCAATTAGCTTTTTCACTTGATCATCATACAAAAGTCCATCTACTAAATTATTTTGAAGTGCATCATTGGCGGATTGTATTTTACCATCATTAGACAAAGCTTTTAAAGTGGCTACCTCTATACCTCTTGTCTCAGCAATGCCTTGTAAAAAATTATTATAAAGAGCATTTAACCAAACAGAGGTTTGTAATTTATTAGCTTCCGACATTTGAGCATACCTAAAAGGCTCAGTAGCACTTTTAAATTTACCTGCATAAAATACCTGAGGTTTTATTTCTAATTTATCTAATAAACCTTTTAAAAATAGAGTTTCATAATTAAATCCGGAAAATTCCAAGCCCCCTTGGGGATGGGTGTATATTTGATTGGCAACCCCTCCTATCCAATATGCTTTTTGTGTAATAGTTTCTCCGTAAGCAATGATAAATTTATTTGAATTTCTAAAATCCATTAATGCTGTTCTCATTTCTTCAGATGCGGCATATCCATTTGGATTTTGAGAGCACTTTATATAAATACCTTTGATAGAGGAATCTTTTTTAGCGTATTGTATTAACCCAATTAACTGCGACAAACTAGGGGTTTTTCCTTTTTTCTGTCTTACAATTTCAGAAATAGGATCGGACTTTACTTGTTCTTCAAAATTTTCTGCCACATCAATTACTAATACAGCATTGGAGGGCGTTATTTTTTGCTCTTCTTTAGAAAAGCCTGCAGCCAAGGAGATAATTAAAACTATACCTATGATACTAAAAATAAATAATGCTAATAAAGAAGCAAAAAAGGTTTTGAAAAACTGTTTCATATAAATAGAGTCATTTAAAATAGGGCGACGCTGTAAAATTATGGATATTTGAGCTACTTTAAGCGTCCTTCTTATGAATCAGGTGTACCTATTGATAGGTGGTAATATGGGAGATCGAATGGCAAACTTGTCCGCAGCAAAAGATAAGCTTGGCATACAATGTGGCACTATTATAGCAAGCTCTTCTTTATTTGAAACCGAACCTTGGGGCTACAAAGAGCAACCTGCATTTTTAAATCAGGCTTTACTATTATCCACTACATTTTCGGCAGAAAAATTGTTAGAGGAAATTTTAAAAATTGAAAATTCACTGGGAAGAAAAAGAGATATTCCTTTGGGTCCAAGAAGTATAGATATAGATATAATTTATTTTAATAACGCTATAATACATACTTCCAATGTAACAATACCTCATCCACATATAGCCAATAGAAAATTTGTATTAGCGCCCTTAACTGAATTAGCCCCCGGTTTTCTACACCCTATTTTATTAAAAACCAATAAAGATTTGTTAGAAGAATGTGGAGATTCTTCTGTTGTGTATAAAAAAAGCAGTGAATAAAGTTGCTGCTTGCTATATTTGGAAATTGCAGATAAAAAATTATGAACCATCGTTATATTGCTATTGAAGGAAATATTGGTGCAGGAAAAACAACCTTGGCACAGCTACTATCTAAGCATTATCAAGCAAAATTGGTATTAGAAGAATTTGCCGAAAATCCCTTTCTCACTAAATTTTACGAAAATCCAAAACAATACGCATTCCCTTTAGAGTTATTTTTTTTGGCAGAACGATTTAAACAACAACAAGAATACATTAAGAGAAATGATTTATTTCAAGAACTTATCATTTCAGATTATTTATTTACAAAATGTTTATTGTTTGCCAAAGTGAACTTACCAGAAGAAGAATATAGATTATATCAAAAAATGTTTGATGTTTTTGTGACACAATTAGTCACCCCCGATATTCTTATTTATTTACACGCTCCTGTTAATAAATTACAAAGGAACATTAAAAAAAGGAATAGAAAATTTGAACAAGCTATTCCAGATGATTATTTATTTAGAATTCAAGAAACTTATACTAGTTACATTAAACAACATTCAATTAAAACTATCTATATAGATGCCACTAATGCCGATTTTATTTACAATGAATCACATTTAAAAGTAATCACTGACGCCTTAGACAAAGATTTAGAACAAGGCCAACATTATTTTAGTTTACCTTAACTTAGTGGAATGGAAATTAAAAATTCAACCCAGATAAGCCCCTTTGCTTCTTTACAAGTGGTGGAATTTAGAAATTTAATGCTGGGTCGCTTTTTATTTATTATGGGCTTAAGGATGATGGGCACTTTAGTAGGTTGGTGGATTTACGAATTAACAAAAGAACCCTTTGCCATTGGTCTTATTGGACTCGCAGAAGTAATTCCTGCAGTATCTCTGGCCTTATACGCTGGGCATATCATAGACATTAGTGAGAAAAGAAAACTACTATTAAGAGGTGTGTTTTTATATATATTATGTGCCGCAATTTTATTAGGATTGTCCATTTATAACGACCAAACAGACAGCAATGCAAGTGTCGCAAAACAATCTTCATTAATCATTGCCATTTTCATTTACTTTATTGTTTTTTGTACTGGTATTATTAGATCCTTCACTGGACCCAGCTTTGGCACTATTGTGGGAGGTATCATACCTAAAGAATTATTACAAAATGCAACTTCTTGGAGTCAGGGGATTTGGTTAACTGCTTCTATCTTGGGCCACGCCATTGTTGGATTTATTATAGCGGGTTTTGGACATACAGGCGCATTAATGGGTGTAGTAGCTTTGGTGATATTGGGCTATTTATTTATTTCAAAAATTACAACCAAACCACCACACGCAGATGTCATAACCAATCAAAAAACATTAGAGAGTGTTAAAGAAGGTTTGCGTTTTGTTTTTAACACAAAAGAAGTATTGGGTGCACTTTCTTTGGACTTATTTGCTGTTTTATTTGGTGGTGCTGTTGCAATGATACCAGTTTATGCCGTTGATATTTTAAAAGTAGGCCCCATTGGATTTGGTTGGTTAAATGCCGCTTCCGATATAGGTGCCATTTTAATTATATTCATTATTACCATTTTCCCTGTAAATAAAGGTCAAGGAAAAAAATTATTATTAGCTGTAGGGGGTTTTGGGCTTTGTATTATTGTATTTGCACTTTCTAAATTATACTGGCTATCCTTTGCTGCATTATTATTAAGTGGCATATTAGATGGATTTAGTATGATTGTAAGAGGTACTATTGTACAATTAAAAACACCCGATCATATGCGCGGTAGAGTAATGAGCGTAAATTCAATGTTTATTAATAGTAGTAACGAATTTGGACAATTTGAAAGTGGCGTTGCGGCTAAATTACTGGGAGTTATCCCCTCTGTTGTTTTTGGCGGCACAATGACACTTTTAGTAGTTATTACTACTTGGTTCAAAGCACCTTCTTTAAGAAAAATGGAATACTAAATTAAAATAGTTTTAAAAAACTAGGGCGCGGTTAAAAGTCCGTGCATCACATCGTGCACTATTGGACAAAACTCAGCATTTTTCATAGTGATGGCCACTCTTTTAAAAAATACATCTTCATTGGTATAAGGAAAGCGCTGACAATCGGAAGGTCGATGCTCATAAATGCTACAAAAATTATCTGCACCCAAAAAAGGACAAGGTTTGGTATTGACAACATAATCTCCCTCTTCATCCATAGATAAATAAGTATCTATAAAAACCGTCTCTTTCATTCTTAAATACTTGCTAATTCTTTTGATATCGGGCATTTTAAATCTGGGAGAATAATTTTTACAACAACGAGCACAATCTAAACAATTCACTTTTTCAAAAGCTGAATCGTGTAAGCTAGGTAATTGTTTAAGTATTTTACGCTTATCTACTCTTTTTAAAAAATTTTGGAATTTTTTAAGTGTTTCAGAAGAGGGTGTATCAAACAATTGTTCAATAGATAGGCTCATAATAGTAGCTCAAAGATAAACTTTTTGACCTCATCCACAAGCTTTCCCCAAAACACTGCTAAAGGACCTATTAAGGGTGTATTTTTTTGTATCTTTGTATCCATTTTTTAAATACCCTAATTTATGTTGCAACTCCATTTGAACGAAGCAGAATTTATCCATAGACATATTGGTCCTAATGCCCAAGAAACAGATAAAATGTTAGCTGCCATTGGCGTAAAGTCGATTGATGAATTAATAGAAAAAACAGTTCCTAGCAATATTCGTTCCACTGAACCTATGCAAATACCAGAAGGTCTTTCTGAATTTGAAATGTTGCAGGCATTAAAAAAAATTGGAGAAAAAAATATTGTAGCCAATAATTTTATTGGAGCCGGTTACTATGGCACTATCACTCCTTCTGTGATACTTAGAAATATATTTGAAAATCCAGGATGGTATACACAGTATACTCCTTATCAAGCTGAAATAGCACAAGGCAGACTTGAAAGTTTATTAAATTTTCAAACAATGGTTTGTGATTTAACAGGACTTCCCATTGCTAACGCTTCTTTATTAGATGAAGCCACTGCTGCAGCTGAAGCAATGGCTATGATATTTAATACTGTCAACAAAACAGATACTATTACGCAACCTAAATTTTTTGTAGATACGGCTATTTTCCCTCAAACCAAAGATGTATTAAAAACAAGAGCCACTCCTATCCACATTCAAATTGAAGAAGGTTCTTTTAGTGCTGCAAAAATTGATGCTTCTTATTTTGGCGCTATCTTACAATATCCTAACAATACAGGAAGCATTGAAGACTACTCTTCTTTCATACAACAAGTGCATCAAGCAGGTGGCTTTGTGATTTTAATTGCCGATATAATGTCTCTTACTTTATTAAAAAGCCCTGGTGAATTAAATGCCGATGTTGCAGTGGGTAATACTCAAAGATTTGGAGTGCCAATGGGCTTTGGGGGGCCCCACGCTGCCTATTTTGCTACCAAGGACGAATTTAAAAGAGGGATGCCTGGAAGATTAATTGGTGTAAGCATTGATGCGCAAGGCAATAGAGCCCTAAGAATGGCATTGCAAACAAGAGAGCAACATATTAAAAGAGAAAAAGCAACTTCCAATATTTGCACGGCACAAGCTTTATTAGCGAATATGGCAGTAATGTATACTATTTATCACGGACCTAAAGGTTTGAAAAAAATTGCTCAAAGAATTCACTCATTAGCCCAAAGTGTAGAAGCTCAATTAACTAGCTTAGGCATTACGCAATCCAATAAATATTATTTTGATACTTTACATTTTTCAGGTTTTGATGTAACAGCAATTCAAAAAGAGGCACTAGCTTCTCATATCAACTTCCGTTATTTCAATGATGGCATTAACGACAATAGTATTTGTATTTCCATAGACGAAACCACTACTATCAATGAAATATCAAAACTTGTCAAATTATTTGAAAAAGTTACAGGTAAAAAAGCAAGCGATAAAAATGTTAAAGCTGCCTCTATTCCTGCATCCTTGGTGCGCAGCTCAACTTATTTACAACATCCTGTTTTCAATTCTCATCATAGTGAAACACAAATGATGCGATACATTAAACAATTAGAAAATAAAGATTTATCATTAAATACAAGTATGATTAGTTTGGGTAGTTGTACTATGAAACTTAATGCTGCCACCGAAATGATCCCTGTGAGCTGGCCTGCATTTAGTTCAATGCATCCTTTTGCACCAGCAAGCCAAACTTTAGGTTATCAAGAAATTGCTAAAGAGTTAAGTAATTACTTGTGTGAAACAACTGGTTTTACTGCTTGTAGTTTACAACCTAATAGTGGAGCTCAAGGTGAATATGCTGGTTTACTAACCATTAGAGCCTATCACGAACATCATCAACAAGCCCATAGAAATATTGTTTTAATTCCCATTAGCGCCCACGGTACCAACCCAGCAAGCGCCGTGATGGCTGGTTTCAAAGTAGTAGTGGTAGCTTGTGATGCAGCAGGAAATATTGATGTAAAAGATTTGAAAGAAAAAGCAGCCTTGCATAAAGAAAATCTTGGAGGTTTAATGGTCACTTACCCATCTACCCACGGTGTATTTGAAGAAACCATTATTGATATTTGTGCTTGCATTCACGAATTTGGTGGATTAGTGTATATGGATGGTGCAAATATGAATGCACAAGTAGGTTTAACCAGTCCTGGAAAAATTGGTGCCGATGTTTGTCATTTGAATTTACATAAAACATTTGCTATTCCTCACGGGGGTGGTGGTCCTGGTATGGGCCCCATTTGCGTGAATGATAAACTTGCCCCTTTCCTACCTGGACATAGTATTCATAAAAATTCTATAGGCGCAGTGAGTGCTGCTCCTTTGGGCTCTGCTAGTATTTTATTAATTAGCTATGCCTACATAAAAATGTTAGGTGCTAAAGGTTTGCAATTAGCCACTGCATATGCCATCTTAAATGCGAATTATATGAAATCGCGTTTAGAAAAAAAATACACCATTTTATATGCAGGAAAAAATGGAACCTGTGCACACGAATTTATCATTGACCTTAGACCTTTCAAAGCTTCAGCGGGTATAGAGTCTGAAGATGTAGCAAAGCGTTTAATTGATTACGGATTCCACGCACCCACTGTAAGCTTTCCCGTTCCTGGTACTATTATGATTGAACCTACGGAAAGTGAAGACAAGGCTGAATTAGATCGTTTTTGTGATGCCTTAATTTCCATTCACGATGAAATTACTGCTATTGAAAAAGGCAGTTTCGATAGAGTGGACAATCCTTTAAAAAATGCACCGCATACACAAAAAGTAATTTGTGCTAATGAATGGTCACACCCCTATACAAGACAAGAAGCTGCATTCCCTTTATTCTATGTGCAACAAAATAAATTCTGGCCTACTGTAGCTAGGGTGAACAATACACACGGAGATAGAAATTTGGTTTGCACTTGCGAGCCAGTAGCTTCTTATGCATAATTATACATTCGGCATCGCCTGATGGTTATTTTCAACAGATGCCGAATTTATTTTATTATTCGCAATAACTTCATAGAGTGAAATAATTTTGTCTTTATCATTTAATACTACTTGTAGTTTTTCTATATCTGCCTCTAGTACTTTAATTTTTCTATTTTCAGTTTCATATTTAGATAAAAATTCATCCAGTTTCATACTTCCATATTCAGTATTGGATTCATTAGCGGCATTGATCATTTGTCTTTGACCTGTAAGCACCCAAAGAATATCTAAATCAGCATATAATTCGTCAATTCTAATTAGAATGTCAGAACCAATAGATCCAAGATTTCTGAGTTGTTTTGCAAAATAGCCGTTGGAAAGGCCCACTTTACGCTCAAAGGAATGAGGACTAATGTTTTTAAATTTTAGGTACGCAGAAAGGCGTTCAATAGGTTTCATAATAATGTTAGTTTAATGATGAAAAGTCAAGTAAATTATTTACCGACTATATGATACTAGCAAATTATTATGAAAAAATAGGGATGCCCAAAATTATAGGCCTCAAAAATTCTGTATATATCAAAAATGAGGCGCGGGCACTATATACTTAGAATCTTTTTATTAAAGTATTTTAATTAAATCTTCTCTTGCAGTGTTAACCATCTTAATTCTGCCACTTCTAATTCATTATTTAAATGAGCCAATGCTTCACTTAATTCAATAATTTTTTCATAAGCTAAATCACTCTCATTTAATTTTTCTAATAATAGTTTTTTCTTTTCTTCCATCGCAGGAATTTCCATATTTAAGCGTTCTAATTCTGTTTTTTCTTTAAATGTCAATTTCTTATCATTCTTTGACACTGTGGGCAATGCTATTTGCTCAGTGGTTTTTTTTGCTTGAGTGGTGTTATCAAAATTAGAAGCACTTGAAATGTCGGTACTGAGCGCTTCCAAGGATTGATTTGCCTTTTCTAAAATTCTAAATTGAGTATAGTTGCCTGGATAATCTCTAATCACACCATTTCCTTCAAATATAAATAAGTGATCTACCAACTTATCCATAAAATATCTATCGTGAGAAACTAATAACACACAGCCTTCAAAATCCATTAAAAATTGTTCTAAAATGGATAAGGTAGGCAAGTCTAAGTCGTTGGTAGGTTCATCTAAAATTAGAAAATTGGGATTTTTAAACAAGATGGTAAGTAATTGTAAACGCTTTTTCTCTCCTCCACTTAAAGCACTTAAATAAGTATATTGTTTATCAGGGGTAAATAAAAATAATTCTAAAAATTGAGCAGCACTCAATGATCCACCACTAGCCAAAGGAAAATTTTCTGCAAAAGTTTTTAAATATTCAATAACCCGCATATCTTTTTTATACGCCAATCCCTCTTGAGAAAAATGACCAAAAACAATAGTCTCTCCTACATTTATTTTACCACTATCAGGTGAAAGGGTTCCCAATAAAATTTGTAAAAAAGTAGACTTACCTACACCATTTTTTCCAACAATTCCAATACGCTCCCCTTTGCTAAAGGTATAATCAAAACCTTTTAATACTACTACATCACCATAAGACTTATATACTTTTTTAGCTTCAATAATTTTACCACCCAACCGAGACATTTTCATACTCAATTGCAATTGGCTCTGTTCTATTTTCTGCTTTACCTTGGCTTCAAGCTCATAAAAATTATCTTGCCGACTCTTGCTTTTAGTAGTTCTGGCTTTAGGTTGCTTTCGCATCCACTCAAGCTCTTTTCTAAAAGTATTTTTTGCTTTATCTATGCTAGCTAATTCAGCTTCTATTCTAGCTGCTTTCTTTTCTAAATAATTTTCATAATCTCCTTTATAGACATATAAATGCTCTCTTTCCAATTCCCAAATTTGTTGGGTGACCGCTTCTAAAAAATAACGATCGTGCGATACCAATAAAAGGGTTACTTTTTCTTGTAATAAATAATGTTCCAACCATTCAATCATATCTAGGTCTAGATGATTTGTAGGTTCATCCATTAACAATAAAATATGTTTATTTTCAAATCCAATTTGAATTAAAGTTTTAGCTAACGAAACTCTTTTTCTCTGTCCCCCACTTAACTGAGAAACTGGCTGATCTAAATGGTGAATGTTTAACTTGGTTAAAATTGTTTTTACTTTAGATTCAAAATCCCAAGCATTTTTTTCTTCCATTTCAACAATAGCTTGTGCTATTAAATTTTCATCTTCGCTTTCTAAAGCCATTTCATAATTACTAATGGCCTTCATCACAGGGTGATCCTGGTTAAATATATTTTGTGTAATACTTGCAGACTCTATAAACTGAGGCTCTTGTTCAAATAAAACTAAATGCACTTCTTTATGAATTTTGGCCACACCTGCATCTGGAATCTCTTTTCCCGCTAAAATTTTTAATAAAGTAGACTTTCCCATTCCATTTCTTGCAATTAAGGCAATACTATCTCCTTCATTAATATTAAAATGGATTCCCTTAAATAAGGGGGTAATACCATAACTTTTTGTCAAACCTTCAACAGATACATAATTCATTGCGCAAAGATAAGTGGCTCCTACTAGTTTAGCCTAGATTTAGGCTTAATGTTTTAGGTAAAAATGGGTAAAAAGATACGAACTATGTATTTTTGTATTCCAAACTCAATAAAAGTTTAGTATGAAACATTTTGAGGTACCTTCTAGTTATCGTAGTACTTTAATAAGCGCCATTAAGAATAGGCGTAAAGAGGATGATAAATTAAAAAAAGATTTTAGTCCTGCTTTTATTGATTTAGGGAAATTGAAAATTTACCTTGCCAGACATTTTGGATTTTGCTACGGCGTTGAAAATGCAATAGAAATTGCCTATAAAACTATTGAAGAAAACAAAGGAAAAAGAATATTTCTATTAAGTGAGATGATTCATAATCCTCAAGTAAATGCAGACTTAACAAAAAAGGGCGTACAATTTTTACACGATACCAATGGTAATGAAATTATACCTCTTTCAAATTTAACAAAAGAAGATGTAGTAATTATACCTGCCTTTGGCACTACTTTAGAACTAGAAGCTAAAATCAATGCTATTGGAATTCAAATTCATAAATACAATACTACTTGTCCTTTTGTAGAAAAAGTATGGAATCGTGGAGATCAAATTGCCAAAAAAGGGTATACTATTATTATTCACGGCAAACCCAAACACGAAGAAACCAGAGCCACTTTCTCTCACGCTGCTCATAAAGCACCCACTTTAATTATAAATGATATGGAGGAAGCCCAGCTTTTAGGTAAAATTATTACAGGAGAGCTACCCATTAGTGATTTTGAAAAGTATTTTAAAAATAGGCACTCTGAAGGTTTTGATGCCAATATTCATTTTGAAAAAATTGGAGTAATTAATCAAACCACTCAATTGGCCACCGATACTCAAGCTATTTCAGACTATTTAAAAAATATAATAGCTCAAAAATATGGTAAAGAAAATATAAGTGCTCATTTTGCAGATACCCGAGATACACTTTGTTATGCTACCAATGATAATCAATCTGCAGTGATTGAATTATTAAACACCCCTGCCGATTTAGCCATTGTAATGGGAGGAAAAAATAGTAGTAATAGCTCACATTTAGTTGAATTATGTGAACAGAAATTACCCACTTACTTTATTGATGATGCCAATAAAATAATTGATCAACACCAAATTATAAAAAGTAATTGGAAAGATAAATCAGAACAAATAGTTCAAGATTATTTACCCTCTAAAAATTCAGTTACTATTCTAATGACTAGTGGCGCTAGTTGTCCTGATACGGTGGTAGAATCGGTAATTAGAAAAATTGCTGGCTATTATAATGTAGAAGAGGCTTTAGAGGATGTTATCCAATTTTGGCAAGGGCCCAACTAAGCGCCAAATTCATTTGCTCTTCCTTAGTCATATGTGTATTGTCTAAAACAATAGCATCTTGAGCTTGCTTTAAGGGACTTCGCTCTCTAGTGGTATCCATTAAATCTCTATGTTTCAAATTTGCTTCAATATCTTCTTTACGAATAGAGGGGTTGGTATTTTGTAATTCTAAAAATCTTCTTTGCACACGAATAGCGGGATCTGCTGTAACAAAAATTTTAAGCTCTGCATTGGGAAAAACCACCGTACCTATATCTCTTCCATCCATTACAATTCCCTTAGAAGCTCCCATTAATTTTTGTTGTGCTACTGCAAAGTCTCTTACACTCCCTATAGCAGCTACTTCACTCACTTTTTCACTTACTTTCATTTCTCTGATAAAGACTTCCACATTTTCTCCATTCAATATCATATCACTTTTTAAACTTGCGGGGTTATATACAAAATTTAAATGTATCTGCTCTAAGGCTTTCGCAATTTGTGCTTCATCAGTGAAACTAATATTATTTCTTAAAAAATAAAGTGCTACTGCACGATACATTGCTCCTGTATCAATAAACACATACCCTAATTGGGCAGCCAAAGATTTTGCCAAAGTGCTTTTTCCACAAGAAGAATAACCATCAATGGCTATAATAATTTTACGAGACATATTAACTCACTGTTATAGTTTCTGTTTTAGGAAGACTTGCATTTCTAATGGCTATTTGACGAACCGCATTGGAAACTACAGTTCTAAGTGCTGCTTTGGAAATTTCTTCCTCCCCCACCATAGCCGGCACCCCGGCATCTCCGCCCTCTCTAATAGATTGCACTAAAGGTATTTCACCTAAAAAAGGTAAATCATATTCAGCGGCTAAATTTTGACCCCCTTGCTTTCCGAACAAATAATATTTATGCTGAGGTAACTCTGCTGGAGTGAAATAAGACATATTCTCAATTAATCCAATAACAGGAACATTGACATTGGCTTGACCAAACATTGCAATTGCTTTTTTAGCATCGGCTAATGCCACTGTTTGTGGTGTGGTAACAATAACCACCCCTGTTACGGGTACAGTTTGCATAATGGTTAAATGAATATCCCCCGTTCCTGGAGGCATATCAATAACTAAATAATCCAACTCACCCCAATCCACATCAGTTATAAATTGACGAATAGCACTACTTGCCATAGGACCTCTCCACACAACTGCATCTTTTTCATCCACCAACAAACCTATACTCATTAGTTGAATACCAAATTTTTCTAAAGGGATAATAATTCCATTACCGCCTCCATCTTTCATTAAAGGTCTTTGACCTCTCACTCCAAACATAATGGGAACACTGGGTCCATAGATATCTGCATCCATCAATCCCACTTTGGCTCCCCCTTCAGCTAAAGCTAAAGCTAGGTTAGCTGAAACTGTACTTTTGCCAACACCTCCTTTCCCACTCACTACTGCAATAATATTTTTTACTTGCCCTAAAACCTTTTTTTCGTCTTTTCTTAAACTTGTTGTTTGAGCTGTAAAATTTATCTCAATAATAGCTTCTTTATTTACCAATAATTTAATTGCATTTTCACAAGCATTTTTCATTAAATCCTTCATCGGACAAGCAGGTGTCGTAAGTACAATTGTAAAACTTACTTTATTACCCTCTATTTGAAGGTCTTTTATCATATTTAAAGTAACCAAGTCCTTGCCTAAATCGGGCTCCTGCACATTGCTTAACGCCTTTAAAATATCCGAGGTAGTCATTATGAAAGTTTTTGTTAAAAAATTTAGATCGCTGCAAAGTTAACGCTCATTGCACTTATTTTGCTGTTTTAGGAGCCAGAATATTAAAAATGGCATTCATTTTTTAAAGTTTCAAGCTTACATTTGCAACTAAATGAAAAAGGCATTATTTATTTGTTTCATAAGCCTGCTTAGCTTTAGTCAAAACAAGACTTTTGCTCAATCTGTGGATATTTACCGAGACTCCGTCATTCAACTTTATGGAGTCATAATGACGGCAGATAGTTTAAAAGCGATACCCTTTGCAAGCGTTATAGTAGAAAAAAAAGGGCGGGGTACTATCACCAATAATGATGGGGTTTTTTCAATTGCTGTGAATAAAGGGGAAAGTATTACTTTTTCTTGTGTAGGATTTAAAAATAGAACTATTTTAATTCCTACCAAACTAGAAGGTAACCAATATAGTGTTATTCAATTAATGGTCAACGATACCAATTTCTTACCAGCTACTATTTTAAAACCCAGACCTTCAAGAGCTCAATTTGAAAGAGATTTTGTAAATGCGAAAGTAGATGATGATATGTACGAAACTGCAAGGAAAAACACAAGTATGAACCAGAAAAGAATAATTCTTTCCTCTTTACCTTATGATGGTAAAGAAGCAGTAGGTGCCTCTCTCACTCAACAAGCTTCCAAATATTATTACAATGGCCAATTGCCACCTATGAATATATTAAACCCAAGTGCTTGGAGAAGTTTTATTAATTCTTGGAAAAGGGGCGATTATAAATCAAAAAAATAATTTTATGGAAAATATTGCTGTCATTGGTGCAGGTACTATGGGCAATGGCATAGCGCATATTTTTGCCCAAAAAGGTTTTAAAGTACATTTAATTGATACGCAGAGCGCTGCTTTGGAAAAAGCCTTACACACAATTGAAAAAAATTTAGATAGGCAAGTTGCTAAACAAACTATTAGCGCAGAAGAAAAAAATAAGGCGTTAACCCTTATTCAAACTTTTACTTCAATAGAACAAGGGGTATTAGAAGCAGACTTAGTCATTGAGGCTGCCACAGAAAATAGTGATATCAAAAAAAAGATATTCTTAAGTGTAGATAAATACGCTCCCTCCCATTGTATATTAGCCAGCAACACTTCTTCTATTTCTATTAGTGAATTAGCCACTGCCACCCAAAGACCAGAACTTGTCATTGGTATGCATTTTATGAACCCAGTGCCCATAATGAAATTAGTTGAAGTTATTAATGGTGAAGCCACCAGTGAATCTGTAACCCAAACTATTGTTACGCTAACACAAAAAATAGATAAAATTCCTTGCGTGGTAAAAGATGCTCCTGGATTTATTGCAAATAGAATTTTAATGCCAATGATTAACGAAGCTATTTATGCTTTGGCGGAAGGTATTAGTGATGCCGCCACCATTGATCAAATAATGAAATTAGGTATGGCGCATCCTATGGGACCTTTACAGTTAGCCGACTATATTGGATTGGATGTATGTAAAAATATAATGGATATTATGGCAGAAGGTTTTAATAATACTAAATATGCCCCTTGTCCTTTACTTGTAAATTTGGTAGAACAAGGAAAATTAGGCGTGAAAACTAAAGAAGGTTTTTACACCTATTAGTTTAACCATTGGCTATGCTTTTACAAGATCTAAAAATATTATTAAAGCAAAAACTTAAAACTCATTTTGAGGCAGTTGAATTAAGCAGTATCATAGGTATGCTCATAGAAGAAGTGAGTGGTTGGAATAGAACCCAACAAATCTTACATCAAAATACAGCATTTAACCAAGCACAAGTTGATCAAATTGAAAAGTATACAGAGCAATTAATATGCGGCAAACCCATTCAATATATTTTGGGCAAAGCCTGGTTTATGGGGCAAAATTTTATAGTTAATGAAAATGTATTAATACCAAGACCTGAAACTGAAGAATTAGTGGAATGGATTATTTCTTATGCCAACATTAAAAATAAAACATTATCCATATTAGATATTGGCACTGGCTCTGGTTGTATTTCTATTACATTAAAAATGGCGCTACCTCATTGCGAGGTATCAGCCTTAGATATTAGCAAAGAAGCTTTAAAGGTAGCTCAGCTAAATGCAAATAATTTAAATGTATCTGTACAGTGGATGGAACAGAATATTTTAGATACCGTAGCACTGGAAAATGCTTATGATATAATAGTAAGTAATCCCCCTTATATTCCTATCGGAGAAAAAGAAAGTATGCAAAAACAAGTAGTCAATTTTGAACCTTCCTTGGCATTATTTGTACCAGATGAGGACCCCCTTATATTTTACAGAACCATCGCTAAAATAGCAAAGCAAAGTTTATCTAAAAATGGACAATTATTTTTTGAAATACATTACGACCAAGGAAATGCCGTACTTACATTATTAAATGAATTAAATTTCCACGCCGAGTTAAGACAAGATAGTTTTGGAAAAGATAGAATGATAAGAGCCAGCTTATAATTTAGTGTGCTGGATTCACTGCTACCACAGGGGTAGCTCCTAAAGATTTTATTATTTGCATTACTTGTATAGTTACTCCCAAATTAGATACACTGTCTCCATTAATGACTACTGAAGGTTTTTCTGTTTCCTTTGCTAAAAATGATTTTAATTCACTAGGCAAAGCCTCTATAGTTACAGCAGTAGCGCCAATATAAAGTTTTTGGTCCTTATCAATAGTGACTACTACGGTTTGTTTTGCCTTTGTATCACTTGAAGCTTTAGGATTAGAAACTTTGATAACATTAGGATTAGCTAAAGTAGATACAATTAAAAAGAAAAGTAATAATATAAATAATATATCATTTAATGCACCAGTATGCACTTCAGGAGAATTTCTTAATCGCTTTCTTAAATTCATACTTTAAGAATGAGTAGATTCTTGTAAAATATCTAAAAAATCGGCACTTGCAGTTTCCATTTTATTGGCAGCTTTATCTATTTGAGTAGATAAATAATTATGCCCCACATAAGCAATTAAACCAATAATTAAACCTGTAGCGGAAGTAATCATTTTTGTATAAATACCTCCAGCTATGGTATTTAAAGTATATTCTCCTGTAGAAGCAATGCCATAAAATAATTGTACCATACCAACAATAGTTCCTAAAAAGCCAAACATAGGAGCAATTCCAGCTACTAATGATAAAATATTCAAATTACGCTCCATAGCATACATCTCAAGCTTACCAACATTTTCCATACTTTTTTCAATGGCATCAATGGGCTTACCAATTCTCATAACCCCTTTCTCAATCATTTTTGCTACCGGATTATCTGCGCTTTTAGCCATCGTTTTAGCAGCTTCTATATTTCCAGATAAAATATGATCCTTAATAAGGAACATAAATTTAGGATCCATAGCACCCGCTTTTTTAATAGCCAAAACGCGTTCAATGAATACGAATATCGCAATGACTAATAAAATATATAACGGATACATAATCCATCCGCCTTTTTGTAACAAACTTAATAATGAAATTTTATCCTCTGTAACTTGTAGCAAAAAAAGCATATCAAAAAATTTTATGTATTAAAGTTAAATTATTTCTACCAATTTTACGAGCACTTCCACCGACTTTTCCATATCCTCCACACCAATCCACTCGTGCTTACTATGAATGGCTTGCATACCTGTAAATATATTGGCAGTGGGTAAGCCCATAAAACTCATTCTACTTCCATCGGTACCGCCTCTGATGGGTGTTACTTTTGGATGAAGCCCCACCATAGTAAAGGCAGCCAAGGCTTTTTCAACAATGATAGGATGCTGGTCAATAATTTCTCGCATATTTCTATACTGTTCTTTCACCTCCATTGTCAATGTTGCTTTGTTAAAATCTGGGTGACGCTCTATTACACTTTGTGCAATTGCCATTAATTTTTGAGAATATTTTTTTAATTGAAGGGTATCAAAGTCGCGTACTAAAAATTCAATACTTACTTTTTCAGCACCCCCTTCAATATGATGCGGATGAATAAAACCCATTCTATCTTCTGTATATTCCGGGCTCCACTCATTTTTAGGTAGTGCTGCAATTATTTCAGCTCCAATTTTAATAGCATTTTGCATCACCCCTTTCGCAGCCCCTGGATGTGCTATAACCCCTTGAATATGTAATATTATATTATCGGCACTAAATGTTTCCATTTCAAAACTTCCACGCTCTCCTCCATCTAAAGTATATCCATAATCGGCACCTAATTTTTTTATATCTAAATATTCTGTGCCCCTTCCCACTTCTTCATCAGGTGTAAATAAAATTTTAATAGGTCCGTGTGGGCAATTTTTATTTTTCATTAAATAACTTGCCATTTCCATAATAATAGCAACACCTGCTTTATCATCGGCACCTAACAAAGTTTTTCCAGAAGCGGTTATGATAGACTTTCCTATAAAATTTTTTAAATAAGGATAAGCATCGGTGGTAATAATTTGAGTAGGATCATCGGGAAGTATAATAGGCGCTCCATTAAAATTTTGATGCAAAATGGGTTTAACCCCACTCCCACTGCAATCTGGAGCAGTATCCATATGCGCACAAAAACAAAGTATAGGAACCTTTTTTTGATGGGTGGCAGGTATGGTAGCTATCACATAACCATACTGGTCCATTGCTGCATCTTGAATACCCATTTGTTGTAATTCTTCCACTAATAAATTAGATAAATTCTTTTGCTTTTCAGTAGAAGGAAAATTATTGGAATAAGGATCACTCTGTGTATCTATTTGCACATATCTTAAAAAACGAGTGGCTACTTCTAAAGATGGTAATCCCATAAATTAAAGATAATAAAAAATGTCTCGACGCCCTTTACAGAGGTGAGACATTTTATACAAACATAATAAACCTTATTAAGGCATAATAATTTTTGACGGAGAATCAATTTTTACTAATTCTAATGCAAAGGTTAGATCCTGACCAGCTAAAGAATGGTTGGCATCTAATACTACCACTTCTTCCTTTACTTCTACTACCATTACTTGAAATTGCTGCCCTTGCCCATTGTTCATAGTTAAAGCCATTCCTACTTTTGGATCTAAGTCTGGGGGGAATTGAGCTTTAGGAAACTCAACAATCATTTCAGGTTGTTTGGGACCATAAGCTTGCATAAATGGTATGTGGATTGTTTTTTTCTCGCCCACTGTCATACCTAAAACACCACTATCAAATCCAGGAATAACCATTCCTTTTCCCACTTCAAATTCTAAAGGAGCTCTTCCTTCTGAAGAATCAAAAGTTTCACCACTGGTTAATGTACCGTGATAATGCACTTGAATGGTATCACCATTTTGTACTTGTTGCATATTTTTTATTTTTAGTAAGGCACCTAGGGTGCAAAGGGCAAAAGTACATAATTATGACAGATAAACTAACTTTGTACAATGGACAAAAAACCAAGAATTGTTTTTATGGGTACACCCGCCTTTGCGGTGGCATCATTAAGTGCTTTATTAGCAGCTAAAATGAATGTGGTAGCGGTGGTTACGGCTCCTGATAAACCCAGTGGCAGAGGAATGAAACTTCAACCCAGTGCAGTGAAACAATTTGCCATTGAAAATAATATTGAAGTTCTTCAACCTGAAAAACTAAAATCACCTGCATTTTTTGATGCTTTGAAAACGCTCAATGCCGATTTGCAAGTAGTAGTCGCTTTTAGAATGTTACCTGAAATTATTTGGTCAATGCCCCCAATGGGTACTTTAAATGTACACGGATCTTTATTGCCTCAATACAGAGGTGCCGCGCCTATCAACTGGGCTATTATTAATGGTGAAAAACAAACGGGTGTTACTACATTTCAATTACAACACGCCATTGATACTGGTAATATATTGTTACAAGCTCCTATTGATATTAGTGAAAATATGACTGCAGGTGAATTACACGATATTATGAAAGAAGTAGGTGCGAATGTATTAGTAAAAACTATAGAAGGTTTACAAAATAATACCATAAAAGCTACCCCCCAAACAAATGATAATGTAACATTAAAACACGCTCCTAAAATATTTACTCAAGACTGTGAAATAGATTGGCATCAAAGCGTAAAAGATATTCATAATCTTATTAGAGGCCTTGCTCCCTTTCCTGGAGCCATAACAAAAGTTGAAGGAAAAATTGTAAAACTATATTCTACCAATAAGCTGCCCTCTTCTGTCACTGAGACTCCAGGCACATTTATAACAGATGGAAAAACATTTGCAAAAATCGCTTGCAAGGATGGTTATATTGGAATAAATGATATACAATGGGAAGGTAAAAAAAGAATGCCCATTGTTGATTTTTTAAGAGGCTATAGAAAATCTAATTAAAATAAAATTTTATTAAGAATTTTATTTTTCAAGTACTTTATTAAATTCATCTAAAGTAACCAAGCCTTGATGTCTCCAAGTTTCTTTTCCATTCTTAAAGAGAATAAAAGTAGGCAAACCCTCTGATTTCAATAATTTCATCACCTCTATATCATCACCTCCATCAACCGCTAAAAAGTAAAAAGGTTGAGCAGGCTTTTGTTTTAGTGAATTTAATACTGGTAACATTTTTCTACAAGGCGGACACCACTGTGCACCAATCTCAACCAAGACAATTTTATTTGCACGAATAGTCTTTTCAAAATCTTCTACTCTCATAGGTGCTTTATTTCCATTACCTTCCACAGGGAAACCATTCATTTTCCAATTACTCATACCACCTTCTAAATTGATCACTGTAAACCCTTTTGCTATTAAAGCAGACTGAGCAGAAGCACTTCTGCCACCCGCTTGGCAATAAACATAAACAGGTAAATTTTTATCTAAATATTGAGTTCTATCTAAAAATTCTTTTTGATCCAACCAATTAGCTTGTAAAGCATTTTTTAGATGTCCTGCATTAAATTCTGCAGCAGTTCTCACATCAAGCTTTTGAATGTTACTTGCAGTAGTAGCCTCTTTAAAAGCAGCGGCATTCAAAGAGATATTAGATTTTGTTTGAGCAGTACTCAAAATAAAATTTGCGATTCCAAAAAGGCAAATGAAAAATTTACGAATCATACTATTATATTAGTAAGTCACAGAAATCTGGAAAGTCTTATTAGTGATACCCAAAATTGCAGCAGCTGCATCACTTAAACGATATTGAATTGAATTACCTACTTCTGGTAAAGAATTAATAACTTTTGCGCAAATACTTTTTAAATCTGAGGTTGTAATTCTAACAATGGTACCAATAGGAACTTGATTGGTAAGTATATAAAACTTTTTATCTTCCCACCCACTCACACTTTTAAATATAGCTGCGGTACCTTCTAAAGTTTGAAAACTTGCACTCTTTTTTTGGTTGGTAAATAAACTCGCAAAATAGCCTTCCTCTAATTCTGTATTATTCAATTGTATGGTAGACTTATGTACACTATCCGATAACCTCATTTTTTCTTTATTATCAGCTATTAACTTTAGAGGTTCAGGATTTTTGAGGGGCACAAATGCTGTGTGTTTACCGCGATGTCTTCTACTTTTTTTTGAAATACCTTTTTTTGAAATGCCTTTTTTAGATTTTGCCTTATGATGCACCAAGCTTTTTTTAGTAGAATTTGGCTTTTGGGCATAAGATGACAATTGGCCAAAAAGGCCAATGACAATAAGGAACATTATAAGACATCTTTGAAGCATTATTCAAAGGTACAAAATTGTAATGCAAAGAAAGTATTAAAAATTTAGTTTATATATTTATGTAATATGTAAATATCAATAATTCAATATTCTCCATTCATTTGGATAGTAATTATTCGATCTGTTTTGAAGTAATTTCAACCAACCCAAGGGGGTATTATTATAACGAATAACATACCAACCTGGTGCCCCAGATATATCTACAACAGCTCTTCTTAAATATTGTAAAGCTGTTTCTTTGTCTACTTCCAAAGATTGAAACGGTAAATGATCCCAGTAACTCATAGCTAAGGCGTGGGAAGGAATTAAATCAGCTCCTTTTAAAGCGCCAATGGTAAGGCCCATTTTTTTTACATATAAATTCTTAAGTAAGGCAGTATAAGCATCTTTGAAACGAGAAGCTAGTGCTATAATATTTTCTTGATGATAGATATAAAAATAATTTTCTGGCAATAAAAAATGAGATTCAATAATTTCTTTATCTTTTTTTGAAATGGGATTTGTTTGGTAAGAGTTATTACAATAAGAAGAACTCCTAGTAGATAATTTTTTAAATACTGCTAAAAAAAATCCCTCCCCTTTTAATTTATCTGGATAAAATCTATACCCTGTACAATGATGTATGGGACTTTCAGTTTTTATAATATTCCACTGCTTTTCTATATTTATATCAATAGTTTGCATTCCTTCCATTGCTGCAATTTGATCTAATATTTTTTCATCTTCTTGTTGGGAGTAAGAACAAGTAGAGTAAATAAAATAGCCCCCTTCTTTCAAACAATCAATACTATCTTCTATAATTCTTGATTGTCTTACACTGCAATGTTGCACCGCTTCTTCACTCCAAGTTTGAATGGATGCTGGATCTTTTCTAAATAAACCACTACCGCTACAAGGAGCATCTATCAATACCAAATCAAAAAATTGTGGTAAAGCTTTAAAATGAGAGGGATCATTCTGTGTTACTACTATATTATCTGCGCCCCATTTAATTGTATTTTCAACTAAAATTGAATTTCTAGATTTAATAGTCTCATTCGCAACTATTAAACCTTTATCAAAATAATTTGCTAATAATGTTGTTTTTCCACCAGGCGCAGCACATAAATCTAAAACTTGCCATTCGTTTTTTTGTGGCACTATTTGCTCTAAGACATAATGCAAAAACATACTACTTGCCTCTTGCACATAATACACCCCTGCGTGCCAATAGGGATCTAAAACAAATAAAGGCCGCTCTTTCAAATAAAACCCATTCTTACACCAAGGTATAGGACTCGCTTGCTCAAAAAAATCAGTTGGTTTCTTATCTCCAGTTTTGCGTGTATTAAATCGTAAAGAAGTAATGGGTTCTTGTTGTTCGTGCACACGAATAAATGCCTGCTCATCAAAACCAGGTAAACCTTTTAAAGAATTAATAAATGAAGGAGGTAGCAAGTTTTAAAATTTAATGATAAAGTTTTCTTTTTCTTTATTTTCTTTTCTAAAAAATACAATTCCAATATAAAATAAATCTATGGTTAAAGAAACTCTTTTATCTGTTTTAATTTCTTTCCAAGCTTTTTCCATTTCGGCACTCCAATGAATATCATCAAAAACTAAAATAGATTGCTCATTGCATTTATTCCAAAGCAAATTAAAATAATTCATAGTTGGTGCATATCGATGATTCCCATCTATATAAGCCAACCCCACTTGGGTGATGCCATTTAAATAATGAGGTAAATTTTGATCAAAATCTCCTTTCATTAGCTGAATATTTTGATAACCTAAGTGGTTAAAAGTAGTCATCGCTTCATCCGCCACTGTGGGTGCGCCCTCCATTGTTACCACTTTAACATTTTTCGCTGCATTAGCCAAATAACAAGTGGTAATACCTAATGATGTGCCTAATTCTAAAATTTCTTGTGGCTGATAATAAGCTACTAATCGATGTAAAAAGGATGAATATTTTTTTGGCTTCAACGCATCTTTTGCTATTTGCGCTATGGTTTTTGATGGGTTTATTTTTCCATTCGCTCCAGCTCCTAAATCCAAAACATTAATGGTTTGATGTTTGTGTAACAATTTTTGCCGATAGTTTTCAATAGCTTGTATTTCGGAACCTTTAGTAGAAGCGTTTAAAATATTTTTAATAAAAGCATAAACAAACGGAGAATGTACCCCGTGTCCACGACCATTGGAGGCTTTCCATAAATAATGTATATACTTAAGAATTAGGGTAAAAGTGTTATACTTCATTTTCTTTTCCAACATTCAAAGTCAAAAGAAAATTTATGTTTTTCATCTTTGTCATTATGAGTAGTGCTAACCAATTCCCAGTCGGTGTTTAAAGCAGGAAAAAATACATCGCCTTCAAGTGTGGCGTGTACTCTTGTTAAACAAATTTTTTGAGCCATAGGCAAAGCCATTTCATAAATTTCTCCGCCACCAATAACTACTAATTCATTATAGTGAAATTTTTTAGCTAGCGCCACTGCCTCGGGTATTGAATGCACTACAGACACATCTTCACTGATCCAATTTTTATTGCGAGTAATAATGATATTGAACCTTCCATTCAATGGCTTACTCCCCATAGATTCAAAAGTTTTTCTTCCCATTAAAACAGGTAAACCCCAGGTGGTATTTTTAAAAAAGCGCATATCCTTGGGCAAATGCCAAAGTAGTTGATTGTGCAGACCAATCGCATTATTTTCAGAAGCTGCCACTACTAAAGTGATATTCATTGCTATATTTTTAAACCGCTACCGGTGCTTTAATACTTGGGTGTGCTTGATAATTCTCTAAAGTAAAATCGGAGTATTGGAAAGAAAAAATATCTTTTACTTCTTTATTAATTTTCATAGTGGGAAGCGGAAAGGGCTTTCTAGTTAACTGTAATTGAGCTTGCTCCTGATGATTGTTATACAAATGAACATCACCAAATGTGTGTACAAAATCTCCATATCCTAAATTACAAACCGATGCAATCATCATAGTAAGCAAGGAATAAGAAGCAATATTAAATGGTACCCCTAAAAATACATCCGCACTTCGCTGATATAATTGACAACTTAACTTTCCGTTGGCCACATAAAATTGAAACATATTATGGCAGGGCATTAGTGCCATTTTCTTTAAATCTCCCACATTCCAAGCACTTATGATTAATCTTCTACTATCGGGCGACTTTTTTATTTGTTCAATTAATTCAGCCATTTGGTCAATGACTACTCCGTCTGCACCTTCCCAACTTCTCCATTGTTTTCCATAGACAGGACCTAAATCACCATTTTGATCGGCCCACTCATCCCAAATTCGTACCCCATTTTCATTTAAATATTTTATGTTGGTATCTCCTTTCAAAAACCAAAGTAACTCATAAATGATACTTTTCAAATGTAGCTTTTTGGTAGTCACCATAGGGAAGCCTTCTTCCAAATTAAAACGCATCTGATAGCCAAAACAACTTTTAGTACCAGTTCCTGTTCTATCAGTTTTTTCAGCTCCGTTGTCAATAATGTGTTGTAGTAAATTCAAGTATTGTTGCATAGTGCAATTTACAACCAATACCTTTTATGTAGAAATCATTTTTTACCCTTTCTTCGGGCCAATTCTTGTTTGATGAAAAGCAACTCTCTACCAGTTTGTCCATTAACACTAGAGTTCTCTTCTGCTCTTCTCATTAGATAAGGAATCACATCTTTGATGGGACCATAAGGCAGGTATTTACTAACATTATACCCTTCCTTAGCCAGATTAAAACTAATGGGGTCACTCATCCCATACAATTGTGAAAAATGAATATGTGGGTCATTGGCAGCAATTCCTTTTTCTTGCATTAGGGTGGTTACTTGTAAATTACTTTGCTCGTTATGAGAAGCAATAATGCAAGCAATATTTTCTTTATGTTCAATACAAAAGCTAGCCGCATTATTAAAATCATTATCTGTAGCTTCTTTGTTGATATGAATGGGCGACTCCAACCCATTTTGTTTGGCACGTAATCTTTCTTTTTCCATATAGGCACCTCGCACTAACTTAGCCCCCAACTTGAAATTTTTTTCTTTAGCTATGGAATAAGATAATTGTAAAAAGTGTAATCGGTCGTGTCTGTATAACTGATAAGTATTATACACCACCACTTTTTCTTTATTATAGGTAGCCATTAATTCAATAGCCAAGCGGTCAATAGGATCTTGAATCCAAGTTTCTTCTGCGTCTATTAATACACCTATCCCTTTTTCAGAAGCAACATCACAAATGGCATACATTCTTTCTTTCACTCTCTCCCAACTAGCATCTTCCATTTCGCTGTCGTGTATGCCACTTCTAAGTCTAGGAGCTTCGTTTAAAGTTTCTAATAAATGAACACTAGCAATACCAGTTATTTTAATACTTAGAAAAGGAATATTATTTTGTGTCGAAGCAAAATCAATGGCTTCCAAAATTTTTTCTGTAACCTTATCAAAGTTTTCCTCACCTTCTTTGGCTTCTACACCGTAATCTAAAATTACTTGCACACCATAAGCACTTAATTGCTTGGAAACTCTTGCAGTTTCTTCTAAAGTTTCTCCCCCTACAAATTGATTAAAAATAGTACTGCGAATGAATCCATTAATGGGCAAACCAGCATTCATTAAAATGGGTGTTAATTTAGTAGCTAAAGAAACAATGAAAGGACTTTGTATGATGGTGAAAAGAAAACCAGCTTTTTTTAATTCTGCTGTAGATTTATATGCAAATGCAACCTGGGTATTGTTTAAAGATAAGCTCATACTAACATTCATTCGTATTGCAAATATCGGTAGTAAATCTTTAAAATCAAAGGATTAGGGCAATTAAATAAGAGTTTAAGTATCTTTATAATTGTTATAAAAAAAATAGTTGTATGAAAATTCTTTCCACCGATATTTTTATGTTCAAAATTCCTATGACCCCCTTCACCATTGCTACGGGTACTATGGAATATGCACAAAACATAGTCATAAAAATACATACCGATGAGGGTATTATTGGTTGGGGAGAATGCTCTGCTTTTCCAATGATTGTAGGTGAGACTCAATTAAGTTGTTATCAAATTGCCAAAGATTTTGCCAGTTTTTGGAAAGGCAAAAACCCTTTAGCAATAAGTGAGAGATTACAAGAATTAGATTCTATAATTGCTGGTAACTATACGGCTAAAAGTGCTTTTGATTTAGCCCTTTATGATATTGCAGCCAAAGCCGCGAATCAACCATTGTATGCATTTTTAGGAGGTAAGTCTATTCCCATTGAAACCGATTTAACTATTGGAATTGACACACCAGAAAATATGGCTAAAGATGCCATTGATTTTGTTCAACAAGGTGTCAACATTATAAAAGTTAAATTAGGCAAAGACCCCGTGCAAGATGTAGTTAGAATAAAAAAAATTAGAGAAGCTATTGGCTATCATACTAAAATAAGAATTGACGCGAATCAAGGTTGGGATAAAGATGTTGCCTTACAAGTTTTACAAGCATTAGCTGTTTATCAAATTGAATTTTGTGAACAACCTATGCGTAAATATTATGATGATTATTTACCAGCATTATGCGCAGCATCTCCCATTGCAATTATGGCTGACGAATCGGTATTTACACACCACGATGCAAGAAGATTAATAGCTTCTAAAGCTTGTCATTCTATTAATATTAAATTTTCGAAAAGTGGAGGTATTCACGAAGCCCTTAAGATACATAGTGTTGCCAAAGACAATAATATACCTTGTATGATGGGTGGAATGCTAGAAAGCCGATTAGCCCTAAGTGCTAAAATGCATTTTGCAATGGCAATGAATAATGTAAAATACTACGATATGGATACCTGTTTATTAGGACATTTAGAAGATCCTATTGTAGGAGGTGTTCAATTCAAGGGGATGCATTTAACTATTAGTGACGCCCCAGGTATTGGCGCTGAAGTTGATCCCACCTATCTATCTAAATTAGATCATATTTCGATTTAAGGAATTCTGTTAATGGAACCCATTTTCTATTACAAGTTGTACCTTTAGGGCACAAATAATTTTTATGGAAGCAAGAAAAGCCAAAGATTCATTTATTACAATGAATGAATTAGTATTACCTAATGACACCAATACTTTTGGTGATTTAATGGGAGGCAAACTAATGTATTGGATGGATATTGCTGCTTATTTGTCTGCAGCAAAACATAGCAACTCCTCTTGTATGACTGCCTCTGTAGATAATTTAAGTTTTAAAACGCCCATCAAATTGGGAAATGTAATTTGTATTGAAGCCCGTGTCACTAGAAGTTTCACTACATCTATGGAAATTCATTTAAAAGTTTGGAATCAGAATATGATTACGCAAACAAGAGAATTAAGCAATGAAGCGTATTTTACTTTTGTTGCACTAGATGAAAATAAAAAACCAAAACCTGTTCCAGGAGTAATTGCAGAAACCGAAGAAGAGAAAAAATATTTCGACGGAGCTTTGCGTCGTAGACAATTGCGTTTAATACTCGCTGGTAAAATGAAACCAGATGATGCTACTGAATTAAAGGCATTATTTGTGAAAGACTAAATCAATGCTCACTACCATTTATTGCTAAGTAACAATTCTTTGTAAGGTTGCATTAAAAACTAGAGGGTAAATAAATACTAGAGCGTAGTTAAAAACTAGAGCGTATGATGTTTTCCTTTAAGCATATACTCTTTGCTTTGTTCAATAGCATCCATTACTTGATCAAGAATGGTTTCTACAGAACTTGTATAATCAATTACTAAAGGTGGTTTAAAACGAACAGTTAAAGGAGTTCCTACTTTTTTAAAAGTCAAACCTTTTTTGGTGAAAGCACGCCAGAAGCCATTGATGACTACAGGTATCACCACAGGTTTATTATTTTTAATGATATGTGCTGTTCCTTTTCTACCTGGTGCAAAAGGTTTAGTGGTTCCTTGCGGAAAAGTAATTACCCAACTTTTAGATAAAGCTTTGTCAATTTTTTGAGTATCTACCACATCTCTTGCTCTACTCACATCGGCACCTTCAGATCTCCAAGTTCTTTTTACAGTAAGGGCGCCTCCCAATTTAAATAATCTGCTCAGCCAATTATTATTCATTGTTTCTTCTGCTGCCACAAAAAATACATTGGTAAATGGATTCAATAAATAATAAGGAATACCTAGCTTATTAAATTTACCCCATTTCACGGCACAGAAAATATGCACAAAGGCAATTACATCTCCAAAATAAGTTTGATGATTACTTACGAATAAAACATTTTTGTGAGGTAAATTTTTCAAATTCTCGGTGCCTTCTATTTCAACCTTATTAAATAAAGCAAGCCCAGGGTAAGTAAAAATGCCTACCAACCCATATATAAATGAGCGAAATAATCTAATATTTTTTAAGCGTTGTAATAGTGTCATTAAACACTTTGATATTTTCAATGCAAGATAGTACAATAAATTTAAGTCGAATATCTCTGTTTAAACAACAAATAGTACCTTTAGGCGATGGAAAAAGCTGCTGTCATTTTTGATATTGATGGGTTATTAATTAATAGCGAACCTTTATGGAATAAAGCTGCTGCCGATATTTTTAAACAATATGGAATTATCTTAACCGAGGAACAATATGCCCTAACCACAGGTCTTAGATCTAAAGAATTTGTAACTCATTGGTTAATACATCATAAGATTCCCTCTAGTGAATTTGAGAGAGTAGAAGAAAAAATTGTAAAACTAGCTTTGAACTTAATAGATAAAGAAGCCACTTTAATGCCTGGCGTTGAACATATTTTTCAATTTTTTTTAAAAAGAAATTTTAAAATTGGACTAGCTACTTCCTCCCCTATTGAATTAATTGAATGGGTGAAAGATAAACTTGGCATTAGAAGTTTTATTCAAGCCAGTAGTTCGGCACAACATTTACCTTATGCCAAACCTCATCCTCAAGTATACTTAGATTGCGCAGCTGCCTTACACATATCCCCTTTAGCTTGTATTTGTTTTGAAGATTCTTTATATGGTATGATTGCTGCAAAAGCTGCAAGAATGACCTGCGTAGTAGTACCATCGGCTGAACATATTAAATTACCCCATTGGGGACTAGCCGATTTAAAGCTAAGTTCCCTTCAAAATTTTGGTGACTTGCATTTTAATATGCTCAATCACTAATTTGAATTAAATTACAGGCTCGAATGGAACTAGCTAAAAAATTAATTGAAAAAGAATTAGAACTCTTTGAACAGCATTTCAAAGAGGCTGTGAAAAGTAGAATTTCTTTGCTAGATCGTATTATGCAATACATTGTAAAACGCAAAGGCAAGCAAATGCGCCCTATGCTAGTTTTACTCTCCGCTAAATTACACGGTGAAATTAATAATGCCTCGTATCGAGCTGCCTCATTAGTGGAATTATTACATACTGCTACTTTAGTACACGATGATGTAGTGGATGATGCCTTAGAAAGAAGAGGTATGTTTTCTATTAATGCCTTATGGAAAAATAAAATTGCAGTTTTAGTAGGCGATTATTTATTATCTAAAGGATTACTCTTATCCTTAGAAAATAAAGATTTTTCTATACTCAGTATTTTATCCAATGCGGTAAAAAAAATGAGCGAAGGCGAATTGTTGCAAATTGAAAAAACAAGAAACTTAAATTTTGATGAATCGGTTTATTATGAAATCATAAGTGGAAAAACGGCTTCATTACTAGCCTCTAGTTGTGCCGCTGGCGCAAGTTCAGTAACCGCCGACGAGGCAATTATTGAAAAAATGCGTGCGTTTGGAGAAGATGTTGGAATGGCATTTCAAATTAAAGATGATTTATTTGATTACGGAGACGCCAAAGTTGGAAAGCCTACTGGCAACGATATAAAAGAAAAAAAATTAACACTTCCTCTAATTCATATTTTACAAAAAGTACCCGCTGCTTTAAAAAAAGAAATAATTTATATTGTTAAAAATAATAACAATGATAAAGCCAAAGTAAAATTTGTAATTGATAATGTTGTCGCCTATGGTGGCATTGAATACGCCGAACAAAAAATGTATGAATATAGAGATAAGGCTTTGAATACATTACACCACTTTCCTGCCAGTGCTACTAGAGAGGCTTTAGAAGAATTGGTAAGATATACCACAGATAGAAAACTTTAATGGAAAAAAGATGGAATATACTTGCAGCGAATCCTGCAACCGTGCAGTCTCTGCAAGCCTCTTTAAAGATTCATCCTATCTTATGCGAACTGTTAGCACAAAGAGGTATTGATAGTTTTGAAGCAGCAAAAAAATTCTTCCGCCCTTCCCTAGAACACTTGCACGATCCTTGGCTTATGAAGGATATGGATAAAGCTGTAAAGAGGATTGAAGATGCGGTAATGAACAAAGACTCCATTTTAGTATTTGGCGATTATGATGTAGATGGCACTACTTCTGTTGCAACTTTATTTCAATTTTTACTTACACACACTAATAATATTGACTTTTATATCCCTCATCGTTTCAAGGAAGGCTATGGTATATCTACTGCAGGAATCGAATTTGCTATTCAACATCAGTTCAACTTGGTAATATCAGTTGACTGCGGCATTAAATCCATTGAATTAATTCAAAAGGCAAAAGAACACAATATTGATTTCATTATTTGTGATCACCACGAGCCCGACGCTGAATTACCTGATGCAGTTGCGGTACTCGATCCCAAGCGCGCGGATTGCTCCTATCCTTTTAAGGAGTTGAGTGGTTGTGGAATTGGATTCAAATTGCTGCAGGGTTATACATTGAAGTACGGAAATCCTGCTGAAGTTCTTGAATATCTTGATCTGGTTGCAGTGAGTATTGCATCGGATATTGTTCCGGTTACTGGTGAGAACAGGATTCTTGCTTTCCATGGATTGAATCATCTGAGCACACAACCAAGGCCTGGCTTAAAGGCTTTGATTGAAATATCCGGCGCATCGAAATCGTTGAGTATTTCCGATGTTGTTTTTACAATTGGTCCCCGTATTAATGCTGCTGGTCGGATTGCACATGCACACGGTGCGGTAGAGTTGCTTATTTCTCAAACAGATGAGGAGGCCCGCATGCATGCTTCTGCTGTAAATCTTAATAATTCGGAACGTCGTGGATTTGACCTGAATATTACGGAAGAAGCACTGGCTATGATTGATGGAAGTTCAAAATTATTAAACGCCCGTTCAACGGTGCTGTATAAAGCAGACTGGCATAAAGGAGTGATTGGCATAGTTGCTTCTCGTGTTCTTGAAAAACATTACAAGCCAACCATAATTCTGACGCGGTCAAATGGAAAACTAACAGGATCTGCAAGAAGTGTTGAGGGATTTGATTTATATGCTGCAATTGAGGCCTGCAGTGAACTACTTGAAAAATTCGGCGGACATAAATACGCAGCAGGATTAACATTGGATGAATCAAATCTGGATGCGTTTATCAAAAAATTTGAACATGTGGTCTCATCCAGCATTACGGATGAAATGCTGCAGCCATCATTGCATATCGATGCAGAAATAAAGTTTGATCAGATAAACCGGAGTTATTTTAATATCCTCCGACAAATGGCGCCTTTTGGTCCGCAGAATCTTCAGCCGGTATTTGTATCGAAAGGC
>CAXBQH010000008.1:0-67979 GCA_963977985.1 uncultured bacterium
AACAAAGCGCCATCTTTATAATTGTCTATCCAGTTATTGTAAAGGTCATTTAGTTTTTTTAGATAGTCTAAACGAATATTCTCTTCGTAATCTCTTCCTCTTTTTTGAATTTGAGAAACAAGAGTAGGAACAGAAGCTTTTAAATAAATTAATAGATCAGGAGGTTGTACCATTGACTTTATAGTAGTGAAGAAACTGAAGTAATTATCGAAATCTCGTTTACTCATTAATCCCATTTCGTGCAGATTGGGTGCGAAAATATTTGCATCTTCATATATGGTTCTGTCTTGAATAATCGTTTCTGTGCCTCTTTGAATTTCTAAAATTTGATTCAATCTTCCGTGTAAAAAATATATTTGAAGATTAAAACTCCAACGCGTCATATCGTCATAAAAATCCATCAAATAAGGGTTGCGATCTACATCTTCAAATTGAGGTATCCAACGATAATGTTTGCTCAGCATTTCAGTGAGGGTAGTTTTACCAGCTCCAATGTTTCCTGCAATTGCAACGTGTTTGGGTTTTTTAGCTTTTGCCATAGTGTGAAAATATAAAATAGTTTAGTACTATTTATCTTTGTTAATAATTAATTCTTTTTAATAATCCATTCCTACTGCCTTTCTCACCATAGTTAATGTAGCAGCAGCGCTTGCCCTAGCTTTATCAGCACCTTGTCTAATAATTTTAGTGAGTAGTTCTTTGTTATTTTGTAAATCAAGTGCCTGAGTACGAATAGGTTTAATAAATTGAACCATATCCTCTGCTAATTGCTTTTTCATATCTCCATATCTAATAATACAATGGCCCTCGCTACTATTATTAAAGTCGTCTTCAAATTTTTGTACGGTATCTGCAGCGCTCACTAATTTCATTAAAGTAAATAAGTTCTCTATATAATCGGGCTTTTTGGAATGAGGTTGAAGCGGTCCCTGATCGGTTTTGGCTTTTTTTATTTTATTGCGAATGTCATCGTCTGAGTCAGCTAAAAATAAAGTGGTGTTTTGGTTTTCACTTTTACTCATTTTACCATTGCCATCAAGGCCTAAAATTTTCACTAATTCATTGTTATAATTAAAAGCATAAGGAAGAGGGAAGATCTCACCATACCTATAATTAAATCGCTCTGCAAAATTGCGTGCCATTTCTAGATTTTGTTCTTGGTCTTTTCCCACGGGTACTTTTACAGCTCGATGAATTAAAATATCGGCGGCTTGTAAAACGGGATAGGTGAGTAAACCTGTATTCACATTTTCGGGTTGAAGCCGTACTTTATCTTTAAAGGAAGTAGTTTTTTCTAATTCTCCTTTGTAGGACAACATATTCAAATACAAATACAGTTCCGCAATTTCTGGCACATCACTTTGCACATACAAAGCCACTTTTTCAGGATCTAAACCACAAGCAATATTTTCTGCGATAACTCTTAATACACTTTCTTTTAGTTTTTTTGTATCGGGGTGCGTAGTTAAACTATGCCAATTGGCAACAAAAAAATAACAATGGTATTCGTCTTGCATACGAACATAATTTCGCATAGCACCGAAGTAATTACCCAGATGCAAATAGCCTGTAGGCCTAATGCCACTTAATACAATTTCCTTTTCCATTGAATTGCGAAGATAATGAATCAGGAACCCATTTTTTGCCATCTTTTTGGGATATTTGTATAGAATCTAAAAAAAATTAGTTTGAGCAACTCCACTCTTTTATCCAACCCTATTGAATATTTGAAAGGGGTCGGCCCTTTAAGGGCAGATATGCTTAAAAAAGAGCTTAGCTTGTTCACTTTTAACGATTTGCTGCATCATTTTCCCTATAGACATATTGATAAAACCAAAGTGAGTACCATCGCCTCCATTAGCCCTGAGATGGATTTTATACAGGTGAAAGGCGTTTTACAGGCAATAGATATTATTGGGGTGAAAAGGTCTAAAAGAATGGTTACCCAATTAAAAGACGAGACCGGAATACTTGAACTTACTTGGTTTCAAGGTATTCAATGGGTGCAGAAAAATTTAGTGGAAGGACAAACTTATTTGGTGTTTGGAAGAGTGAGTTTTTTTAATGGAAGGGCGCAAATAGTTCATCCAGAAATAGAACCCTATGTGATAAGTAAGTTAACGCAAAAATCTTTGTTGGAGCCCGTCTATTCCACTACTGAAAAATTAAAAGCCCGTGGATTGAATGCCAAACAAATTGGAAAATTAACCCAGTCATTGTTTCAGCAAATAAGTGAAAAAGAAGTTCCTGAAAATTTACCTACCCACATTTTATCAGGTAGAATGAGTAGGTGGGAGGCTTATAGACAAATACATTTTCCAAGTACCCACTCTCATTATAAAAAAGCATTGGAAAGATTAATTTTTGAAGAATTATTTGTGGCGCAAGTAAGACTTAATTTAATTAAAATTAATAGACATAAAAATAGCAAGGGGCATACTTTTGAAAAAGTAGGAACTTATTTTAATACTTTTTATAATCAACATTTACCATTTGAATTAACAGGTGCTCAAAAAAGAGTCATTAAAGAAATTAGACAAGATGTAGGCAAGGGGTATCAAATGAATCGACTTTTGCAAGGCGATGTGGGAAGTGGTAAAACAATGATAGCTCTAATGGCTATGTTAATGGCAGCTGATAATGGTTATCAAAGTTGTTTAATGGCGCCCACAGAAATTTTAGCCACACAACATTACGAGAGTTTAACAGAGTTGTTAAAGGAAATGCCTATTGAAATTGCTTTATTGACAGGTAGTACCAAAACCTCCGAAAGAAAAAGAATTTTAAAAGGCTTACTAGAAGATGACATACATTTTGTAGTGGGAACGCACGCTATTATAGAAGAGGTGGTTCAATTTAAAAATTTAGGTTTAGCAGTGGTTGATGAGCAACACCGTTTTGGTGTGGCACAGCGCGCGAAGCTTTGGAAAAAATCGAGTATTGCTCCGCACATTTTAGTAATGACAGCCACCCCCATTCCAAGAACACTTGCAATGACAGCTTTTGGTGATTTGGATTATAGCATATTGGATGAGTTGCCTCCAGGAAGACAGGTTATCAAAACTGTACAGCGCTATGAAACTTCAAGATCCAAGGTGATGGATTTTGTAAAAACAGAAATTATAAAAGGGAGGCAAGCCTACTTTGTTTATCCTCTTATTGAAGAAAGTGAAAAATTAAGTTTTGAAGATTTAATGCAGGGTTATGAACAAGTGAAAAGTTTTTTTCCTGCACCCAATTATAAAATTAGTATGGTGCACGGAAGACAAACGAGTGTGGAGAAAGAAACTAATATGCATAGATTTAAAACTGCAGATACTCAAATATTAGTGGGCACCACAGTTATAGAAGTAGGCGTGAATGTGCCTAATGCTACTGTAATGGTTATTGAAAGTGCAGAAAAATTTGGATTATCTCAATTGCATCAATTAAGAGGTAGGGTGGGAAGAGGCAGTGAGCAAAGCTATTGTATTTTACTATGTAGTGTTAAAGCCAGTAGAGAAGCGAAGGAAAGATTAAAAATAATGTGTCATACCAATGATGGGTTTATAATAGCTGAAAAAGATTTAGAAATTAGAGGCCCTGGAGAAATTGATGGCACTCGGCAAAGCGGAGCTTTAAATTTTAAACTTGCAAGCCTTATTAATGACAAAAAAACTTTAGAGGAGGCGAAGCAACTGGCCTTTGAGCTTTGTGAAAAGGATCCTATGCTTCAATTGCCTGAAAATGCAGTTCTTAGAAATTTTATCGTAAGTCAAAAAAGTAAAATTGGCTGGGGTAAGATTGCCTAAAGGAACCATTTTTTAATTAACTTGCCTTACCTTATTTATAAAGAAAGGTTTTATGAAATACACTCCCTTAGATCCTCAAATTTTTATCCAAAATAGAAAGCGCTTTGTTGCAAAAATGCAGAAAAATAGTATTGCCATTTTTGTAAGCAATGATGAATATCCCTTGAATGGAGATGCTTTGCACGAATTTAAACAGAATGCTGATTTGTTTTGGTTATCGGGTATTGAGCAAGAGGGTTCAATGGTTGTATTATTTCCAGACAATCCCGATCCTAAATACAGAGAAGTTTTAGTACTTGTAAGACCACAGGAATTAAAAGAAATTTGGGATGGTAAAAGATTAAGGGCTCAGCAGGCTACTGCTATTTCAGGAATTCAAACAATAGTATGGGTAGATGTTTTAGATGCTGCTTTACAAGGGTGGGTGCATCTAGCAGATACTATTTATTTAGACTCTAACGAAAATGACAGAAAGAATAATTTATTAAGAACTCTTGAATATAGGTTTATTGATGAAATGAAATTGAGGTATCCTTTGCATACATTTTGTAGAGCGGCTAAAATAATGAAAGAATTGCGTGCTGTAAAAACTAAAGAGGAAGTGCAAGTCATTCAAAAAGCCATTGATATCACTGAAGTAGCTTTTAGAAGACTTTTACATTTTATTCAACCCGGTGTGATGGAGTATGAGATAGAAGCTGAAATTTATCATTCTTTTTTAAGTCAACGGGCCACGGGTGTAGCTTATCATAGTATTATTGCTAGTGGTGATAATGCTAGAACGCTGCATTATATAAGTAATAACAACCAATGTAAAAATGGAGAGATGCTGTTAATGGATTTTGGAGCTGCTTATGGTGGATATTGCGCCGATTTAACAAGAACGGTGCCTGTGAATGGAAAATTTAGCAAAAGGCAAAAACAAGTGTATAATGCTTGTTTGCATTTACACGATTATGCTAAGTCAATTTTAAAACCTGGAATAACCCTTCTTCAGTATACTGACAAAGTGGGAGAAGTAGCCACCCAACAATTTTTGAAATTAGGTTTAATAACGAAGTCAGAGGTGAAAAATGAAGATAAAGAAAATAGAGCCTATAGAAAATATTTATACCACGGTATATCCCATCATTTGGGAATAGATGTACACGATTTAGGCACTAGAACAGCACCTATTACTGCAGGAATGGTATTTACAGTGGAGCCTGGCATTTATATCAAAGAAGAAAAAATGGGGGTGCGTATTGAAAATAATATTTGGATTACTAAAACAGGTCACCAGGATTTAATGAAAAATATTCCTATCAAAGCCGAAGAGATTGAAGCTTTAATGGCAAAAGTCAAAAGCAGTAAAAAATAAAAATCGAAAATGAAAAAACACATTGCTAATTTAATTACGCTGCTAAATTTATTTTTTGGTTGCTGGGCTATTGTGTTTACTTTTCAATCAGGAACTATGGCAAGCTTGGAGGAGTCGGGCAATTTATTGATTGAAATTCCTGAAAAAATATATTATGCAAGTTTGTTTATTGGGTTAGCTGCTTTGGCCGATTTTTTTGATGGATTTGCGGCTCGTTTATTAAAAGGTGATTCAGCCTTAGGTAAACAGCTCGATTCTTTAGCAGATGTAGTAAGTTTTGGGGTAGCCCCTTCTTTTATAGTATTTCAATTTTTAAGACTCTCCTTAGCCACTGATATTAATGCATTATCTCAAACCACATTAGCAGTGGCGCCAGCTTTTCTTATAGCTGTTGCTGGAGCGTATCGTTTGGCAAAATTTAATATAGATCCTGCACAGGCCACATATTTTAAAGGGGTGCCTATTCCTATGATAGGTATATTAACAGCTGCCTTTCCTTTAATATATTGGCAGTCGACTGTAACTATTTTTTCAAAATTATTACTAAGTCCCAGTTTTTGGTACCTCTATATTATAGTAGTTTCTTATTTGATGATTATGAATAGGCCAATGCTAGCTTTGAAAAATTTTAGCCAAAAGAAAAATTTAATGCTACCCTTAGTATTGGTAGTGGCTGAAACTGCTATTTCAGCCTATTATTTTAAATGGATGGCAATACCATTTGGCTTTATGGGTTACCTCTTAGTATCTTTGTTGTATAAAAAAACAATCATTCAATAAATATTTATGATATTTCAAGTTCAAATTAAAGTAATGCCTTTGAAAGATTTGTTGGATCCTCAAGGTAAAGCCGTTTTAGGAGGTCTTCATAATTTAGGTATGACGGGCGTCAAAGATGTAAGAGTGGGAAAGCAAATTACTTTGCAAATTGAAGCAGCCGATGAAGCTGCTGCAAGATCTATTGCTGAAAATGCAAGCAAGCAATTATTGGCCAATGCTGTTATGGAATATTTTGAAATTGAGTTTTTGGCTTCTTAGATTCTTTTAATCACTTTTTAATTATTTCAATGTTATATATTGTTCCCACGCCTATTGGTAATTTAAAAGATTTTACTTTCAGAGCTATTGAAGTGCTTCAAGGGGTAGATTTTATTTTATGTGAAGACACTCGCACTTCTTCAAAATTGTTACAACATTATAAAATTCATAAACCACTTACTCCTTATCATCAACATAATGAGCATAAAGTAGTAGATCATTTAGTACAACAATTACAAGCGGGTAAAAATATTGCTTTGGTGACAGATGCGGGTACACCTGGTATTTCTGATCCCGCCTTTTTATTAGTTCGTGCTTGTAAGGCCGCTGGGGTGGCTATCACTAGTTTACCTGGTGCCACAGCTTTTGTACCTGCTTTGGTGAATAGTGGTTTGCCCGCCACTCAATTTATATTTGAAGGTTTCATACCCTTGAAAAAAGGTAGAAAAACTTTAATGGAATCTTTGGTTAACGAACCGCGCACAATGATATTTTATGAAAGCCCTATGCGCTTGGTTAAAACATTAGAATTATTTGCAAGTTATTTTGGCAAAGAAAGACAAGCTTCTGTTAGTAGAGAGCTTACAAAAATATATGAAGAAAATATTTCAGACACTCTTGGCAATTTAATCACTCATTTTTCTTCTAAACAAGTAAAAGGAGAAATTGTAATTGTGGTAGCTGGAAAATTAATGTAGAACTTATTAATATTTACCTATGAAAAACAAGTCATCATTCTTAGTTCTTGTTATGATTAACATTGCCAGTTTGGCTTTCGCGCAGCCAGATCGTTGGCAACAACATATTGACTATACCATAAAAGCATCTTTAGATATTACTAATAATATTGTCAAGGGTAAGGAAGATCTAGTGTACACAAATAATTCTCCGGATACTTTGCGTAAAGTATATTTTCATTTGTATTGGAATGCATTTGCTCCTAACTCCTCTATGGATATTCGTAGCAGAGAATTGGGAAAAAATTTATTAAATTTTAATAGAGGATCCATAAGTGCTACTAATGCAACAATGTTAGGTCAGGAATCGGTTCAAGATTGGGATAGAAGGGTGAAAGATCGTATTCAAAAATTATCCCCTTCGGAAATAGGCTATCAAAAAGTTAGTCAAGTGCTCATTAATGGTAAAGCACAATCACTCATTGAGCACGAAACTATTTTAGAAGTAATACTTACTCAAGCTATTTTACCAAAATCCTCTGTAAAAATGTCTTTGCAATTTGAAGCACAAGTGCCAGTTCAAATTAGGCGCTCTGGTCGCAACAATGCAGAAGGAGTTCGTTATTCTATGAGTCAGTGGTATCCCAAAATGGTTGAATATGATTACCAAGGGTGGAATGCCAATGCCTATATTGCGCGAGAGTTTTATGGTGTATGGGGTAATTATGATGTCACATTAATGCTAGATAAATCTTATAAAGTGGCTGCAACAGGCGTATTGCAAAACCCAAATGCAGTAGCAGATAAATTTGGTAATCTGACTTGGAATTTTAAAGGAACGAATATCCACGATTTTATGTGGGCGGCCGATAACCATTATAAGCAATTGTCTAAACAAGTGCGTAAAGGTTTAACCTTACAAGTATTTTATAAAGAAAAAGATGCCAGTGCCGATAGTGCCTGGGCCAATGTTTTGTGGGCTGCAGAAAAAGTATTGCCTTATATAGAAAAAAAATTTGGTCCTTACCCTTATGCGCAATATTCATTTATTCAAGGTGGTGATGGGGGAATGGAATATGGAATGGGTACTTTATTAAAGGGCCCTGGTATTGAAACTGCTATTCACGAATGGATGCACAGTTGGTATCAACACGTACTAGGCACCAATGAAAGTTTATTCCCTTGGATGGATGAAGGTTTTACTTCTTATGCAGAGGATGATATATCTTATTATTACAATAATAACTATGCTTTGTCTTCTCCTTACATCAATGAAAAAGAAAAAGCAAGATTAACTGCGTTAATCAATAATGCTAAAACTCAATTACCTGCCATTCAATTTGGAAATTATGCAGGTTATTTAACTTTGGCTAAAAGTGGTATTGAAGAGCCTATGAGTACTCACTCAGATCATTATAATTACAATTATGCTTATAGTACTGCGGCTTATTCAAAAGGAGCAACTTTTCTTGGTGTATTAGGCTATGTGGTGGGTGATTCAGTTAGAGATGCTATTTTATTGAATTATTATGCTACTTGGAAATTCAAACATCCCAATGCCAATGATTTTATTAGAGTAGCAGAAAAAACAAGTGGCCTGCAATTACAATGGTTGAAAGAATATTGGGTGTACTCTACTAAAACAATTGATTACGGTTTAAATAATATTGAGATTAATCCTAAAACTTCTAATGCAAATATTAGTATTCAACGAAACGGTAAATTTCCAATGCCTATTGAAGTATTGGTGACTTATAAAGATGGTACTAGTGAATTACATTACTTGCCCCTTGATTTAATGTTAGGCGCCAAGCAAGCGGAAGGTAAGGTGAATAGAATAGTGCACCCTGAATGGCAATGGGTGGCACCCACTTATACTTTTGAAACAACTAAGCCGCTGTCTGCTTTGAAGTCTATTGAAATTGATCCAAGCCAAAGAATGCCAGATATTAATAGAAGTAATAATAAATTAGAAATACCTAATTAATTAGTTCTTTTTAACTTGAATAATAAATTTTTGTTCAAAATAGGTTTCTGGAAAGATATCATAGATAGACATCATTTTAGGGCGCAGCCCACTTTCAGCAATTTCTTGGTGTAAATCGCCTCCTTTTAAACAAATTAAGGCACTGGTCTGTGCTGTATTTTTTTGCAAAATAGGATTAGCCCATCTCCATAAATCTTTTAAGGGTGCCACAGCGCGGCTAATAGCAAAATCAAATTTTTTATTTTTAATTTCTTCTACCCGAGTATGTTGAGTGGTAATATTTTTAATTCCAGCCAAGTCACAAACTGCGTCTACTACTTTTAATTTTTTAGCAATACTATCTACGGCTAAAAATTTCACTTCTGGAAAGAAGATGGCTAGTGGTACACAAGGAAAGCCACCTCCACAACCTATATCAATCACTTGTGTGCCTTTTTCCCACTGCACCACAGCAGCAATGGTTAATGAATGCAAAATATGGTGAAGATAAATATGGTCAATGTCTTTTCTTGAGATAACATTTATCTGACTATTCCACTCTTTGTAAGCAGGCGCTAGGGCTTCGAATTGTTGTATTTGCTGGGAGGTAAAATCTGCAAAATACTTTTTGATTAATTCCAATTTTTCTGTGGGGCTTTCCATACACTAGGCAAGGTAAGTAAATAATAAAAGATAGACCAAATATCTAATAATATAAACCAAGGCCAGAGGTCTAGTTCATTGAGTTTTTTCATCGTGCTTCTTAAAATAGTTCCTTGTACCAACATTCGAATACTCCATAAAGCAATAATGAATGTATATTCTTTAGTAAACAATAAACTAGTAATGAAAATGGGGTAAACTAAAAACTGACTAATAGCATAAAAGGCAAGTAAAGTAGCGTGGGAGAATTTATAATATTTGCTGGTGGTATAGTGTCTGTATTTTTGATTCATCCATTCGTGCAAAGTCGTTTTTGGTTCACTTAAAGTATGTGCCTCTTTGTCAATAACAATGGCAGTATTATTTTTATGGGCTACTTGATTGATAAATAAATCATCATCACCACTGGGCATTTGATTGATAGAAGAGAAGCCTTTATTGCGTAAAAAAACATCTTTTTTATAGGATAAATTTCTTCCTACACCCATATAAGGAAGCCCTGCTAAGGCATAAGAAAAATATTGTAATGCGGTTTGAAAAGTTTCAAAACGAATGAGCTTATTAATAAAACCGGGTTTCTTTTTATAGGCGCCATAGCCTAATACAATTTCAATATTATCATCATAAGCATCTTGCATTAATTGCATCCAATGTTCGCTGGCGGGAACACAATCGGCATCGGTTAATAATAAAATTTCATTTTTAGCCGATTTAATACCAATGGAGAGTGGAAATTTTTTTCCGTTAATCATTTTTGCTTCCTGCGACAACAAGACTGGATGTAAATTTTTGAAAGATTTTTGAAATTCTTCAATTAAATATTTTGTTTCGTCTTCTGAGTTGTCATTGACTAAAACTATTTCGTGGGTGGTACTATACGATTGCACTAAAACACCTGGTAAATTTTGTGCTAAATGATGTGCTTCATTGCGCGCACATATCACCACCGATAGGGGGTGTTCCATATGGGTATCCTTCTCAGGTTTTTTATACATTGCTAAACGAACAAAAAAATACAGATAGTAAAACAATTGAAGGGCAATCACAACAATAAAACTGCCTATCAATATATTTGATAGTGGAAGGTTAGTTAACATCTAACAAAAATATAACAAGCGCATAGAACTACTTCAGTTCCACTTTGAATGTGGAAAAATAGCTTATTTGACCTTACCTTTGTGCTATGGCGGCACTTCAATTTAACTTAGAGCATCAAAGCAAAATAGGAGCATCTAGGGCAGGCACCATTACCACCGATCACGGTAAAATTCAAACACCCATTTTTATGCCGGTGGGTACCATTGGGTCTGTGAAAGCCGTAACGCAGCAACAATTAAAAAATGATATTCAAGCTCAAATTATATTAGGCAATACCTATCATCTGTATTTGCGTCCTGGAACTGCACTGATGGAGGAGGCAGGAGGTTTGCATCAATTTATGGGTTGGCAGAGACCTATTTTAACAGACAGTGGGGGGTATCAAGTTTTTTCATTAGCCTCTAATAGAAAAATAAAACCTGAGGGTGTTTTATTTCAATCACATATTGATGGAAGCAAACATTTATTTAGTCCAGAAAAAGTAATGGATATTCAAAGAAGTATTGGGGCAGATATCATAATGGCATTTGATGAATGTCCTCCTTATCCAAGTGAATATGAATATGTGCGTAAAAGTATGGATCTTACACATCTTTGGTTAGATAAATGCTTTCACAGATTAGCAGCCACTCCCGATTTATATGGATATACTCAAAATTTATTTCCCATTGTTCAAGGGGGTACTTATGAAGATTTAAGAAAAGCATCTTGTGCATATATTAGTTCCAAAAATGCAGTGGGTAATGCCATTGGTGGCTTGAGTGTGGGAGAGTCAGAACAAGAATTGTATGATTTTACACAATTATGTTGCGAGCATTTACCTATTCAAAAACCAAGGTATTTAATGGGGGTGGGTACTCCTTGGAATATTTTAGAAGCCATAGATTTGGGTGTTGATATGTTTGATTGTGTAATGCCTACGCGCAATGGACGCAATGGAATGATATTTACTTCTCAAGGGGTCATTAATATTAAAAACAAACAATGGGCCAACGATTTTTCAGCATTGGATCCGGGGCTACCGAATGAGTTAAGTCAATATTATACAAAAGCTTATTTGCGTCATTTATTTATGGCAGATGAAATTTTAGGTTTACAATTAGCCAGTATTCAGAATCTATCTTTTTATCTTTGGTTAGTGGGTCAGGCCAGAGAACACATTATTTTGGGCGACTACTCTAGTTGGAAAAAAACGATGGTAGCCCAAATTAGTAAACGATTATAAATTTTTATCAACTAGCACTTTTGAAAAAATTAGATTGGTATATATTAAACAGGTTTTTAAAAGTATTTTTCTTTTCTATCTTTTTATTTGCTGTCATTGCAGTAGTCATTGATGGAAGTGAAAAGACAGATGATTTTGTTCGTTCTGGTTTTTCTGCAGCAGAAATTTTCACTCATTATTACATAGGTTTTATTCCGCATATAATTGCTTTACTTTTTCCATTATTTGTTTTTATTGCGGTTATATTTTTTACTTCAAAAATGGCGGGTCAAACTGAGATCATTGCAATTTTAGCAAGTGGTACTTCCTATAACAGATGGTTGAGGCCTTATTGGATGGGGGGTGCGCTTTTAGGTTTTTTATTATGGATTTCTAATTTATATTTCATTCCTAAAGCTAATATCATTAGAGGTAGTTTTGAAGCTGCCTATGTCGATGCTCATTCTACTTACAATGCCCTTGTGCAAGGTTCTACAGATATTTATTTTAAAGTGGACTCTTTTACTTATGCTGGAATTTATGGGTATGATACTGCAGCTAAAAGAGGTAATAATTTTTTTATTTATAAAGTGGAAGGGGATAAAGTCAATTATAATTTAAGAGCTGAAGCTATTTTATGGGATACAGCTGTGAAGCAATGGGCTTTATCTGATGTGATTGAAAGAAGTATTTTCAATAATAGAGAACAAATTAATTATATCAATTCTACACATAAAAAATTTGGATTTCTTCCCCTGGATCTAGAAAAAGATAAATACACAAAAGATAAGCTTACCACTCCTCAATTAATCAAACAAATTAAATTAGAGGAAATGAGAGGGTCTGAGGTATTAAATGAGTTAAAAATTGAAAGATACAGAAGAGATGCAACCCCTATTACTGTTTTATTGTTGACGCTCATTGGGGCTATCATTGCGGGTCATAAAGTAAGGGGAGGAAGCGGCGCTCATTTGGCTTTGGGATTCATTATAGCTGCCGTTTTTATAATCACCGATCGATTTTCTACTATCTTTTCTACCAAGGGTAATTTACCCCCCTTATTAGCTGCTTGGATACCCAATTTAATTTTTATATGGGTGGCATATTATTTGTACAAAAAAGCAGCCAAGTAAACCTTTTTTTAGGTTAACTTTGTGCCCAAATTTAAAGAGTTTCAATCTTAATATATAAGGTATGGAAGAAATTAAAGACAGGTTTAGTGCCAAAGCAAATGCTGCTAGTGTTGAAATTAAAGAATTAATTAAACAACACGGTGATAAAAAAATTGGAGAAGTAACTATTGCCCAAGCTTATCAAGGTATGCGTGGCATTACTGGTTTGGTTACTGAAACAAGTTTATTAGATGCGCAAGAAGGTATTCGCTTTAGAGGATTTACCATTCCAGAACTACAACAAAAACTTCCAAAAGCTCCCAAGGGAGATGAACCATTACCAGAAGGTTTATTTTATTTAATGATGATTGGTGAAATTCCCAATCAAGAAGATGTCACATCCATTACTAATAATTGGCAAAGAAGAAGCCACGTTCCTTCGCACGTTTTTGATGTGATAGATGCATTCCCCATTAATACACATCCAATGACTATGTATGTGGCGGCAGTGATGGCATTGCAAACAGAATCTAAATTCTCTCAAGCGTATGCTAAGGGAATGAATAAAAAAGATTATTGGCAATACACTTATGATGACTCTATGGATTTAATTGCACGCTTGCCAAGAATTGCTGCTTATATCTATAGAAGAAAATATAAAAATAATGAGCATATTCATCCCAATGGATTATTAGATTGGGCGGGAAATCTTGCCTATATGATGGGCTTTGAAGATGAAAGCACCAAGGAGTTAATGAGATTGTATATGACCATTCACGCAGATCACGAAGGGGGTAATGTCTCTGCACATACTACTCACTTAGTGGGATCTGCTTTAAGTGACCCTTATTTAAGTTATGCGGCTGGAATGAACGGTTTGGCAGGTCCTTTGCACGGTTTAGCGAATCAAGAAGTTATTAAATGGATTTTTGAAATGCAAGAGGCTATTGGAACCGATGAACCCACTACTGCACAAATTGCTGAGTATGTTCAAAAAACATTGGCTTCAGGAAAAGTAGTGCCAGGTTACGGTCACGCCGTATTAAGAAAAACCGATCCTCGTTTTAGTGCACAAATGGCATTTGGGAAAAAACATTTAGCCAACGATAAATTAGTAAATACAGTTTGGAAAATTTATGAAACAGTGCCTCCCATTTTAGAGTCCTTAGGAAAAGTAAAAAATCCTTGGCCCAATGTGGATGCACATAGTGGCGCCTTATTGGTACATTATGGTATTGTTGAATACGAATTTTATACCGTTTTATTTGCAGTAAGTAGAGCTTTAGGTGTTTTAGCAAGTTTAACTTGGGATCGTGCTCTTGGTTTCCCATTAGAAAGACCAAAATCAGTTACTACAGAAGCAGTAAAACTTTGGTTAGACGGTAAGGGAGAAATTTAAGCAATAATTTAACAGGGGAATTAGCTCAGTTGGTAGAGCGCTTGCATGGCATGCAAGAGGTCAGCGGTTCGAACCCGCTATTCTCCACATCTATGTTGTATAAATCCTATCGATTTTTTATTTTCTTTATGGTAATGGCCATAGGTTCCTATGCTCAACAAAATTCTATTTTATTAAAAGTAGTGGATGTAAAAAATAATCCTGTTGGTTATGCTACTATTTCTATTTTAAATCAAACAGATTCTCTCAAATCTTTAAATACCATCACCGATAGTTTTGGTATTCGTAAAATAAATCTTGACATTAAAAAAAATTATACCTTCAAAATTTCTGCTATTGGCTATAAGTTACTTAGTAAAGACTATTTTATTAAAGACCAATCTTTTATTGCTTTTAAACTTACGGAAGATCCCACACAGCTTAATGAAGTGCAAGTAAAATCTACCAAAGCATTAATTCGTCAAGAAGATGACAAGTCGGTGGTAGATCCCGAAGCACTGGCAGCAAGTTCAACCAATGCTTATGAAACTGTAGAAAAAGTGCCCGGTGTTTTTATAGACCAGGATGGCAATATTTATTTAAATGGACTTTCCCCAGCCGGTGTTCAAATCAATGGGCGTGATTTAAAAATGAGCGCTTCTGATATTGCCATTTTATTAAAAAGTTTACCTCCTAATGCCATTCAAAAAATTGAACTCATTAGAACCCCTTCTGCTAAATACGATGCTTCAGGGGGAGGTGGTTTAGTGAATATTATTTTAATGAAAGGAGTAAAAATTGGTATCAATGGTTCTGTGAATACTGGATTTTTACAAGGTGAATATGGCAACCAGTTCATTGGATTTAATTTGAATAATAATAACGATAAATTAAGCTCTTATATCAATGGGCAATATAATAACGGCAATGATTATACTATCACTAATACAGATAGAATACTTTCTGTAGATTCTATTTTAAGACAGGAGTCAAAAACGATAAGGCCCAATCATTCTGTGAATATGGGTTATGGTTTTGGCAAAACCATTAAAGAAAAATGGGAATTGAATTATGATGGAAGAATGAGTCAAAATAAATTTGATAATACCACCCATAGTGCGTCATATTTGCGACTAATAGCTCTTGATCAAAATTTTGGAAACCTAGCTTCTGATATTAATAATAAGGGCGTTAATAATTTTATCAACCAATCTTTTAGAGTAAAATTAAAATTAGATACCGTAGGCGGGGAATGGGTTAATGATGTCAATTTTAATTTCTCTAATAGTAGTACCGACCAGAATTATTCAAATGTATTAGTATCTAAAAGTACAGTGAGTGGGGGTGATGGTACATTTGGTAATGATAGAAATTATTTTACTTATCAGTCTGATATCAGAAAAAAAATCAATGGTATTAATTTGGAATCAGGTATTAAAACATCTGTTTTACATTTTAACAACCATTCCGATTACACAAAAAATAATGGGGGTCAAATAAGTCCAGATCCTTTTCGAACAAGTAGCTTTAGATATACAGAGCAAATTAATGCAGCTTATGTACAAGGATCTAAAACCTGGGGCCCTGTGATATTAAAAGTGGGCTCTAGGTTAGAGCAAACTATTATGCAGGGGCATCAGTTAATACCTAAAGACACCACTTTTGCTGTCAATAGAACTGATGCCTTTCCTTATGTGTATTTAAGTCGTAAGATTTTTTCTATAATGAATTATGAAGTAAGAAGTTTTCTGGTGTATAGAAAAACCATCAGTCGACCTTCCTATGATTATTTAAATCCTTTTGCAAAATACATTGATCCGTTTACATATGAAGTGGGTAATCCAAATTTGAAGCCTCAGTTCACTACCAACTATGAAGCCAATATTAGTGTAGACGATAAGCCTTTGTTTGCATATGGAGTAAATGAGACTACTGATATTTTTACTAGTGTGGTGTATCAGTCGCCCACCAATAAACAAGTGAGCTATAGAACTTATGATAATTTGGGAAAAAGTAAAGAAACCTATTTTAGAATTGTAGGTGTCATTCCTCCGGGTAAAAAGTTTTTTGCAGTAATAGGTGCACAATATAATAGAAATAATTATAGTGGTTTTTATGAGGGCAAGCCCATTGTTTTTAATAGAGGCACTTGGTCTGTTTTTACTTTTCAATCTTTGAAATTAGATGGCTTTTCTACCATTACTTTAAATGGTTTTTGGAGATTTAAAGGTCAACAACAATTCTATGAATTATCTGATTTTGGATCTTTAAATGCTACTATCAACAGACAGTTTTTAAAGAAAAAATTAACCATTACTGTTAGCTATAATGATTTTTTATATACTAATAATAATCATTTTGAATTGCATCAAGGATCACAAAATGCAATAGGGTATAGAGCTACCGATTCAAGAAGAATGGGAATTTCACTTCGTTATAATTTTGGATTTAAACCTAAGGAAAATAAATTAGATCTCTTGGAGCAGGGTGCTGAAAGAAATTAAAAATTTTCTTGCTTTATTATTTATGTATCTGTTCTACTAAAGCTACTATACTCATTGAACCCATAATAATTACTACTAACCACCCCATCATTTCTATCCAAAGTGGGTATTTGAATTTTTTTAGAGAGGGTAATTTTCTTCCAGCTATAAGCATTATGGCAAGTGCAAAAGGCAGTATAAATCCATTCACTAAGCCAGCTAAAAGCAATAGTTCTTTAGGTTTTCCAAATAAAACAAAAAGCGTAGTAGAAATTATAATAAATGCTGTAATTACTTTTCTTTCATTTTGAAATAAAGCAAGAGTAGTATTTTTAATAAAACTATAAGAGGTATAAGAAGCGCCTATGACAGAAGAGATGGCGGCACTCCACAAAACAATTCCAAAAATAAATAATCCCCATCTTCCACCAGCCGATTCAAATACTGTGGCCGCAGGATTATTTTTATCTAATAAAATACCTTGACTTACAATACCTACCACCGCTAAAAATAAAATAAAACGCATAAAAGAGGAAATGAATATACCTCTACTGGCTGTTTTAGTTACAAATGAAATATGTTCATTGCCTTTTATGCCAGCATCTATGAGACGGTGAGCGCCTGAAAAAGTAATATAGCCTCCCACAGTACCTCCTACAATAGTTACAATAGCAATGAATGAAATTTTCTCTGGAACAAAACTATGATGCACGGCTTGAAGTAGAGGTGGATGCGCTGCATATACAATAATTAAGGTAAGTCCAATTTTTATGATGCCTAAATATTTTGTGAGTTGGTCTAACATCTTCCCAATTTCTTGAATCCAAAAAATAACAATTGCCACTACACCACTTATAATAGCGCCTTTTGCAAAAGAGATGCCAGTTAAAATATTTAAAGCAAGTCCGCAGCCTGCAATATTTCCTATATTAAATGCAAAGCCACCTAGAATCACTAATAGTGAAAGTAAATGACCCAAGCCGGGTAACACTTCATTCGCAATTTCTTGTGCACGCATTCCAGTTAATGTAATAGCGCGCCAAATATTAATTTGAGCACCAAAATCTAATAGGATTGAAATAAGAATAACAAAACCAAAACTGGTTAATAATTGTTCTGTAAAAAAAGAGGTCTGAGTTAAAAAACCTGGCCCAATAGAGGAGTTGGCCATTAAAAATGCTGCCCCTAAACCTAGCCCTTTCATAGAAGGTAGTACAGTAATTTGTTTAGGCTTTGGTAATTTCAATTTGATGTTTTTTTAAAGTAGTGTGAATGGCTTTTGCAAATTCTATGGCTTGAAGACCATCTCCGTGAATACAAATAGTGTCTGCATCTATGTCTATAGGTTCTCCTTGTAAAGTATTTACTTTTTGAAGTTGAATGATATCTAATACTTGTTGACAAGCTTCTTCTACATTATCAATCATAGCCTGATCTAAATATCGTGGAGTAAGGTTGCCATCCCATTGATAGGTTCTATCTGCAAAGGCTTCACTGGCATAAGGTTGTCCTAATTTTTTTGCTTCTTCAATTGTTTTACTACCACTTAATGCATAAATGATAATACCTGTATCAATGGCTTGAATGGTTTGAATAAAAATTTTACTTAAAGCGGCATCTTTTGCGCAATCATTGTATAAAGCCCCGTGTAATTTTATATGATGCATTTTGGCTCCTAATGGAATTGCTACTTTTTCAAATGCATAAATTTGTTCAGCAATTAATTCAGCCATATCTAATAAAGAAATCATTTGTGAGACGCGTCCAAAATTTTCTCTATCGGGATAACCTGGATGTGCTCCCACGGCAACATTATTTTCTAAAGCAAGTTCTATGGTTCTTTTTAGTATATCTACATTGCCCGCGTGGAATCCACAAGAAATATTGGCACTGCTTATATAGGGCATAAGCTGGGATTCATTACCCATACCTTCTCCCATATCGCAATTAAGATCTATGAATAAATTTTTTTTCAAATGCTAGGTATGATTTATGTGCAGTTTCAACACTAGTTTCTTTAAAATGAATGCTAGTTTTATGGGGCAATTGTGCTAGCCTAGGTAAATCTACCAAAATAATTTGACCCAAATTTGCGTACCCGCCAATAGTCTGATGATCGGCCATTAAAACCATTAACGCTCCATTAGGTAGTAATTGAATAGTGCCTCTTGTAACTGCAGAAGATAAATATTCATTGGGTTTACTAAGTTCTAGTAATTTGCCTTTCAAAGGGTAGCCCATTCTATTAGCTTGTATACCTATATGATATTCAGTACTTAAGAAAGTTTGTTGAGATTCCTTTGTGAGATCTTCCCAAGCGGGGCCTGGTATAAATTGAAGGGGATGGGTTGAAAATATATGATTGTTTATATCATTAATGTTATTCTTATTGTATTCACTAGTTTCATTTCTTTTTTCAGCATCCGCCAGCTCAGCCCACTCAAATTGTTCGCCCTTTTGCAATCTTTTATTAAAAAAACTATGACTATCTAACCAATCTTTTTCTTGAATTTGTCCTTGAATGGCTAAATAACTTACTCTACCTGCAATGGGTTGTAAAAATTGTAAACAATCATTTTCTTTAACTTGAATGGGAGTGTATAGGGCGATACTTTTTTCATTGAGTATGGGTGCAAAGTTGGCACCTGTAATACAAATAGTATAGGATTTTTTAAAAACAAAACTACTGCTAGGAAAATGCAATTCAAAAACAGGACTTTGAATGGGATTGTTTAAAATATCATTGGCTAATTGTGCCGATAAATAATCTAAATAACCATTGGCTTGAATACCTAAATTTTGGTAACCATATCTACCTTTATCTTGAAGTGTATCTGCAATGCCACTTTTAATAATTTGAAGAGACATAAAATTTATTTGTATTCATTTAATTTTTCAAATGTTGCGTAAGAAATAGGATAAAATTGTATGCTGTTCCCAACTTTTATTTTTGTTAAAATTTGTGGGTTAGGATCAAAAATTTTTAAAGGAGTTCTTCCAATTATTTGCCATCCACCGGGAGAATTCATAGGGTAGATACCTGTCTGTAATCCAGCAATACCAACACTTCCCGCATATACTAATTTTCTGGGACTAGGATGTCTTGGTATTTGAATACTTTCATTGACTTTACCCATATAGGCAAAGCCAGGTAAAAATCCTAAACAATAAACAAGATAAATTTCTTGACAATGTTTTGTAATTATTTCTTCTACTGAAATTTTATTTTTTTGTGAAATATTTTCTAAATCTATGCCTAAAATTTTATCATAGCAAACAGGAATTCGAATGAGTTCTTTGTTTATTGTTGTTGTATTATTTTTAAGTGTTGCTACCAAAGTGTCACCCCACTGCATAACGGAATAATTATTTATTGTTGCAATTTTGTTTTTATAAAATTTATTTATGTCATACACCAAAGTGAGTGTATGATAAGAAGGAATGAATTCTTTTATAAAATCAAAATCAAAAGTTTCAATATAATTTTTTAATGCTATTATTTTTTGCATAATAGCTTCTTCCATTTTTTGTTCTAATGAAAAAACAATAGCGTGATCTCCTAAGAGTTGCAATTTCCACGCTCTATTTTCAAAATTTTGACTCATTATTTGAAAAGATACTGAAAAATCAAAAATGGGGAGAATTGTTAAAGTTTTTTAAATGGATCTTTAGACAAAACCTTTAAAAACTAATGAAATTATTAAATCGTATGTGTATTATTTACACAGTATTAAAAACTACTTTGTGTACAAACAACACTTTTTTCTATAATGTTTATAAAAAGTGACTTAATCACTTGTTAATGTTAAGAAACTGTTATATTATTGGGGAACGATTGTATTAAATTTTAAAAATCAAACCCGAACACTATGCGAAAATTTCTACGTTTAATTACGGTTCCTTTGTTACTATGGGGTCTTGTTGCCAATGCGCAAACAAGAACTATCAAAGGACAAGTGGTTTCAGCTACAGATGGTAAGGCCGTTGCTGGTGCTACTATTTCAGTTAATGGACAAAAGGTATCTGCTATTGCTAGCGAGGATGGTTCATTCGCTGTTACTGCTTCTGGTACTGTTACTTTATCTGTAAAATCTGTTGGTTTTGCAAGTAAATCTGTGACAGTGGCTGGAGGTCAAAACACTATCAAAATTTCTTTGACTGAGGAATCTTCTCAATTGAATGAAATTGTGGTTACTGGTTACACTGCACAGAAAAGAAAAGAAATTACTGGTGCGGTAGCAGTAGTTAGTGTAAAAGATATGAAGACTATACCAACTGGTACAGCAGAACAAATGTTACAAGGTCAAGCGGCTGGTGTAACTATCATCGGTTCTGGTAGCCCAGGTGAACCCAGTAACGTGTTCATTCGTGGTGTAACTTCTTTTGGTAACTCAACTCCACTTGTAATTGTGGACGGAGTTCAATCAGCTCCTGGTGATCTAGGTTCTTTCCGTGATTTATCTGCTAACGATATCGAATCAATTCAAGTATTGAAAGATGGTCAAGCAGCTATTTATGGTGCTCGTGGATCTGCGGGTGTTATCATTGTAACTACTAAAAGAGGTAGAGGTAAAGCAACTATCACTTACGATTCTTACACTGGTATTCAAATGCCAAAAACAGGAAACGTTTGGAATAAGTTAGATCCTCAAGGTATGGCTGATTTATTTTTCTTAGCTGCTAAGAACTCAGGTCAAGTAGATGCTGCGGGTAACGTATCATCTGGTCAATATGGAACTGGTAAAGTTGCCGTATTACCTGATTTTATCAAAGCTGGTACTAAATCAGGTGTATCTGCTTCTGATCCTGCAACTAACCTTGCATTATATAACAACGATTATTCTAAAGGACCTATTTACTTAATTGTTCCTGCAAATAAGAAAGGTACTGATTGGTGGGATGTAATGTTTGACCCAGCTCCTATTACTAGTCATACAATTACTGCTTCTGGTGCTCAAGACAAATCAACTTACTTATTCTCTTTGAACTATTTTGATCAAAAAGGTACTTTATTAAATACTTACTTGAAGCGTTACTCAATGAGAGCTAACACTACTTGGAATATTAAAAATAATATCCGCATTGGTGAAAACTTGCAATTGTTCTATAAGTTGAACCCAAGAATTGGTAACAACCAAGAGGGTAATGCTGTAAACAACACTGCTTGGGAACAACCAATTATTCCTGTATTTGATGCAGGTGGTGGATATGGTGGTACAGCAGGTAGCAACTTAGGTAACTCTTCTAACCCCTATGCTAACCAAGATCGTGCTAAAGGAAATGTGAACAATGATTGGCAAATTCAAGGTAATGTATTCGCAGAGATTGACTTCGCGAAACACTTTACTGCTAAGACTGTGTTTGGTGGAAACTTAGATAACTATTATGGTTTCTATCATAACTATCGTTCTTATGAAAATGCTGAAAACGGTGCTTCTAATGGTTATGGTGAGTATTCAGGTTACAATAATAACTGGAACTTTACTAACACTTTAAATTACTCTAATGTATTCAAGCAAGACCATAGCGTTAAGTTAATGGTGGGTTATGAAGCATTAAAAATTCAAGGTCGTAATGTGGGAGGTTCAAGAGTTAACTATTTCTCTGACGATCCTAACTATTTAAGTTTAAATACAGGTTCTCCTATTGGACAAAATAACTATAGCTCATTATATAAAATCACTGGTACTTCTATCTTAGCAAAAGCAGATTATGCTTTTAAAGATAAATACCTAGTTGGTTTGAATGGTCGTCGTGACGGTAGCTCAGTATTTGGACCTAATACTAAATATGGTAATTTCTGGTCAGCTTCTGCTGGTTGGGTAATTTCTCAAGAAGATTTCTTTAAGAATGTGAAATTTATCAATTCTTTGAAACTTCGTGGTAGCTATGGTATCTTAGGTTCTATCTCTAACGTAGGTGCATTAAACCAATACACACTTTATGGTGGCGGCGGTGGATCATCTTACTATGACCTATACGGTACTTCTAATACTACAGTGATGGGCTTCTATGCAACTAACTTAGGTAACTTAAGTACTGGTTGGGAGAAGAACAAAATTTTAGACTTTGGTTTTGACGCCTCTGTTTTAAATAATAAATTGGATGTTACTTTCGATTGGTACAAGAAAACAATTGAAGGTTTATTATTCCAAGACCAAGCGCCTGCTGTGGTGGGTGTAGGTTCTGCTCTTCCTCAGGTTAATATTGGTGATATGCAAAATACTGGTATTGACTTAGGTTTAACATACCGTGGAAAAGTAAATAATGATTTAAGTTATTCAGTTGGAGCTAACATTGGCGCTTATAAGAGCAATATTGTAAATATTCCTGGTTCTGCTGGATTCTTTGAAACAGCTTACACACACAATACTGGTCCACAAGTTAGAAACCAAGTTGGTCATCCAGTAGGTTCTTTCTTTGGATACAAAATTGCTGGAATCTATCAATCAGCTGCTGATGTAGCTGCTTGGGCTAAAGAACCAGATGCTGCTCCTGGTCGTTTCAAATATGAGGACATTAATAAGGATGGTAAAATCGATGATAATGACAGAACTTTCTTTGGTAATCCAAACCCTGCATTTACTTTAGGTATTAACTTAAATGTAACTTACAAGCGTTTTGATGTATCTACTGTACTTTATGGTTCTTTCGGAAACGATATCTTGAACGAAACTCGTTATTTCCAAGATTTCTATCCTCAATTCCAAAATGCTAAAAGTATTCCATTGTTAACTGAATCTTGGTTACCTACAAGACCAAGTAACAAATGGCCAATTGTTGAAAACAACTCATACTTTAGTACTAATGGTGTAATTAACAACTTCTATGTAGAAGATGGTTCATACATGAGAATTAAACAATTAAGTATTGGTTACACAATTGATCCAGCTACATTAAAAAGATATGGCATCGAAAAAGCTCGTATATATTTACAAGGTGCTAACTTGTTTACCTGGACTAAATATTCTGGTTTAGATCCAGAGATTCCTGGTAGCTCAGTATCTTTTGGTGTTGATTGGGGTAACTATCCTCCTTCTAGAACATTTAACGTAGGAGTAAGCCTTACTTTTTAATTTAACAAATAAAAATTAATTACATTATGAAAAAATATAATTTTAAACATATAATGCCAGTGGTGCTCTCTTTCCTGGTTATTTTATATGCTTGTGATAAATCATACCTAGAGGTTCCCGCAGCTGGTGCTTTAAGCCAGGATGTGTTGGCGAACAAAGTAGGTGTAGAAGCCCTTTTAGTGGGTGCTTATTCTTTGTTAGATGGAGAGGGTAGTTCTGCTGGTACCAACAATGGTCCTTGGGCAACTTCTTCAAGTAACTGGGTATATGGTTCAGTTGCGGGTGGTGACGCTCACAAAGGATCTGACCCAGGTGACCAAAACTTGATCACTCCTATTGAGCAATGGAATGCAACTCCTTCTAACTCATATTTAGACCAATTGTGGCAACAAAGATTTGATGGCGTTCAGCGTTCAAATGAAGCTTTAAGAGTTATGAAATTAGCAAAAGATATTTCTGCTGCTGATGTTACTCGTATTACTGCTGAAGCTAGATTTTTACGCGCACACTATCATTTCGATTTAGCAAAATTCTTTGGTAATATTCCTTATATCGATGAAACCATTACCTATGCTGCTGGTAACTATTTAGTAGCCAATGGCGGTAATGCTGCTGCTTTAGCTAAAATTGAAGCAGATATGTTATATGCATATCAAAATTTACCTGAGACTATGTCTTCAGTAGGTCGTGCTAATAAGTGGGCTGCTGGTGCTTATTTAGGTAAAATTTATATGTTCGAAAAGAAATATGCTGAAGCAAAAGCTATATTAACTGCGGTTATTACTAGCGGTAAAACTTCATTAGGTGTTAAATATGCATTATTGCCAAAATTTGGTGATGTATTTGACCCTGCAAAAAAGAATGGTTCAGAGCACGTATTCTCTGTACAAATGACTGTTAATGACGGTACAGGTGCAGCAAACGCAAACTCAGGTGACGCCTTAAACTTCCCTTATGGTGGACAAACAGGATGTTGCGGATTCTTCCAACCATCTTTCACTTTAGCTAATATTTTTAAAGTTGATGCTAATGGTTTACCTTTCTTAAATGATGAATTTTTCACTAATCCTTTGAAAAATGACCAAGGTATCTCTGCTGATAAACCTTTCACTCCAGATAACACTACTCCATTAGATCCTCGTTTGGACTGGACAGTAGGTCGTCGTGGTGTTCCTTATTTAGATTGGGGAATTATGCCAGGTTCTACTTGGGTAAGAGACCAAGGTACAGCTGGACCATACGAGCCTTTAAAGCACTTATTTAGAAAATCTCAAATTGGTATTTTCACTGATGGTTCTTCTTGGACCAATGGTTTCACTGCCAACAACTATCCTTTAATTCGTTTTGCTGATGTGCTTTTATTAGCAGCAGAGGCTGAAGTTGAAGTAGGAAGTTTAGAGACAGCTAGAGGATATGTAAACCAAGTTCGTACTCGTGCTGCAAATCCAGATGGTTTTGTAGGACCTAAGAATAATGATGGTTTAGTATCTCCTACTAACTACCAAATTGGAACTTATAAAACTGCGTGGACTGACCAAGCTACTGCTAGAAAAGCGGTTCGTTTCGAGCGCAGACTTGAATTAGCTATGGAAGGACATCGTTTCTCTGACCTTACTCGTTGGGGACAAGGTGTAACTGAGTTAAACACTTATGCAGTACAAGAAGCAGCTTTAGGTTACACTCAAATTAAGGGTGCTACTTATAAAGCTGGTAAGTCTGAATATTTGCCAATTCCTCAAACACAAATTGACAAATCAATTAAAGACGGAAAATCGGTTTTAACTCAAAACCCAGGTTACTAATAAAATTAACCTCATAAGTTAGTTATTGTGAGTCCCGCTTCGTTCTTCGAAGCGGGACTCTTTTTTTATCTATACTCTGTAGGACACGAATTCTTTAGTATCTTTATTTACTTCTTTTTAAACTGAAATAAATGTTACTTAGGAATTATTTTATTACACTTAGTTTATTTTTTTTAAGTGCTTGTTCCCTAAAAAAACCATTATTTGAATTAGTAAAATCTAGTAGTTCTGGCGTGCATTTCAATAATGAAATATTGGAGAACGACTCTTTAAATGTATTAGATATATCAAATGTTTATAATGGAGGGGGTGTGGGTATTGGCGATTTTAATAATGACGGGTTACCGGATATCTATTTTACAGGCAATAAAGTCTCCAACAAATTATATCTCAATAAAGGAGAAATGCAATTCAAAGATATTACTGAGGAAGCTGGTGTTACAGGGGAAGGCAGGTGGAGCAGGGGCGTTTCTGTTGTTGATATCAATAACGATGGGTGGTTGGATATTTATGTATGTGTTACTTTAGATAAAGATGCAAATAAGCGTAAAAACTTACTATACATTAACAAAGGCCTCAACGCCTCTGGAGTTCCTCAGTTCAAAGAAGAAGCGGCAGCTTATGGATTGGCCGATACTTCTTTTTCTACCATGGCTAGTTTTTTTGATTATGATAAAGACGGAGACTTAGATATGTTTTTAGTGGTGAATGAAATAAAGGATCCCCACACGCCCAATGTTTTTCATTCCAAAGATCAAGACCCTTCTTTGTTTAGTTCTTGTAAATTATTCCAAAATAATTATGATGCTAACTTACAACACGCGGTGTTTACCGATGTATCTGCTAAAGCTGGTATTATTAGAGAAGGATATGGACATAGTGTAGTAGTGACCGATATTAATAAAGACGGTTGGCCCGATATTTTTGTGACCAACGATTATTTGCCCAATGATTATTTATGGATAAATAATCAGAATGGAACATTTACAGATCAACTATCTACCTATTTTAAGCACACTTCTTTAAATTCAATGGGGGTTGATGTAGCCGATGTGAATAATGATGGCTTAGTGGATTTTTGCACTCTAGATATGAATCCAAGAGATAACTATCGCAAAAAAATGATGTTAAATCCCAATAGTTATCAAACTTTTCAAAATAACGATTTATACGGTTACAATTATCAATATGTTAGAAATACACTTCAAATAAATCAAGGCCCAAGGGTGAATAAAAACGATTCTATAGGAGCACCTATTTTTAGTGAAATTGGTTTTTTGTCAGGTATTGCTGAAACTGATTGGAGTTGGACTCCTTTGTTGATGGATTTTGATAATGATGGTCATCGTGATTTAATAATCACTAATGGTTTTCCAAAGGATGTGACCGATCACGATTTTATCACTTATAGAAATAAGGCTTATAGTTTTGCCTCTAAACAACAATTACTAGTTGAGATTCCAGAAGTAAAAATTCATAATTATGCATTTAAAAACAATGCCAATTTTACTTTTTTGGATGTTACCCAGGATTGGGGTTTAAAAATGCCTACTTTTTCTAATGGTGCTGCCTATGTCGACTTAGATAATGATGGAGATTTAGATTTAGTTATTAATAATATTAACGACGAAGCTTCTATTTATCAAAATAAACAAAGGCAGTTAAGTAAAGAAAATTCCCATTTCATACAAGTGGAATTAAAAGGCGACTCTTTAAATAAAAATGCAGTAGGGGCTTTTATTACCCTTTACTATGAAAAAGGACAAAAGCAGGTATGGGAAAATACACCATATAGGGGTTATTTATCAACAGTTCAAAATAGAGCTCATTTTGGATTAGGAAAAGTAAATAATATCGATTCCATCAAAGTGCAATGGTCTTCTGGTCAAACTCAAGTGGTGATGCATCCTAAAGTGGATGAGAAAATTACTATTCAATGGGAGCCCACAAGTCCCAAGGAAAATGCAGTGAATGCTATTTTTGCCACCCATAGTTTATTTAAAGAAATTACGGATAATGTTAACATACATTATGTACACAACCAGGAAGATTTTGTAGATTTTAATATTCAAAAATTGTTACCCCACAAATTTTCTGAATATGGCCCTGCTATAGCAGTGGGGGATATAAACCAAGATGGCTTGGATGATATGATTGTGGGAGGGGCTAGTCATTATAGCGCTCAAATTTTCACCCAACAACAAAATGGGGGCTTTAAACAAACCTCTTTATTGTCAAATGTTACATATGCCAATAAGCCAAATAGCGATCAAGGAATTTTATTGCTCGATGTAGATGCAGACGGAGATTTAGATTTATATATTACGGCCGGTGGATATGAGTTTAATACCAATGATAAAAATTATCAGGATCAACTCTATATTAATAACGGAAAAGGGGTATTTACTAAAGATACTACCGCTATTCCTCTTAATACCACTAGTAAATTATGTGTAAGGGCTGTAGATTATGACAAAGATGGGGATTTAGATTTATTTGTTTCTGGAAGGGTAGATCCTTGGAATTATCCCAAACCAGTTTCTAGTTTTATATATAGAAATGATAGTAAAAACGGTCAAATAAAATATACCGATGTTACTGCAACGGTGGCTAAGGATTTAGAAAAAATTGGATTGGTTTGCGATGCATTATTTACAGACTTTGATAATGATGGCTGGCCCGATTTAATTTTGGCCGGAGAATTTATGCCTATTAGTTTTTTAAAAAATGAAAAAGGAGTATTTAAAAATATAACTGCTACTTCGGGCATTCAAAGTCAAAGAGGTTTATGGAATACAATTACAGCGGGCGATTTTGACAATGATGGGGATATAGATTATATAGTAGGAAATACTGGTAAAAACTCATTTTATCGCGCTTCCGAAAAATATCCTATTTCTATTTATGCTAAAGATTTTGATAACAATGGAAGCTATGATGCATTTCCAACTTTGTTTTTGCCTACCAGCCATACCGACGAGGGCTTAAAAGAATATCCTGCTCAAACCAGAGACGATATTGTAAAGCAAATGATTGGTATGCGTTCTAAATTTCAGAATTACAAAACCTTTGCAAAAGCAACCAAAGATCAATTACTTACCAAAGAGCAGCTAGCATCTGCCCAAGTGGTGAGGGCTAATAATTTAAGTTCTAGTTATATTCAAAATAAAGGGGGTGGTAAATTTGAAATGACACCACTTCCCATTGAAGCTCAGTTCTCAGTTCTCAATGGTATGCAAGTTGATGATTTTGATGGAGATGGAAATTTGGATCTGCTTATAAATGGAAATGATTATGGTACCGAGGTTTCAGTAGGAAGATATGATGCTTTAAATGGACTTTTATTAAAAGGCAATGGGCAAGGTCAGTTTTCAGCTTTGAGTATTTTAGAGAGCGGCATATTTATTCCCGGTAATGGAAAGGCTTTGGTGAAGCTTAGAGGGGCTAGTGGAAACTATTTAATGGCTGCCTCACAAAACAGAGGGCCTTTAAAAGTATATACTTTAAAAAAGAAAACTTCTTTATTGAATATTTTACCCAAAGACGCTAGTGCTATTATTGAATTTGTTAATGGTAAAAAAAGAAAAGAAGAATTTTATTTTGGGAATTCATTTTTATCTCAATCGGCTCGTTTTATGAGTTATAACGAACAAGTAAAACAAATTACCATCATAGACCAAAACGGGGTAAGTAGAAAAAGTAATTAAATGTAGAACTTAAAGTGCATCGTGTATGAAAAATATTTTTAAATCCTATTGGAGCGTACTATTTATTTCTTCATTTCTTTTGTCCTGTTCGGTGAAAAAGCCAGTGGCATTAAATGAAGTAGAAGTGCTTGTTAATAATGAGGATCAATTAACTCAAGTAATCATATACGATGTTTTTACACCTCCTGTGGCTAGTCGTATATATGTTTATACTTCTTTAGCTTCTTATGAAGCCATTCGTTTTGCAAAAGAAGGTACTAGTTCTATAGCAGAAAAATTAAACGGTTTTGGGAAAATGCCTATTCCAGAAAAAGGTAAAAATTATAATTATACTCTTGCGGCCACTAAGGCTTTTTTTAAAGTGGCTAGAAATGTAAAAGTATTTTCCGTAGACTCATTGAATAAATATGAGCAGTCTATATATGACAATTATAAGGCCCGTCTTGATGAAACTACTTATAATAATTCAGTGGCATTTGGGGATACTGTGGCAGGTACCATTTTAGCCAGAGCCAAAAAAGATGGTTATGCTATATCAAGAGGTAAACAAAAATACATTGGTAGCCACGAACCTGGTAAATGGAGGCCCACACCCCCCGACTATTTAGATGGAGTAGAGTGGTGTTGGAATACAATGAAGCCAATGGTGTTAGACTCAGCTGCTCAATTTAAACCGAATCGACCTCCTCAATATGATACAAAGCCTGGTACTACTTTTTATAAGATGATGAAAGAAGTGTATGATATAAATAAAAATTTAACGAGTGAACAAAAATTAATTGCAAAATATTGGGATGATAATCCTTTTGTTATTGAGCACGCCGGTCATATGATGTTTGGTAATAAAAAAATTACTCCGGGGGGTCATTGGATGGGAATTACAGCACAAGTAGTGAAACAAACTAATGCTGATATTGTAAAAACAGCACAATCTTTTGCTTTAACTTCCATAGCATTATTTGATGGTTTCATTTCTTGTTGGGATGAAAAATATAGAAGTAGCTATGTAAGACCTGTAACAGTGATCAATGAGTTAATAGATAAAAATTGGGCGCCTTTATTACAAACGCCTCCTTTCCCAGAATATACCAGTGGCCATAGTACTATTACTGCTTCAGCAGCTACAGTGCTTACTAAATTATATGGAGATAATTTTGCTTTTGAAGATTCTAGTGACTATCATTATATTGGATTGAAAAGAAAATTTAGTTCTTTTCAGGCTGCTGCAGCTGAGGCCTCTATGAGTAGAGTGTATGGCGGTATACATTATGTATTAAGCGTCAATACTGGATCGGAGCAAGGTAAAAAAGTAGGAGGCCTAGTGGTAAAAAAATTATTAGAATAATTATAAAATTATTTTTCATATATAATTTATCTTATCCATAAAATTTTTCTGAAATAAATAATAAAGAATGCCAGCAAAAAATCAAACTTATGATGCCATAGTCATTGGCTCTGGAATTAGTGGAGGATGGGCCGCCAAAGAGCTTTGTGAAAAAGGCTTAAAAACTTTGGTATTGGAGCGAGGGAGAGATGTAGTGCATTTAAAAGATTATCCTACGGCTACTAAACATCCCTGGGAGTTTCCACATAGAGGAGGAAAAACAATTGAATTAGTGAAAGACAATCCAATAGTGGATAGATGTTATGCTTATAATGAAACCTCTGCTCATTTTTTTGTAAAGGACAAAGAACATCCCTATGTTCAAGAAAAACCTTACGATTGGATTAGAGGATATCAAGTGGGCGGAAAAAGTTTACTTTGGGCGCGTCAAACTCAAAGGTGGAGTAAGTATGATTTTGAGGGGCCTGCAAGAGATGGTTTTGGAGCTTGGCCCATTACCTATAATGAATTAGCCCCTTGGTATAGCCGCGTAGAGTTATTTGCTGGTATTAGTGGTAATTATGATAAATTAGATACTTTACCCGATGGTGAATTTTTACCTGCTTGGGAAATGACTTCAGTGGAAAAAGGAATGCAGGCTAGCATTATGAATAAATTTAAAGATCGTAATGTGGTGCAGGGAAGATGTGCCCATTTAACTGTGCCAAAGCCTATTCATTTGGAGCAAGGCAGAAATCAATGTCAGGCTCGTTCTTTATGTGAAAGAGGATGTCCCTTTGGTGGCTATTTTAGCTCTAATGCCTCCACTTTGCCTTGGGCACAGAAAACTGGTAATTTAACCCTACAAACCAATGCTGTGGTGCATTCCATCATTTATGATGAATTACAACAAAAGGCAACAGGTGTGAGAGTTATAGATGCTATTTCCCACAAGGTATCTGAATATTATGCAAAAATCATTTTCTTAAATGCAGCCACATTAAATACCAATTTGATTTTATTAAATTCAACATCAAAGCGTTTTCCTAATGGACTAGGAAATGACAATGGTTTATTAGGAAAATATATAGCATTTCATAATTATAGAGGAAAATTATCGGCTTCCATTGATGGGCCTTTAGATAAGTATTATTATGGAAGAAGACCCACGCAACCAATGATGCCTAATTTTAGAAATGTACATAAACAAGAAATGCAATTTCAAAGAGGTTATATGACTTTCTTTACTGCAGGTAGAGGTCGAGCTTATGCTGAAGGGGTGGGAGGTGAATATAAAGATGCTTTAACAGAAGCTGGTAATTGGTATGTTTCAATGATGATGCAAGGCGAAACTATTCCCAAAAAAACCAATCACGTAAGATTAAGTACAGATAAAAAAGATCAGTGGGGAATACCTCAACTTATAACTTCTATAGATTATGATGAAAATGATGTTTTATCAATGAATGATTTTTTACAAACAGGTGCTGAAATGCTTGAAGCTGCCGGATGTAAGAATATTACTTCAAATGATACACAACAGGCTCCTGGCTTAGATATTCACGAAATGGGGGGTGTAAGAATGGGTAAGGATCCTGCAACATCTTTATTAAATGAATTTAATCAAATGCATTTATGTAAAAATGTATTTGTCACCGATGGTGCTTGTATGGTAAGTACGGGCACACAGAATCCATCTTTAACTTTTATGGCCATCACTGCTAGGGCTGCTCATTATGCAGTGGAGGCTTTAAAGAAAATGGAAATATAAATTTCATTTGAACCAATGCTAAGGTATATTTCAAAATATATATTATTTTTTGTAGGTATTTTACCATTGAGTTTTAATACTCTCAATATACAAGCACAAATTTGGACTAGTACTGCAGATGCATCTGTTCAACTAGTTAAGTACCCTCTTACTAAAATAGAAAACACTGCTACGATACCCTCTGGTATTATTAAAGTAAAGGTTAACTCTCAAAAGACTTATCAAACTATGGAAGGTTTTGGTTATGCATTAACAGGGGGCAGCGCGCAGGTTATTCATCATTTATCCAAAGAAAAAAGGAAGGCTTTAATCAATGAAATTTTTGGTTCAAGTTCTTCCTCACTCGGCGTTTCCTATATAAGAATTAGTATGGGCGCTTCCGATTTAGATGCAGAAGTATTTTCTTATTGTGATTTACCAAAGAATGAAGTCGATCCCCAACTTACACATTTTAATTTATCTAAGGATACAGTGCATTTAATTCCAATTTTAAAAGAAATTTTGGCTATACAGCCTAATATTAAAATTATGGCATCTCCTTGGAGTGCTCCTATATGGATGAAGTCTAATGGAATATCAATGGGAGGGCATTTATTGAAAAAATATTATGCTAGCTATGCGCTTTATTTTGAAAAATATATCAAAGCGATGCAAGCTAAGGGAATTCAAATACATTCTCTTACTATGCAAAATGAACCCGAACACGGGGGGAATAATCCAAGTATGTTAATGAGTGCAGAAGAGCAAACTGAATTTTTAAGAGATTATTTAGGTCCCCAATTAAAAGCAGCAAAATTAAAAACAGAAATTGTTTTATTCGATCATAATGCAGATCATCCCAATTATCCAATAACTATTTTAAATGATGCTAAAGCTAGATCCTACGCAAGTGCCACAGCTTTTCATTTATATTTAGGTAAAGAAGAGGCTTTGTCTGAAGTACATAAGGCTTATCCCGATAAAAAAATTTATTTTACAGAACAATGGACAGGAGCCAAAGGTAGTTATGATGAAGACTTTATGTGGCATTTAGCTCATATTGTTATAGGTACTATTGAAAATTGGAGTGCAGTAGTATTGGAATGGAATTTAGCCAATGATGCTAAATTTGAACCACATACTCCTTTTGGTTGTACTGAATGCAAGGGGGCTTTTACTATTCAAGACTCAAACATTCAAAGAAATGTGAGTTATTATATTATAGGTCAAATTGCTAAGTTTGTGAAGCCCGGTGCTATTAGAACTCTAAGTAGTTCTACTGATGCATCTTTGTTGACCACTAGTTTTAATTTAAAAAATGGTAAAAAAGCAATATTAATTTTAAATACCACAGACTCAAAACAAATACTTTTAGAAGAAAATAAAAATCATTATTTAATAAATATACCTGCTAAGGCAGCATCAACTATTATTTGGCCATAAACTTCAAAAATCATTTTATGAAAAAAGGAATTTTATTTATAAACCTCTTAGTATGGAGTTTTACTAGTTTTTCACAAGCTAATAAAGAAGCAGCAATGCATACTTTTGTCAATCAGCTACTTTCCAAGATGACTTTGGAAGAAAAATTGGGTCAACTCAATCTACCAGCCTCTAGTGACTTTGTTACCGGAGCTGTGAGCAGTTCTGATATCGCCCAAAAAGTGAAAGACGGTAAAGTGGGTGGAGTTTTTAATATTCGTTCTGTAACAAAAATTAAAGAATTACAAGAGTATGCTGTCAAAAATACAAGATTACATATTCCCTTACTTTTTGGAATGGATGTGATTCACGGTTATAGAACAATATTTCCTATACCCTTGGGTATGTCAGCTACTTGGGATATGCCCTTGATTGAAAGATCGGCTCGCATTGCAGCAAGTGAGGCTAGTGCTGATGGTATTATGTGGACATTTTCTCCTATGGTAGATTTAACTAGAGATCCTCGTTGGGGACGTACTTCTGAAGGAAATGGGGAAGATGCTTTTTTAAGTTCAGCTATTGCAAAAGCAATGGTGCACGGATATCAGGGTGACGACTTATCATTAAATAATACTATTATGTCTTGTGTGAAGCATTATGCTTTGTATGGTGCTGCAGAAGGGGGAAGAGATTATAATACTACCGATATGAGTAGAGTAAGAATGTACAACGAATATTTTCCTCCTTACAAAGCTGCAGTAGAGGCAGGTGTGGGCTCTGTAATGGTTTCATTCAATGAGATTGATGGTATACCCGCTTCAGCTAATAAATGGTTGGTAGAGGAGGTACTTCGTAAACAATGGAAATTTAATGGCTTTGTAGTATCTGATTATACAGGTATTCCTGAAATGGTGAATCACGGAATGGGAGATTTTCAAACAGTCAATGCACTTTCTTTAAATGCAGGAGTAGATATGGATATGGTGGGGGAAGGATTTTTGAACACCTTAAAAAAATCATTACAAGAAGGAAGGGTTACACTGGCTCAAATTAATAAAGCCACTGAAAGAATATTAATGGCAAAATACCAATTAGGTTTATTTGATGATCCCTATAAATATTGTGATGAGAAAAGATCTGCCACAGAAGTTTTTAATGAAGCCAATAGAAAAGAAGCAAGAGCAATAGCAGCTCAAAGTTTTGTATTATTAAAAAATAATAATGTATTACCTATTGCCAGCACTAAAACAGTTGCATTGGTAGGTCCTTTGGCCAATGCAAAAGAAAATATGACTGGTACTTGGAGTGTGGGCGCAGATAATACTAAATCAATTACTTTATTAAAAGGTTTAACAGAAGCTATAGGTACTTCTGGTAAGTTAAAATATGCCAAAGGATGTAATTTGGATGACGACTGGGAATTAGAGAAAAGACAAACATTATTTGGTAAAGATATTCCAAGAGATGGCCGAAGCGCTGAACAACTTTTAGAAGAAGCCTTAGCAATTAGTAAAGAGGCTGATGTTATTGTAGCAGCATTAGGGGAAGGCGCAGAGAGTACAGGAGAAAGTGCTTCTAAAACCAATTTAGATTTACCAGCTTCTCAACAAAAACTTTTAAAGGCTTTACTTGCCACTGGAAAACCTGTGGTGCTAGTATTGTTTAATGGCCGTCCTTTAACACTTAGTTGGGAAGATGCTAATGTTCCTGCAATTTTAGATGTATGGTTTGCGGGTTCAGAAGCAGGGGATGCTATTGCCGATGTTTTATTAGGCAAAGTGAATCCTTCAGGTAAATTAACTATGAGCTTTCCTCAAAATGTTGGTCAAATTCCTATTTATTATAATCACAAAAATACAGGTAGGCCTTTAACAGGAAAATGGTTCTCTAAGTTTCAATCTAATTATATCGATGTGCCCAATGAGCCATTGTATCCGTTTGGTTATGGTTTAAGCTATACCCATTTTGAATATAGTAATTTTGTTTTGTCTTCTACTCAATTAAAAGGCAATCAAAAATTAATGGCCACTGTGAATGTTAAAAATACAGGCGGTGTAAAAGGAAAGGAAGTGGTGCAGCTGTATATTCGTGATATAGTGGGATCTGCTACTAGGCCGGTGCAAGAATTAAAAGGTTTTCAAAAAATTGAATTAGCTGCAGGAGAAGAAAAGAAAATTAGTTTTGAAATTACTCCAGCACTATTGAAGTTCTATAATCCCGATTTAAAATATGATTGGGAGTCGGGTGAATTTAGTATAATGGTAGGGCCTAATTCTAGAGATGTGCAAGCGCAGAAAATAAATTGGATGAAGTAATTTTTAATTTACCAAGAACCATACAACCCCTCTTTTAACGCTTTTTGATATTTTTTATCGTTGAAAGTGTATAAAAAGGGGGCTTTATGGGCACCACCTTTTCTTGTTTCATTGAGTTTATTTAAAATACCAAAACCTAGAATTTTTCTTTGAAAGTTGCGACGATCCAAGGGCTTATTTAAAATAGTTTCATATAATTTTTGCAGTTCTGGCATTGTAAATTTCTTCGGTAATAAATTTTTTCCAATAGGTAAATAAGCTAATTGTATTCTTAAAGTTTCTAAAGCTTTTTCTACAATAAGGTTATGGTCCATAATAAGGTTTTCAATTTTGGCCACATCCATCCAAGTATATTTTGTATCATAGGAATCTTCTTTAATGCTTACTGCTGTATAGTCAATTAAAGCATAATAACCTACAGTAATAAATCTTTGAATTAGCCAATTGTCTTTAGGTATTTTAATGCCATATTCTAAATATTTATTGATATGCACAGAGGGTTCTGTTCTTTGGGCTTTACCAAATACATAAAATTGTTGTAAAAAAATATTGGCAAGTCCGGTTCTTAGTTGTAAAACACGATAAGCGGCATCATCTACATTTTCATTTTTAAGTACAAATCCACCAGGAAGCGACCATTTTTTGACCGATTCTAGTTTCAATAGTAATATTTTTAAGACATTGTCGTGAAATCCAAATATGACGCAATCCACGGAAAAACCTGGGTGTAACTGTTCGCCCCCCTTGAGTAGCAATTGTTTAAGTGGCGCTGGTAATGACTTATTTTTTAACATACATTTAAAGATAGAAAAATTTGGGTATGTAGACTAATATATTTAGATTGTGTCACTCTAACGCATTGGGTGAAAGAAAAAGTCATCCAATAATAATCAAACCATAATAATTAAACCATAATATAATACTAATAACCTAAAAAGTAAAGAATGAATACCTCTTTGTACACTAGAAGAAAATTTATTAGACAAACCGGTATACTAGGTGTCGCAGGAGCATTTGTAGCAAAGTCAAGTTGGGCTACTGCGCTTGCTAAAACAAATTTACCTGCCCCTGGTTTGCAGCTATTTACATTGATGAGTGAAATTGATAATGACACGGTGGGAACTTTACAAAAAGTGGCTTCCTATGGTTATAAAAATATTGAAACCGCTTTTAGTAAGCAATCGGGTATTTATGGTAGAAAGCCTAAGGAGTTTAAATCACTTTTAAGTGATATGGGAATGCAATGGCGTTCACACCACGTAATAGGAGGTGCCATAAAATTACCTCCTGGTTATAAAATGCCCACTGGCGCTGATGGAAAACCAATGATGATGCCTGCAATGAAAAATTTAACAGATAATAGTCAAGAGTTAATTGATACTGTTGCTGAAGGAGGCATTCCCTATATTGTTTGTGCCAATATACCAGTAAATACTGGAGATAGTATAAAACAAGCTGCCGAAGTACTTCAAAAAGCAGGGGAGCAAGCAAAAAAAGCAGGATTACAATTAGTATATCATAATCACGCCAATGAATTTACAAGTATTGATGGAATTGTTGCCTATGATTATTTCTTATCACAAATTAATGCAGACATTTTAAAAATGGAATTAGATTTAGGATGGGCATTTAAAGCTGGTAAAAATCCGGTGGATATATTTAATCAGCATCCAGGTCGTTTCCCTTTATGGCACGTGAAAGATATGACTGCTGATGGCGCAATTGTTGCTTTTGGCGAAGGAACCTATGATTTTACTAGTACTTTTAAAAATGCAAGTAAGTCCGGTTTGCAATACTTTTTCATTGAACAAGATTTTCCTAAAAAACCTTTTGAAAGCATTCAATCTAGTATTCAAAAATTTGAAATTTTTAAAAATACCTTATAATATATTTTATAAAATACTATTTTTAAGCGAAAAACTTATTTCCCCCAAAGGTTACCCTGTATAAGTAAAAAGCACTCCGAAAGGAGTGCTTTTGTTTTAATAATATTAATCAATAATTTGTTCTGTAATTTTTCCTGTAGTCTTATGCTTAAGAATTAATTTTTTTGCACCGTAATGGGTCATTTCTTCTTTAATTAAATAATGGTTCTTATCATAGTCTATTAAATGACTTTCTTTAGATAATCCTGTTTTTCCTCTCCAAATATCTAATTTGACAGGTTCCCATAATTTTGATTTTGCAGAACGATAAGCAGCATCTAAAACACAGTTTACAATATAACCATCGTAAAAAGTTTCTTTGGGGGCTTCTCCTTTTTCCATAGCATTAAACATATCCATAAACATATGGTTGTAGCCTAATTCATTTAATTCATCTCCCACGGGGAATAACCAACCACTATTACTTTCCGATTTTTCTGCAATATAATCGCCTCCTTTACCAGTGGTAAACATTTCAAATCCAGTTCTTAAAAAACTATTCACCCAAATAGTGCCTTCTGTTCCCATCACTTCATCTCTAAGATCTAAGCCACCTCTGAATGTCCAACTTACTTCAAATTGTCCAATAGCACCATTCTCATATTTTACAAGTCCAATGGCGTGGTCTTCTGCATCAATAGGTTTTACTTGTGTATCGGCCCAACACATTACTTCTACGGGTTTAATATCTTTACCTATATAAGATCTTGAAATTTCAACACAGTGACATCCCAGATCAAGAATACATCCGCCTCCCGCTTGTTCAATATCCCAGAACCAATCACTATGAGGCCCAGGATGTGTTTCGCGAGACTTAGCCCACAAAATTCTTCCAACGGCTCCTTCCTTTACACTTTGATGGGCTTTAATAAATTTAGGAGTATACACTAGGTCTTCTAAATAGCCATTGAAAATGCCCGCTTCTTCTACGGCTACCAACATTCTTTTAGCTTCTTCGCCATTACGACCCAAAGGCTTAGTGGTCATCACTGCTTTTTTATGTTTACAGCATAACATCACTGCTTTTTCGTGAATATTATTGGGAAGGGCAATACAAACCACATCTACTTCAGGGTGAGCAATCGCTTCCTCCATTTCTGTGGTCCAATGTGAGCAACTATAATCGGCTGCAAATTTTTTAGCAGTTTCTTCTCTACGAGCATAAATACTTACTACTTTATCTTTACTTCTATAGCCTTGTAAAGCGTCGGCATAAAAACGACCAATAAAGCCAGCTCCTAACATTGCAATACGCATATTTATTTTTTTTAGTTTTTTAAAATTGTTTTAATAAATTAATTTTTTGATTCAGTGTGTTTTCAATTGTATTAACTAGCTAAGTTTTCTTTTTTCTCTTTAAAAAATAAAATAAAGGCAACTAATACTACTGCAGCAATGGCTGCTGGCACTAACCAAATACTTTGCCATTGGTGTTTACTAAGCGCATCGGCAGTAATTATTTTATACTGATCTACCACACGGCCACTATATAAAGTGCCTATATACATACCTACACCATAAGTGGCAAAAGTAAATAAGCCTTGAGCTGCATTTTTAATTTTTTCACCCGCTTTTTTCTCGGTGTACATATAGCCGGTAACAAAAAAGAAATCGTAACACACGCCGTGTAAAATAATACCTGCATAAAGCATCCAGCTATGATCCATATTGCCATAAGCAAAAAATACATATCGTAATAGCCAAGCACTAATGCCTAGAATCAACATATTTTTTACACCCACTCTATTAAACATAAAAGGAATCGCTAAAATGAATAGTGCTTCCGACATCTGACCCATCGTCATTTTACTTGCTGCATTTTCTAATCCCACTTCATTTAAAAAGGGGTTGGCAAATCCATAATAAAAAGATAAAGGAATACAAATTAAAATAGCCGATACAAAAAATATAAAAAACGATCTAGATTTAAACAATACAAAAGCATCGGTACCCAGGATAGAGCCCATAGTTACTTTTTCAGCCTGTGCTTTAGGAGGTGTATTGGGAAGTGTAAAACTTAATAAACCCGTGAAAGCAGAAACGCCAGCGGCTACATAAAAAGTGCCAGCAGTTTTTTCAATTCCTATCCAGCCAATAACAATTCCGGCAGCTATCCATCCCAAAGTCCCAAAGACGCGAATCCAAGGAAATTGTTTACCAGGGTCGGTCATTTGTGCAAAAGCTACACTATTACTTAAAGCAATAGTGGGCATATACAGTAAAGAATAAATTAAAATCACCCAATAAAAATTATCATTAGTGGCTTTAGTGGCATAAAAAAGTAAAGCGGCACCCAATAGATGTAAAACTCCCATAATTTTTTGTGCTGCAAAAAACCGATCGGCAATCATACCTACAAAAAAGGGACTAAATATGGTAGCAATGGCTACTGCACTATATGCTTCCCCAATATTAAGACCTGTAGATTTTAAAATTTCACCCATATAAGTACCCATAGTGACATACCAAGCGCCCCATATATAATATTGTAAGAACATCATAGATGAAAGCATTACGCTAATTTTTGTTTTCATATTTTGAGTTGTTTTTTAGCGTATTCAATTTACTCAAAAAAATGGAAAATGCCCTTGTAAGGACTGAAAAAATGATGAAAAATAAATTAAAAAATGAAGCTAGATTAAGCTTCTAATGCTTGTAGGATATCCGCTAAAATGTCTTGTGGGTGTTCTAATCCAACAGATATTCTTATTAGCCCATCGCTGATACCAACTTCAGCTCTTTCTTTTACTGAAAGTTTTGCGTGTGTAGTACTAGCAGGGTGAGAGGCTATACTTCTGGTATCTCCTAAATTGGCAGTAAGTGATAACATTTTTAAGCTGTTTAAAAACTTACGACCCGCTTCAATACCGCCTTTGATTTCAAAACAAAATATACCACCACCGTTTTTCATTTGTTTTTTGGCTATAGCATATTGAGAATGTGAAGGGAGAAATGGATATTTTACAAATTGAATGTTTTTATGACCTTCTAATTTTTCTGCTACCAATAAAGCATTGCTAGAATGTCTTTCCATTCTTACTTCTAATGTTTCTAAACTTTTACTTAATATCCAAGCATTAAAAGGGGATAAAGATGGACCCGTAGCACGACAGAATAAATATATTTCTTGAATTAAATCTTTGCGACCTACTATGGCTCCACCTAAAACGCGTCCTTGGCCATCTATCCATTTAGTGGCGGAATGAATAACTATATCAGCACCAAGATCTATAGGAGTTTGACCTATAGGTGTTGCAAAACAATTATCAACATTTACAATTATCTTATGCTTTTTAGCAATGGCACTTACCATTGCAATATCAATTATTTCTAAACCAGGATTGGTGGGAGTTTCTAAATAAATCATTTTGGTTTGAGGCGTGATGGCTGCTTCCCACTCAGCACTTGTGGCATTTGCATTGACATAAGTATAATCAATGCCATAACTGGGTAAGTATTTAGAAATTACAGTATGGGTGCTACCAAATACAGCATTGCAGCATAATAAATGATCTCCTTTTTTTAATAAAGCCATAAAAGACCCAAAAACAGCGCTCATTCCAGTAGCAGTAGCAAATCCTGCTTCAGCGTTTTCTAAAATACATAAACGATCTACAAATTCTTGCACATTAGGATTCGTGAAGCGACTATAAATATTAGCATCGGTTTCATCAGCAAAAGCTGCACGCATATCTTCTGCATTTTCAAAACAAAAACTACTGGTAACATACAAAGGGCTTGCGTGTTCTCCTTCAGCAGTTTTTGTAATTTGCTTTCTTATCAATTTTGATTGTGTATGCTTCATACTTATAGTTTAAATAATCTCTATTTTATCCAACAGCAACTTCCCAAGTTATAGTGGCTCCTGCAGCTCTTAAAGTAGCCGCTACAGAACAATATTTATCTATAGACAAGGCACAAGCTTTTTGCGCTTTTTCTTGGGTCATAGTTCCTTTGAATTTGAAAATGATATGAACTGTTTTCCATAGGGAGGGCTCTTTGCCTTCCTCTCTTTGACCTTCAATAATCATTTCAAAAAATTCAATGGTTTCCTTTTGCTTATTTAATATCATCACAATATCTACACCGCTACAAGCGCCCAAAGCACTTAATAAAGTTTGCATCGGTCTAAGTCCTGTGCCGTGTCCTCCTTGGTCCACAGGTATATCTAACCTCATTGAATTATGGGCTTCATCCACAGCATTAAAGGCAAATCCATCATTGATTCTAGTCACTATCATCTTAGCCATAAAATAATAATTGTTAGTTTAAAAATATAAATTCCAACTAATATGCAAATGTAATTCAAATAGATAGTTACTTTGCATTAGAATTCGAAAAAATGGAGCCAAAGGTTTATCAATATCAAAGCCCTTTTAGCTTAGAATCTGGGGTCATCTTACCTCAGTTAACCATTGCTTATCACACTTATGGTACTTATAGTGCAGGTAAGAAAGTGGCTTGGGTCTGTCACGCACTTACAGCAAATGCTGATGCCCAAGATTGGTGGAAGGGGGTAGTGGGCGAGGGGAGTCTGTTAAATACCAACGATTATTTTATTGTTTGTGCCAATATTATTGGATCCTGCTATGGTTCTACGGGTCCCACCAGTGCAGATGCTATAGAGCATAATTTGAGTTTTAATAATTTTCCTTTGGTGACTATTCGTGATATGGTTCAGGCACATATTTTATTAAGAGCACATTTAAAAATTGATACTATTGATATATTGTTAGGGGGAAGTATGGGTGGTTATCAAGCATTGGAATGGGCTTTAATGGAGCCGGCCGTTATAAAAAAAATGTTTCTTATAGCAAGTTCAGCTTCAGAAAGTGCTTGGGGTGTGGCTATTCATACTGCACAACGATTAGCTATTGAAGCTGACGCTACTTGGAAAGAGCCTTCGATAAATGCAGGTCAAAAAGGATTAAAAGCAGCTCGAGCTATTGGAATGTTAACTTATCGTAATTATGGAATTTATCAAGAAAAACAAACCGATGAGGATGCTGAAAAAATTGATAATTTCAAAGCCTCATCCTACATTCAATATCAGGGCGATAAATTAGTTAATCGATTTAATGCTCATAGTTATTGGTTGCTCACAAAATCAATGGATAGTCATCATTTAGCGCGTAAAAGAGGGGGCGATTTAAAGAAAATTTTATCAACCATTCAAACCCCCACTTTAATTATAGGTATTAGTAGTGATATTCTATGCCCATTGCAAGAACAGCGTTTTATGGAACAGCATATGCCTTTTGCTACTATGGTGGTCATTGATTCAGCTTATGGCCACGATGGATTTATTATTGAATCGGCGCAAATTAATTCTCATTTGGAAGCCTGGTTGTCCACAATAAGTTAGTCAAGCTTATTTCGTATTTTTAATTTATTAAAAACAACTTATGAAATTCTTAAGACAAATTGGGGAGTATTTATTTTTAGTAAAGCGTGATCCCAATCAAGAGAGAACCACTATGATGAAAGCTATGCACGGTATGAACCGTATTTCTCTATTAATGTTTATACTTGCTCTATTGGTAATGCTCTATAGGTTTTTGAAATAGTAGCTTTACTAAAATTTTACTTTTTTTGAATGGTTTCAATAATAATTTCAGCAGCAAGGTCGGTAGCTTTTTCACCAGACATTAAAATTTCTTTGAGTGCTGCATAGTCGTCATTGATTTGTTTTTGCGTTTTACTATCTTCTAATAATTTTGTAAGTTCTGTTACTAAATTTTTGGTATTAAGATTATCTTGAATTAATTCTTTAACAACTTCTTTTTCCATAATTAAATTCACTAGTGCAATAAATTTAATTTTCACAAAAAATTTAGCAAGTGCATAAGTAATAGAACTGCCTTTGTAACAAACTACTTGCGGCACATTTAAAAGTGCTGTTTCTAAAGTGGCTGTTCCACTTGCCACCAAAGCAGCTTTACTATGCCTCAATAAAGCATAAGTATTTGATTTTACAATATGTACATTCAGCTGCGGTTGAATTAAACTTTGAAACCACTGGTCGTTAACACCCGGCGCTTGTGCTACTACAAATTGATAAGATGGAAAATGAATAGCCACACTCAATAGAAGGGGTAATTTTTTTTCAATTTCTTGCTTTCTACTTCCTGGAAGAAGTGCAATGATAGGCCCACCTTCCAAGTGTGGGATAGGATGTTTTAAATTATTTTGAGCTTCTATTACTTCCATCAAAGGATGCCCTATATAGTCCACTTCCCAATTCCACCTATCTTTAAAATACTTTTTTTCAAAAGGCAGTATACATAGTAGTCTATCAATACTGGCTCGCATTGCAGGTACTCTGTTTTCTTTCCAGGCCCAAACTTGAGGCGCAATAAAATAAACGACTTTTATTTTTTCTTTCTTTGCCCATTTTGCTATTCTTAAATTAAATCCTGGATAATCAATACATATAAGTACATCTGGTTTAAAACTTGTAATATCTTTTTTACAAAAACGAATATTTTTTATAATGGTAAATAAGTTGGATACTACTTCTATAAAACCCATAAAAGCCAAGTCTCTATAATGTTTTACTAAATGGCCACCTGCGGCTTGCATAGCATCTCCACCCCAGCATTGAATGTGTGCATACTGGTCCATTTTCTTAATGGATGTAATTAAGTTGGCTCCGTGTAAGTCTCCGCTGGCTTCACCAGCAATGATATAATATTTCATTTATAAAAACCATTTACAAGCAATTGCTACAATTGCATATACACAAGTTGAAAAGAAAATGCCTTTAGCAGTTTTATCTTTTTGTTTTTGAAAAAAATAAGTTAATACTGCTCCATTAATGAGTAGTGAAATACTAATTAATGCCGATAGTATAGACTTCTGTTCATTAAGTAGATTTAAAAATTCTTCAACACTAAATAAGCTAAATTTATATTCATAGCATATAAAAAAACCTATAAAGGGTAAGAGTAAACCTATCAGCACGCCTAGTATATAATTATCGCTTTGCATTCAATGAAATTAAAATTACCATTTCCATTTTTTGGAAAGTTTTTCTTTTAATGAGTGATGGGTAAGATCGAATTGCACTGGTACCACACTCACATAATTATTTTTTAAAGCCCAAACATCGGTGTCTTTAGAGGTATCAAAATTGACAAATTCACCGGTGAGCCAATAATATTTTTTCCCGTGAGGATCTGTTCTTTCAACAAATTTCTCATCATATTTGGCATAAGACTGTTTACAAATTTTTATGCCTTTGATAAGTGAAGTGGCTACCTTAGGAATATTTACATTTAAACAAAGATGTTTGTCTAAATTTTTATCGGCTAGTAATTGTTTGACTATTATTTGAGCAAAATGTTTTGCTGCAGTAAAATCGGCTTCAATACTTAAATCCAAAAGACTAAAGCCAATACTTGGAATACTTTCAATAGAGGCTTCTAAAGCAGCAGACATTGTTCCTGAATAAATTACATTGATGGAGTGATTAGCACCGTGATTAATTCCACTTAAACAAATGGTAGGTTTTTTGTGAAGTACTTTATCTACTGCTAATTTTACACAATCTACAGGAGTTCCACTGCAGCTATAGGCTTCAATGCCACCTGCCATTGGTACTTTTTGTAATCTTAAATGTTGTCCAAGGGTGATGGCGTGGCCCATCCCACTTTGGGGTTTATCTGGGGCAACTACGACTACCTTCCCAAGGTCCTTTACTGCCTCCACAAGTGCTTTAATACCAGGGGCGTTGATACTATCATCATTGGTTATAAGAATAACCGGTTTTTCAGTTTTTGTCCTTGCCATACTGCAAGTTACCAAGATAGGTACTTGAAACAAAATAAAGAAAATGCTAAAAAAATTTGGTAATACTAAATATATTAGTAAATTGCACTAAAATAATTAGTTATGTCATACGCAGGAAAGAATTTAAAATTCATTAGAAAACAGCGCGAATGGACACAGGAAGAAATGGCCAATCAACTTCAAATTAAGCGTTCTTTGGTGGGTGCTTATGAAGAAGAGCGTGCTGAACCAAGGTTAGAAGTAATGGAGTCTATTTGTTCTTTATTCTCTATTAGTTTGGAGCAGTTTTTGTTTCAAGACTTATCCAAAGAAAACGCTATTGATATAAATGAAACAAGTAGTACTCAAAATAATTATCTCGAGCGTCGTCGTGCACTTAAATCTGACAAATCAAAATCATCTGCACCCATTGTTTCTTTTGTACCTGTTAAAGCAGCAGCTGGTTATTTAGCGGGTTATGCCGACCCTGAGTTTATAGACGAATTAAATACATTTACGCTACCTATGTTAGCGCCAGGCGACTACAGAGCTTTTGAAATTGTAGGCGATAGTATGTTGCCAACGCCAAGTGGAAGTGTTATAGTAGGAGAGAAAGTAAGTTCTTTTAAAGAAGTTAAAAATAGTAATACTTATATAGTAGTTTCAAATTCCGATGGAGTAGTGTATAAGCGTATTATTACCAACGACGATAATTCCAATAATGGAAATGATAGGCTTACTTTACTTAGTGATAATCCTTTATATGAACCTTATCAAGTAAATGCAACTGATATTGTGGAAATTTGGAAAGCAGTTTATATCATTCACAAAGCAAGTGCTCAACCAATGTGGAATGTTGATCAATTGGCAGGTGTTGTCAATAATTTACAGGATCAAATAAGAAGCTTAAAGCAGAAGTTAAATTAATTCAACTATTCCCATTCAATAGTTGCGGGAGGTTTTGAGCTTATATCATACACAACTCTATTAATACCTCTCACTTCATTAATGATGGCATTGCTTACACCAGCTAAAAAATCATAGGGTAAGTGGGCCCAATCGGCTGTCATTCCATCTACTGAAGTTACAGCTCTTAGGGCAACTGTAAATTCATAAGTTCTTTCATCGCCCATAACACCAACGCTTTTAACGGGCAGTAAAATGGTGCCTGCCTGCCATACTTTTGAATATAAATTATTATTTTTTAAAGCCTTTATATAAACATCATCTGCTTCTTGTAAAAGGGTTACTTTTTCTTTAGTTATATCTCCTAAAATTCGAATGGCAAGACCGGGCCCAGGGAAAGGATGTCTATTGATTAGATCGGCATCAATACCAAGTTCTAGGCCTACTTTTCTAACCTCATCTTTAAATAAATACCTAAGAGGTTCTACTAATTTTAGCTGCATTGTGTCGGGTAAGCCACCCACATTATGATGAGATTTAATAGTTTGAGAAGGTCCGTGCACACTTACACTTTCAATTACATCGGGATAAATGGTGCCTTGTCCTAAAAATTTAGCTTCCAAAATTTTAGAAGCTTCAGTTTGAAATACATCTATAAAAAGTTTTCCTATTATTTTTCGTTTCTTTTCTGGTTCTGATACTCCAGCAAGTGCCGAGTAAAACATTTCCTTAGCATCAATACCTTTTACATTTAAACCTAATTTTTTGTATATATCTAATACATTTTGAAATTCATTTTTTCTAAGTAAACCATTGTCTACAAAAATGCCGTGTAAGCGATTTCCAATAGCTTTATGAATAAGTGTAGCTGCCACTGTGCTATCAACACCTCCACTCAAAGCCATAATTACTTTGCTGTCTCCAATTTGAGCTTTAAGGGAATTGACTGTTTCTTGTACGAAGGAAGAAGGGGTCCAATTTTGTGAACATCCACAAATACCTACCAAAAAGTTTTGAATCATTTTTTTTCCTTCGGTGGAATGATACACTTCTGGATGAAATTGAAAGCCGTGAAGACTGTTTTGGTTATCCTTTATTTTTCTAAATGCCGCCACTGGAATACTATCAGTATCGGCTAATAGTTCAAAATGAGAAGGTAATTGAGTAATGGAATCGCTATGGCTCATCCATACTTGACTATTATTGGCAATGCCATTAAAAATAATATCTTCTTTTTGAATGCGTAATTGAGCACGACCGTATTCTCTTTTATTTGATTTTTCTACTTTGCCTCCAAAGTTTTTTGCACTTAACTGTGCTCCATAACAAATGCTTAATACAGGTAACTTTGCTAGCATTGCAGCTATATCAACATTAGGAGCATCTGTTTCATTAACACTTGCAGGGGAGCCACTTAAAATGATACCTTTTAAACTGTTGTCAAATTCTATAGTTGAATTAAAAGGTTTGATTTCACAATACACATTAGCTTCCCTAACAGCTCTTGCGATGAGCTGAGTATATTGACTTCCGAAGTCTAGGATGAGCATTTTTTCAGTCATAGAACGAAGATACATAAAAAAAATCCCGCTCCGTAAGTGTCGGGGCGGGATAAGTGTAATTACTTTATTTTGGCTAATTAAGCTGTTGCTTTTTTAACAGAATGCTTAGCTAATTTGCTTTTTAAGTTAGCAGCTTTATTCTTGTGAATGATGCCACGCTTAGCTAATTTATCAATTTGAGAAATGATATTAGGAAGCTTTTCATCGTATGCTTTTTGGTTGTCTACCACTTTTAATTCACGAATTGCGTTACGAGTTGTTTTACCATAATAACGGTTTCTATCGCGACGAGCATTTGCTTGTCTAATATCTTTTTTGGTAGCCGAATGATTTGCCATTTATTTTTAATTTTCTAGGAGGGCAAAGGTAAGCTACTTAAACTAATAATTAAAATTAAAATAGAAAAAAAAGAGGTATTGCTATAAATTAATGATTATCAATACCTTAATTCAGATTCCATCCACTCCTTCATAGCTATCAAAGGGCTGGATGTATATCCTTTTTTAAAGGGGTATTTAACGCATTTAAACAGATATTTGTATAACTCTAAATTAGATTTCTAGCCTAGTGCCCAAAGGTACTTTAAGACTTCCTGTTTATGACAACAGATAAACATTTGACAACAGATAAACATTTTAACTCCCATAAACAAATTGCTGAAAAGCTAGTAAAAGCCTATCAAGGTCCAGGCCCTTTTGCGCTCTATTTAAAAGCTTATTTCTCGGCCAATAAAAAACACGGAAGTAAGGATAGAAAAACTATAGCTGCCCTTTGTTATGACAGTTTTAGAAAATTAAGTGACCATTTCCCGTTACAAAATTGTATTTCTACCGCTATAGATATTTCTGCATTTATACAATCTCATTTACAACAACCCTTATTATTCATTCGTGTAAGACCCGGTAAAAAAGAACTTGTTCAAACTAAATTAAAAAATGCTGGAATATTTTTTGAGCCTGTTGATGATATGGCTTTTGCATTGCCTAATGCCAGTTCTATTCAAAATATTTTACAACTCAATACAGAGGTAGTTATTCAAGATATTAATTCACAAGCCTTTGCTTCTTTATTAAATTTAATTCCTACGCCTGAAAAGCCCTTAGTGGTTTGGGATGCCTGTGCTGCTAGCGGTGGAAAATCAATATTAATGAATGATACAATGGGTGAGGTGCAATTACATTTATCAGATGTAAGAGAAAATATTTTAATCAATGCTGCCAAAAGGCTTAAAGAGGCGGGCATTACTCCTGCATCATTGCAAGTGGTTGATATCACACAGCCTTTTACAATAAAAAAGCAATTCGATTTAATTTTTGCCGACTTGCCCTGTTCAGGATCGGGCACTTGGGGAAGAACTCCTGAAAATTTACAATCCTATACACTCCATCAATTAAATGAAAAAACAAAATTGCAAGAAAATATTTTGCATCATTTAACACCCGCTTTACAATTAAATGGATATTTATTAGTAGCTACTTGTTCTGTATATAAAAATGAAAACGAAGACCAAATAGATACATTAGTAGCAACTGGAAAATTTAAATTAATAAAACAAAAATATTTTATGGGCTATGATAAAAAAGCTGACACACTCTTCGGTGCGCTACTTCAAAAAATTGCCCATTAATTAAAAAAATATTTTATAGTTAATGGGACTTATTGTTAATTGGACTTAAACGAATTTGAAAATAGTTGACCGCTTTGAATGATGCCTCCAGCAACAACATCATCACCTTCATAAAATACAGCACTTTGTCCAGGGGCAATACTTTTGACATTTTCATAAAACCTTGCTTGTACGCCCTTATCAGTATTAGATAAAGTGCATAAGGCACCATCATCTTTGTATCTAATTTTTGCCATTAATTCCATAGGTGTTGAAATAGAGTCATACTTGATCCAATTTAATTTACTTACGAGCATATCATTTTGCTCTAACTCGTTTTCTTCACCTAGCACCACCACATTTTTCACAGGGTCAATAGAAGTTACATAAATAGGTTTTCCCATTGCAATTTCTAAACCCTTTCTTTGTCCAATGGTATAAAAAGGGTAGCCTTTATGTTTGCCTAATTTTTTTCCTTTGGCATCTACAAACCAACCCCCATTTACTTTTTCTTCTAATCCGGGGACTCTTCTTTTTAAAAATCCACGGTAATCATTATCTGGTACAAAACAAATTTCATAACTCTCACTTTTCTTAGCAAGTTCTGGATAGCCCCAATCAATGGCCATTTGTCTTATATCTTTTTTGTGCAAACCCCCTAAAGGCAAAATAGTTCTGCTAAGCAGTTCTTGGTCCACGCCCCACAGAACATAACTTTGGTCTTTAGTAGCATCCAATCCTTTTGAGATGACATACCTGCCATTGGTATGTTTTCTAACTTTAGCATAATGTCCGGTGGCAATAAATTCACATCCTAGTGCATCAGCTCTTTTCAATAAGGCTCTCCATTTAATATGGGTATTGCACATAACACAAGGATTCGGTGTGCGACCCGCTAAGTATTCATCCACAAAGTTTTCAATGACAAAATCACCAAATTCTTCTCTAATATCTAAAATAAAATGGGGAAATCCGTTATTTACTGCCGCTAATCGGGCATCATTAAATGAGTCTATATTACAACAGCCTGTTTCTTTTCCTTTAGCATTACTGGTGGCATAGTCCCAGGTTTTCATTGTTATACCAATAACTTCGTACCCTTCTTTATGTAGCATTAAGGCTGCTACTGTACTGTCTATGCCGCCGCTCATTGCGACTAAAACCTTTGCTTTCTTGCTCATATTGTTTGGCCAGTTAAAAGTTGGCTTAGCACAAAAGTAGTTCATCTTTATTAATTCGCAGAATGTTCATAAAATGGGAATGTCATTTCATTTCAAAATTCTAAAAATTACTACCTTCATCCTCTATAACGACAAAATAGTAGAAAATGATAAAATTACAAGTAATTGGAAATCTAGGTAAAGACGCAGTAGTGAATAATGTTAACGGTAAAACTGTGATTAATTTTAATGTGGCACACACAGAACGCTATAAAGATGCGCAAGGCAATCAAAAAGACAGAACCACTTGGGTGGATTGTTCTTATTGGACCGATAGAACTGCTGTAGCACCCTATTTAAAAAAAGGAACTCAGGTATATGTTGAAGGTACACCCGATGTAAGATCTTATACTACTACTGATGGTAGAAACGGAGCTTCATTAACTTTAAGAATTGCCTCTGTGCAATTATTGGGTTCTAAATCAGGGGGCTCAAACTCTTCAGATCAAAATGCTGGTAGTTCTTATACACCTTCATCGGCTCCTTCTCAAGAGGATGCACCTGTTGACGATTTACCTTTCTAAAAAAATAGTTTATGGTTGTAATGAAATTTGGCGGCACGAGTGTGGGCAAGCCAGAAAGAATGCATCAAGTATCTCAATTAATAACGCGTAGTGATGAACCTACTATTGTTGTTTTAAGTGCACTAAGTGGAACTACCAATGCATTGGTAGAAATTAGTGCAGCCTTAGCTTCCACTAATAAACAAAATGCGGCTGAAAAAATTGCCATTTTAGAAAAACAATATCGATCCTTTGTTATTGATTTATTAAAAGAAGAGGCACTAAGAGAAAAAGCCAATAAAATAATTTCAGAGCATTTTGAGTTTTTATATATTACTCAAAAAATTTCCTTGAGTGATGCTTTAAATAAAGACATTTTAGCACAAGGTGAATTAATGAGCACCAAATTATTTTCTTGTTATTTAGAGCAACAAAATATTGAACACGCTTTATTACCTGCCTTAGAATTTATGCAATTAGATGTGAATGATGAGCCAGATTTAATAGCCATACAAACAAAAATTAAAGATGTTTTAGCCCCTCATTTAGGCAAGAAATTATTTATAACACAAGGATATATTTGTAGAAATAGCAAAGGGGAGGTAGATAACTTAAAAAGAGGGGGAAGTGATTACACTGCTTCTTTAATTGCAGCAGCAGTGAAAGCAAGTGTTTGTGAAATATGGACCGATATAGATGGAATGCATAACAACGACCCAAGGGTAGTTGAAAAAACGGTGGCTATAGAGCAGTTGAGTTTTGATGAAGCTGCAGAGTTGGCTTATTTTGGCGCTAAAATTTTACACCCCACTTGTATTTGGCCTGCCCAACAAGAAAATATTCCTGTGAAATTATTGAACACTATGCAGCCATCGGCCGTGGGCACGGTAATAAAAAAAGAAGCAGGTAGTGTTGGCGTAAAAGCCGTTGCTGCCAAAGATGCCATTACTGCTATAAAAATAAAAAGTAGCCGAATGTTATTGGCTTATGGTTTTTTAAGAAAAATATTTGAAGTGTTTGAAAAATTCAAAACACCCATCGATATGATTACTACTTCTGAAGTAGCGGTTTCTGTAACCATCGATAACGATGCACATTTGGATCAAATCATAGAGGAATTAAATAATATTGCCTTGGTTGAAGTTGAAAGAAATCAAACTATTGTATCTATTGTGGGTAATGAAATTGCAAAAACTGAGGAAGTGCTCAATAAATTATTTCAAGCCATCAATGAAATTCCTGTAACGATGGTAAGTTATGGAGGAAGTCCACATAATATTTCATTGCTAATACCAAGTGCTTACAAAATCAAGACCCTTCAATTAATTAATAAGGGTTTATTTCAGCTTTAGAAGAAAATAGGCGTGCGTCTATTATTAATTATATGAGTGCTTCTAAAAAGGGGGGTGTATGCTTTATTCTACTATTAAATATACCAGCGTAAAGTATTAAATAAATAATAACGCATCTCCATAAGAGAAGAAACGATATTTATCTTTAATAGCTTTTTTATAAGCTTCCATAGCTAATTCATATCCCGCAAATGCACAAGACATAATTAATAAACTTGTCTTGGGTAAATGGAAGTTGGTTACTAAACTATCTGCAATATTAAAAGTATAAGGAGGATGAATAAAATGATTCGTCCAACCTTCAGCTGGTTTTAATAAATGTTGTGCAGTAACACTGCTTTCCATTGCGCGCATAGCAGTAGTTCCTATTGAACATATTCTTTTACCTTTTTCTTTAGCAGTATTTATAATTCTGCAAGCATCTTCATCAATCTTAAAATATTCAGCATCCATTTTATGTTTGCTTAAATCTTCCACTTCAATAGGTCTGAATGTGCTCAATCCAGTATGTAAAGTTACTTCTGCAAAACGAATACCAATAATTTCACTTTTTTTAATTAATTCTTTACTAAAGTGTAAACCAGCAGTAGGAGCTGCAACGGCACCTTCATACTTAGCATATACAGTTTGGTATCTTTCTTTATCTTCTTCGTCTGGCTTGCGTTTAATATATTTAGGTAAAGGTGTTTCACCTAAGAATTCTAGCATTTTTCTAAAACCTTCATCGTCACCTTCCCATAAAAAACGAATGGTACGACCACGGCTAGTAGTATTGTCAATGACTTCTGCTACTAGTTCTTCATTTTCACCAAAATATAATTTATTACCTACACGAATTTTTCTTGCGGGATCAACAATGACATCCCATAAACGATTAGGCTTATTTAATTCTCTTAACAAGAACACTTCAATTTTAGCACCCGTTTTTTCTTTACGACCATACATTCTTGCAGGGAAAACTTTGGTATTGTTCACTACAAAAACATCTTTATCATCATAATATTCTAATAAATCAGAGAAATGACGATTTTCCATATGACCATTTTGGCGGTTTACTACCAATAGTCGGCTATCCTCTCTTTTTTTGGTGGGATATTGTGCAATAAGATTTAATGGTAAATCGTACCTAAATTGAGATAGTTTCATTTGTGTCTATTTTTGGTTATAGCCACATTCAGTTTACTACGGCCTTACGGGGCAGTTCGCTTCATGTTACGGCATGAAAAATAATGGACGCAAATGTACAACATAAGCAGTAATTTTGTGTACCTAAGATTCATCTCAAAAATTGGGTAATTGAACGCAATGTTGTAAATTTGCAAACAATTGTTAGTTTTTGATTTAAACCAATAAAACTATGTTGCGATTGCGCTGGTGGAAAATTCTATCTATTGTTCTTTTAGTCTACACTTGTACTTATGGTTTTTTAGTAAAAGTGCCCAAATTAGACGATCGTCTGCAAGAGTCTATTCGTAATTTTTTCTTTCACGTACCAATGTGGTTTGGTATGATGATACTTTTATTAGTATCTCTTGTATATGCTGTAAAATATTTACGCAAAGCCAATCCTATTTATGATACTTATTCAATGGCTTTTGCCTCTACAGGTTTAGTCTTTGGTTTTTTAGGAATTATAACAGGTGCTTTTTGGGCCAACTATCAATGGGGTAGTCCTTGGGTGGGTGATCCCAAGCAAAATGGAGCTGCTATAGCATTACTTATTTATTTTGCTTATTTTGTTTTAAGAGGTAGTATCATTGATACAGATAAAAAAGCAAGACTTTCTGCGGTGTATAATATTTTTTCTTTTTTTATGTTGTTTCCTACACTTTGGATTTTACCAAGACTCACTGAATCCTTACATCCAGGTGGACAAGGAAGTGAAGGTAATCCTGGTTTAAATGGAAAAGATATGTCAGCTAGTATGCGTACTGTTTTTTACCCAGCTGTCATAGGTTGGACTTTACTGGGGGTTTGGATAAGTACTTTGCTTGTTAGAGTTCAATTACTAAAATTGAAAAAAGAAGGTTTATTATAAATGCACCCAACATTTTCTATTTAACAAAATAAAAAAATATGATTCAATTACTACAAACAAAAGCCATTGATAATAGTAGCGTAATGGTTCAACAAGGAAAGATATATTTAGTAATGACTATTGTTACAATTATTTTAATAGGTTTATTTATTTATGTGGGCAGTATTGATAAAAAAATTAGTCAATTAGAAAACAACGAAAAAAAATAGTTCTATGTCAGAGAATAAAGAATATAGTTTCTTTCAAAGTGTTGAAAGAAGTTTTGATAAAGCCTCTAAATATACCCAATGGGAAGAAGGGTTGTTAGAACAAATAAAAGCCTGTAATAGTATATATAGTATGCGATTTCCAGTAAAAATGGATGATGGGCATATTGAAGTTATTGAGGCTTATCGTGTGCAACATTCACAACATAAATCACCTTGTAAAGGGGGTATTCGTTTTAGTATGGCTGTGAATCAAGATGAAGTTATGGCCTTGGCCGCTTTGATGACTTATAAATGTGCTATTGTAAATGTGCCTTTTGGTGGGGCTAAAGGGGGTATTAAAATTAGCCCAAGAACATTAAGTGCTTATGAATTAGAAAAAATAACTAGAAGATACACTTCTGAATTAGTCAAGAAAAATTTCATTGGTCCTGGTATTGATGTACCTGCGCCCGATTATGGAACAGGTGAAAGAGAAATGGCTTGGATTGTGGATACTTATCAATCTCTAAAACCAGGTGAAATAGATGCTGCAGGTTGTGTTACTGGTAAACCCATATCACTCGGTGGCGTTCGCGGAAGAAAAGAAGCCACTGGTTTAGGTGTGTTTTATGGAGTAAGAGAAGTTTGTTTAATGGAAGAGGTAATGAAAAAGCAAGGTTTAACAGTAGGCATTGAAAATAAAAAAGTAGTGGTACAAGGTTTAGGAAATGTTGGTTATCACTGCGCTAAATTTTTTAGAGAAAATGGAGCTATCGTTGTTTCTATTGCAGAATTTGAAGGAGCTATTTATAATGAAAAAGGTTTAAACGAGGAAGAGGTTTTTCAACACCGTAAAAAAACAGGTAGCATTTTAAATTATCCAGGGGCCACTAATTTAAAAAATAGCACCGATGCTTTGGAATTAGATTGTGATATTTTAATTCCTGCTGCTTTAGAAAATGTAATTGATCAAAAAAATGCACCTCGCATTAAAGCCAAAATAATAGGAGAGGCAGCCAATGGTCCTTTGACCCCTGAAGCCGATGATATTTTAATTGCCAAAGGAGTGTTAGTGATACCAGATATGTATTTAAATGCAGGGGGTGTAACCGTTTCTTATTTTGAGTGGTTGAAAAATTTAAGTCACGTAAGATATGGACGATTAGAAAAAAGATTCACTGAAAATACCAATATTAATATTTTAAGTCAAATAGAAGAGTTAACCGGTAAAAAAGTTACAGATTCAGAAAAACAAATTATTGCACACGGTCCCGATGAAATTGATTTAGTGCATAGTGGTTTGGAAGAAACTATGATTAATGCAACAAGAGAAATTATGGAAATATGGAAAGCTAATCCTTCTATACCCGATATGCGAACTGCAGCTTATGTTTGTGCTATTAATAAAGTAGCCACTTCCTATGCTGAATTAGGTATCTTCCCATAAGGGCTTATCATTTTTTAAAAAAAATTAAAGGTAATCGGGGAAATGTTGCATCATTTGCAGTTTCCCCGAAACTATTTTAGCACCAATTGTTTCGTGTCCATTGCTCATAAATAAATAGGAAGCAGCTAAAACTTGTTGGTATTGTAAAATTTGTTCTAAAGTGCTTTGAGATAAATTGATATGGGCTGCTTTGCACTCAATAATTATCCAAGGCTTTTCATTTTTATACACAACTATATCAAATCTTTTGGTAAGCTCCCCTAATTGTATAGATTTTTCAATAGCAATTAATGCGGATGGATATTGTAAGATTTGAACCAGATATTGTAATATATTTTGTCTCACCCATTCTTCTGGTGTAAGTGCAATCCATATCTTTCTAAAAGGGTCAAATATTTGATCCTTACCATTGACGGCATTTATCTTAAAAGGGTAGGAAGGATATGGAAGCGCTATCATTTAAATTAAAATTCGTATTTTTATATAATACTTTGTCCAAAGATAAGTAGTAGAAACCTTAAAATTAGAAAGTATGAAAACAAAAGAAGATATCGTAGAGAATTGGTTACCAAGGTATACGGGCGCTAGTTTGGATCAATTAGGTCGATTTATATTACTCACCAATTTCAGTCATTATGTAAACTTGTTTGCTGAAATGCATCAGGTGGAAGTGGTAGGTAAAGACAGACCTATGCAATGTGCTACAGCAGATGGAATTTCAATTATAAATTTTGGAATGGGGAGTCCGGGTGCTGCCACTATTATGGATTTATTAACGGCCATTCAACCCGACGCCGTTTTATTTTTAGGAAAATGTGGGGGGTTAAAAAAGAGAAATAAAATAGGTGATTTAATATTACCTATTGCCGCCATAAGAGGAGAAGGTACTTCTAACGATTACTTCCCTCCAGAAGTTCCAGCATTACCTGCCTTCGCATTACAAAAAGCAATTTCAACAACTATTCGCGATAACAATGTTGACTATTGGACAGGCACAGTATACACCACTAATAGAAGAGTTTGGGAACACGATGAAAAATTCAAAGAATATTTAACCGATATAAGAGCCTATGCTATTGATATGGAAACTGCTACCATTTTTACAGTAGGCTTCTATAATAAAATACCCACTGGTGCTTTATTATTAGTAAGTGATTCTCCTATGATACCTGAGGGAGTTAAAACTGAAGTAAGCGATTCTAAAGTTACTGCTCAATATGTGCAAAAGCATTTAACTATTGGAATAGAATCATTAAAGCAACTCATCAACAACGGTCAAACTGTTCGTCACTTACAGTTTTAATGCTACTCCTTCCATAAAAAAGGAAAGAGAATATAAGACAGGGCAATAATCAAAATGTCAAAGCCAATAAGTAAACCTATTAATTGAGGTAATCCATTTTGTATAACATCTGAAAATGCAATGTTGGCAATTTTCATAAGTAACATTAACTGAGGAATAATTAAAGGAAAACCAAGAATTGCCATAATGGAAGAAGGTTGTTGTGCTTTTGAAGCAATGGCTGCAAGGAAGCTAAACACTAAGCTTAAACTAATGGCTCCTAAACTGCAAATGCCAAAAAATAATAACCCGTGTGTTAAAGGGTTGCCCAGTAATAAAATAAATAAAAGTAAACTCAGCCCACTCATTAAGCACATTAGTATACTATTATAAATTAGTTTAGAAAAAATAAAATGAAGGGGGCTTGCCAATGTATAAAAATAGAGCATCCTTCCTCTTCCTTCCTGTAAAAAACTTTTAGCAACACTGTTTATACAAATAAATAACAGCGTAATCCAAAACAAACCATTCCATATTCTATCATCGGGTTGCCCCATCGTCAAATAAATTACAAAAGTGGTAGAGGCTATGTATAATAAAATACCAAAGAAGGTATACTGCTGTCTAAATTCCAGCAATACATCTTTTTTTAATAAAGTAATAATCGATTTCAAATGTGTATTCATTCTACTTGATTGACTTGCCCCAAAATTATTTTTTGGCACAAATGCGACATCTTGGTTCGTAATTATTTTTTTCACCTAACACCACAGTGCCTTCTTCATTACTTGTTCTAAATGAAATATTTGCTAAATGGCCACATTGCACACATATAGCGTGGAGCTTGGTAATAAAATCGGCAATGGCAAGTAAAGTAGGCATTGGTCCAAAAGGTTTTCCTAAATAATCCATATCTAATCCCGCTACTATAACTCTTTTGCCTTGCATCATTAATGTTTCACAAACTTCCACAATACCCTCATCAAAAAATTGTGCTTCATCTATACCCACTACATCGGCATTTTGAGCAATGGATAAAATTTCTTTAGCATTGTTAACGGCAATAGAGGCTACAGAATTTGCATCGTGACTCACTACTTTATTTACATCAAATCTTGTATCTGTGGCAGGTTTGTAAATGGCAACTTGTAAGTTGGCAATTTTAGCTCTTTTGAGTCTTCTAATTAATTCTTCGGTTTTACCGCTAAACATACTTCCGCAGACCACTTCTATCCATCCGCGCCTTTCTCCCGTAATATTTTGTTCAATAAACATATTGTACATTAAATGGTATTTCTGAATGCATCAAAAGTAATTATTCTTAATTTAAAAAATGCTGCTCTTGTAAAAATTCAATTGTTTTTTTGGTGGCACCTGCATTATTGATAACAAATTGAGCCGCTTTTTTAGCACTTAGGTTATAAGCTTCTTGTGACGATTCAAAAAATTGAATTCGCTCTATCAGCTCTTCTGCATTTTGAATGGTATATCCGCCACCTTCATTTCTTAGTCCAATGGCTTCTCTATATTTAATATCATTGCTTCCCCACAGTACTGGCTTGCCAAAAGCAGCAGGCTCTAATACATTGTGCACACCATCTTTTCCAAAGCCACCTCCCACATAAGAAATAAAAGCATATTGATATAAGCTTCTTAATAATCCTATTTGGTCTACTATAATTACTGTTGGCAAAGTATAATGTTGTTTTGAAGCTATTAATTCAGTAAGTGTAATGGCTTTGGGAAAATGAGATTTACATTCAATAATAGAAATGGGATCAACCTGGTGGGGAACAATTATCCAATTAAAAGTTCCTAAAGTATTTACAGCCTGAGCTAAAATAATATGATCTTTCTCCCAAGTACTACCTGCAATTATTATTTTATTTGAATTTATTTTTTGAATCCATTCAAATTTTTTTACTACAGCAGCCGTGCTTAAAACTCTATCAAATCTGGTGTCTCCACTCATCAAAACCTGAGTGTTAGTTACCCAAGGTGTCACTAAAATTTCAGAGCTTTTGTCTTGTACTAATAAAGCAGAAAATAAACCTAGCATTTTTTTATAAAAACCTCCATACCATTGAAAGAAAATTTGGTTTTCTCTAAAAATGGCAGAAGCTAATACTGTTGGAATATTTTTTTGTTTTGCTATTGATAAATAATGAAACCAAAATTCATACTTTATAAAAATAATCAAAGAGGGTTGAAGGGTTTCAATAAAAAGTGTTGCATTTTTTTTACCATCTAAAGGTAAATAAGTTACAAAATCGGCTTTGGTATCATTTTTTCTATGTAGGTAACCAGAAGGTGAAAAAAAAGTAAGCCAAATTTGATGTGAAGGATATTTTAATTTAATTTCCTCAATAATAGGAAGGCCTTGTTCGTATTCCCCATAGGAGGCGCAGTGCATCCAAATCAAAGGTTGTTGAACTTGTTTTTTTAAGGTATTGATCTCATCCCAAACCCTATTTTGTCCTTCTACCCATTGTTGGGCTTTCTCATTAAAGGGACTAATGAGTTTGGCTATCATAGGATAAAGCCATAGAAAGAGTTGGTATAATATCATACACTAATTTCGGTAAGGCAAAAATGAATAAAAAATACCATAAATTTTGAATTAGTTTTTAAAGGCTATAGGGTAGCTAGTAGGGAGCTTCATTGGGGTTTTTATTGTAATTTTGCACAAATTCAAAGGATGAGGAAAATTCAAATGGTAGATACTAAAAATCAGTACCTAGCCATCAAAAAAGAAGTGGATCAAGCCATTCAAGAGGTTTTGGATTCTGCTGCCTATATTAATGGTAAGGCAGTAAAGGATTTTGCTCAAAATTTAAGCGCTTATTTAAAGGTAAATTATGTGATTCCCTGTGCCAATGGCACCGATGCTTTACAAATTGCAATGATGGCCTTGGGCTTGCAACCCGGGGATGAAATTATTACTCCTTCTTTCACTTATATTGCCACCACTGAAGTAGTTGCCTTGTTGGGATTAAAACCAGTTTTTGTAGATGTAGATCCTACTACTTTTTGTATGGATATAGAAAGTTTGAAAAAAGCAATCACTCCTCGAACTAAAGTAATTGTGCCGGTTCATTTGTATGGACACGCAGCACCTATGGAGCCAATAATGGAAATTGCTAAAGAACATAATTTATATGTGATAGAAGATAATGCCCAAGCTATTGGATGCGATTATACTTTTTCTGATGGCACTACAAAAAAAACAGGAACTATTGGACATATTGGAGCTACTTCATTTTATCCAAGTAAAAATTTAGGTGCTTTTGGAGATGGCGGTGCTTTATGTACCAACGATTCATTATTGGCTGATAAAATGTCAATGATTGCAAACCACGGACAATCTGCGAGATATTATCACGATATAGTAGGTTGTAATTCAAGATTAGATTCTATACAAGCTGCTATTCTTAATATTAAATTAAAAAAATTAGACGAGTACAATATTGCCAGACAAAAAGTAGCAACCTATTACAATGAAGCTTTTGCTTCTATAAAAGAAATTATTACTCCTTCTCAAGCTAATTATAGTTCACACGTGTATCATCAGTATACCATACAATTAAAAGGAGTGAATAGAGCTTCATTGATGGAACATTTAGCTGCAAAAGATATTCCTTGTATGATTTATTATCCGGTACCAGGTCATTTGCAAAAAATGTTTGGTGAACAAAAAAATAATCATTGGCATTTACCAATTACAGATAGTTTAACCCCCTGTGTTTGTTCCCTTCCCATTCACACCGAAATGGATGAGACACAATTAGCTTATATTGTAGAAGGTGTAAAATCATTTTTTAATTAAAAAAATCATTAGATGAAAATTACAGTTGTAGGAACAGGGTATGTAGGACTAGTAACAGGCACTTGTTTTTCTGAAACAGGAAATAAAGTTACTTGTGTAGATATTGATGCCCAAAAAGTAAATAAATTAAGTAATGGTCAAATTACTATTTACGAGCCTGGTTTAGAAAAAATATTTTTAAGAAATATTAAAGAAGGTCGTTTAACATTCACTACTGAACTTGAAAAAGCAATAGAGGGTGCTGAAATTATTTTTTTAGCGCTACCCACGCCTCCAGGTGCCGATGGAAGTGCCGATTTAAAATATGTTTTAGGCGTAGCCGATCAGTTGGGAAAAATTTTAAAAGACTACAAAGTTATAGTAAATAAAAGTACAGTGCCTGTGGGTACTGCCGATAAAGTAAATAAGGCTATTGCAAAAAATTATACGGGTGCATTTGATGTAGTAAGTAATCCTGAATTTTTAAGAGAAGGGGTGGCGGTGGATGATTTTATGAAGCCAGATAGAGTGGTAGTGGGTACAAAATCTGAGAGGGCTAAAAAGTTAATGAGTGATTTATATGCGCCTTTTGTAAGACAGGGTAATCCTATTATTTTTATGGATGAACGAAGCTCGGAATTAACTAAATATGCTGCTAATAGTTTTTTAGCTACTAAAATTTCATTTATGAATGAGATTGCGCAACTCTGTGAGCGAATGGGTGCCGATGTAGATATGGTTCGAAGAGGCATTGGTTCAGATGATAGAATAGGAAAGCGTTTTTTATTTCCAGGAATTGGATATGGGGGATCTTGTTTTCCTAAAGATGTGCAAGCTTTAATAATGTCTTCAGATGAGGTTAATTATGATTTTGAAATTTTAAAAGCAGTAGAAAAAGTAAATGCACTTCAGAAATTATCTTTGGTTGAAAAAATTTCATCTTATTATAAAGGTCAACTTAAGGGAAAGCATATTGCCTTATGGGGATTGGCTTTCAAACCTAATACAGATGATATAAGAGAAGCACCCGCTTTAAGTATTATAGATGCATTAGTTTCAATGGGGGCTACTATTACAGCTTATGATCCAGAAGCAATGCCTAATGTGAAAGCACAAATAGGGGATAAGATACAATATGCTCAAAGTCAGTATGAAGCATTAACCGGCGCCGATTTTTTAATTATTGCTACAGAATGGAGTGAGTTTAGAACTCCTGATTTTGAAAGAATAGAAAAAGAGATTAAAAATAAAATCATATTTGATGGTCGTAATCTTTTTGAAGTGGCTAAAATGAAAGAATTAGGATATCATTATGTTAGCATAGGAAGACCTTCTGCTACAAAATAAAATTTTATGGGTAAAAAAAGAGTATTAATAACAGGAGCTGCCGGATTTTTAGGATCTCATTTGTGTGATCGCTTTATAAATGAGGGATACTATGTAATTGCGATGGATAATTTAATAACAGGAGATCTTCAAAACATTGCACATTTAAGAAGTAATCCCGATTTTGAATTTATCCATCACGACATTACTAAGTTTATTGAAATTGAAGGCAAGCTCGATTATATTTTACATTTTGCTTCTCCTGCAAGTCCCATTGATTATTTAAAAATTCCTATTCAAACTTTGAAGGTAGGAGCTATGGGTACGCATAATTGTTTGGGATTAGCAAGACATAAAAAAGCTAGAATCTTAGTAGCAAGTACAAGTGAAGTATATGGCGACCCACTAGTGCATCCACAAACAGAGGAGTATTGGGGTAATGTAAATCCGGTGGGACCAAGAGGCGTGTATGATGAAGCGAAAAGATATATGGAGAGTATTACTATGGCCTACCATAGTTTTCATAATGTAGAGACCAGAATTATTAGAATTTTTAATACCTATGGTCCTAGAATGCGTTTGAATGATGGCCGAGCTTTACCAGCTTTTATAGGGCAAGCTTTGAGAGGAGAAGATTTAACAGTGTTTGGGGATGGTTCACAAACCAGAAGTTTTTGCTTTGTTGATGATTTAGTGGAAGGTATCTATAGATTGCTTTTAAGTGATTATGCTAGCCCTGTGAATATAGGTAACCCCAATGAAATTAGTTTAAAGGATTTTGCTGAAGAAGTGTTGAAATTAACAGGATCTAAAGTAAAAATTATTTATAAAGATTTACCTGTCGATGATCCTAAGCAAAGACAGCCCGATATTACTAAAGCAAAAGCCATTTTAGGATGGGAGCCCAAAGTGAATCGTGCAGAAGGTTTACAAAAAACCTATGAATATTTTAAAGCACTACCACCAAGTGAGTGGACAAAACTTCCCAAAGAATTTATTTCTAAATAAACATATGCGAAAAATTTTAGTTACAGGTGCCAGTGGACAGTTAGGATGGGAATTAAGTCAACTAGCTTCTAGTTTTCCTCAATATGAAATGATTTTTACTGATCGATCTAAACTTGATTTATCTCAACCCAATGCATTAGCGGCAGTTATCAATGAAATAGCCCCCGATGCAATTATTAATACAGCCGCTTATACGGCAGTTGATAAAGCTGAGTCTGAAAAAGAATTAGCTATGGCTGTGAATGCAAAATCGGTAGAACAAATGGCAGCCATTGCTTTTGCAAGAAATATTCCTTTTATTACTTTTTCTACAGATTATGTTTTTACTGGTAATGCAAGCACACCTTATACTACTGAGACCGCATTAGCTCCATTAAACTTTTATGGTTTCACTAAAGCAGAAGGAGAGAGATTAGCCATAGCTGCTAATCCTAATACAATTATTATAAGAACTTCTTGGGTATTTAGTGTGCACGGAAATAATTTTGTGAAATCTATGATACGATTTATGAAAGAAAGAGATGTTTTAAATATTGTATCAGATCAAAAAGGGCGTCCTACTTATGCTAAAGATTTGGCTATGGCAACAATGAAAATGATAGTTGCTTTAGAAGCGGGACAAAAAATAAAAGGTATTTATCATTTTGCCAATAAAGGAGAGACTACTTGGTATGAGTATTGTAAAAAAATACAATCCCTAGTGGGACTCACTTGTCAAATAAATTCAATTTTAACTGCAGACTTTCCTACCCCTGCCAAAAGACCAGCCTATTCGGTATTAGATACTGAAAAAATTGAAAAAGAACTTTCATTAACCATTCCTCATTGGGAAACTTCTTTAAAAGAGTGTATTAGTAAATTAAGCTAAGTTTTTTTGAATTCCTAGGTCCTAAAACAAAACAACCCATTGAAAATCAATGAGTTGTTAGTTAATTTTGGTTGCCCGACCTGTATCCAACCCAAGTAAATAACTAGTTAATATTCAATTAGTTATGATAATATTTTAATAAAAACGGGGATATTTTCCACCAGAATAGTGGAAATTTTCCTTATATTGGTGGAAATTACACCAAATAGGACTAGAATGAGGTTATATTATGTGATTAAACCGAACAAATCAACCAAAGATTGTTATGTGATTTTGAAGTATAAATTCAAAAGTAAACAGATTGATTTGTCACCCTCTATAAAGGTTAAAAAATCGGATTTTGGAGATGGGAAGAGTGATTCACCTATAAAGAGAACAGATAACGAATATTTGAGGAAAAATGAGGTTTTAAGGGGTTTTAAAGAACAGATAAACCAAATACTATATAAACTTAATTCGGAAGGGGTAGAACCATCGTGTGAAATGGTTAAAAACCAGTTTAAGAAGTTAGAGAAGGAGAAATTCTTTGAAAGTAAGTTACCAACCCAATCAACCTCATTCTTGGTATCTTTTGTAATTGACAAGTATCTTGAACATGTTAAGGTAAACTCAATTAGTAAGTATAAATTGGATACACGTGGAGAAGGAACTCCTTACTCCAAATCGGTTAAGTCAAGGTTTGAACACATAAAGAGGTTTATTAAGGATACCTACAACGATACATTAGATTTCTATGAGATTTTAGATGAGTTCTATGATAAGTTACAGAACTATCTAATTGGATTGAATTTAAGTAATGTTACCATATCTAAAATCATTTCCCAATTCCGTCAATTTGTAAGATGGTCTCAAAAGAACAATTACACAAAGGGTGGGGATACTTCCTATAAAGTAACCCTTCCAACCAATTACAAAAGTGTTAATTCACTAACTGAAGAGGAAGTGAAGACATTATTCAAATATAGAGAGTTTAGTTACTTAACTAAAACCGGTAAGGTAAACCCCAAGTTAAAGGTTCTCTATAAGAATTGGAAAGAGAAGGATTACATAATTAGTGAAGAGTTGAGAAAAACAAAGATGGATAAAAATGGGAAGATAATAGGTGATATATCAACTGGGAAGTTTCAAAATTTCACTACTTATGAAGTTCTGTTAGATATGTTTCTATTTGGAATTTCAACAGGATTGAGATGGAGTAATTTAGTGACAATAAAGGGGATAAACTACGATTTTGATACAAAGAAATTTACACCCATTCAGTTAAAGACCAAATCAAAGGTTCAGATACAAGAAAATGAATTATCAAGTTACATTTGGATGAAGTATGTGAAGAATAAGAGTTCGTTTCAATATGTATTCCCACTCCCATGTAAAGAAGATGAAAGAACGAGGAGACAATACAATACCAAAGGGAATGTTCACATCAAAGAAATATTCAAAATCATAGGATTAAAAAGAAGGGTAGAAGTCGTTAGTATGAGTGGGGAAACATCCACAGAAGAGAAAGTATTATTACATTCAATAGTAAGTTTTCACATGGGTAGAAGAACACATTCATCTATTGGGGTTCATAGTGGTATTGACCCAATGTCTATGAGTAAACAATTAGGACATTCTGGTTTAGAAATGACAAGTAGGTATGTGGGGAGTGACAATAAGAAATTGGGAGGTATGTTTGATTTTTTAGGAACAAAGAAAAAAGAAGAAGTGAAAGAAATGTCTAAAGAGGAGAAACTTATTGAATTAAGGGATTTGTTTAATAAGAAGTTAATAACAAAGAAAGTCTATGAAGAGAAGATGAAGGAATTGATATAAAAAATCCCCGTCCTTTTGAGACGGGGAGAAATTAATTATTGGTTATCTTCAAAGTATTTGTCTAGTAAAGAGATTTCTCTAGTTTCACAAAAATTGTAAACATAAAAAGGTTTCTGATTAATATGATATAGTTCTACACCTGGAGTTCCTGGATAAACAAAACGACCATTTTCAATCCATTGTTTTTCTGTTCCCCATTCTAAAGATTTCCATTTATTTTGTTTTAAATGTTTATCTAATCTTTTACTATTGTTTTCACTATATTCATTACCGACTATTGAAAAATGTGAGTTTGTCATAATTGTTGTTTTTTTTATTACTTGATTGAAATGTTTTTAATTGATTCTCTTTTTTATTTGTTAGAATAGGTTTTTATTAATTTCATAGTTCTCTCTATATTATTTAACCAACCTTTTTTGTTAACCATTTGTTTATATGTTGGTAGTTTTGAACAACCAATCATTAATAATCTTGTTGGGATAACAAATGTTGAGTTACAATCATCACAACATCTATCACTTTCTTTTCTCATTAGTGGAAATGGGTTATTCCCAAATTCCCAACCAAAATTTGTTTTTTCAATTTTCTTACCACACAATGAACACATTAAATTTTCTTTTTTGTTACACATACTTTTTTAATTTATTAAACTTTCTCATATGAGTTTAGAGGAAGTTGTTAATCCCCTTTGTGTTGTTTTACACCTAACTTCAACTAAATGGTGGTTGAATAAATGATATATTTCAACGGATATATCATTCCAAAATGATTAATAAAGTGGTTGGATTTAAACCAACGAAAGTGTTCCTTCAGATTACCCCACTAACAGAACATCCTTTTAATATCGGTTGGAGTAAACCTTTCTATCATTGTAACCTATACAATACTCCTATGGGGTTTTAAGTGTGTGTTTCACCTCACCTCACTTGTTTAACCATTTATATCTTATATAGTCCAATAACCACACCAGAGGTTAAAAATGGGTATTAAATTCGTGATATTAAATTGAGTAATACCCATATTGTGTAATACTCAATTTTTTATGACATTTATTGGGTATGTTTTTTTACATCCCTAATAGATTAATACCCATTCCGTGTCAATTAAGAAAATTTGACATTTATTGGGTATAAAAACTTAATTTAAAGTTTAAATTATACCCATTATGAGTGGATTTATATTACGAGGTAAA
>CAXBQH010000009.1:0-66618 GCA_963977985.1 uncultured bacterium
GGATATATTGTTCAAACTTATAAAAATAACTTGCATAGCCGTGCGCTATTAATATGGTTTGGCCATTGGGTTTTGCGGGATTCCACTCATAGCCCTTAATAATAGTATTACCAGTTTTTTGTATGCCATTGCCCGTAAGGGTAAGTTGTAATGGCTTTGCCTGATGAAAAATAGCGGGTGCCTTTCTTTTTTTGAATTTGGGATAAGGCGTACAAAATAAATCGAAGGCTAATTTTCCTGCTACCGCGGGGGAAACCATAGCTAAGGTTTTGAACTTGGTTCTCAAATATTGTAAATACATCCTTTCAGAGAACCCATACTTGGCCATAACGGTACAATTAGGATGCAAAGATAAGTGTAGTCAAAATAGAGCTATGATTTTTTTTGTATTTCGACAAAGAAAAATACTGATGAAAGGTAAGCATTGCTTGTTTACTATTATTTTTGCAAAAATCTTAGCTAATAGTTATGTATTCATTGAAAATTAATTTTGAGCAAAAAGGCAAGGAGCCCGTGATGATCGAAAATATTAAACCTGATCAAAGTTTATTGGAAGTCGTTTTGGAGGCAGGTATAGAATTGCACCATAATTGTGGAGGGGTTTGTGCTTGTAGTACCTGTCATATCTATATAAAAAAAGGGGCTGAGTTTTTACAAGAATTATCTGATAAAGAAGAAGATTTTATTGATAGAGCAGTGAATCCTCGTTTGGAATCAAGATTAGGATGTCAATGTGAATTATTAGCAGGGAGTGGAGCTATTGAAATCCAATTACCAGATCAAACACAATTTTTAGGAGAATAAATAATTACCCCAAAAACTTATAAAATATGTCTCAGTTTGAACCGCCTATTTATTGGAATGATCACGAGGATATTGCTCAAAAATTGTATGAAAAATTTGGAGATGATTTTTCTGAATCAAAAATTTATAGAGTACGCTTTACAGATTTATTAGAATGGGTATTATCTCTGCCGCATTTTGAGGGTAAAAGAGAGGAGTCCAATGAGGGTCATTTGGAAATGATTCAATCTGCCTGGGTATATGAATGGCGTGATAATCAGAAATAAGCTTACTTTTATTGTATAAAATAGTAGCCTTGTTAGACCAATTAAAGAAAATTACTTGTTTTGTTTTTGATGTCGATGGTGTATTAACCAACGGTAATTTATTAGTGATGCCCAATGGATTAATGGCCAGATCTATGAATATTAAAGACGGCTATGCTATTCAATTAGCCATAAAAAAAGGGTACAAGGTTTGGATTATTTCTGGAGGTAATTCAGAGGAAGTAAAAGATCGTTTAGAGAAATTAGGTGTAGCAGAAGTATTTATGAAAGTGATGGATAAAAAAGTTCTTTTAAAAGAATTATCAGAGTTACACCTCACTCCATTAGATCAGATATTATATATGGGCGACGATATGCCAGATTTAGAAGCTATGCAAATGGTGGGTATGGCAGCCTGTCCGAGTGATGCTGCTACCGATATTAAAGCTATTGCAAATTATAAGGCGGTAGCGAAAGGGGGAGAAGGTTGTGCAAGAGAAGTAATTGAAAAGGTTTTAAAATTGAATCAGCACTGGGATGTAGAGGATCACATAGCATCTAAATGAATTTAAAAAAATCAATTTGAAATTACTAGTTCATTTTTTAAAGTTGGTAAGATGGCCCAACCTAGTATTTATTATACTAGCGGAGACTTTAATACATTTTTGTATTTATACACCTTTATTTCCTGCAGCCGACTCTCAAGTGAACCTTCGTTTTTATTTTATGTTAGTGAGTAACATATTAATTGCAGCCGCTGGGTATATGATTAATGATTATTTTGATGTAAATATAGATCAGGTGAATAAGCCTGAGAAAGTTTTGGTGGGTTCTTATATCAGCAGAAGAATGGTCATATTTTGGCATCTTATTTTTAGTGTTTTAGCAATGTATTTGTCCACCATTGTATTTCCCTTTCAATCTTATTGGCATATTCATATTACTAATTTATTAGCCATACTCTTATTGTGGTTTTATAGTACAAGTTTTAAAAAGAAATTCTTAATTGGAAATGTAATAATTGCCATTCTTACAGCTTGGTCTATTGCAATTGTATATTTTTCAAAATTTACCGTTCAAGAAATTACACATCCTGCTGTAAGTAATGCCTCTATACTTCAATTTGCAAAACTTACTTTACTGTATGCTGCTTTTGCATTTATATTAACCTTAGTGAGAGAAGCGTTGAAGGATATGGAAGATATGGAAGGTGATCAAAAATATGGTTGCCAAACAATGCCAATAGTGTGGGGCTTAAAGCCCACTAAAGTATATTTGGCCGTATGGACTTTTGTCGTAATTGCAATGCTAGCTATTATTCAATTATATGTAATACCTTTTGGATGGTGGTATACAGTTGTCTATTGTTTTGGATGCATTATTTTTCCATTAGCATTAGTGTTATATAAACTTCCTACCTCTTATACACATACTCATTTTAGAAAGTTAAGTGCTTATATCAAAATAGCAATGCTAGCGGGTATTTTGTCTATACTATTTTTCTATTTTCTTTTTTAATCAATAGCTTTATTCTAATGCCATCATTTGTTCTTGCTTCACAATCTCCTAGAAGAAAAACACTGTTAGAGTGGGCTGAATTACCTTTTCAAATTATAGTTTCAGAAATGGATGAAACTTATCCTTCTAATATGGCTGTGGAAGAAGTTCCAGTCTATATTGCAAAAAATAAAGCGTTGGCTGTGAAAAAAAAGATTTTTGAGAGCTATCCACATTTGCAAAATGATTGTATCATAGCCGCCGATACCGTGGTAGTTTTGAATAATACCGTTATTGGAAAACCCAATAGTAGAGTTGATGCTATTCAATGTTTAGAAAAATTATCTGCTCAAACACATCAAGTAATTACTGGTGTGGTATTATCATATCAAGACCAAGTGGTTAGTTTTAGTGAAACTACTTTAGTTGAGTTTCATCCATTAACTAAAAATCAGATTGAATTTTATGTAGATAAATTTAAGCCTTATGACAAAGCAGGTGGCTATGCCATTCAAGAATGGATGGGAGTAGTGGGTATTAAAAAAATTACTGGTGATTTTTACAATGTAATGGGGCTTCCAGTAAGTAAGTTAATACAAACATTAAGTGAATTAAAATTATATTAGCCCCAATTAAAAGCTATATCTAATTCTACATCGGGGTGTAAGCTTCTTTCCACAGGACAAGTTCTTGCTACTCTTTCTAATATTTCTTTTGTTTTTTCATCCAAGTTTAAACCACTAGGCATTGTTACGTGTGCTATTATTTTTCCAATTCTTCTAGGATCGGCTTTCATAATTTTGGTTACCTCTACTTTAGCACCGTCTAAAGCTATTGACATAGAAGCTGCTTTTATACCCATCGTAGTAATCATACAGGCGCCTAATCCTGTTGCAATTAAATCGGTGGGTGAGAACCTTTCTCCTTTGCCTTGATTATCGGTAGGGGCATCGGTTTGAATAGAAGAGCCGCTTTGCAAATGCACACAAGTAGTTCTCAAATTGGAATCATAAGTTACAATAGAAGTCATTGAATAAAATTTTAAAAATAGGTAAGAATTGTAATATACTGACTTTCATAATATTAAACAAATATTGAAATTCCATTCTTAGGGTTAATTAATTATTTATAATTACCTGCAAGTCTTGTATTTTTGTGCCTAATTATAGAGGCTTCATTTATGCAGGAATTACCTATTACTACATTGCCCACTGAAACAAGAATAAAAAAGCCAGATTGGTTAAGAGTGAAGTTGCCCATTGGGGAAAGTTATAAACACGTTCGTGGATTAGTTGATACACATAAATTACATACTATTTGTGAAAGTGGTAATTGTCCTAATATGGGTGAATGTTGGGGAGAAGGTACTGCGACTTTTATGATACTGGGTAATATTTGTACCAGAAGTTGTCAATTTTGTGCCGTAGCCACAGGTAGACCTAAACCTGTTGAGTGGGATGAGCCACAAAGAGTAGCTGAAGCTATTTTGTTAATGAAAGTGAAACACGCAGTACTCACTAGTGTAGATAGAGATGAATTACCCGATGGAGGTTCTATCCTATGGTTTAATACTATAAAAGCTATAAAAAATTTAACGCCTTCTACGACACTAGAAACATTAATACCAGATTTTAGAGGAATTCAAGAACAAATACAACGCATTATTGAGGCAGCACCCGAAGTAGTGAGTCATAATATGGAAACTGTAGAGCGAATGACTCAAAAAGTAAGAGTTCAGGCAAAGTACAGAAGAAGTTTGGCAGTGCTTGAAACTTTGAAAAAAGGAGGAATGCGAACCAAAACTGGAATAATGCTTGGCATAGGTGAACAAAAAGAAGAAGTCATACAAACGATGAAAGATTTAGTGTCGGTAGGAACTGATGTGCTTACTTTAGGACAATATTTACAACCCACTAAAAAACATTTACCAGTTCAAAGGTTTGTGCATCCCGATGAATTTGCAGAGTTAAAGCAAATAGGGTATGAGCTAGGTTTTGATTATGTAGAAAGTGGCCCCTTGGTGAGATCGTCTTACCATTCAGAAAAACATCTTATACCAGGATGGGGTAGAAGTCAATGGTTAGAAGCAATGGCTGCTACAAAATAATTTACTCCCACATTAATGCACTAGCACCTAATATAGCAGCATCAGATTCTTTTAAATGACTCACAAGAATTTTAATTTTATTTTGGAAGACTTCAATAAGATTTGCTTCCATATGTTCTCGAGTAGGTTTTAAAATTAAATCACCTGCTTTAGTTAATCCTCCAAATAAAATAATGGCCTCAGGGCTTGAAAACATTACAAAGTTTGCTAATGAAATTCCTAGAATTCTACCAGTGAATTCAAATACTTCTTTAGCAACTTCATCTCCTGCTGTAGCTGCTTCAAAAACAGCTTTGGAATCTATTTTATCAATGGGTATATTTCTTAAAGAGCTAGGTCTATCTGTGTTGTTTAAAATTTCAACAGCAGATTTTGCAACACCTGTTGCTGATGCATAACTTTCTAAAGAACCTTTTTTTCCTGTGCCTGGATGCACTCTGCCATCGGGAATAATAATGGTATGTCCCAATTCTCCCGCCATTCCATCGTGACCATATATTAATTCTCCATTAGCTACAATACCACTTCCAACACCAGTGCCTAGCGCAATTAAAATGAAATCTTTCATTCCTTTTGCAGCGCCATAAGTCATTTCTCCTACAGCAGCAGCATTAGCATCGTTTGTTAATTTGACGGGTAATTTAAATTTGTCTTGAATTAATTTTGCAAGTGGAATAATACCTTTCCAAGGTAGGTTAGGAGCATATTCAATGGTACCTGTGTAAACATTTCCATTAGGGGCGCCCACGCCAATACCTTTAATACGACCCACGCCTCCTACTTTGTCAATAAGTAACATTAATTTATTGTGTAGCTCATCAATATAGGCGTGTATATCTGCGTGCCCTCTAGTAGACATAGTGTCGGAGGATAATACATTACCCACATTATCTACTATACCAAATTTAGTACCCGTGCCTCCAATATCTACCCCTGCAACAAAAGAATCCATTTTAATTTTAAATTTATTTTATTAATGTCCCCCCGCTACTTCTGTTTCTTCATAATTGATGCCTTGTTTTTTCAAAATTCCTTTTACTGCGATGGCAAATACTAAGATATATGCAAAACAAAAAACAGGAACAAAGAATGAATTATGAATACCGTAACCTGGAGTATCTAAATGAGAAGATTGTAAGAAATCAGATAATTTACCTTGAATAGGTGGAATAATACCGCCTCCTAAAATCATCATAATTAAAAATGCAGCACCTTGAGTAGTGTACTTTCCAATGCCAGCTATGGATAATGCAAAAATACAAGGCCACATTATAGAACAAGCAATACCACCAGTTAAGAATGCATATATAGCAATATTTCCTTTGGTGAAAACTCCCACTAACATAGAGATTAAACCAATTAAACTAAATATGAGTAAAGTTTTGGCAGGTTTATCTTGACTAATTAAAAAAGCAACAATTTGTATGAATATGCAAACAATATACATATAAAGTGGGCTCATATCGTATTGAGCAATACTGTTAACACCAATTACAATACCAAAAGCCACTAATGGCACTATAACTGTTAATATTTTATTGGTTTGACTTTTAAATTCAAAAGCCGAAATAGCACCAGTCCAACGACCAATCATCATACTGCCCCAGTACATTGAAATATAAGGTGCAATTTTTGAAGAAGGAATACTTCCAAAATCGGCTTGCTTGAGAAGTTCACCCAAATTAGATCCTATAGCAACCTCAGCACCTACATAAACAAAAAGGGCAAGCATTCCTAATACCAATTGAGGATATTTCATTGCGCCCCAACCGTTTTCATTTTTTTGTGCTTTAAAGTTAGCATACAATAAACCCACTACTACTGTTGCCAAAGCTCCAAATAACCATTTTAAACGAGTGGTTTCTAATTCGTGTCTTGCAGCATCAGTTAAGGTAGAAGCATCTATTTTATAACTGCTAAAAATAGGCACAAACATTATAATGAGTACTCCTGTCATTATTAATAGTAAGTAAAGTGCATTATTAGCAGGTTCAATTTTTTCTTCAGAAATTCCTGGGGGAACTTTTTTAGAGAAATGAAACATTGCAGCTGCAGCTAAAAATAAAATTCCCACTGCGGTATATAAAATCACCACCTTACTTAAGCTTAATGCAGCAATTTGATCGTCGGTGATAGCGGCAGCACTTCCAAATAATGCAAATGCCACTACTATGGGACCAATAGAAGTTCCAAATGAGTTGATGCCTCCTGCAAGGTTCACACGACTAGCTCCTGTAGAAGGGTCTCCAAGTACAATGGCAAAAGGTTGAGCCGCTGTTTGTTGAAGTGAAAATCCTAAAGCCACAATAAATAATCCCACTAACATTCCTGTAAATGTATTTGCATTCACCGCAATAATCATTGCAGCAGCACCTATGGCAGAGAATAATAAACCATACACAATACTTTTCTTATAACCCCATTTGCCCACTAAGTCTTTACCTCCGAAAGCACCATAAGCAAACAGGCCCAATGCTCCTACATAATAGGCTAGGTAAAAAGCAAAATCCACTAATTGACTTTGGAATTGATCAAGATTGAATTTGTGTTTGCAAAAGGGAATAAATACGCTATTGCTGGAAGCTATAAATCCCCAGAAAAAAAATACAACTACAAGGGTGGATAATGCACCCGTGTTGGTGGCTTGTTTGGTTTGACTCATAAGATTCTATGGTTTAATCGTTTTTGATGAAATCGATTCTGTAAAATACTTAAAATTATAATTCAATGTGTAAAATAGCCAAAAATCTATCTACAAATAATTAGAATTAAATGCTGAAAAACAAGGAGTTTTAAGGACAATGAAGTAAATTGAAACAAATTAAAACTGTTAATGGTAATTGTTCATATAAGTGCAGAATGTTACCCTATGGCTAAGGCTGGAGGTTTGGGTGATGTAGTAGGTGCGCTACCTAAATATCAAAATAAAAATGGCGATCAAGCAATGGTAGTGATGCCTATGTACAAAACAAATTTTTTGAATGAAAATAATTGGGAAGTGCACTACAAAGGCAATACCAATTTATCCAATTGGTTTTTTGATTACACCATTATCAAAGAAAGTTCTGGAAAGTTAGGATATGATTTATACTTAGTAGATATTAATGGCTTATTAGATCGGCCTAAAATATATGGTTATAGTGATGACATTGATAGATTTTTGGGATTTCAAGTAGCCGTGGTGAATTGGTTAAGTCATTGGGAAGCATTACCAGCCTTGGTGCACTGCCACGATCATCAAGCTGCTTGCATACCTTTTATGATGAAGTATTGTTATGATTATAAAAAATTAGAAAAAGTGAAAACTGTTTTAAGTATTCACAATGCACAATATCAAGGGGCAATGGGTTGGGATAAAAGTATCTTAATTCCAAGATGGGATCTTAGTAAAAAAGGTTTATTAGAATGGGGTGGTTGTATTAACTCTTTAGCAGTGGGTGTAAAATGTGCCGATAAAATTACTACTGTAAGTCCTAGTTATGCTCATCAATTAACTACGGCTTCTAATGGTTTAGAATTATTATTTAAAAATGAAACTAATAAAACAGTAGGTATTTTAAATGGCATTGACAATGAACTTTGGAATCCTGCTACTGATGCAATGATACCTTTTCATTATAATTTAAATAATGTTGCCATAGGGAAACAAAAAAATAAACAAGCCATTTGTCAAAAGTATCATTTAGATATAAATAAACCTTTAATTGTTTTTATTGGTCGCCTAGTTGCTGAAAAGGCAGCCGATATTTTACCAGGAGCTATTCAGCACGCATTAGACAAAACTAATAGTGGGGCTAATTTTTTTATTATTGGAGCAGGAGATACTTCTACTGAATCGGCTTTGCAGTATTTAGTGCAATTATATCCTGGAAATTATAATACATTTATAGGGTATGATGAAAAAATTGGACACGAAGCATATGCCGCAGCAGACTTTCTTTTAATGCCCAGTAGGGTTGAGCCCTGCGGATTAAATCAAATGTATGCTTTAAGATACGGCACGCTACCCATAGTGAGAGATACAGGAGGTTTACACGATACCGTCATAGATATGGGGGATGCAGGCGGCTTTGGTATAAAATTTTTACACGCCAATGAAACAGACATTGTATATTCAATAGAAAGGGCCATTGAAGTTTATAAAAATAAAAAACAAATGAAATCAATGATTGAACTAGCAATGCAAATAGACCATAGTTGGGAGTCGGTCATTGCTAGTTATAAAAAACTTTATACATCCATTTTATAATTATTCACTTTTTAAATTTAAAAATATGGCTATGTTCGCAAAAGAAACCGTTTCCATTATCTTAGGTGGGGGTGCGGGTTCAAGATTATATCCATTAACTGCTAACAGATCTAAGCCTGCCGTTCCCATTGGAGGTAAATATCGTTTGGTAGATATTCCCATTAGCAATTGTATTAATTCAAATTTGAATAGAATATTTGTTTTAACACAATTCAATTCTGCTTCTTTAAATCAGCATATTAAAAACACCTATCATTTTAGTGCTTTTAGCTCTGGCTTTGTGGATATACTTGCTGCAGAGCAAACACCTGATAATCCCGGTTGGTTTCAAGGAACCGCAGATGCAGTAAGACAGTCTTTGAGGCATTTAGCTAAATTAGATTTTGAATATGTATTAATTCTAAGTGGGGATCAATTATATCAAATGGATTTTAGTGCTATGATTGAAGCACATAAAAAAACTGGGGCAGCACTTACCATAGCTACCATACCAGTGGCAGATAGAGAAGCTCCTGAATTTGGTATTTTAAAATCAAATCAAGAAAATGTCATCACTTCTTTTATTGAAAAACCCAAAAAAGAAGTATTAAAAGATTGGGTAAGCGATACAGGAAGTCAAATGCAATCACAGGGTAGAAACTATTTGGCTTCAATGGGTATCTATGTTTTCAATAAAGATATTTTGTATCAATTTTTAAATGAAGTACATCCTAATGCCACAGATTTTGGAAAAGAAATTATACCAGAATCTATTGCAAATTTTAAAGTATTGAGCTATCAATATGAGGGCTACTGGACCGATATTGGAAATATCTATTCTTTCTTTGAGGCAAATATTGCTTTAACTCAGGACTTGCCTTTATTTAATTTATTTGATAGTAGTCAAACTGTGTATACTAGGGCAAGAATGTTACCTCCTGCTAAATTAAGTGGTACCAATGTAAATAAAGCCATCATTGCTGAAGGTTGCATAATTCACGCTAAAGAGTTAACTAATTCAGTAGTAGGAATTCGTGAGAGAATTGGCATTGAAACGGTCATTAAGAATTCTTATATAATGGGTTGTGATTATTATGAAAATATTGAACAAATCAATGAAAAAACAAGTAAAAGTATACCCATTTTAGGAATAGGTGAGAGATGTATAATAGAAAATGCCATCATTGATAAGAATTGTTCTATTGGCAATGATGTAACCATCAAAGGAGGCGCACATTTAGAGAAGGTTGACCATCCTTTGTATACCATCAAAGATGGGATAGTAGTAGTGAAAAAAGGGGCAGTCATACCTCAAGGTTATACTATTTAAATTTTTATATAATGAATACAGCGTATACAGGAAATAAAGCGAAGCTTAACTTTTGGCAAATTTGGAATATGTGTTTTGGTTTTTTTGGTATTCAATTTGGATGGAGCTTACAAATGGGAAATATGAGTGCCATCTATGAATTCTTAGGAGCAAGTCCAGAACAAATTCCTGGTTTGTGGTTAGCCGCTCCAATGACTGGCTTATTGGTACAACCTATAGTTGGATATTTTAGTGATCGCACTTGGCATCCTAAGTGGGGTAGAAGAAGACCATTCTTTTTGGTGGGTGCTATCTTAAGTTCTTCTTTGTTATTTGTAATGCCTAATGCAGGTTCTATTTGGATAGCAGCAGGCGTATTGTGGATTCTAGATTCAAGTATTAATGTTACGATGGAACCTTTTAGAGCTTTTGTGGCCGATAATTTAGATGAGTCACAGCGCTCCTTTGGTTTTGCAATGCAGAGTATGTTTATTGGTTTGGCTTCATTTATTGCAGGCTACTTGCCGCAAGTTCTGGTAAATACATTTCATATTTCAAGAGCAAAGACCAATGGTGCTATTCCACAAAATATTTTACTTTCTTTTTACATTGGAGGTGTTGTTTTTTTAGTAGCTGTTTTATATACAGTTTTTAAGTCTAAAGAGTATCCGCCCTCTGAAAAGAAAGAAGCATTACAAAATAGCAATACTAGTTTAGTGAATGAAGTTTTTGACTCTCTTAAAAATATGCCACTAGCTATGAAAAGATTAGCCTTGGTTAATTTTATAACTTGGCCAGGACTATTTTTAATGTGGTTTTATTATAGTACTGGAGTTGCAAGTCAAATATTTAAAGGAGACCCTATAACAAGCAGTGATACCTACACAATGGGTTTAGAGCACGCAAATACAACTTCTGCTATTTTAAACTTAGTTACTTTTTTATTTTCATTCGCTCTGCCTTTTTGTGTCAAAATGCTAGGAAAGAAATTAACCCACACTACTTGTTTAATTATGGGTGGTTTGGGATTGGTATCAGTATATTATGTTCAACAGCCTTCACTCTTATATCTTAGTATGGGTTTGGTAGGTATTGCTTGGGCATCTATTTTATCTATGCCTTATTCTATGTTGGCAGGTTCTATCCCTGTGCAAAAAATGGGAATGTATATGGGTATCTTTAATTTCTTTATTGTGCTTCCAGAAATATTGGCTTCTTTATTTTTTGGTAAAATAATGTCCAATTTTTTACATAATGATAAATTAATGGCGGTGCAAATAGGTGGTTTTCTTTTGATACTTGCAGGAATTGTTTGTGCTATTATTATTCAAGAAGAGAAAAAATAAAAATATGAAAGTGCTTAAAAGATATTTTCATTTTATAGGGGTATTCATTTTATTTGAACTAGTATTTATTGCGAATGTAGAGGGCCAAAAATTGGAAGCTTATCCCAGTAATTGGTTCACCCAAATGAAATGGAATAAAGTACAAATACTTTTTAGAAGTACGAGTTCGAATTTTGCTTCAGCTACTGTTAAAACCAATTACCAAGGGGTGCAAATTCTGGGTGTGCATCATTTTGAAAATGGACATTATTTAGCGGTAGATATTGATATAGCACAAAGTGCAAAAGAAGGGGCCGTAAATTTTATCATTCAGACCAAAACTGAAAAAATAAATACTTCTTGGACATTATTACCCAGAAGAAAAGGCCGGGGATCTTTGTTTGCTCAAGGAATTAATGCTTCTGATCTAATTTATTTTTTAATGCCAGATCGATTTAGTAATGGGGATACATTGAATGATCGTGTAAAGGGACTTAAAGATCAATCTTTAAATAGAGACTCCATATTTCTTAGACACGGGGGAGATTTAAAGGGGATTGCTAATCACTTAAATTATTTTCAAAAATTAGGGGTATCCACTTTATGGATGACTCCCGTAGTTGAAAATGATATGCCTGATAGAACAGAGCACGGTTATGCGGCAACCAATAATTATGCTATTGAAAAAAGATTAGGAGGAGACAATGCTTATATCGCACTTAGTGATAGTCTACATCATAGAGGAATGAAATTAATTCAGGATATTGTATATAATCATTTTGGTCGTTTCCATTTTTTAGTACAAGATGCACCAGATAAAAATTGGTTACATCAATGGCCTACTTATACTCAAACACATTATAGAGAGCAAGTCCTATTTGACCCTTATCATTCTAAAACAGATTATGATAAAATGATTAATGGGTGGTTTACTACTGAAATGCCCGATGTAAATCAGGAAAACCCTTGGGTAGAAAAATATTTGACTCAAAACGCCATTTGGTCGGTTGAAACCTATGGTATTGATGCATTTAGAATTGACACTTATAAGTATTGTAATGTGGAAGTAATGAATAGAATCAATCAAGCGCTTATTAATGAATATCCAAAAATTTTTGCTTTCGGAGAATGTTGGGTAGACGGGGTTGCTTCACAAGCATATTTTGTAAGAAATAATTTAAATATACCTTTTAAAAGTAATTTACACGCCACTTCCGATTTTAATTTATTGTTTTCTGGAATTTTGCCTGCCCTTAATGAAAAAAATGAATGGGGTACTGGTGTGATAAAATTATACACTACTTTAAGCAATGATTATTTATATCAAGTGCCTAGTAATAATGTCATTTTTTTAGACAACCACGATATGACTCGTATACATTCTTCTTTAGGAGAAAGTGTTGCTAAAACTAAAATGGCTTATGCTTGGTTGATGACTTGTAGAGGTATTCCTCAAATGTATTATGGTTCAGAAATTTTAATGAAAGGAATTTCTAATCCTGATGGATGGGTAAGACTCGATTTTCCTGGGGGATGGGAAGGAGATCAAAAAAATGCATTTACAGAAACAGGTTTAACAGAGACTGAAAAAGATTTTTTACATTATGTACAAAAGTTGGGGACCTATCGTAAAAGCTCATCTGCATTGAAGACAGGAAATATGATGCAGTATTTGCCCGAGGATGGATTGTATGTTTATTTCAGGTACTCAAAAGATCAAACCATTATGTGCATTATGAATACAGATACCAAAGAAAGAAAAATTAATTTTGAAAAATTCAAAGAGTGCACCCAGCATTTTAATGGCGGCATTGATATTATCTCAGGTAAAAAAATAACTAAGGAATTTCAAATACCTTCTATGACGATGCAAGTAATTGAGTTAATGAAATAAATATGTCAAAATACGAAGAAGTACATTTTGTAGATACTGCCCAAAGTGTTTGGAATTATTCTTTATTTACGGATGAAGATATTCGCAATTTTCAAAATGGTACTCATTATTCATTATATCAATTATTTGGTAATAAACAAATAGAGGTATTAGGTACCCCCGGAACTTATTTTGCTGTTTGGGCACCTAACGCTACTGCAGTAATGGTGAAAGGTAATTTTAATGATTGGAATAATGAATCTCATATTTTAAAAGTAAGACAGGACCGTTCCGGCATTTGGGAAGGTTTCCTACCAGGTGTTCTTCAAGGAGAAGTTTATAAATATCACATACACGGTTTTAATGGAGTAGCACTTGATAAAAGTGACCCTTATGCACATTATTGGGAACGCAGGCCATTAACTGCTTCCATTACTTGGCAAACTCATTATCCTTGGAAGGACTCCCAATGGATGAAGCAAAGAAAAATCAAAAATAGAACCGATCAGCCCTTTTCAGTGTATGAAGTTCATTTAGCAAGTTGGATGCGCCCCGATAAAAATAATGAAGACTCTTACAATTCATATATTCAACTCATTGACCTATTAGTTCCTTATGTGAAAGAGATGGGTTTTACACACGTAGAATTTATGCCCGTGATGGAATATCCCTTTGATGGTAGTTGGGGTTATCAAGGGGTGGGTTTTTTTGCACCCACTTCAAGATTTGGAAATCCTCAAGAATTTGCCGCTTTAGTAGAAGCGTTTCATTTGGCTGAAATTGGTGTCATCTTAGATTGGGTTCCTTCTCATTTTCCCAATGATGCTCACGGACTTTATATGTTTGATGGAGCTCATACTTATGAGTATGCAGATAGCAGAAAAGGATTTCACCCCGATTGGAATTCTTACATATTTAATTACAAAAAAGCGGAAGTGAAATCTTTTTTAATAAGCAGTGCTCGTTTTTGGTGTGATCAATTTCATATAGATGGTTTAAGAGTGGATGCGGTCAGCTCTATTTTAAGACTAGATTATAGTAGGAAAGAAGGAGAGTGGGAGCCCAATGAGTTTGGAGGTAATGGAAATATAGAAGCCATTGCTTTTATAAAGGATTTGAATGAAACATTGTACAGAGATTTCCCAGATATACAAACCATAGCAGAAGAAGCTTCTGATTGGCCAGGAATAAGTAAACCCACTTTTATGGGGGGTTTAGGTTTTGGTATGAAGTGGATGATGGGATGGATGCACGATACTTTAAATTATTTTAAACTAGATCCTTTATTCAGATCTGCACATCAAGATAGTTTTACTTTTTCAATGATGTATTTTTATGATGAAAGTTTTATGTTGCCCTTAAGTCACGACGAAGTGGTGCACGGTAAAAGTCCATTAATCTATAAAATGCCAGGTGATGATTGGCAAAAATTTGCAAATTTGAGGCTTCTATTCACTTATATGTTTACACATCCTGGTGCTAAATTATTATTTATGGGTAACGAATTTGCGGCCACCAGAGAATGGAATTATGCCTCAGAGTTGCCTTGGGATTTGTTAAGTATAATTTCTCACGCAGGAATGCGTAAGGCAGTTCAAGCTTTAAATAAATTATATAGAAATTATCCTTCATTATATGAATTTCAATTCGATCCAAGAGGTTTTCAATGGGTTGAAATAAATAAAAAACAAGAAGGTGTTATTGCCTTCAAAAGAAAAGGTTTAATACCTGAAAACGATGTTTTAGTGGTAATGAATATGACACCAGTGCCCAGATATCAGTTTCCCATTTATGTGCAACACAAAAAAAATTGGAAAGAAATTTTTAATTCAGATGCCAAAATTTACTGGGGTGCAGGGGATTTAAATAATTCTACTATTACCACCACGCCTAAAGATGAAAATGGAGAATGGCATCAGTTATTATTGGATTTGCCTGCTTTATCTGCTCTTGTTTTTGCATAACTTTATAAATTTTTAGTTCTTAATCTATTCAATTTCAATATATTATTGATCAAATTTTCAATTTAAATAACAATACGAACATTTTCGGCTAAGTTTTCCACATTTAAGTGTAAATGAGTCTTGGTAACAATTAGATAACAATTAGTTATGACCTTTGCATTGTAATCCAACACCTAAAAACAAAATGTATGAAAGCTACTAACAAAGCAATGTTGTATGAAGCAGTTTCTGAATTTATACAATTGCACGCCTTCGATCATTTATTGGATAATGAATTAGCTCAGTTGAAAAGTTTATTAAACGCTTATACCGTTGCTGAAGACGGTAATGAGCTACAAGAAATTAGCAACAAATTAATTCCTTTGCTAAGCAAGGTTAATTTCTTTGTGGAATCTATTTCACCTGCCGCTATTCAATTATGGTTTTATGCTTTATCTTATAACGAAATACCTATTGCAGGTATGATGCAAGATTTAAGCAATACCAATGAACTGGTAAACTAAAACCAGAATTTGAAAATACTGGTAAGGCTAAAAATATAATGGGTTAAAAAGATATGGTGGGTTAAAAGGATGGTTAAAAAAAGGCCTCTCTAAATGAGAGGCCTTTTCGTAAGTGTTTTAAATAAGTATCAAGAATAAGTGTTAACAATAAGTATCAACAATAACTTGGACAATAATTGTCAACAATATTTTTCTTATTGACTAAAATAAACCTTTTGTTAATTTAGTTTTTCCCTCACCAATTTTGAATCCATTGTGGAATATTTCAATAGTATATTCTCCCTCTACTAAATTCACATTTTTAATATCAAAACTTACAGGTAAGTCTTTGTTTTGTTCGTATTGAACAGATAATTTGTTTGAATAAGCCTTGGCGCCCTCTTCTCTAGTATTAATTTTACCTACTTCATTGAAAGCTTTGCCATCGGGAGAGGTAATGCAAACATATAAATCTTGAGATCCAGAAGGAGTAATTTTATTTCTATCAATTTGAAAAGTTAAACGAATGGTATTGGCTCTTTTGGTATTAGTTGTTTTTCTTTCAGTGCCATCCTCTCTTACCCTTAAAGACTGAATACCGAAATTAGAAGCGTGTAGGGTGGAGCCAATATCTTGTAGTCTATCTTTTTCTTTTTGAGTGGCTGTTAGATTATTGTTCAGAGTTGTATTCGTATTGGTTAATTGTTCATTTTTGCTTGTCAATTCTTTATTTTCAGCCTGCGCTTTAGTGAGGTCAGCAAATAAGTTGCTTACTTTACCATTAAGCTCAGCAATTAAAGTTTTAGCATCAGCCAATTCTTTATCTGTAGCATTTTGTTTGCGTAAGATAGTGCTAATGTTAGTTTTTAACTTTTGAATTTGATTTGACTTATCTAATAATTCACCTTGCAAGCTAGTATTTTGATTGGTTAAAGAATCTGCCTTGGCCGACACTTCAATAAATTCAGCTTGAATTTTTGCTTTAGCGCTATCTATGACAGCAATTTTATTGTCATAAGTAGTTATCATATCTACTTTTGAACTATTGAAATAAATCCAAGAACCCACCAGGGCAAGTACTAAAACACCAATAATAATTTTACTGTTAGTGCTAGAAGATTCGTTACTCATATAAATTTAAGTTTAAGGCTACAAAGATACAAAAAATGAGACAGATTAACATTAATTATAACCTGTATTAAATCTCGACTTTTTGAAGTAATTATTTCAAAATTTAACCTTCAACTACTTTCTTATCTTTATATTTGAATATGTCAACTTCAGCCATCCTTTCAAATTGGAAAAAAAACGTTTTCGAGGCCGTTTATTGGCTAGAAGGGGAAGAGCCTTATTTTATAGATAAGGTAGTAGATTATGCTGAAAAGCAATTACTTCCGCAGGATCAACAAGCTTTTAATCTTAGCATTTTTTATGGCAAGGATGCAGAGTGGACAGACATTATGAATGCTTGTAAAAGGTATCCTGTTTTTGCTGAACGCCAAGTAGTCATTATTAAAGAAGCTCAATTAATGGGTCAAATTGAGAAATTGGAAACCTATATTGAAAACCCTTTATCCTCCACCATACTTATTGTGGCTTATAAGGATAAAAATGTGGATGGTCGTAAAACTTTTGGTAAACTTTTGAAAGCTAAAACCCATTTTATTGCTACCAAAAAAATGTATGACAATAAACTTCCAGAATGGGTGAATGAATGGGTGCAGGAAAAAGGGTATCAAATGTCTGCAAAAGCAGTACAAATTTTAGTAGATCATATTGGGAATGATTTAAGTAGGATTCATAATGAACTGGAGAAACTTATTGTGAATTTAGGTGACAGAAAGAAAATAACGGAAGACGATATTGAGAAATATATAGGTATTAGCAAAGAATATAATGCCTTTGAATTTCAAGAAGCCGTAGGACAAAAAAACTTTACAAAAGCGATGCGAATGATTCAATACTTTGCATCCAACAATAAAGCAGCTCCCCTGCAATTAATTTTACCCACCTTATATGCTTTTTTTAGTAAACTCTATGCTATTTATGGTTTAAATACCACTGATGAAAAAAGAATTATGAGTGAAATAGGTGTTTCTTTTTTTACGGTAAAAATATATTTAGCGGCACTAAGACAGTACTCTTATTCAAAAGTGGAGCATATTTTATTACTGATTCACGAGTACAACCTAAGAGTAGTGGGCATTAACGATGCTGATAATACTGATGCCGATTTATTAAAAGAGTTAGTGATTAAAATTATGGATACTTCTTCAGTACGATAGCAGCTTTTATTTTATCCTTGGCTAATTGTTCTTTTAAGGCTTCCAAATTTTCAAACTTCACCTCCCCTCTAATATATTCGTATACTTCCACTGTTAAATTTTGTTCATAGATATCTTTATCAAAATCTAAAATGTGCACTTCAATGACTTTCTTTTGACCATCTACGGTGGGCCTAATACCAATGTTCATCATACCTTGGTAGGTCTTATTATCGAGACAGGCACCTTTCACTTTTACAGCATACACGCCATTGGATGGAATTAATTTTTCTTCATTATTGATATGAAGATTTGCTGTAGGAAAGCCAATAGTGCGTCCAATTTGATTTCCTCTCACTACAAACCCTTCAAAAGGATAGGGGTAGCCCAATAAAGCATTGGCTTTTTCTATTTCGTGTTCTTGAATATAATTTCTTATTTGGGTAGAACTTACTACTACACCCTCTTTCCATATTTCATTCATTTGTTCAGTTCTAAAACCAAGCGTGGCTCCCATTTTTTCTAAGAGTTCAAAATTGCCAGTTCTGCCGTTTCCAAAACGATGGTCATAGCCTACTAAAATGGTATGTGGATGAAAATGGTCTGCTAAAAATTCTTTGATATATTGAGGTGCTGTTAAATTGGAAAAAGCATAATTAAAATTCACCACCACAAGGTGGTCAATACCCACTTTTTCTAATAAATGTATTCTTTCCTCTAGGCTAGTAAGTTGTTTAATTTCCCCAGGTATAGAGGAGATCACTTTTCTAGGATGTGGATGAAAAGTAATGATAATGGTTTCTCCGTTCACTTTTTGGGCAATTTGCTTCATCCTGTTTATAATTTCCAAATGGCCACAATGAACACCATCAAAGGCGCCTGTGGTTATAACCGCATTTTTAAAAACAGGTAATTGTTGTAAATCGTGGTGAACAGTCATCTTCCTTTTCTAAATATGGCACAAAGGTAAAACAATTGTACCTTTGTACTACCAACCAATTTAGATTCATGTCATTGTATGCTCAACGCGGAGTTTCCGCTCAAAAAGAAGAAGTACACGCGGCTATAAAGCATCTCGATCAAGGACTTTATGCCAATGCATTTTGTAAATTGTATGCTGACTTTTTAGGGGGAGACGAGCACTTCATCAATATTATGCACGCAGATGGTGCTGGCACCAAAAGTATACTGGCCTATATCTATTGGAAAGAAACGGGAGATGCAAGTGTTTGGCGAGGCATTGCCCAAGATGCCATTGCTATGAATTTGGATGATTTATTGTGTGTGGGCATTTATAATCAAATATTATTTTCCTCTACCATAGATAGAAATAAATTAGTAATCACAGCTGAAGTTTTAAGTGAGATCATCAATGGTTCGCAAGAATTCTTCAACACTTTAAAAGAACAAGGTATTCAAATTGATTTTTTAGGAGGAGAGACTGCAGATGTGGGAGATGTTGTGAGAACTATAGCTGTTAACGGAACAATGACTGCTCGATGGCCCAAGTCAAAACTTATTACCAATGATGCCATAGCACCAGGTCAGGTGATTGTAGGATTCTCTAGCTGTGGTCAAGCTAGTTATGAAAGTGCTTATAATAGTGGTATAGGTAGTAATGGTCTCACTAGTGCGAGACACGATGTGCTTGCTCACGAATATGCCTCCAAATATCCAGAAACTTTTGAACCTAGTTTGCAAGATAAAATAGTTTATATAGGTAAAAATAAAATGACCGATACACTGGAGGTACCAGGATTTGGTAAAGTGAGTATTGGAAAATTATTATTAAGTCCCACTAGAACCTATGCGCCGCTGGTGAAATTGATATTAAGTAGTCATTTTGATGCTGTTAAGGGAATGATACATTGTAGTGGTGGTGGGCAAACAAAATGTATGAAGTATTTGCCAGGACCTATGCGCATTGTAAAAGATAATTTATTTGAAGTGCCGCCCATATTTAAATTAATTCAAGAAAATTCCGGATCCGATACTAAAGAAATGTATCAAGTGTTTAATATGGGGCATCGTTTAGAAATTTTCACTGAGCCGCAGTATGCTTCAGATTTGATTAGGCTTGCAAAAACATTTAATATAGAAGCTCAAATTATTGGAAAGGTGGAAGCTGCGACTCAAAAAGAATTAATTTTAAAAGGAAGTTTTGGTACAGCCACCTATAGCTATTAATTTTAAAAAATAAAAAAAGATATGAGCGAAATAATAGTGCAATTAGAAAATGCTAATATTTATCAAAGCGGTAATCTTATTTTGCAAGAAGTAAATTTTACAGTACAAAAAGGAGAATTTGTTTATTTGGTAGGAAAAACTGGTACTGGGAAAAGTAGTTTGCTGAAAACATTATATGGAGAAGTCACTTTAACGCAAGGGAATGGTACTGTAGTGGGATTTGATTTGAAAGAAATGAATTGGAAAAAACTTCCTTTTTTAAGAAGAAATTTAGGTGTGGTATTTCAAGATTTTCAATTACTCACCGATAGAAATGTGCATGAAAACCTTCGTTTTGTGCTAAAAGCTACGGGCTGGGAAGATGAAAAATTGGTGGAGCAAAAAATTGAAGATGTGCTTTCTAAAGTGGGACTTCAAAATAAAGGATTTAAAATGACTTATGAGATGAGTGGGGGCGAGCAACAAAGGGTAGATATCGCCAGAGCCCTCTTAAATTCTCCTAAACTCATACTAGCCGATGAACCTACTGGTAGTTTAGATCCCGAGACCAGCGATGAAATTATGCAGTTATTATTTCAAATAGCAAAGGATTATGGAACGGCTATTGTAATGGCCACCCACGATTTTATGGTGGTTAATAAATTCCCCTCAAGAACCTTAAAAACCCAAGGGGGAAGGCTCACCGAGCAGGCTTAATTTTTTTAAGAAATTGATTTAATTTTTCTCCACTAATTGTACACAAACTGCCTCTAAGGCATTGATTTCTTGGCTGTTTTTCTTAAGTTCGCACACATAAAATAGAAGAAAAAAGTGAGACTAAAGTCATTAGAAATCAAAGGGTTCAAGAGCTTTGCTGACAAAACAATTGTAAGTTTTGATGAAGGAATTACAGGTATCATTGGACCGAATGGTTGTGGTAAAAGTAATATCATTGATAGTATTAGATGGGTCATTGGAGAACAGAAAATTTCTGCTTTAAGAAGTGAGAATTTAGATTCCTTAGTTTTTAATGGTAGTAAGACAAGATCTGCAAGTAGTATGGCAGAAGTGAGTCTTACTTTTGAGAATACAAAAAATGCACTGCCTACTGAATTTAGTGTTATTACAGTTACGCGCCGTTTTTATAAAAATGGTGAGAGTGAATATCGTTTAAATGATGTGGCTTGTCGTTTAAAAGATATTCATAATTTATTTTTAGATACAGGAGTAAGTAACGATAGTTATGCCATCATTGAACTTGGAATGGTGGATGATATCATTAAGGACAAAGACAATAGTCGTCGCAGAATGTTAGAGCAAGCTGCGGGCATCACCATTTATAAGACCAGAAAAAAAGAAGCTAAAAATAAATTAGACGCCACAGAACAAGACTTAGCGCGCATAGAAGATTTATTGTTTGAAATTAATAATCAATTAAAAACATTAGAAAATCAAGCTAAGAAAGCAGAGAAATTCTATGAAATTAAAAAAGAGTATAAAGACACAGCTATTGAATTAGCCAAAGCCTCTTTAGAAGGGTTTAACTTGAGCTATAAGGAACTCAATGATCAACAAGAGGAGCAAACTGATAAAAAAATTCAGTTAGAAGCAACCATTGCTTTAGAAGAAGCTGCTTTAGAACAAGAAAGATTGGTTTTTATAGAAAAAGAAAAAGGTTTACAGGCATTACAGCATCATTTTAATGATAGTGTTTCTTCACTCAGAGCTAAGGAAAATGATAAAAACTTAGCAGCACAAAAAATAGATTATTTAAAAGAAAAAGAAACAAGCCTTCAAGAATTTTTAGAAAAAGCAGAAGGCCAATTAAAGACTACGAGTGACTCTATTGAGTATACGAAAATAAAAGTACTAGAAGAACAAAAAATTTATCAAGATTTTAAATCAAGGGTAGACCAGTCTCAATTAGCTTTAACAGAAAAAAGAGAAGCTTTTGACAGTCAAAGATCTATTTTAGATAATTTACGCCAGTCTTATCAACAAATTTTGCGTAATCAATTTGATGCTGAAAAAAAAGTGGCTGTATCTGATACATCTATTCAAAATTTACAAAGAAGTCAACAACAATTAAATGAAGAGCAGCATCATAGAGTAGGGCAAATGGAAGATATACGCACTCAATTAGCCGGCAAAGAGACAGACTTAGAAAACAATAAAGCTAGTTTAGCTGCTTTGCAGTTGCAACACGAAAATGCTAAAGCCAATATTTTTGAAACACAGGAACAATTAGAAATTTTAAGATCAGATTTGGCAGAACAAAATAGAAAATTAGATGCTAAGAAGAACGAATATGATTTATTAAAAAGTTTGGTGGATTCTATGGAAGGCTATCCAGACAGTGTAAAGTTTTTGCATAAAAATACAGGATGGAATCATCAAGCACCTATTTTATCAGATATTTTGTATGTGCAAGAAGCCTATCGTGCTGCAGTTGAAAATGTGCTTGAACCCTACTTGAATTATTATGTAGTAAATAATCTTAAAGAAGGTATGCAGGCCATTCAATTGTTAGATGAAAATAAGAAAGGTAAAGCCAACTTCTTTTTACTAGATCAATTACAAAATGCCACTGCAAGTGCAGCCCCTTCTAATACTACTACTGCATTATCTGTGATAGAAATTGATAATAAATACAATGCCTTGGCCCATCATTTATTAGGCAATGTATTTATTGCTGAAAACGAATCTGCTTTGACGGAGGATGTTGCTGGAATTATTTTAGAAAAAAACGGGAAATTTGTTAGAGGAAAATATACCCTTACAGGTGGAAGTGTTGGATTGTTTGAAGGTAAGAAAATAGGTCGTGCGAAGAATTTAGAAAAATTATTAGAAGACATACAAGCACAGGAAAAAATTGTAAACGAAATAAAAGCTACCATTCAGTCGCAACACGATTCTGTTTTACAATTTAATGAGCTATTAAAAGAAAATGAAATTAGAGCCACTGAACAATTAGTAAATTCCCTTATTAACGAGGTGTTTGCCAATAAAAACAAATTAGAAAATTTACAATTAGCTCAAAGTGCAGCTACTGCTAAATTAAAAGAATATGAAGATAAGATTGTACTAGAGCAAACGGCTATAAGTGATACTAGAATTGCTTTAGAAGCGCTCAATGTTTCATTAGATCAAACTCAGTCAAATTTACAAGAAGTAGAGACGGCTTATCAAACAGCTGAACAAGCTTATCATTTAGCTTCAGGTGAGTTTAATGAAATGAATTTACAATTAACCAAGCAGTATAGTAAAATAGAAGCTTTACAACAAGAAGTGGTATTTAAAGAAAATCAATTAAATGATTTACACGCTCAAATTCAAGCTAATAGTACACAATTAGAAGAAACAAAAGCAGCTATTATAGAAAGTCATACTGAGTTAGCTCAGCTAGAACAGGATGTAGTGAATTTATTAAAGTCAAAAGATGAAGAAGAGCTGAAGCTCAATGAAGCCGACCAAGCGTATTATAACTTGCGTAATAATTTACAGGAGAAGGAAAGTGCTTTGAGAATGCAAATTAAATCCAAAGAGTTAATAGATCAATTAATTAATGAAATAAAAGATAAGCTGAATAATTTGAAATTACAGCTATCAGGGATGAAAGAAAGATTAAATGTGGAGTTTAAAGTTGAATTAGAAGAAATATTGGACGAGGGTAGGACTACTGAAATATCTTTAGAAGAGTTACAAGCGAGTGCTGATAGAATGAAAAAGCGTCTTGAAAATATGGGAGAAGTTAACCCAACAGCCATTGAAGCTTACACTGAAATGAAAAAAAGGTATGATTTTATTTTAGAACAAAAAAATGACCTAGTAACTGCTAAAGAAAGTTTAATTCTTACCATCCAAGAAGTAGAGGCAACCGCAAATAAAGCATTTTTAGAAACTTATCATCAGGCTAGAGAGAACTTCCAAAAAGTATTTAAAGCTTTATTTACCGACGAAGATTCTTGTGATTTGATATTAGTAGATCCAGAAAATTTAGCTGAAACTGCCGTGGAGATTGTAGCAAGACCTAAGGGTAAAAAGCCCTCTTCCATAAGTCAATTAAGTGGGGGAGAAAGAACATTAACTGCCACCGCAATGTTATTTGCCATTTATTTAATTAAGCCTGCTCCTTTCTGTATTTTAGATGAGGTAGATGCACCATTAGATGATGCCAATGTAGGCAAGTTCACTCAAATGATTCAAAAATTCAGTGATAATTCTCAATTTATAATTGTGACCCATAATAAGCAAACAATGAGTGCTGTGGATGTGATTTATGGTGTCACTATGCAAGAAGCTGGTGTAAGTAAATTGGTACCCGTAGATTTTAGAAGTTTAAGTAATTAGTTGCTTATTTTATTTGATAAAGTCTGCCATTATATTATTTCTGTTTTGTTTCTTAGTATACTTACCTTTTAGTAGAATACCTGATTACTTTGATAGTGAAACCACACAGGCTAGTGTAGTGCAACTCAAAACTCCCAAAGGATCTAAAGTAGTGGCTATTTTTACTGAGTATGGAAAAACATACATCATAAATATAGATAGTGCCACTTATGCATCACAATTGGGTAAGAAAATAGAATTAATTTATGAAGTAAGCCATCCTCAAAAAGCTGTAGTAAATAAAATAGTGGGATATTGGTTAAAACCTATGGAATTATTTTGGTCTTTTGGAATATTTGTAGGGCTTTTAATTATTGCTTATGCTACCACTCACCAACCTCAATCCTCTGAGGTAGTAAACTCATTGAATTCAACCACTAAGCCTAAAAATAAATAGGAGAGTGGCATTAGTAGTAAAATAGTAGTAAGATAGAAGTGAAAAATTGTAAGTGGCTAGTGCAATAATAGTATAACCTTAATTCAAATAAATTTTCAGATCATTACCTTTTTAGCATTCTTTTAATTTCTTTATCTACATCTTTGGATTTTATGGTTTCTCTTTTATCATATTCTTTTTTACCCTTGCCAACACCAATTTCAACTTTGGCATAATGTTTATCATTGAAAAATATTCTTAGAGGTATAATAGAGTATCCTTTTTCTTTGACTTTAGTTGCTAATTTATCTAATTCTCTTTTTTGTAATAATAATTTACGATCGTGTACTTCTATATGGTTATTCGCATTACCGTGACTATAGGCATTGATGAACAAACCCCTAACCCATAATTCACCTTTGTCAAACATACAAAAAGAGTCATTGAAACTGACTTTTCCTTCTCTAATAGACTTTACTTCGGTACCCAACAATACAATGCCTGCCACATATTTATGTTCTATATGGTAATTAAAATAGGCTTGCCTATTATTTAATTCTTTCGCTTGTACTGGTTTTGTTTTGGCCATAAAAAATCCCAAAACTAATATGGTCTTGGGATACAAAAATAGTATTAAATATTGACTTGCTACCAGAGGGCTAACAAAGGCTTACTATTAGAATTGATATTTGAATTAATGTTTGAATAAATAAGCCACTTCAGCTAATTTATTTTTCAAATCTTTTCTATCAACAATAAAGTCTAAAAAACCATTTTCTAATAAAAACTCACTGCGCTGGAATCCAGGGGGTAAATCTTTTTTTATGGTCTCTTTAATAACACGAGGGCCAGCAAAACCAATTAAGGCTCCAGGTTCTGCGATATTAATATCACCCAACATTCCAAAACTTGCAGATATACCTCCAAAAGTAGGATCGGTTAACATAGAAATAAAAGGCAATTTAGCATCACTTAATTGTGAAAGTTTACCGCTTGTTTTAGCTAATTGCATTAAGCTAAATGCACTTTCCATCATTCTTGCACCTCCACTTTTACTAATGACTAAATAGGGGAGCTTGTTTTTTATACAATAATCAACTGCTCTACTAAATTTTTCACCCATCACACTACCCAAAGACCCACCAATGAATTCAAAATCCATACAAGCCACCACCATTTCTTCACCATTAATTTTTCCTACGGCTACACGAATAGAGTCTTTTAAATCGGTTTTAGCGTGAATTTCATCTAATCGTTTTTGATAATTTTTTAAGTCGGTAAAATTGAGTGCATCTTTACTTTTAATATTATCAAATAATTCAGTGAATTGATTACCATCAAATAAGATTTCAAAATATTCATTACTGCCAATTCTATGGTGGAAGTTGCATTTAGTGCAAATGAATAAATTTTCTTTTAATTCAGTACTCGTACAAATATGATTACAAGAGGGACATTTTGTCCAAAGACCTTCAGGGGTTTCTTTTTTATCGGCCGTAGAAGTAGTAATCCCTTTTCTAATTCTTTTAAACCATCTTGACTTACTAGCTTCAGAGTCTGGAGTTTCTTCCCCTGTTAAGTTTACTTCAATATCTTCTTCTCTATTTTTCATAGACTCACTGTTGTTTTAGTACTATTATGAAGTTATGAATGGCTAAAGTAAGGTTTTTAAGCGTTTCTGTTCATACAATTTAAATCATCAAAAGCCACTTCTAGTCTTCGAACAAAAGATTCTTCACCTTTTCTTAACCAAACCCTAGGGTCATAATACTTTTTATTGGGTTTATCGGCTCCCTCTGGATTTCCTAATTGAGCTTGTAAATATGCTTCATTCTTTTTGTAATAATCTAACACCCCTTCCCAGAAAGCCCATTGTAAATCGGTGTCTAAATTCATTTTAATGGCACCATATCCAATAGCTTCTCTAATTTGATTTTGAGCAGAACCCGACCCTCCGTGGAAAACAAAATAAACTGGTTTTTCAGCGGTGTTTAATTTCTTTTGAATATATACCTGACTATTGTTTAAAATTTCTGGTCTTAGTTCAACATTGCCTGGTTTGTATACGCCGTGTACATTTCCAAAAGCGGCTGCTACTGTAAATAAATTACCCACTTTACTTAAGGCTGTATAGGCATATTCAACGTGTTCTGGTTGCGTATACAATTTATTATTATCAACATTGCTGTTATCAACGCCATCTTCTTCTCCTCCTGTAACACCTAATTCAATTTCAATACTCATTCCTAAAGGGGCCATTCTTTTATAAAATTCAACTGAAGTATGAATGTTTTCTTCTAAACTTTCCTCAGACAAGTCCAACATATGTGAACTAAATAAAGGTTGTCCTTTTTCTTTTTTATAAGCTTCTCCCGCATCAATTAAAGCACTTATCCAAGGCAACCATTTTTTGGCTGCGTGATCGGTATGCAAAACAACAGGTACATTATAAAATTTTGCCACTTGGTGAACGTGTAAAGCTCCAGCAATGGCGCCTTGTATATTGGCTTGTAAATTATCATTAGGCATTCCTTTGCCCGCTATAAATTGAGCGCCACCATTGGAAAATTGAATAATGATAGGAGAATTAACTTTTGCTGCTGTTTCTATAGCTGCATTTATGGTATCAGTTCCTGTGGTATTAACAGCTGGTAGGGCAAACTTATTCGTTTTTGCATCGTTGTAAAGTGCCTCTAATTCTTTCCCAAATAAAACTCCCGCTCTGTACTTGCTCATAGTTTAATATTGAGTGACAAATATACTATTTATGACCCAAAATCTGATGCTTGCACCCATTTTATAGATGAAAATCAATGTATTAAAGAAAGTTTTTACTTTTCATCCACTCATCATTATAGACTTTCCCAACATATCGACTACCGTGGTCGTGTAAAATACAAACCACTATATCAGTGGGTTTTAATTTATGTTTTAATTGAAGTAATCCTAAAATACAACTACCAGCACTATAGCCACAAAATAATCCTTCTTCTTTGGCCAATCGACGAGTCATAAGTGCACCTTCTTTGTCTGCCACTTGTTCAAAATGATCTATCACAGACATATCGTAATTACCTGGAATAAAATCCTCACCAAACCCTTCAGCGATATAGGGCTTTACAAAATTAGGGTCTTCAATTCCTGTTTTGAAATAGTGTGTCAATAGAGAACCAATGGGATCAATGGCCCATACTTGAATATTTGGATTTTTTTCTTTTAAGAATTTGGCAGTACCTGTTATGGTGCCACCGGTACCAGCTGTGCAAACCAAATGAGTAATTTTTCCTTCTGTTTGTTCCCAAATTTCAGGACCTGTACTTTCATAGTGTGCTTGACGATTAGCTAAATTATCATATTGATTAAAGAAAAAAGAGTTGGGCGTTTCAGCGGCAATTTTTCTGGCCACTGAATAATAACTTCTAGGATCATCAGGAGCAACATCTGTGGGGCAAACAATTACTTCAGCACCCACAGCTCTGAGAATATCCATTTTCTCTTTGCTTTGTTTATCAGTGGTAGTGAAAATACATTTATACCCTTTTACTACACCTACCAAAGCTAAACCCATACCTGTATTTCCACTAGTGCATTCAATGATGGTACCTCCGGGCTTTAATTTTCCTTCTGCTTCAGCCATCTGTACCATTTTCAATGCCATTCTATCTTTGATGGAATGTCCTGGATTAAAGTAATCTACTTTAGCAAGCACAGTGGCAGGTATTTCACTGGTGATTCTATGTAATTGAATCAAAGGAGTATTACCAATGGTTTCTAAAATGTTATTTAACCACATATAGCTGTGTTGTGTATATTGAATGGTAGTAAAAATACACTAATTCATAAGAAATTAAGGAGAAAGAAATCAAGAACTTGTAAACTAAAAATGGGGGTAAATTATTTCGATAGGAGGCTACAAATTCTCAAAATTACTTGTAATGATATCGCAGAATTGAGTTTGAATCATTTTTTCAGCAAGTGCTATCATATGAAAGAATGCTTTGGCATTACTGATGCCGTGTCCAATGATAACAGGCTTGTTGACTCCTAAAACAGGAGTGCCTCCATAATTTTCAAAATGAAACCTGCCAAAAAAAGAATCATTGGCAAGATTTTGATGTGCAGCAGCATCATACATAGCTTCAGCAGTTTTAAGAATTATATTACCCGTAAAACCATCACAAACTATGACATCTGCTTTATCATTGAATACATCTCTGCCTTCCACATTTCCTATAAATTGAAGAGCTGTATTTTCTTTTAATAAAGGGTAGGTGGCCTGTGCTAGTATATTTCCTTTGCCTTCTTCTTCACCCACATTCAATAATCCTACTTTTGGGTGCTCTATATTTAAAATATGCTTTGCATATAAATTACCTAAAATTCCAAATTGATTTAATTGTTCAGGTTTACAATCGGCATTTAAACCAACATCAACAAGTAAACCCGTTTTTCCATTTAGTTTGGGAAGTAAAGTGGCAATGGTAGGTCTTAAAACACCTTTAATGGGTTTAATGCTAAACATCGCACCCACTAACATAGCGCCTGTATTTCCTGCGCTTAAAAAAGCATCTATTTCACCAGTGGCTAATAATTTAAAACCAATAGCGATAGAAGAATTAGGTTTTTCTTTTAATGCTTTAGTAGGGTGTTCGTGGTATCCAATAACTTCAGTGGCTGGGACAATATGTAAAAAAGGTGAACTTAATCCGTGTTGCTGAAAAAGCTTTTCCAGCTGGATAGGTTCACCTATACAAAATAAATTATTTTCTGTTTTTGCTAAATATTGTTGAACGCCTTTTACGGCTTCCATAGGGGCGAAATCGCCTCCCATCATATCAATTCCAATATTCATTGACAGGTAATTAAGCTTTTAGTGGTGCTTTTTCGCTCACTAATAAACCTTTATAATACAATTTACCTTCTTGAACGTGTGCACGATGACGAACGTGGATTTCTCCAGTAGTTCCATCTTTGCTTAATGTAACTTCTTGAGCTACATAGTGAGTTCTTCTTTTAGCACTTCTTTGTTGTGAGTGTCTGCGTTTAGGATTAGGCATCTCTTATTTTTTAAAATTTTTATTTAATATTTTTTAATTCTTATTTACTTCTTCTTCATTCAAATCATCAAGACCTTTAAACTTCTCTAAACCTTTCCAAATGTTTTTATTGTTTATTTCATTGGGGTTTGCTTTAAATTGGTTTAACTGTTCCAACACTTTTTGATTGCAGGTAGAGCTACCATTTTCGTTGAGTTTACAAATTTTTTGTAAGGGGATACTTAAATTAATGAACTCATATATCCAAGTAGCTACCGAAAAATGATGCTCTGCTTTATTGATATAATAAATGTCGGGATCTTCTTCTTGATGGTTCATAGTGGTAGGATCCTCTACTAGTTTTACAATCAAGTTGAATTCGTCCCATAATTGAATCGTTAAAGGATTACCGCAACGATCGCAAAGGGTATCTATACGCCCATCTATATCAAAATGCAATTGTAAAAAACCCTGTTTTTTGTCAAGTATAAGTTTGACACGAGTGTTACAATTGGAAAAGTCTTGGGGTCCAAAGCTGTTAAAGAACTTGTCCTCTATAAGGTATTCGAACTCGTGTAAACCGGGCCTTAAACCCACAAATGCTATTTCGTAAGCCCTGTTTTGGTTCATAACCGTACTTATAAAGGTTGGCAAAGTTAGTAAAATCCCTCCAAAAGTCAAAGTTTATCCTACATTTGACTAGGGTAGAAAAGAAAAGAAAAATAAGTGCTCTATTTTGAATAATAACTTGAAAAACAACTCAGTAAGGCATAGCATAAATACTACCTATTTATGGATTGGGCTAGCCCTATTGGTATTTATTTGTTCGTTTTTTCCCCATTGGGTGGGTTCGTATTTCAGTTCTGGGGTATTTCAATACCTGGGATGGCTACTTAGAACCCTTTCTGGTTTCATAGAAATACCCCTAGGGGAGTGGGTTTATTTATTTTTATTGATTCTACTGATTATCAGATTTATACAGAGCTTATATGCATTTAAAAATAAATTTAAAACTCAAAATTTTCGTTTCAATTTTATTCATTTTTTTAAAAAATTATTATTTAGGTTATTGCAGCTCTATGTAGTTTTTATGTTACTCTGGGGTTTGAACTATAGAAAAGCTAGTGTGGCTGAAAAATTACATTTAAAAGTGGATACCAGTTATAGCGAAGTTCAATTGGATAGCCTCAGTGTAGCATTCATTCACAGGCTTAATAGCTGTAGGCAAAATATACCAGATTCAGTGATTCAAAAGCTTAGTTATGCAAAGGTATTTGACCAAGCTATTCAGCAAACAAGGTCAATGCCACAAAAATTTACTTTGTCTACATTGAATAAACCCGTGTTGAAAAAAGCCAGTTTCCCTTTTTGGGGAGATTATTTGGGTTATTTGGCTTTCTATCAACCTATCACAGGTGAAGCCATTATTAGAACAGATGTGCCCATTTTAACCCTGCCTTTTACAAGTTCCCACGAATTAGCACATCAAATGGGTTATGCTTCTGAGACGGAAGCAAATTTTATAGCTTATATCATTGCTATGCACAGTAAGGATTCTATTTTTAAATATTCTATGTTATTACAAATGTTTACTTATAGTCAATCTGCTCACTTAAGTATGATTGCAGCTTCGGGTAATTTTGAAAAATGGAAAGAAGTAGTCAATAGAAATAAAAACTTATTGGATCCCAAAGTATATCGAGATAGAAAACTAATAAAGGATTTTTTTAATCAAAGACAACATTTATTGATTCCTGCTTCTAGTTCATTGTATGATCAGTTCTTGCAATGGAATAAACAAGCCAAGGGAATAAAAAGTTATGATGAAGTTTTATTGTGGGTGCTAGCTTATTAAAATTTATTCTTCCACATCATACTTTCAATAGGCTTCTCAGGCTGACCACTATATTTAGCATTTTTCTTTTGATCATACCTTACTTTGATAGCGCCATCAACAGGGAAATAGATAAGTTGACCAATGGGCATTCCTTTATAAACACGAACGGGCTGCTTCACTGAAATTTCTAAAGTCCAATAACCACAAAAGCCTACATCTCCTTTACCTGCGGTGGCGTGAATATCAATACCTAATCTTCCCGTGGAAGACTTACCTTCCAAAAAAGGAACGTGGGCGTGAGTTTCCGTATATTCTAAAGTGACACCTAAATAAAATCCAGTAGGTTCTAGTACATAACCATCCTCTGGTATTTCAAAATAAGTAATGGTATTATGTGCTTTGGCGTCCAAGATGGCATTATCATAAGTGGCTAACCACTTTCCTAAGTGTACATCATAACTATTACTTCCTAAGTTGGAAGTGTCGTATGGATCAATTTTAATAGTTCCTTTGGCTATTTCTTCTAATATTCGAGTGTCAGATAAAATCATCTTTGTTTTTTTATGTTTATTTTGCAGCTAGAACAGCGCTGCAATCTAATTCAATCCTTTTTTCTATGCCTTTGTTTTATCAACAAAATATCAACGCAACTACCAAAATGGCTGTATGGGCAATTGAGGAGCCTTTGTCTTTTTTTGAATCAAAATTAAAAAATGGGAAACAGCGAACGGAACAAATAATGCACCCGATAAAAAAAATTCAGCATTTGGCAGCAAGACTTTTATTGCAAGAACTGGCACCACATCTGAATTTAGACAATATTGTCTATGCCTCTAATGGGAAGCCTTTTATAAAAAATGAAAATATATATTTTTCGTTATCACATTGTAATGGATGGGCTGCTTGTGTTATTAGTGAAAATGCAGCAGTGGGTATTGATATTGAAATAATTCACGAAAGAATAAAAAAAGTAGCAACTAAATTTTTACATAGTACGGAGCTTGAAAAAATAAATACATTAACTGAAATTCCTAGTTTGGTACAATTGACTTTGTGTTGGGCGATGAAAGAAGCGATGTACAAAATGTATGAAAAAATGGGTATTGACTTTGCTGAGCAATTAAGAGTAGAAAACATACCTTTTGCTCAAAAGGGGATAACCACTGCCTCCATTATTAGTGAAGCAAGTTGTGAAGAAGTTGAAATTTATTTTGAGCAAAGAGATAATTTAGTATGGGCCGTTTGTTTAAATGAATAGTAGGGAAGTGTTATTCACTTTCTAAAGAGGGAGCGCTATCGTCTTCAATTAAATTTAAATTGATTGCATCGGCACCAGCAATTCCTTCAATAGAGCCTTTGATATGCATAGCATTTAATAAAACTTTTTCTAATTGTTTTTCACGCGCTTTCCATAATTTTTCCATAGCATCTCTTTCTTTTTGAATACTATGACGCATTTGTCTAAAACCTTCACCAATGGCTTTCCATTGTTCATTGAATTCATTACTGGTTAAATAATCATATAAGAAGCTCATTTTGTCTCCTTTGTTCAATTGACTTTTTTTCGCTTCAAATAATTTTAACAATGCATTTCTTAATAAAAGAGCCACGCTTTTCACTTCTTGGTAGGAGCATATATAAACACCTTCTTTTTCTCCAAATCTATCCATATCCTTAGGAAAAGCTTGTGTCACTAAAATAGCAATATCGGCTCCTTGGCTTCGCATATCTGCTTTTAATTTTTCAATCCATTCTTGGGCAAATGCAGTGGTTCTTTTACTCTCATAAATAATTTTACCCGCCTCTTGTCCTACATTGTTTCTAACTACTTGAATGCAATCTGCACCTCTTACTCCTTTGCCCACTTCTACTATAGCGTCAAAGGGAAAACTATTTTTTAATAATTCCTCTAATAATAATTCTTGCACTTCTCCTTGCATTTGCATACTTCCTTGCTCTGCTTTTCTTTTCATTTCCTCTGCCAATTTCCTTTGGTCCTCTAATTGTTTTTCTAATTCTTTAACCTTGAGTAAGTGTTCTTGTTCTTTCAAGGAACCCCTTTCCAATTCTTCTTTCTGAATTTGAGCCTTTAACAATTCTCTTTCTTGCACTAATTTTCTTTGTAATTCTAATTCTAAAGCAGCTTCTTTGGCTTGAATTTCTTGTACTTGTTTTAAAAATGCTAATTCTTTTTCCTGAAATTCTTTGACTTGTTTACTCATTGCAGTTTCGTTCTGCTCCAACCATTTAATTTTTTGATCATATTGAGCGCCTACCTCTTTTTTTAACTTTTCTGTTAATTCATTTTCTAAAGTTAATTTTTGGGCTGCTAAAAGTGCATTGGTTTCTTCTTCTTTCTTTTTTTGCCAATCAGTCATTTTGCCTCTAAGTTCTTTTTCTACTTCTTCTCTAATGGCATCAGTGGGTTCAAAGTTATGTTGGCATTTGGGACAAGTAACGGTATAGCTAGACATAGTGAAAATTTGAAGTCTTACAAAGATGCAAAAAATACTACCAGAAAAGAAATTTTAAGTAGGTTTGCGCTTGCGCGGAGGTGGCGAAATTGGTAGACGCACTACCTTGAGGTGGTAGCGCCCATACCCGGGCGTGGGAGTTCGAATCTCCTCTTCCGCACAAAAAAAGAGTCCTTAGTGGACTCTTTTTTATAGTAGTTTTTAAGGAGTAATGCTTTTTTTATAAGGCAGCAATTACATCGTTAGCTGAACGAACATAATCTGCATTTTTAGCAGCTTCTGCTAATTTAATACAAGTATCTGCACTTGCTTTCGCTCCTTTTTTATCACCCAATTCTTTTTGAGCTTTTGCTTTTAAAAGAAATAACCAATAAGCTGTAGGAGTAGCTTCAATGGCTTTATTTACATTGGTTAAAGCTTTTGCATAATCTTTATCCATATCAAAATAAAAATTAGCAGCGGCTTGGTAAGCAGCACCATTTGCTGAAGCTCCAGTTATAGAGGCTTCAACTTGTTTACGAATGGTAGATTTGATATCTGTTTTAATAGGAACATTCACCAGCGTTTTTGCCCATTGTAAAGAAATAGTAGCTGTCTCAGGAGTAATATTATTAATGTTTATGGTAAATGTTTCTGTGCTATTAGAAGTAGTTTCAGGTTTTACTTTAACGCGTACAACATCTTCTGCTTCTTTGTATTCAAAACTTCCCCATCCTTTAGAGTTGGTGTTAAAAATGATAGTCCATTCATTTTCACCTGGAATGGTAAATAAGCCGTAAGCACCTGCTGCTAAAGTTTTATCTCCAATAGTTACTGGATCAGAAAAAGTAACTCTAGTGGCTCCATTGGCGCCTGTTCTCCACACCACACCAGTGGGTGCTAACAAAGTACCATTGCCAAAAGCGGCTCTGCCTTTTAATCCTGGTCTTGAATAAACAATTTCAATTTTTCCTAAACCAAAATCTTGACTGAGTGTTTGAGTGGGGCTGGCGGCAGGCATTTTAATTTGTGCTGTTGCTGCTACACTTATTAGAGTGGTTACAATAAAAAGTATTTTTTTCATACGCATAAATTTTTAAAGAGCAAACCTAGTTTATTTTCGGGTAGTAAGTATGTATTTTTTGTTATTTTTTAAAGGCAGGATGAAACCGATCTAAAGTATCTCTAAGAAATTCTCTATTCATATGTGTATAAATCTCAGTGGTAGTGATGCTTTCGTGACCTAACATTTCTTGTACGGCCCTTAAGTCGGCACCGCCTTCTACTAAATGAGTGGCAAAAGAATGCCTAAAACTATGAGGGGATATAGATTTTTTTATACCCGATTTTAAAAGCAGGTCTTTTATAATATAAAATATCATTACCCTGCTTAATCCTTTACCTCTATTGTTCAAAAATAAAATATCCTCATAATTTTTTGCCACAGTTTGATGAACACGAATGGAGTCTTTATATATTTTGATATATTTTATGGCATCTCCACCCACAGGAATAAGTCTTTCTTTATTTCCTTTACCAATAACTCTTATATAGCCAAGGTCTAAATACAAACAAGAAATTTTTAATTGAATGAGTTCGGTGACTCTTAATCCAGAGCTATACATTGTTTCTAGAATCGCTCTATTGCGACCCCCTTCAGGTTTGCTTACATCTATATAAGATATCAATTGTTCAATTTCTTCAAAACTTAGAACATCTGGTAGTTTTCTTCTGGTCTTTGGACTAGGCAGTAGCGTGGTAGGATTAACGGTGCATATTTGTTCCAATAAACAATATTTGAAAAAAGATTTTATACCAGATAAAATTCTAGCTTGAGAAGTAGGCGCCATTTCCATATCTCCAATACACCTTATAAAGGCTTGAAGATGTTCCAAGGTAACTTCTGAAGGGCTTATAGAAGCTCCCTGAGTTTCTAAATAGTTGGTTAATTTATCAATATCTCTTAAATAAGCTTCAATAGAATGTTCGCTTAACGACTTTTCAAGTTGTAAGAATGCTTTAAATCCTTTTTTGTAGCTCGCCCAACTCATATCGTTAAATAAAAGATTTGATAGTTATACATTAATGATTTTATTTCGCGTCTGATTCAATAAAATTATGATAGTAAATTTAAGGTCATTTAAGCAAAAAGTAAGATACAACGCTAAGCAATTAAAATCATTTCTGACAAAATTAGAAAAGAAAACACCTAAGCATCTTGATCAATTAACTCAAAAAATGGACAAGTTGGTATGGAAGGAAGTGGACTGTTTGTCTTGTGCTAATTGTTGCAAGACGATGAGCCCCACTTTTAATACCGCTGATATAAAAAGAATTTCAAAACATTTTGAAATGACGCCTGCAGCTTTTAAAGAAAAATGGTTGGTTTTTGATAAGAAAGACAAAGATTGGTTAAATCAATCTCAGCCTTGTCAGTTTTTAGATTTGAAAACAAACGGTTGTAGTATTTATGATATTAGGCCAGCAGATTGTGCTGGATTCCCGCATTTAACAAAAAGAAAAATGACAGAATATATGCACGTCCACAAACAAAATGTGGAACTCTGTCCTGCTACCTATAAAATGGTAGAAAAAATGAAACAGCATTTGGGCTAGAAATACACATCTTCAAAAAAACTCAATTCCCAACTATTGTTTTCATTTTTAAATATAGCTATAACATCGAATTGTAAATATTTCCACTGGGGGTTTTGGTATTGAAATAGGGCGGCTGCATTTTTTAAAAATTGCATTTTTTGTTTACTGATGAACTTTTCCGGATAACCATATTCAATACTCGTTCTTGTTTTTACTTCCACAATATGCAATAGTTTGTCCTTGCTTGCTATTATATCAATTTCTAAATGGTGCTGCCTCCAATTTCTATAAAGTAGCGTAAAACCTAAATTAGTGAGGTAAGTAGCAGCTTTATTTTCACCAAAATTTCCAATTTCTTTGTTGCTCATTTAAAATTCATTTAGCTTTATCCTAAAGCTTAAATATCGATATTGTTTCTGTATGCAAAAAGCGTATAAATTACAAGGAAAACATAGGCATTATGATTGGGGAGGGAACAGTTTTCTTCCTCAATTAATGAGGGAAGAGAATGTAAATCATTTGCCTTATGCTGAATATTGGATGGGTGCGCATCCCTCTGCCTCTTCAATGATTGAAACAAAGGAAGGTCAAAAAGATCTCGCTCAACTTATAAATGAACAACCAGATAGCTGGCTTGGAAAAACAATAGCAAAAAAATTTAAGGCACTTCCTTATTTATTTAAAATTTTAGATGTACAAGAAATGTTAAGCATTCAGGTGCATCCAACTAAAGAAAATGCTTTACTGGGTTATCAAAGAGAAAACGCTTTAGGTATTGCAATAAATGCATCACATAGAAACTATAAAGACACCAATCATAAACCTGAAGTAATGGTGGCATTGAGTGATTTTTGGTTGTTGCACGGTTTTTTAGCGCCCGAACTATTGAAAAGTAGGTTGAATGCTTATTCTTTTTTAAAACCATTGCTAAAAGAGTTTAAAGGAAATAATTATCAGCATTTGTATTCCTATTTTATGCAATTGCCCACCGCTCAGTCAGATGCTTTTCTAAAACCATTATTAGAGGAAGCAAAAAAGGAAATGGCCAAAGGAAAAATTACCAAATCGAGTCCTCATTGGTGGGCCATTAAATATTATAAAGAAGGGGTGCCCTCCAAAAATATAGATAAGGGCATTTTTTCCATTTATATTTTAAATATTGTTCAAGTAGCAAAATACCAGGGAATATTTCAAGGCGCTGGTGTGCTTCACGCTTATTTAGAAGGGCAGAATATTGAGTTAATGGCCAATAGTGATAATGTATTAAGAGGAGGATTAACACCTAAGCATATTGATGTCAAAGAATTATTACAACATATCAATTTTATACCCACTAACCCTAAACTACTCAAAGGAAAAAAGTTAAATGTTCAGGAAACCCTATATAGTTGTCCAGTCCCTGATTTTGGTTTAACCAAAATAGCACTAAAAGGGGGAGAAGTTTATACAATGACTACTTATAGTTTAGAGATTTTATTAGTAATGGAGGGGACTGTTATTATGGAGGATAAGTCTTATAATAAAGGCGATTCCATCCTTTTAATACCTAATGCAAAGCTTGTTATTAAGACAAAAACAGCCTCTATTTTATTTAAGGCCTTTGTGCCTAAGTAGCTTATGCACATCTGAGGAAAAAGGATTCTCTATAAGTAATGAATGAATACACTATATTTGTAATATTATATTTTAGAAATATATCCTTCAAAATATATCCTTAAAGTTTAAAACTTATACAATGAGATTTAATAAGCAAATATTCTTGGCACTAGTAATAATGATAATAACAAGTGCACTTTATCGTGTGTTGCCTGGAAGACCTTATGGTTTTGCCCCTCAAATAGCTATTGCTTTATTTGGAGGTTCATTATTTGTTAGACAAAAACAATTTGCTTTCCTCTTGCCAATAGTATCAATGTTTATTTCTGATGTATTGTATCAAGTTTTATATAGTTATCATTTAACTGTTATTCAAGGTTTTTATCAGGGTCAGCTTTTAAATTATGTTTTAATAGCTAGCACTGCGGTTTTCGGATTTGGTTTACAAACTAATAAGCTCCATAAATATATTATTGGATTTTTAAGTGCTCCTACTGCTTATTTTTTAGTTTCTAATTTTTTAGTGTGGTCTCAAGGGGGTGGCTATCATCATCCATTTACAGCAGTGGGGCTTATTCAAACAATGGTGGATGGATTGCCATTTTATCCTTACAGCATTGCTGGTACTTTAGTTTTTGGAGCGGTTTTATTTGGATCTTTCCGAGTGTTGGTTCCAAAATATCAAGCCCTCTAAATTTTTATTGAGTTTTAGGTAGCCTTTTTGTTATTTAGCGTTTTCGTTAGGTAGCTTATTCGCTACGCTCAAAAAATTCATCAATTTTCCAAGGCCCTTTGTCTGCAGCTTCTGTAGCAAGTATATCACACCTGTTATTATGTGGGTTGTCGCTATGTCCTTTCACCCAATGAAATGTTATAGAAAAACTACTTGCTATGTTGTAGTATTCTAACCAAAGATCTTTGTTTTTCTTACCGCCTTTAAAATCGGTTTTTATCCAATTATCTAACCATTTTTTTTCTACCGACTCAACCACATATTTACTATCGGTATAAATATGAACGGGTAGGGTTTTGGTTTTAAGAGCACTAATGGCTTTAATGACGGCTAATAATTCCATTCTATTGTTAGTGGTTTTACGATAGGCCTCACTTAATTCTTTCTTTTTTCCTGCCCACATTAAAATAGCTCCATAACCACCTGGCCCTGGATTGCCTCTTGAAGAACCATCTGTATATATAATTATTTTATCCATTTATATACCTAATCTATTGAAAATAAGTACAATACATAAATATACTACAGCTACATATATTAAACTAATAAATTTAATGTGTTGTTTGTACACTTTATTATTTTTATCTTTAATGGCTTAACCAGTTATTAACGCTTGAAGGGTTGTCCCCATTGTATGAAAATAAAAACGATTAAAGTAAGCTTTTACCTAAGGTATCATACTACTTATGGTCAAAGTATTTGGATCTATGGTAATCATCCCTTGTTAGGGAGTGGCGATCCTCAAAAAGCTCAACCACTAGTTTATCTCAATGAAAACTATTGGAAGACAGATTTTATTTTTCCTTTGACCGATCAAAAAATAGAGTACCATTACATCCTAAGGGATGAAAGTGGAAAAGAAATTTTGGAATGGGGTAATGATAAATTTATTGATTTAAAATCTATCTCAGTTGAACAGTTTCAGTGCATAGACACTTGGAATGATGAAGGACAAATAGAAAATGTTTTTTACAAAGAGCCTTTTGAAAAAATTTTATTGAAAGAAAATATTTCAGGTGTAGCTGCCAAAAAAATAAGTAAAACTAGTACTCATTTATTTAGGGTGAAAGCACCTTTGTTGCAAAAAGGACAAACCCTTGCGCTGATAGGAGCCTCTCCTTTATTAGGAGCTTGGGATACTCAAAAAACTATTCCACTTACTAAAGTTAAAGATACTCCCTTTTTTGAAGTGGCTTTAAATTTAAGGGAAGCTGAGTTTCCTTTATCTTATAAATATGGTATCTATGATATAAAGAAAAAGCTTTTTATAAATTTTGAAACTGGAAATAATAGAATATTAACAGTTCCCTTTCAAAAAAATAATTTTATATTTTGTAATGATGGATTTGCGGCATTGCCAGATCTTTATTGGAAAGGAGCTGGGGTGGCTATTCCCGTATTTTCATTAAGATCAAAAAATAGTGGTGGCGTAGGTGAATTTGCGGATATTAAATTATTGGTAGATTGGTCAAAGAAAATAGGTTTATCATTAATACAATTATTGCCTATCAATGATACCACAGCTACGCATACTGCTACCGATTCTTATCCTTATGCGGCCATATCTGCATTTGCGCTTCATCCCTTGTATATTCATATAGAAGCTTTAATTACACCCACACAAAAAAATTTAATTCAAGCTTATACAAAACAAAAAGTTAAATTAAATCAACTAGAGGCTGTCGATTATGTGGCTGTAATGCAGTTGAAATGGAAGACATTAAGAACTTTATTTGAAGCTAATGGAGCTAATGATTTAGCATCTCCCAATTTTAATACTTTTTTTAGCCAAAATGCCCACTGGTTGGTTCCCTATAGTGTTTTTTCTTATTTAAGAGAATTGTATGGAACAGTCGATTTTAATACTTGGCCCACACATTCAAAATACAATGAACTAGAGATTCAAAAATTAATTCGTCCTACGACAAGTGCCTATAAAGAAATTAGTTTTTATTACTATGTGCAGTTTCATTTACATACTCAATTAACTAAGGCCACTCAATACGCTAATAAAAAAGGAATTATCGTCAAAGGAGATATACCCATTGGGGTATATAGATACGGAGTAGATGCTTGGCAGCATCCTGAATTATTTTATATGGATAGACAAGCGGGGGCTCCACCCGATGATTTTGCAATAAAAGGACAGAATTGGGGATTCCCCACCTATCAATGGAAAAAAATGGCATCAACCAATTATCATTGGTGGAAACAACGCTTTGAACAAATGCGTTTTTATTTTGATGCTTTTAGAATTGATCATATTTTAGGATTTTTTAGAATTTGGAGTATTCCCCTTCACGCTGTGGATGGAATTATGGGAAGATTTGTTCCAGCGCTTCCTTTCAAATGGCAGGAGTTGATAGCTAAAGGTATTACTTGCGATGCCTCAAGATTGACGCAGCCTTTTATTAATGAAAATATTTTATGGCAATTATTTGGCAATGATAATGATTATGTAAAGCAGCACTTTTTAACCAATGTAGAGAACGGATTATATCAATTTTTACCTTCTTTTCAATCGCAGGTGCAAGTGGTGAATCATTTTAAAGCAATGCCTAAAGAGGCGTGGCATCAATCTATTAAAGATGGTTTATTGCATTTATTGACCAATGTGATTTTACTAGAAGACGACATTGTAGGGTCTTATCATTTTAGATTTAATATAGAAAGTACTACCTCTTTTCAACATTTAGACGAAACTACTAAAACGGTTCTTAAAGAACTTTATAATGAATATTTCTTTGTAAAACAGAATCATTTATGGGAGCAAGAAGCTTTAGCTAAATTACCTCATTTAAAAAGAGCCACTAATATGCTTATTTGTGGAGAAGATTTAGGTTTAGTGCCTGCTTGTTTGCCAGAAGTAATGAAACAATTAGGTATTTTGAGTTTAGAAGTTCAAAGAATGCCAAAAGCGAGTAATACTTTATTTTTTAATCCTATCGATGCTCCTTATTTAAGTGTAGTGACTCCCTCATCACACGATACCAGTACTATTAGAGGTTGGTGGGAAGAAGATCCACCAAAAACACAACAATTTTTTAATGAGGTGTTAGCGCAAAAAGGAGAAGCGCCCAGTGAATGTACCCCTTGGATTAATAAAGCAATTATGCTTCAGCATTTGAATGCACCTGCTATGTGGTCCATATTTCAATGGCAGGATTTTATAGGTGTGGATGCTGCATTAAGAAGAAATGACCCTCAGGCAGAAAGAATTAATGACCCCTCCAATGCAACACATTATTGGCGTTATAGAATGCATCTTAGTTTAGAAAGTCTTTTAAAAGAAAAAAGCTTTAATGACCAGTGGGCTATGGATATTAAAGAATCTGGCCGCTAGATAAGTCTATTTTGTAACTTCGTTAAAACTTCAAAAGTGCAATTAGATTTTTGGGAACAACAATTACCATTTGAATATCCATTTACTATTTCAAATGGTAGAACTAAAACACATCAACATAGTTTAATGGTGAGATTGTCCTTGGGACAATGGGAGGGTTATGGAGAAGCGCCAGCTATTGCTTATTATAATGTTACGGTAGAAGCTATGATGGAACTTTTAGAAAAAAATAGAAAGTTCATAGAAAAATTTGCATTGACCGAGCCCCAAAGATTTTGGCATTTTTTACATCATTTATTTCCTAACGATTCTTTTTTAGTAACTGCATTGGATATGGCAGGATGGGATTTATTTGGGCAAATGCAAAAAAAGCCTTTACACGAAATTTGGAATATGCCTTGGGAAGAAAACACTTCTATTCCCATTTGTGATTATACCTTAGGCATTGATACTATTGACAAGATGGTAGAGAAAATGAAAGCACATCCTTGGCCTATTTATAAAATTAAAGTAGGAACTGAGTATGACATAGCAATGATTGAAGCTTTAAGAAAGCATACAAATAACCCTTTAAGAGTAGATGCTAATGCAGGATGGACTACTGAAGAGGCTTTACAAAAAATTCCAGCTTTAGCAGCTTTGGGGGTAGAATTAATAGAACAACCTTTGGCTAAAGAAAATTGGGAGGGGATGGCCCAATTAAAAGCCCAATCTGTTTTACCCTTAATAGCAGATGAATCTTGTGTCTTTGAAAAAGATGTATCTGTTTGTGCTAATTATTTTGATGGTATAAATATTAAATTAACTAAATGTAGCGGCATTACTCCTGCTTTAAGAATGATACAAGAGGCAAAAAAATTAGGATTGAAAGTAATGATGGGAAGTATGAATGAATCGGTGATAGGTTCTGCTGCTATTGCACAATTTTTAACTCAATTAGATTATGTAGATATGGATGGGCCACTTTTAATGACACATATAAATGGGAAGGGGCTTGAGTATGATGAAAAAAATAATAAAGGCAAAATAAAACCTTTAAAAAAACCTGGATTAGGCGTTCAATATGCTACACCTTTTAAAAAATAAATATGACACCCCAGAGAAGTGAAAAATTATTAAAAGTGTTACAGAAGCGTCAGGCAAATTTGACGGTGGTATTGGAAAATGTACAAGACCCTCACAATATCTCTGCAGTAATGAGAACCTGTGATGCCGTGGGGATTCAAGATATTTATGTAGTGACTACAAAAATTCCCAGGCATAAAAAATGGGGTTATAAAAGTAGCAGCAGTGCCTTAAAATGGTTAACCATTCATAAATTTGATACTATAGAAGAATGTGTGAAGGAATTAAGAAAAAAGTATAGTAAAATATTGACTACTCATTTGTCAAGTGATGCTATCAGTTTGCACGATATTAATTTTACAGATTCTGTAGCATTGGTCTTTGGAAATGAACACGCAGGAGTATCAGAGGAATTTAGAGAAGTGGCTGATGGTAATTTTATTATACCACAAATGGGTATTATTCAAAGTTTAAATATTTCAGTGGCTTGCGCAGTAAGTATTTATGAAGCAATGAGACAAAAAATGAAAGCAGGCCATTATGAAAAAGCTTCTTTGCCACCAGCGCAAATGGATGCCTTATTACAACAATGGGGTTTTGAAGATGAAACACCAGAACTGTATAATAGTTATACCTCTAAGTTGCCTTAAAATTTTTCAATTTACATTTGTTCAGGAACGGCAATACCCAAAGCTCCCATTGCTTTTTGTAGGGTAGCTGCTGTTAAAATAGCCAATTGAATTCTCCATTGTTTTATCGCAGTTGTTTCTGCATTAGAAATGGAATGTTCCGCATAAAAACTATTGAATAATTTAGCTAGGTTAAAAGCATAAATGGCAATTTTAGAAGGGTCTAAATTTTCAGCGGCTTCATTAATTACGGAAGGGAAAATGGAGAGCTCGATAGCTAATTGCTTTTCAAGAGGCAATAAATCTGTTTGAGTAATTTGAATAGCAGTACCTGTTTTTCTTAAAATGCTTTTGATACGCGCGTAAGTGTATTGAATAAAAGGGCCTGTGAATCCGTGAAAGTCTATACTTTCCTCAGGATTAAAAATCATTTTCTTTTTGGGGTCTACTCTAAGTAGAAAGAATTTAAGAGCGCCTAATCCAATGGTATTATATAGTGCATTTAAGGCATCTTCTGAAAAATCTGCTACCTTACCTAAAGCTTTTGTTTTTTCTTTAGAAATTTGAATCATTTCTTCCACTAAATCATCAGCATCTACAACTGTTCCCTCCCGACTTTTCATTTTACCAGTAGGCAGTTCCACCATTCCATAACTCAAATGAAATATACCTTCTGCAGATTTTTGTTTTAATTTCTGACAAATTAATTTTAAAACTTTGAAATGATAATTTTGTTCATCGCCCACCACATAAATGCTCATCTGGGTATCAAATTCTTTTTGTTTTAATTCAGCTAAGCCAATATCCTGTGTGATATATACCGATGTTCCATCCTTGCGTCGAACAATTTTTTCATCTAAGCCATCGGAGGTTAAGTCTATCCAAACAGATCCATCTTCTTTTTCGTAAAAAACTTTTTTTACAAGACCCTCTTGCACTAATTCTTTACCTAGCAAATAAGTATCACTCTCATAGTAAGTTTTATAAAAATCTGAGCCAATTTTTTTATAAGTTACTTCAAAGCCTTCATACACCCATTGGTTCATTTTCTTCCATAATGCCAAGGTAGCTGCATCACCTTGTTCCCATAGTAACAACATTTGTTGAGCCCCTTTTAAAATGGGGGCTTCTTTCTCAGCTATCTCTTGAGACATTCCCGAAGCCATTAACTGTTCAACTTCTTTTTTATACGCCTCATTATATTTTACATAATAATCTCCTACAAAGTGATCTCCTTTTTTATGAGTAGAAGCAGGTGTAGCCCCCTCTGCAAACAATTGCCAAGCAATCATACTTTTACAAATATGAATACCTCTATCATTTACAATACAGGTTTTGATTACTTCGTGGCCTTGTAATTTTAAAATTTCTGCAATACTCCAACCTAAAAAATTATTTCTCAAATGACCCAGGTGCAATGGTTTATTCGTGTTAGGTGAGGAGTACTCCACCATAATTTTTTTTCTATGTGCTGTGGGGGGTACTAAATTTTGAGGGGATAAATTTTTTATAAAATCAAACCAATAATTGTTGCTAATAGTAAAATTTAAAAAACCTTTTACGATATTGAATTCAGTTATTATTTGGGGCAAAGCTTTTTGCATAGCCACTCCCAATTCATTGCCTACTACTTCTGGATTTTTGCCTAATTTTTTTACAAAAGCAAAAAGTACAATAGTGTAATCTCCTTCAAATTCAGGTTTAGTAGCATTTACTAATACCTCTTCTGGTTGAATTTTAAATTGATATAAACTATCTAATTCAGAAGAGGTTGTTTGCTTTAAAAGAGTTATTAAATTCATAAAATGAGCTTGCCTTTGGCAAAAGTAGTTAATAAAGAGTATCTTAGCGCATCGATGTTGAAACTACACCACTTTATTAGCAAAACTATTCTTGATAGTATAGACTGGTTTTATCCGCTTTTCAAGAAAATGATGCCCTTAAAAACATTCAGATATGCGGCTTGTGGTGGAGCTAATACTTTATTAGATATTACCTTATTTTTCATTTGCTATAATTATATCTTACACAAACAAATTATCCACCTAAATTGGGTGAGTCTAAGTCCCCATATTGCTTCTTTTATCTTTTCTTTTTGTATCACTTTCCCACTAGGCTTTTATTTAAGCAGGTATGTGGTTTTTCAGCAAATTTCAGTCACTAAAGGGAAGCAAATTTTTAAGTATTTTTTAGTAGTACTAGGCTGTGTGCTGCTTAATTATGTCTTTTTAAAACTATTCGTAGATCATTTTGGTTGGTATCCAACTTTGGCTAAGATTGTGACTACCTTTTTTGTAGTCATTTTCAGTTATACCAGCCAAAAGAACTTTACATTCAAGGCCATAGAAAATCAATAATTATCTGCCTTTTCTACCCCTTTTGAGGGATAATATGTCAAATAAGGCCTTAAATAACAAGCCATTACTGACATATATGACAAATTTTCACCCCTTTACAAGCATATCTATTATGGCATAAAGATTGAGTATATATTGATAATTAAATATTGAAAATCAATCATTATGGCAAAAATAATAGGTATTGACTTAGGTACGACAAATAGTTGCGTATCGGTTATGGAAGGGGGAGAACCAGTAGTTATCTCTAATGACGAAGGTCGTAGAACAACGCCTTCCGTAGTAGCTTTTTTAAAAAATGGCGAACGCAAAGTGGGTGATCCTGCAAAACGACAAGCTATCACGAATCCTGAAAATACTATTTCAAGTGTAAAGCGTTTTATGGGTCGTCGTTTTAATGAGATTACGGAAGAAAAAACTCATTGGAGTTATAAAATTGCACAAGGGGAGAATGATACAGTTCGTGTAGATATTGATAGTCGTATGTATACACCTCAAGAAATTTCTGCAATGGTGTTACAGAAAATGAAAAAAACAGCTGAAGATTATTTAGGCACTGAAGTTACAGATGCAGTAATTACTGTACCTGCTTATTTCAACGATGCTCAAAGACAAGCCACTAAAGAAGCTGGAGAGATTGCGGGTTTGAATGTTCGTAGAATTGTAAACGAGCCAACGGCTGCGGCTTTAGCGTATGGTTTAGATAAGAAAAATGTAGAACAAAAAATTGCGGTGTTCGATTTAGGGGGTGGTACTTTTGATATATCTATTTTAGATTTAGGAGATGGTGTATTTGAAGTAAAATCTACTAACGGAGATACGCATTTAGGAGGAGATGATTTTGATAAAGTAATTATGGATTTTTTAGCGGACGAGTTTAAAAAACAAGAAGCCATTGATTTGAGAAAAGATCCAATGGCTTTACAAAGATTAAAAGAAGCGGCAGAGAAAGCTAAAGTGGAATTAAGTTCTTCTTCTGAAACAGAAGTAAACTTACCTTATATCACTGCTGTTGATGGCGTTCCCAAGCACTTGGTATTAAAATTATCAAGAGCGAAATTTGAATCTTTGGCAGATAATTTATTTACAAGATGTTTAAAGCCTTGTGAAATTGCTTTAAAAGATGCTGGTTATTCAGTGGGACAAATTGATGAAGTTATTTTAGTAGGGGGTTCTTCAAGAATTCCTAAAGTGCAAGAAATAGTTGAAAAATTCTTTGGTAAAAAACCAAATCGTTCAGTGAATCCTGATGAAGTAGTTGCTATTGGAGCCGCTATTCAAGGTGCTGTATTAACTGGAGATGTAAAAGATGTTTTATTATTAGATGTTACTCCTTTAAACTTAGGTATTGAAACTATGGGTGGTGTAATGACTACGATGATTGCTTCTAATACAACTATCCCTACCAAGAAAACTGAAATCTATTCCACAGCGAGTGACAATCAACCTGGTGTTCAAATTCACGTGTTACAAGGAGATCGTCCAATGGCTAATCAAAACAAGAGTTTAGGTATGTTCAACTTGGATGGTATTCCACCAGCACCAAGAGGCGTTCCTCAAATTGAAGTAACTTTTGATATTGATGCTAACGGTATATTAAATGTAAGTGCTAAAGATAAAGGTACAGGCAAAGAGCAAAAAATAAGAATTGAAGCAGGTAGTGGTTTAACGAAGGAAGAGATTGAAAAAATGAAAGCAGAAGCCAAAGCCAATGAAGCGAATGATAAAATAGAAAAAGAAAGAGTAGAAAAGTTAAACCAAGCAGACAGTTTGATTTTCCAAACAGAAAAACAATTGAAAGAATTTGGTGATAAAATTTCTGCAGATAAAAAAGCACCTATTGAAACCGCTTTATCTAATTTAAAACAAGCACACGCTTCTCAAGATATTGCTAAAGTAGATACTGCTATGGCGGAAATGAATACTGCTTGGACGGCTGCGAGTGAAGAAATTTATAAAGCACAAGCTGCTGGAGCCGCGGGACCTGAGGCTGGTGCAGCAGGGCCAGATGCTACAGGTGGCCAAGCTAATGCTGGCGCTACTAATGATACAGTAGAAGATGCGCAGTTTGAAGAAGTGAAATAACATTTACACTTAATATAAATTTTATTTTCTAACATAAAGTGGAAAACCCTTTCAGTATAAGCTGAAAGGGTTTTTTGATGCTATTCATCAAACAAATGCGTTAATATTTTTACATTAAGTGGAGTTGTATGTAGTTATTTGTAGTAATTTTATTTTTTAAATTTTATTAAAGTATAGCTATGGAAAACAATACTCAAGCAGCAGCTAAATGTCCATTTACTGGAGCTTCCACTTCATCAAAAATTACCAATGCGGGAACAAGAAATATCGATTGGTGGCCAAATCAATTAAGATTAAATATTTTGCGTCAACAATCTTCTTTGACCAATCCAATGGGAAAAGATTTTGATTATGCCAAAGCATTCAAAACCCTAGATTTAAATGCTGTAAAAAAAGATATTATTCATTTGATGACTCAATCTCAAGATTGGTGGCCTGCAGACTACGGGCACTATGGCCCTTTCTTTATTCGTATGGCTTGGCATAGTGCTGGTACTTACCGCACCACTGATGGAAGAGGTGGGGGAGGTGCAGGTATGTTAAGGTTTGCTCCTTTAAATAGTTGGCCCGATAATACCAATTTAGATAAAGCAAGATTATTATTATGGCCCATCAAAAAAAAGTATGGTCAAAAACTATCTTGGGCAGATTTAATGATTCTTACGGGTAACTGTGCATTGGAATCAATGGGTTTTAAAACTTTTGGTTTTGCAGGTGGTCGTGTCGATTTATGGGAACCACAGGAAGAAGTTTATTGGGGTGCAGAAAGAGAATGGTTAGGCGATAAAAGATATAGTGGAGATCGTGATTTAGAAAATCCATTAGCAGCAGTACAGATGGGATTAATTTATGTAAATCCAGAAGGGCCTAATGGTAATCCAGACCCTATAGCAGCTGCAAAAGATATTCGTGAAACTTTTGCAAGAATGGCTATGAATGATGAAGAAACTGTGGCTTTAATTGCAGGGGGACATACTTTTGGTAAAACACACGGGGCTGCTGATCCAGGAAAATATGTAGGTAAAGAACCTGCAGGTGCCAATATTGAAGAGCAAGGATTAGGTTGGAAAAATACTTTTAATTCTGGCAATGGTGTCAATACCATTACATCAGGTTTAGAAGGTGCTTGGACTACCACACCTACTCAATGGAGTAATAATTATTTTGAAAACTTATTTGGGTTTGAATGGGAATTAACTAAAAGTCCAGCAGGAGCTCATCAGTGGAAACCAAAAGCAGGTGCAGGCGCAGGCACAGTTCCTGATGCACACGATCCTTCCTTAAAGCACGCACCTACTATGTTAACCACTGATATTGCTTTAAGAGTAGACCCTGCTTATGGAAAAATTTCAAAAAGATTTTACGAAAATCCAGATCAATTTGCAGATGCCTTTGCAAGAGCTTGGTTTAAATTAACGCATCGTGATATGGGACCTCGTTCAAGATATCTAGGTGCTGAAGTACCTTCAGAAATTTTAATTTGGCAAGATCCTATACCTGCTATCACTTATAAACAAATAGATGAGTCAGATATCAACCAATTAAAAACTAAAATTATAGCTACTGGAATTTCAGTTCCTGCATTAGTTTCTACTGCTTGGGCCTCTGCTTCTACCTTCCGTGGTTCTGACAAGCGAGGCGGCGCTAATGGAGCGCGTATTCGTTTAGCTCCACAAAAATTTTGGGCAGTTAATAATCCTGCACAATTATCTAAAGTGTTAGAGGCTCTAGAAGCTATTCAAAAACAGTTTAACGAAGCAAATAAAGAAAAGCAAGTTTCTTTAGCAGACTTAATAGTTTTAGCAGGTGCTGCTGCTATTGAAAAAGCAGCCAAAGACGGTGGCTTTGATGTAAAAGTACCTTTTGTAGCAGGTAGAGCCGATGCTACCGAAGATCAAACCGATGTAGCTTCTTTTGCAGTATTAGAGCCCATTGCAGATGGGTTTAGAAATTATATTAAACCCAGAACTATGCTTTCTCCAGAAGATATGTTAATTGATAAAGCACAATTATTAAATTTAACAGCTCCTGAGTTAACCGTACTAGTGGGAGGATTACGCGTATTAGATACTAATTTCGATAATTCCAAACACGGCGTATTTACGCAAAAGCCAGGTGTGTTAAGTAACGACTTTTTCACCCATTTAATAGATAGTAATATTAGTTGGAAAGCTGCTGATGCACATCAATATATTTTTGAAGGAAGTGATCGCGCTACTGGAAATGTAAAATATACAGGCACCAGGGTGGATTTAATTTTTGGATCTAACACTGAATTAAGAGCCCTTGCTGAAGTGTATGCTTGCGATGATGCGAAAGAAAAATTTATTCACGACTTTATTGCAGCTTGGCATAAAGTAATGAATTTAGATAGATTTGATCTAGCTTAATTATATACTAAAAGGCCTTCCCAATTTTGGAAGGCCTTTTTTAATAAAACTACTTATGAAAAAAATTATTCCATTTTTATTGTTTGCATTGTTATTCAGTAGTTTCCTATTGGCGCAAACCACTCAAGACTTAGTGAAAAAAACAATGAATGAAAAGCAAACTGTCTTGGTAAATGAGTTTAAAGAATTTTTATCTATTCCCAATGTAGCAGCTCAACCCAAAGGTTTACAAGAGAATGCTATTTGGATTATGAATTATATGAAAACAAAAGGTATTGAAGATGTAAGTTTTCTGAATTTGCCTAATAGTTCAATGCCTCCTGTGGTGTATGGAGAAGTTAAAGTTCCGGGGGCTACAGAAACAATAATTTTTTATGCGCATTATGATGGTCAGCCTGTAGATACCACTAAATGGTTTGCAGGTTTACATCCCTTTAAGCCTACTTTATATGATGGTTTGTATGAAAAAGGAGCTGCTGCTTTACCTTGGTTATCGCAAGGAGCTTACTATGATAAAAATGCTAGAATTTATGCAAGAGGTGCTTCCGATGATAAAGCAGGAGTGATGGCAATTATTAATGCTTATGCTTTTTTAAAAAATTTAAATATTGCTCCTACTGTTAATATTAAATTTTTCTTTGAAGGAGAAGAAGAAGCAGGTTCACCTCATTTGGAGCAGTTACTAGAATTGTATAAAAATAAATTAGCTGCTAATTTTTGGATTATCTGCGATGGACCTGTGCATCAATCAGGAAAAAAACAATTGGTGATGGGGGTGAGAGGGGATACCCATTTAGAATTAACTGTATTTGGACCTAAGCGTCCTTTACATTCAGGACATTATGGTAATTGGGTATTAAATCCTGCAATGGAATTAGTAAGATTACTGGCAAGTATGAAAAATGAAAAAGGAGAAGTGACTATTAAAGGTTTTTATGATGATGTCACCCCTTTAACTAAAGTGGAAAAACAGGCATTAGCAAAAGTGCCAAGTGTAGAAGCACAATTAAAAGAAGAATTAGGCATCAATGCTACTGAAAGAGCAGGTGCTTTAAATGATGCTTTGCAATTACCCTCTTTAAATATTAATGGAATTGAAAGTGCTGGGGTAGGTAAGTATTCTGCCAATGTAATTCCCACCAAAGCTATTGCTTCTATTGATATGAGATTAGTAATGGGAAATGATTGGGAGCGTCAACAACAAAAAGTAATAGATCATATTAAAAGCCAAGGTTTTTTTGTTACCGATAAAGATCCCACCGATGAACAAAGAAAATTAAATCCAAAAATTTGCAAAGTGGTAAGAGATGAGAAAAGTTATAATGCACAAAAAACTTCTTTGGATAATCCATATGTCAAAAGAATATCAAATGCAATTTCATTAGTAACTAATGAGCCTCCCGTTTTACTTCCCACACTAGGGGGTAGCTTGCCTTTATTTGTATTTGAAAAAGTTTTATACACTTCCCCAGTAACTGTTCCTATTGCCAATCACGATAATAATCAGCACGCAGAGAATGAAAATATTAAATTAAAAAACTTTTTGGAAGGGATTGAGCTTTTTGCTTCTATGATGATGCTGAAAAATTAAATAAATTATTAGGTTTTATAAAATATATATTAAATTTAATATGATAATAGTTAAGAATTACTATATTTAATATATATTTATTAAACTTATAGTCTTTAATACTATCTAACAATTTATAAATACCCCCATTTATAGATTTTATGAAGAGTCTTAAACTTTTATTTACTTTCTTATTTATAATATTATTAAATGTTATTTTAACAGGCTTTTTAGCTGTTAGTATCAAAAGGCCCATTATTTACTATGAATATATATTTCTGCCACTGGTATTTGTTATAATTCAAAAACATCTATATAGGGTACTTTTATTATTGGGGCTTATTTTATTAGATATATCTTATAATGTTTCTCATTTATATTATTTTGATATTTTTAATTATTTTGAAAAATTACCTTATTTATTAATAGCAAAATTTGAAATAAGTTTATATATTTTAGTAATTTTTTCTTTTTTACTTTTAATTGGGGTCTGTCACTTGCTCACTCGTTTATTTGAAATAAAGGTAAATACTTTAGAAAATAAATTTCAAACCAATGTAATTTTCAGTTTTACCTTTTTTATTATAGTTTATTTAATTGATAGTTTAAATGGTTCTACTTTATGGAGTGGTGGTGGAAGGGGTATCATACATATTAGCACTAGAAATAAAAAGGAATTTAATGTAGGTAAATCTTTAATTAGAGATATCTATAAAGACTATAACATTTATAAACTCGGAACTAAACAAGTACACGATATACCCGATTATATTAATTTAAATAAAGATTCTTCATTATCCTATAAATATTTTTATAATTCAAAATCAAATAAAGAAGTTATAATAGTAATGGAAAGTTGGGGTTTATTAGTGGTTGATTCTTTATTACAAGTGCAATTAAACCATTTCAAGAAATTAGATAGTAATAAATTCAAATATAATTTTGAAAAAAGTTATTTTGATGGGTCAACATTGTCAGCGGAGAGTAGGGAATTATTAAACAAAGAGGGAGAGGCATATTTTTCAGTTATCAAGCATAATAAATGTGATATAAAAACCATTGTCAATCATAAAGTGGAAGAAAGTTATGAAACATTAGCAGTTCAAGGATTTGATGGCACTTATAGTGTTGGCTCAAAATTTAAAAAACTCATAGGTTTTCAAACTTTTAAAGACTATCGCTATTTTCACGATACGCTCGGTTACAGAACTATATATAACAATCAGTATCAGTCCATTTCTGATGAAGATTTATTTAAGTATGTATTTGCTAATTTAAAAAAATCAAAAAAGAATTTCACCTATTGTTTAACTATAAATACTCATTTACCCTTTAGGCTAAATCGTCGCAATAAAAAGAGTAAGAATTATACAATATTTAAAAAATATTTTAAAAATAGTTTTCCTAGTGAAGAAGTTTTGGATAGATATTATAGAATGAATCAGGAATTAGAGTATTTAGTACAACAAATTAATTCAAGTGAGGTAGATAAGGTATTAATTATTGGTGACCACGCACCCCCCTTTATTTATAAAGTAGAAAGAGATTTATTTGAAAAAAACTTAGTGCCCGCCATTTTCATTGAAAGAAAAAATTAAAAAACCCTATCCCGAAAATCGTGACAGGGTTTGTGCCCAGAACAGGAATCGAACCTGCACATCCTTGCGAACGCTAGATTTTGAGTCTAGTGCGTCTACCAATTCCGCCATCTGGGCAGGGTTGCAATATTACATCTTTAACGAAAATCTGCCAAAATACGATCGAGGTATTTTTTCTTATAGTAATACTCTTTTATTTGCAACATTCCTTCTTGGGAAATAGTATCGACCGAACTACTTTCCACATACTTTTGAATAGGGCTGAAAATTTCATTTTCTATAATTTTTACTTTACTCAAAATATCTTGTTTTGTTGTTTGCTCTGAGGCATCCATCCAAGCTTCATTTAATTCCATCATTTGCATTAAAAAATGGGGACTTAAAGCATATTTTTCTTCTTTTTCTATATAACCAAGTATCTCTAATACATAGGAAAGTGTTGCGGCAGGATTTTGTAATACAGTAAATGCTTTATTAGCAATTGCCGATTTTTCTAGAGCTTCTTCTTTTTCATATTCACTCGCCTGGGTAAATTTATCTGGATGTGTGGCTCTTTGAATTTCCATAAAAGCTGCTCTCAATTTTTTTGCATCTACTTGAAAGCCAATAGGTAAACCAAATAATTCAAAATAGTTCATTTTAATATTATGTATATTGTGCAAAATTACCAAAATGCCCGTTATTGGACTTATTAAAGAAGGAAAAGTTCCACAAGACTTTAGGGTAGCACTTACGCCTAAACAATGCAGGTATTTAAAAGAACAAATAGCCCATTTGGAAATTATTGTTGAATCTTCCTCGCACAGGTGTTTTGAAGATTTTGAATACCAAAATGAGGGTATTGAAGTTGTACAAAATTTGCAAAAAGCAGATATACTATTAGGTATTAAGGAAGTACCCATTGAGCAATTGATAGCAGACAAAAAGTATTTATTTTTTTCTCATACTAAAAAAGCACAAAAGTACAATCAAGCTTTATTTCGTGCAATGATAGATAAAAGAATTACACTCATAGATTATGAATGCTTAGAACACGAAGATGGGCAAAGACTTATTGGATTTGGATTTTTTGCAGGTATTGTGGGGGCGCATAATGGAATTATGGCTTATGGTAATAGAACCAAAGAGTTTTCTATGGGAAGAGTCAAAGATGTGAAAGATTATATGGAACTGGTACATACTTATTTTGGTTTAAAATTGCCTCCCATTAAAATTGCGGTTACTGGCTCTGGAAGAGTGGCACACGGCATTTTAGAAATTATGAATATTATGGATGTGCAAGAGGTAGAGCCTGATGAATATATTAAAAGAAAGTATGCTTATCCGGTGTATGTACATTTAAAAGGGGCAGATTTATATCAACATAGAAATAATAATTCTTATGAAAGAGATGATTTTCATAGGAATCCTGAAAATTATATTTGTTTATTTAATAAGTATTTAAAACATACTCATATTCTTATGAATGGTATTTATTGGGAGCCCGGCATTGCTCCTTTATTTACTTTAAGTGATTTACAAGAAGATGATTTTAATTTGACCACTATTGCAGATATTACAGACGATTACAAAGGCAGTGTACCCTGTAATCTAGGAGATGCTAGTTCTGAAAATCCAATTTATGGTGTTACGGTAACTAATTTTGAAAAGACAGCCCCTTATTTACCCAATGGCATTGATATTATGGCGGTAGGTAATTTACCCAATGAGCTTCCTAGAGATGCTAGTAGATATTTTGGAGAACAGCTTATTAAATATGTGATTTCAGATTTATTAAAGGGAGGTAATGCCATCATTGAAGGTGCTACAATGTTGGATAAAGGAAAATTAACTTCTTCCTATTCTTATTTAAAAGAATATGGGCAGGTATCTTAAAATTAATTACAAGTGTAAATAAAAAGGCTTTAGTAGTTCAGTAAATTCAGTACTATAAACACCTGCTTCATTTTTAATTATTATTTTATTTCTATGCACATTTATGAGAGAATGAACTGCTGGTTTCTTTTTTTGAAAATGTAAAAAAGATCTAAACGGCAAATGTTTTACATCATTATACACAAGCACTTCTTCTACCAATAATAAATGGTTTTGCTCTGCTAATTTTTGCATAGTGAAGGCACGAAGGGTAGGAACCAATACAAAAAAACTTCCTTCCTCTTTAAGTAAGCTGCAGGTATTTTCTACTAAATTTTCCCAACTAAGATGTGTGCTATGACTGGCTTTGTTTTTATTGATATCTGGAGAAGCTAAATAGCCCTCATAAAAAGGAGGGTTGCTGATGATAACATCAAAGGCAACTACTTTATTTTTTTCTGTCAAGCCTTGTGCGGTATACTCTTGTAGTGACTTATGCACTGTAGTTATTCTTTCACTCCAAGCACTTATCCTAAAATTTTCACTAGCTTGTTGAGCAGCATTGGATTCAATTTCTACTGCTGTTATTTGGGTTTGATTGTTTTGAGTGACTTGCGCCATCATAAGGCTTAATAAACCAGTGCCTGTGCCGATATCGAGTAGGGTATCTGCCTTTTCTATACATTGCTTTTGAGCCACCCAGGCACCAAACAAACAGGCATCAGTACATACTTTCATTGAAGTATGTTGCTGATGCACGATAAATTCTTTACATCGAAAATAAGAATTAGCCACTACTGTGCAGTTAAACTAGCTCCTAGGTATTCACTATTTAATCTAGCAATATTAGCAATGGAAATTTCTTTAGGACAAGCCGCTTCACAAGCCCCTGTATTAGTACAAGCTCCAAAACCTTCTTTATCCATTTGAGCTACCATATTTAATACTCTTGATTTTCTCTCAGGAGCACCTTGCGGTAATAGTGCTAAATGAGATACTTTGGCACTTAAAAATAACATTGCAGAACTATTTTTACAAGCAGCTACGCAAGCACCACAACCTATACACATAGCAGCAGCAAAGGCTTCATCTGCTTTTTCTTTTTCTATAGGAAGACTATTGCCATCCACTGCATTACCGGTATTGACGCTAATATATCCACCTGCTTGAATGATTCTATCAAAAGCAGAACGGTCTACTGTTAAATCTTTTATGATAGGGAAAGAATTAGCTCTCCAAGGTTCTACCACAATGGTATCTCCATCCTTAAAGGCGCGCATATGTAATTGACAAGTTGTATTTGCTTGCCAAGGACCGTGGGGTTTGCCATTAATATATAATGAACACATTCCACAGATTCCTTCACGACAATCGTGATCAAATGCAATGGGTTCGCCTCCTTCTCTAATTAATTTTTCATTTAAAATATCTAACATTTCCAAAAATGACATTTCATCAGATATACCTGTAACATCATAAGTTACAAAAGCACCTGTGGTGTTAGCATTTTTTTGACGCCAAACTTTAACTTTTAAATTCATTGTATTTTGAGACATAGCTATAAAATTATAATTTGAATTAAGTGGGGTGTAAGGGTTGAATGTTTATTTATAATTACGCTGACTAGGTTGTATCACTTCGTATTTCAATTCTTCTTTGTGTAATTGCCATTCGTGTTCGCCTTTATTTTCCCAAGCTGCTACATACATAAAATTCTTATCGTCTCTCAAAGCTTCACCATCTGGTGTTTGGAATTCTTCTCTAAAATGTCCACCACAGCTTTCTTCTCTGGCCAAAGCGTCAATGCACATTAATTCGCCCAGCTCAATAAAGTCTGCTACACGATTGGCTTTGTCTAGTTCAGGATTATATTCATTGATGTCTCCTGGTATTCTCACATCAGACCAGAATTCTTTTTTTAGTGCTTGTACTTCTTTAATAGCCCAAGTCAATCCTTCTTTGTTTCTTGCCATACCACATTTGTCCCAAATAATTTTTCCTAATCGTTTGTGGAAACTTTCTACAGATTGTTTACCATTGATATTTTTTAAAGAAGCTAAACGATCGGCTACTTTATTGGCAGCTTCTTCAAAAGCAGGATGGGTGGTAGGGATAGCCGCATTATATATTTCATCTGCTAAATTATTACCAATGGTATAAGGTGCTACAAAATAACCATCGGCTAAACCTTGCATTAAGGCACTTGCTCCTAATCGATTGGCGCCGTGATCACTAAAGTTAGCTTCTCCCAAAGCATACAATCCTGGAACGGTGGTTTGTAATTCATAGTCAACCCATAAACCTCCCATTGTATAATGCACCGCTGGGTAAATACGCATTGGCACTTCATAAGGATTTTCACCAGTGATTTTCGCATACATATCAAATAAATTGCCATACTTTTCTTTCACCACTTCTTTACCTAAAGCAATGATTTGTTCTTGAGTTGCATTTACAATAGCTTGTTTACTTACTTCTACTTTACCATATCTTTCAATAGCAGCAGCATAGTCTAAATAAACTGCTTGCTTTGAAGTACCTACTCCAAAACCAGCATCACATCTTTCTTTGGCTGCGCGAGAAGCAACATCACGAGGAACTAAGTTTCCAAAAGCAGGGTAGCGACGCTCTAAAAAATAGTCTCTATCAGATTCTGGAATATCGTTGGCCTTTCTTGTTTCTGCGGCATTTTTGGGCACCCAAATTCGTCCATCATTTCTTAATGATTCAGACATAAGTGTTAATTTGGATTGATGATCTCCACTCACTGGAATACAAGTAGGATGAATTTGCGTAAAGCAAGGATTCGCGAAATAAGCACCTTGTTTATGAGCTTTCCAAGCAGCTGTTACATTTGAACCCATCGCATTGGTAGATAAATAATACACATTACCATATCCACCTGAGCAAATTAATACGGCGTGACCAAAATGTTTTTCTAAGGTTCCCTTAACAAGATTGCGTGCAATAATGCCTCTTGCTTTCCCGTCAATTTTTACAATATCTAACATTTCGTGTCTAGCATACATAGTTACATTACCTAATGCTACTTGACGCTCTAGGGCTTGGTAAGCGCCTATTAATAATTGTTGACCAGTTTGTCCAGCAGCATAAAAAGTTCTTTGAACCTGTGTGCCTCCGAAACTACGATTACTTAATAAACCTCCATATTCTCTTGCAAAAGGAACGCCTTGTGCAACACATTGGTCAATGATATGGGCGCTCACTTCTGCTAAACGATGCACATTAGCTTCACGAGCTCGGTAGTCGCCTCCTTTAATAGTATCATAAAATAATCTGAAAACACTATCGCCATCATTTTGATAATTCTTGGCAGCATTAATGCCCCCTTGAGCTGCAATACTATGTGCACGACGAGGAGAATCTTGGAAACAAAATGCTTTCACTTTATAACCTAATTCGCCTAGAGTGGCAGCAGCGGAGGCGCCTGCTAGTCCGGTACCCACTATAATGACTTCCATTTTTCTTTTGTTGGCAGGGTTCACTAATTTACAATGACCCTTATAGTCAGTCCATTTGTCATCTAATTTTCCGGTAGGTATTTTTGCTTCTAACATATATAATCTTTTATCTAAAGTGTAGAATGAATTTTTTAATGATTTTATTTAACCCAATGTAAATAAAAACTAATAGGCATTAAAGCAAATAGTAAAGGAATGATAATTGCAAATCCATATCCTAAACTACTTATTAAAGCGTGGTATCTTTTATGGTGGACACCAATGGTTTTAAAGGCACTTTGAAAACCGTGAGCTAAATGATACGCTAACGCAATACAGGAAATAACATAAAATAGAACCACCCATTGATTTTGAAAAGTATCTTGCATTACTGCATATAAATTATGTACTTTAAAACCATTTCCTAAATCTATTTCTTCTACCCCTGTTATTCTTGATGGAATCCAAAAATGTTTCCAATGAATGATAAAAAACATAAGTAGAATAGTGCCTAAAATGGCCATACTACGACTATACCATTTACTGCCTTTTGAATAAGTTACTTCATAACCCACTTTTCTTTTACTTCTATTTTCTAAAGTAAGCATATAGCCTTGAATGATATGAAGAAAAATACCTAAGAACAAGCCAATTTCTAATATTCTTGGAACAACATAGCTTCCCATAAAATGAGCCGCTTTATTAAACATAACGCCACCATCCAACGCCCAAATACAAGCATTTAGTCCAGCGTGTACTACTAAAAATAAGATTAAGAAAATACCTGTGAAAGCCATCACTAATTTTTTTCCTACCGAGGAGGTGAACATTTGCTTAAAGGTCATAATAAGAGGTTTTTTAAATCGATGCAAAAGTAAGTACGAAATGCGAGCTAGGCATAATTCGTTGCAGGATTTTTCAGAGTTTTTTTAAATAGTTAAAACAAGTCCTTCCCCCAACCCCTTTAGATATGTTTTTCACCACTTGTATAAAATTAAAGCTGGAAACCTATAATGGCTTAATTTTATGTTATGATTAAAGTGTTGACTATACTCTGGAATAGCTTCAAAATGGCATTGGGGGAGTTAAAAGCTAATAAATTAAGAACCTTTCTTTCTTTGTTTGGAATCACCATTGGTATTTTTTGTATCATAGGCGTTTTGGCTACCATCGATTCTTTACAATCTAAAATAAAAACCGATTTATCAAGTTTTGGAAATAACTCGGTGTACATCGATAAATGGGATTACTCTGGAGGTCCTGAATACCCTTGGTGGAAATTCGTAAAACGACCCAGTCCCAAAATAGAAGAAATGGAGTTTGTTAAAAGAAAAAGTGCGCTTGCTTCCAATATGGCTTTCTTTATGCAATCCCAAGAAACTTTTTCTTATGAAGAAAATTTATTGAAAGGGGTGAATCTGTATGGTATAACTCCAGAATATAAAAATATTCAGTCATTCAATGTGGGCTATGGAAGGTTCTTTAGCGAATCCGATTTTACAAGAGGGGTTCCTTATGGTGTCATTGGATATAAAGTAGCAGAGGAATTATATGGGAAAGCCGATAAAGCGGTAGGTAAAACTATTACTTACAAGAGCCGCAAATTATTAGTAATTGGAGTTATTGAAAAACAAGGTTCCGCCATTATCAATGGATACGATTACGATAAGTCTACTATTGTCACTCATAATTATATGGCTTCGGTGTATAATCCCGATAATTTAGGACCCGTTATAATGGTGCAACCCAAGCCTGGCATCACTTCTAAAGCTTTGCAAGAAGAGTTAACGGGTATTATGCGACAAATTAGAAAGCTCAGTCCAACACAGGAAGATAATTTTACTTGCAACGATGTGGCTCAATTTAAAGATCAGGTAGAGAGTGTTTTTGGTGCCGTAAACAAAGGAGGTTGGGCAATTGCAGGTCTTTCCTTAATAGTAGGTGCTTTTGGAGTGGCCAATATAATGTTTGTAACAGTTAGAGAAAGAACCAGTCAAATTGGTCTTAAAAAAGCAATAGGTGCTAAGAGTTCTACCATTTTATATGAGTTTTTATTAGAAAGTGCTTTTCTATGTATTATTGGAGGTATCATTGGTTTGTTATTAGTTTGGATATTAGCGCTCACACTAAGTTCATTTCTTCCTTTTGCAATTACCATTGCACCCAGTATCATTTTTCTAGCTTTTAGTATTTGTATTATTTTAGGAGTTATTTCTGGTATAATACCTGCCTCTATTGCAGCAAAGATGAATCCAGTAGAAGCTATTAGAACAAAGTAAGAACTACTTATTTTTATAAGTTTTATCTTCGCTTGGTGGCAAATACATCAATTACCATATTAGCTATTGAATCTTCTTGTGATGAAACAGCGGCATCTGTTATTGTCAATGGTAAAATTTTATCCAATTTTATTGCCAATCAAACTATTCACGAAAAATACGGCGGCGTTGTTCCTGAATTAGCCAGTAGAGCTCATATGGAAAATATTGTTCCAGTAGTTGATGCTGCTTTAAAAAAAGCCTTTCCAGCACAGACGCCTCAAGAAAGTTTGCATACCATTGATGCCATTGCATTTACGCAAGCACCTGGTTTAATTGGAAGTTTATTGGTAGGAGCTCAATTCGCAAAATCATTGGCATTGGCTTTGAATAAGCCTTTAATTGCAGTGCATCATATGCAAGCACACGTATTAGCCAATTTAATAGATGATCCTAAGCCTTCTTTCCCATTTTTGTGTTTAACGGTGAGTGGTGGTCATACGCAAATAGTAAGATGCAATAGTGCTTCCGATATGGTCATATTGGGAGAAACTATTGATGATGCAGCAGGAGAAGCATTTGATAAAATTTCAAAATTATTAGGGCTGCCTTATCCAGGCGGGCCAATATTAGATAAACTAGCTAGATTAGGTAATCCAAAAGCTTTTGTTTTTGCAAAACCTCAAGTGCCCCATTTAGATTATTCATTCAGTGGTTTAAAAACAAGTGTTTTATATTTTTTACAAAAACAATCTGCTGAATTTATAAAAGAAAATTTGAACGATTTATGTGCTTCAGTGCAACATACTATTGTTGAAATTTTATTAAAGCAGCTTAAAAAAGCCATTCAGCAAACAGGAATTCGAGAGTTTTGTATTGCTGGGGGAGTAAGTGCTAATTCGGGATTGCGTGAAGGGGTCATTCAGTTGGCAAAAAAAACAAATTCAACTTTGTATTTGCCTGCTTTTGAATATTGTACTGATAATGCGGCTATGATTGCAATGGCTGCTCATTTCAAATATATAGAAGGGGCTTTTGAGCATTTAGATGTAATGGCCCACGCTAGATCTACTTGGTAAGTTAAAAATATTTAACTTTGCAGCCTTAAAAATAGTTTAGCAATGATTAGCGCAAGAAATGTTACTTTGGCTTTTGGAAAAAGAGTTTTATTCGATGAGGTAAATGTTAGCTTCACTAAAGGAAACTGTTATGGTATTATTGGTGCTAATGGTGCAGGTAAATCTACATTTTTAAAAATTTTAAGTGGTGAAATTGAACCTAATAAAGGTACCGTTGAAATAACGCCAGGGGAGCGTATGGCAGTTTTGAAACAAAACCAATTTGAATTTGATGAGCAAACTGTTTTGAATACAGTTTTAATGGGACATAAAAGAATGTGGGAGTTAATGCACGCGAAAGATGCTTTATATGCTAAAGAAGATTTTACTGAAGAAGATGGTATTAAAGCAGGGGAGATGGAAGCGGAGTTTGGAGAAATGGGAGGATACGAAGCGGAAAGTAATGCTGCAAGTTTATTAAGTGATTTGGGCGTTAAAGAATCGATGCATCAAGATTTAATGAAAGACATTCCAAGTAATTTTAAACTTAGAGTGTTGTTGGCACAATCTTTATTTGGTAACCCAGATATATTATTATTAGATGAGCCTACCAACGGATTAGATATTGAAACCATTGGTTGGTTGGAGAATTTTTTAGCAGATTATGAAAATATAGTACTTGTAGTAAGTCACGATCGTCACTTTTTAGATACCGTATGCACCCACGTATCAGATGTAGATCGATCCAAGATTAAAACTTTTACTGGTAACTATTCTTTTTGGTATGAGTCTTCTCAATTAATGGCTCGACAACTTTCAGATAAGAATAAAAAAAATGAAGAAAAGCGTGCTGCTTTATTAGACTTTATTGCTCGATTTTCTGCCAATGCCAGCAAGAGTAAACAAGCCACTTCTCGTAAAAAAGCTTTAGAGAAATTAACCATTGAAGAAATTGAACCTTCTAACAGAAAATATCCAGGAATTATTTTTCAACCACTTCGTGAAGTAGGCAATGAAATTTTAAATGTGGAGCAACTCAAAAAAGAAGTGGAGGGCCGTATTTTATTTAAAGATGTTACTTTCTCTGTAAGAAAAAATGATAAAATTGCTTTTTTAAGTAGAGACCCTTTAGCTATTTCTTATTTTTTCGAAATTATTAATAAAAATGTGAAAGCAGATGGAGGCAGTTTTGAATGGGGAACCACCATTACTAGCGCCTACTTGCCTGTAGAGCACAATAGTTTTTTTACTGAATCTTTAACCTTAATGGATTGGTTAAGACAATTTGTACCTGCACACGTTACAGATGTGGATGAGCCTTTTATTAGAGGTTTTTTAGGAAAAATGTTGTTTAGTGGAGATGATGTGATGAAGAAAACCAATGTACTCAGTGGAGGAGAAAAAGTGAGATGTATGGTTAGTAAAATGATGCTTCAAAACCCCAATGTAATTATTTTAGATCAGCCCACTAATCATTTAGATCTTGAAAGTATTCAAAGTTTCAATGAAGGCTGTCAAAACTATCCAGGCGTTGTATTAATCACTTCTCAAGACCATACTTTTATGCAAACAGTGGCCAATAGAGTGATAGAAATTACCCCTAAGGGTATTATCGATAGATTGATGACTTTTGATGAATATATGGAGGATAAAAGGGTACAGGAATTAAGGGCTGAAATGTACGCCTAAAGCTTATTGGATAGCTGATAGCTTTCTGAAAACCAATAATTTACCCTATTTCTAGGCTCAAATACCTAAATTTCAAAAAAACACCAAAATAAATGTGTCTGTAAAGGTTTTATACTTACCTTTGCCGTCCGTAAAAAAATCATTTTCAAATGGCAAGAGTATGTCAATTCACTGGAAAGAAGCCGATGACTGGAAATAGTGTTTCACATTCCAATATCAAAACAAAGCGTCGTTTCCTTCCTAATTTGCAAAAGAAGCGTTTTTACTTCATTGAAGAAGACCGCTGGATTAGTATCAAAGTTTCCACAGATGCTATTAGAACCATCAATAAAAATGGTTTAGCTTCTGTAGTGAAAGAATTAAGAGCTCAAGGCGAAAAGATATAATCAACTCAACTCATTAAGTACCAATTATAATACACTTTTATGGCAAGGAAAGGAAATAGAGTTCAAGTAATATTAGAGTGCACGGAGCATAAAACTTCTGGATTAGCGGGAACAAGCCGTTATATTACTACTAAGAACAAAAAAAATACTCCAGATCGTTTGGAGTTCAAAAAGTATAACCCCATTTTAAAGAAAGTAACTTTACATAAAGAAATTAAATAAATATGGCAAAAGCAGCTTCTAAAAACGCGAAAGTAAAAGACCTTAAAGCTTCAGCTGAAGCAAAAAACTGGACAAAAGTTATCAAAGCTATTCGTAGTCCAAAAACAGGTGCGTACACTTTTAAAGAGAATATTGTTCACAAAGATCGTGTAAAAGAATTCTTAGCTGCTAAATAGTATCTATCACTAAGTAGCATCTATTTAAGTAGTATCTATTTAAAGAGTATCTATTAATTATCTTTTAAAGTAGTGCTCCCATTCGGCTACACAAATTACTACGCCAATAAAATTTTTAAAGTTCAGACCCAGTCTGGACTTTTTGTTTTTCTGCACTAGTTCTAAATTTTAAATGATTAATTTTACAATATGAGTTTTTTAGGTAAACTATTTGGAATTAAAGAAAAAGAAACTTTGGATCAAGGTTTAGAAAAAACCAAGAAAGGTTTTTTAGAAAGAATTTCCAAAGCCATCATAGGTAAAACAACCATTGACGATGAAGTCCTAGATCAATTGGAAGAAGCTATGATAGGAGCTGATATTGGTGTGGATACTACTTTGGCTATTATTGAAAAATTACAAGAGCGCGTTAAAAAAGAAAAATATGTATCTACGGCAGAATTAAATAGTTTATTACATAAAGAAATAGTTTCATTGCTTGTGGATACCCCTTCCAATCAAATGGGTTTCACACCTTCTGAAGATAAAAAACCATATGTAATTTTAGTAGTAGGAGTGAATGGGGTTGGTAAAACTACCACCATTGGTAAATTAGCACATCATTATAAAGAAGCCGGAAATACAGTGGTTTTAGGTGCAGCAGATACTTTTAGGGCTGCTGCTGCAGACCAACTTACTATCTGGAGTGAAAGAGTTGGCGTATCTATTGTAAAACAAAATCACGGGGCCGATCCAAGTGCAGTAGCTTTTGATACTATACAATCTGCGATAGCTAAAAAAGCCGATGTAGTGTTAATTGATACTGCAGGGCGATTACATAATAAGGCACATTTAATGGATGAGCTTAATAAAATTAAACGCGTTATTGAAAAACAAATACCTCAAGCCCCTCACGAAGTATTATTAGTATTAGATGGATCTACGGGACAAAATGCATTAGAACAAGCCAAGCAATTTATGGCAGTCACTAATGTTAATGCACTAGCAATAACTAAATTAGATGGAACAGCAAAAGGAGGGGTGGTATTATCAATTGCTTATCAATGTAAAATTCCAGTAAAATATATTGGTGTAGGAGAACAAATAAAAGATTTACTTTTATTTGATAAAGATGAATTTGTAGATTCTATTTTTAATTAAAAAGTATATCGAATTCCTATACCTGCCCAACCACTTTCAAAATAACTACTTCCAA
>CAXBQH010000010.1:0-65936 GCA_963977985.1 uncultured bacterium
TCAACATTCGCGCCTTGAAATCTAAAAATACTTTGGTCGTCATCGCCTACTACAAATAAATTAGGCTGATCCCAATAGTTCACTAATAATTGTATAAGTTCATTTTGTGAACCGCTAGTATCTTGGTATTCATCTACTAAAATGTATAAATACTTTTCTTGGTACTGGGCTAATAAATTTTTATTTTCTTTGAAAGCGGTATTCACCCAATTAATCATATCGTCAAAATCATAACGACTATGCTTTTTCATTAACTCTTGGTAGGTGTCAAAAGCTAGTACGGCCGCTTTTAATTTTTCCATTTTTTCTAAAGCTGCCTCAACCAATCCCTGTTTTATATCTCCTGCTTGAAACTGTTTGTATTTTTTTTTGTAAACAAATTCATCTCTAGTGGGTATGGAACTTATATAATTATCAATTTGAGCTATTAAATAAGTGCTGGTCCATCCCTCTTTTTTCATCGTACTAAATAACTTGCTGAGGTTATTCATTTCGTAGTACACATCTCCTCGATATCTTTTTAAAGGATTATTTTTCTCAAATTGGTCTATGAGTTTTTTTAACAATTCAATTTTTTCTAATTCAGAGATGGGATCTAAGCTTGACTTTTCAAATAAGTATAAATTATCCTGAATGATATCGTTACAAAAAGAATGAAAAGTGGCAATAGTTACTTTGTAGGCGCTCGCCCCTATAAAGCCAACTAATCTTTTGCGCATAGCAATAGCTCCAGCATCGGTGTAGGTTAAACAGAGTATGTTTTCTGGAGCGGTATCGGTTTCTAATAAAATTTTTCCTATGCGTGCACCCAAAATTTGGGTCTTGCCTGTTCCTGGTCCGGCAATTACCATCACAGGTCCCTCAATAGTATCTACCGCCAGCTTTTGTGGGGCATTTAACTGTTCATAAATTGCTTCAAATGCCTTTAATTGGTCGGCCTTCGTAATCATAGGATAAAATTAGTGGCTTTAGGGTAAATTATTACAACAAAAACAAGACTTACTTGTTGTAATGGTATGTCAAAAGTGTATAGCCTTCGTACCGAGCAGTTCATTCCCATCTCTTTAGATGAAGCCTGGGAATTTTTCAGTAGTCCTGCCAACCTTGCCAAAATTACTCCTGAAAAAATGGAGTTCAATATTATTAGTAAGCACCACGGTGCTACAATGTACCCAGGTCAGATTATTGAATATACCGTTAAACCGCTTTTAGGTATTCCACTTTATTGGATGACGGAAATAACCCACGTAAAGGAGAAGGCCTATTTTGTAGATGAGCAACGCTTTGGACCTTATACAATGTGGCATCATCAGCACCATTTTACTGAGATCAAAGGAGGAGTTAAAATGGAAGATATTGTGCATTATAAAATCCCATTGGGATTTTTGGGGGATATCGCCCAAATAATTATGGTCAAAAAGCAGCTCCAGGGCATTTTTGATTTTCGCTTTAAAGCAGTGGAAAAGAAATGGGGTACTTACAAGCCTTAGTATAAATTCTTAAGAATATTTACAAAATACTTAGGCCAATTAGATGTTTGTTTATATTATTTTTTTAAACTTTGTTGTCAATTTACGCTGATCCATGGGACAAATATCTGGTGTTAAACAATCTCACAAACTTTCATTAGCTGGTTTAATAGTTACCCTTGGCATTATTTATGGCGATATTGGAACTTCACCATTGTATGTTTTTGGAGCCATTATTCATCATAAAGTAATATCGGAACAATTGGTATATGGAGCTATTTCCTGTGTTTTTTGGACACTCACATTACAAACCACTTTTAAATATGTTTTTTTAACACTGCGTGCTGATAATCGTGGTGAGGGTGGTATTTTTTCTTTATTTGCATTGGTGCGACGATATGTAAAATGGATTTATGTGCCTGCTATAATTGGTGCTGCTATGCTTTTAGCAGATGGAATGATTACTCCACCTATCTCTGTAGCTTCTGCCATTGAAGGTTTAGCCGGCGTTCGTGGTTTAGAAAATGTTTTTGTTCCAGGAAATAATTTAACAGTGGGGATTGTACTTGCTATTATTTCATTATTATTTTTCTTTCAACGATTTGGAACTAAAATTATAGGTTTTGCTTTTGGGCCCATTATGCTTATTTGGTTTTCAATGATTTTAATTTTAGGTCTTTTCCAAGTAGTGCATCATATAGGCATTTTAAGTGCCTTGAATCCGTACTATGCTTATGATTTATTAATGCATTATCCCAATGGATTTTGGCTTTTAGGTGCCGTTTTTCTTTGTACTACTGGAGCTGAGGCATTGTACAGCGACCTTGGACATTGTGGAAGACAAAATATTCAAGTAAGTTGGATGTTTGTAAAAATTGCCTTGGTAATGAGTTATATGGGACAAGGTGCTTATTTATTAGACTTTATTGGCCAAACCGATAATGGTATGAACCCTTTCTTTAATATTATGCCTCATTGGTTTTTGATTATTGGTATTGGTATTGCCACAATGGCAACTATTATTGCCAGTCAAGCTTTAATTAGTGGTTCCTTCACTTTAATTTCTGAAGCCATTAGTTTAAATTTTTGGCCCCGTGTAACCATCAAATTTCCCACCGACCAAAAAGGACAAATTTATATTCCTAGTGCCAATTTTATTTTATGGGTAGGCTGTGTTACAATGCTTTTATATTTTAAGAAAAGTGAAAGTATGCAAGCAGCTTATGGCTTCTCTATTATTATATGTATGATGATGACCACGATGCTGATGAATTTTTATATGTTGAATGTAAAAAGGTGGAGTCAGTCTGTAGTGGCTTTAATTATTTTAATTTTTACTTTAGTAGAAATATCTTTTTTCGTTGCGAATTTTGTAAAAATTAAAGAAGCAGCTATTACTTTCATATTCTCTTTGAGTATGATTTTTGTAATGATGATTTGGCATCGAGCTAGAAAAATTGCCAATCGATATTTAGATTTTGTAAAATTGAAAGATTATTTGCAGCCGCTTGCAGAATTAAGTGTAGATAAAGATGTGCCCAAATATGCCACACATTTAGTGTATTTGACCAAGGCGAACAATCATAGAGAAATTGAACATCGTATCATTGATTCAATTTTAAATAGAAAGCCCAAAAGAGCAGATATTTATTGGTTTTTACACATTGACAGAACCGATTCTCCCTATGGAATGGAGTATAGTATTAAAGAGTTAGTCGATGATAAAGTAATGCGTGTAGATTTTAAATTAGGTTTTAGAATTCAACCGCGTGTTAATCTTTGTTTCAAAAAAGTAATGCAAGAATTAAATGAATCTCAGGAATTAGGTATTTATAGTAAATATGAGTCTTTAAAAAGTAAAGACTTCCACACTGATATCACCTATGTCATCATAGAAAGCTTCTTCTCCATAGAAAATGAATTGTCCATTAGAGAAGACTTTATTATGGATGTATACTTTAACATCAAACAATTATCACAAAGCGATCAAAAAGCCTTTGGACTTGATAATGATATGACCATTGTGGAGCACGTTCCTTTGATCATTAAGCCTAATGAAAATATTCATTTAAAAAGGTCTTTCGAATAAATTCTTTAAGGAAGGCTTACCCAATCACTTAATTGATTTTGTTTTCCAACGGCTACTAGCCAGTATGTAGCATTGGGTTTTTTGGGAATACCCAATGCATTTAATTGAATCATTTTTGTATTCGGAGGAAGTAAAATACTTACAGTAAATAGATTATTTAAATTTTCAACTATAGCATATTGCTTGATGGTACTTGTAGCTTTTACTTTAATTTCATAACTGTTCGTACTTTGTTTGTTCACTACAGGAGTCTCTACTTTATATTGAACTAACCAAGGTAGGGAAGGGAGTAGGGCTGGCTTTTGATAATAGTTTTGTTGTAAACTATCATTCCAATTATTTATATTATTGTTAAAACTACTACTGCTAAAATATATACTACCGTTGGTATTCTCTAAGGCTCTCATTTTTTTGATTTGATAAGGCATTTCGTTTTTATCTCTCCAAGCACTGCTAGTACCCGCCTTATACATTCCGTGGCCTATGTATAAATTTTTACCATAACTATTTTTATTCCACCATTGAATTAAAGTGTCATAATTAACCAAAGGATGATCGTGTTCCCAATAAATTTGTGGTGCTATATAATCGACCCATCCTTTTTCAAGCCATAAAAGAATGTCAGCGTATAAATCGTCATAGTTGGTTTGACCTGCTTTGGTGTCACTACCTCTGGGATCTTTTGATTTATTACGCCAAATACCAAAGGGGCTTATACCAAACCCCACTCCTGGTTTTATTTGGTGAATGGTAGCATACAATTGTTTAACAATAGTATCACAATTACTTCTTCTCCAATCGTCTTTAGAAAGACCTCTGCTATATTGCTGGTAAGTTTTTTCATCAGGAAATTCTTTACCCGCAATTCGGTAAGGATAAAAATAATCATCCATATGTATAGCGTCTATATCATATCTACTTACTAAGTCTCTCACTATTCTATTAGTATGTTGCCAAACTTGTGGCAATCCCGGATTAAAATATTTTTTATCTCCATAAGTTAAAAACCACTCCGGATGAATTCTAGTAATATGACTGGGTGCAATGCTAGATTTTTTTACATTGAATACAGCTCGGTAAGGGTTAATCCAAGCGTGAAATTCCATTCCTCTTTTATGTGTTTCAGCAATCATAAATTCTAAAGGATCATAAAAAGGGCTGGGAGGTAAACCTTGCGTGCCCATTAAGTATTCACTCCAAGGCTCTAAGGTAGAAGGATAAAGGGCATCGCCAGAAGGACGCACTTGCATAATAATGGCGTTCATCCCATTTTTTTGATGTCTATCAAGTAAAGCTATAAATTCTTCTTTCTGCGCTGGGTTGGATAAACCTCTTTTACTAGGCCAGTCAATATTTTCAACAGTAGCTACCCAGACCCCTCTGAATTCAAAAACATTTTTATCGTGAATATTGGGTTGAGCTTTTGTAAAAAGAAAAAGACCCACACAAAGTATACTTAATGTAAAACGCATCGAATAAGAATTAAAATTATATAGAGCTACTTTCATCTCTTAGTTTATCTAATATCTGGTTGAGGGTATGAGCTTCTTTTTCACTCACCCCTTTCAATAGACTATCTATTTGGTGGTTTAAATCATCTAATTTTTCTAATAAGATAAACCCTTTTTTAGTAAGAGTAATGTCCACTAATCTTTTATCTTTTAAACAAGCCGATTTTTCTACCAAACCTTTTACTATTAATCGATCTACAATTCTGCTAGTGTCACTCATTTTATCTAGCATACGCTCTCTTATTTTTAAAGTACTTAAGGGAGTGTCGCTGCCTCGTAAAATTCTTAAAATATTATATTGCTGTTGAGTAATATCTTCTGTGGATAATATTTGGCCTATCTTCTCATTTAACCAATTGGCTGTATAAATGATATTGATACCCATTTTTTGAAATTCATTTCTGAAATTCGTTTGTTGTATATCTTTTTCAATACCCATTTAAATTTTTTTGTCTTTTGGTTGAATATACTGCTTTACCATAGAAAAGAAAGGCAGGGCCAATAAGGCGCCAATAGCATCAGCCAACATATCACCTACTTCAAAACCCCTAGAAGGCACAAAATATTTTTGGTAAAATTCCATACCAATACCATAGCTAATACAAACTATTAATGCCAATGCTTTTGTTCTTATAGATTGAAATGCACTATTAGAGTATTGTTCAAAATGTGAAAAAACAGATAAAGCTAAACTTCCAAAAAGTATCATATGAATTACTTTATCAGCGAAGGGCAAAGATAAAATTGATGCCACGATGCCTGAGCCACCACTACTGGGGGTGCTTAATAAAATAAATATGAGTACAAATTCAAAAATGACCCAAGCTAAAGTTTTGTATGAATTTGTCATAATTGATTAATGAACCAATTGACTATATGCCTCACTGGTTAATAAAGAATCTATGTCTGCAGGATTAACCACTGTAACTTTTACCATCCATCCGGCTCCGTAAGGATCGGTATTGACTAATTCTGGTTGGGCAGCTAAAGCAGGGTTTACTTCTAAAATGGTACCCGCTACTGGTAAAAATAAATCACTTACAGTTTTTACAGCTTCTACAGTTCCAAATACGGCTTCGGCAGATAGCATTTTTCCAACGGTATTAATATCAACATATACAATATCCCCAAGTTCACCTTGAGCATAATCGGTAATACCAATGGTGGCGGTATTGCCATCTAATTGAATCCATTCGTGGTCCTTGGTGTAGCGTAAGTGGGCTGGAAATTGCATAATTTATTTTTTTAGGTACAAAGATTCATAAAAAACACTAAAAAAACAATGAGCTAGAAGCTAATGTTCTCAAAATAAAGTAAAATATGGTCTTTTAAAAATGCCTCTTGTTCAATTAAATCCATAGTGGGAAGACCCTTTAATTGCTTGTAATGTGGCCAGCCTTCTTCATCCATTCCTTCTAAAATATAGTAACCGCTGCTAGCTAAGATTTTACATACTGCTATATGCATAAGGTCCTGTTTCTGTTCTTTACTTATTTTTTCAATGATAAAACCTGTTTCTTGAAGTCCAATTAGGAATAAAATAGATTCTACATCAGGCTTTTTGCCAAAGCGGGTCATCAATTTTTTCTCTAAATCCCACCACCTTGTCTGAAAATCGTCGTTGATAGAGGCCATATCCCCATTTAAATTTATGGTGCAAAGGTAGGGGATATCTAGGCTTAAGTACAATGCTTTGATTATCTTTGCTAAAATTTGTCGCGATGTTACAAGTGAGTTATTTACGCCAAAACAAAGAAATAGCTAAGCAAAAACTGAATATCAAGCATTTTGCCCATCTTGATTTGGTGGACAGCGTGATTGCTATGGATGATCAAAGAAAGCAGTTGCAGGCCTCTTTTGATGAAATGCAAGCAAAGGTGAATGCGGCTTCCAAAGAAATTGGTGCATTGATGGCTAAGGGTGAAAAAGAACTTGCTGAAAAATTAAAAAATGAAGTAGCTGGGTTAAAAACCCAATTAGAGCCACTAAAAATAAAAATGTCCGAAGTGGAGTTGCAATTACAAAATACCATAGTTCAACTTCCAAATTTACCCCACGATTTAGTTCCCCCAGGAAAAACACCTGAGGAAAATATTGTAGTAAAACAAGGCGGCGTGATTCCTACTCTTTATGCAGGGGCAAAGGCGCATTGGGATTTAATAAGTAAATATAATTTAGTTGATTTTGAAACAGGGGCTAAAATCACAGGAAGTGGTTTCCCTTTGTATGTGGGCAAGGGCGCAAAATTACAAAGAGCATTGGTGCAATATTTTTTAGACTTTAATATTGCAGCAGGCTATACTGAATATTTACCTCCTTTTATGGTAAACGAAGCTTCTGCTTTTGCTACTGGTCAGCTGCCTGATAAAGAAGGACAAATGTATCACGCTACGGCGGATAATTTTTATTTAATACCCACTGCGGAAGTGCCTGTTACTAATGTATTCAGGGATGTAGTATTAAAAGAAGCCGACCTGCCTTTGCAAATGACTGCTTATTCTCCTTGTTTTAGAAGAGAAGCAGGAAGTTTTGGAAAAGAAGTACGAGGATTAAATAGAGTACATCAATTTGAAAAAGTTGAAATTATACAAATTGTTCATCCTGATAAAAGTGACGAGGCATTAGATACGATGGTAAATCACGTTGAACAATTATTAATGAGTTTAGGATTACCTTATCGCATTCTAAGGTTGTGCGGAGGTGATATGGGATTTGCTTCTGCTTTAACTTATGATTTTGAAGTATATAGCGCTGCACAGCAAAAATGGTTGGAAGTAAGTAGTGTTTCAAATTTTCAAACTTATCAAACCCATAGAATGAAATGTCGATTTAAAGATGCTGCAGGTAAAATTCAGCTAGCACATTCTTTAAATGGTAGTTCATTGGCTTTACCTCGAATATTTGCAGCCCTAGTGGAAAACTATCAAAACGAAAATGGTATCGCACTGCCTAAGGTTTTGCAATCTTATTTTGGAACAGAAAATTTAGTGTAAGAAATACGACACTTGTTTCAATTTAAAGCCCTCCTATACAAAGAGGGCTTTAAATTAAATATAGAACTTGCCTTATTGATAGAACTCAAATTCTATGGATTTCCTATTTCATTAAAAATTACCAAATCTCAGACCGAATGCGTAGGGGAATAACGAAAAATGACTTTGATTTTTATCAAATAAATTAATAGATCCGTAAGATCCGTAGAGTCTAATGCCTCCAATGCCTAATTCACCAATGGTGGCGAATCTCCAGTTATTTAAATCGAAATTGCCATTATATTTTTGTTTACCTCTTTCAGCACTTATTTGCTTATTTCTTGAATCCACTAAATAGCCTGCACTCAAACCAATACTTGCATAAAAACCTTTGCGGCTATTGGGAGTAGGTTGAAAATTAATTTGTACGGGTACGGTTAAATATTTTGTAAATAGTTTGTTTTTGCTGAAGGTCACATCATCTATGAAAACCGTTTTTTGTGGCTCATTTCTAAAACTTACGGGCTGTTCAAATCTAAAATTGAACATTTCAAATCCTACACCGTATTTTAAATTTATTTTATGTTGGTAAAGGTTGAGTTTTTGTTGTACTATCCAAAGATTAAAATTGCTAGATTTTCTATTATCTAATTTTAAATTAGAAGAATTCACCCAATACTTACTATAGGGGAGACCTGGGTAAAGCATTATGTATGCGATGGGTGCAGACTCGTCAATGTAATTAGCATAACCCAAATCAAATGAGAGCCAATTTGTAGTGACATTTTTTAATTTTTTTGGAGCGCGTTCAATACTAATATGGGTATTGTCAAAATTTCCTTCTGCTATTACTAATTGCCCCTCTTTATTGTAAATATTATTTTTGAAGTTATTATTTTGAGATTTAATAAAATTGAAGCTTCCTACTTTAATAGTATCATCTGATACAGTTAAAAAACTATCTTTTTTATATTTACCATTAGTTATATTAATAATAGTTCCATAAGTCTTGTGATTTTTTCTGTTATTTGAGTTGTAATTATTATTTTCACCTTGTTTTTTTATAATAATCATATTTCCAATTGTAATGGTGTCAATGGTAGTGTTAATTTTTACGCTATCATTTTGAGCCTCTAATTGAAAGCTAGAGAGCATAAAGAAGCCTAAGGCTAAAAGGGGAGATTTATTTTTCATATTTATTTTCTATTTCTGTTTTATTTTTTCTAAATATGGCTGAAACTTTTCTGGTAATACCTCTTAAGCTAGCGCCATTAATTTCAAACATACCAATATGAATGGTGTTGTCCTGTGATTCTGTATTAATTTCTTGATATACAGCATTACTCATAATGGTATTTTCAATGATGTCTTTGTTGTCTAATTTTTGTGTGCTGATGGTTGCTTGCTGCAATGTAATAGCTTCCTCTTGCGTATTACTTGTAACAGTAATACTATTTATTGGGGTAGCGGGTGTTACTACAGTAGCATTGACAGAGCTATTATTAGGACTGCTTTTAGCGTCATTAAGTATTACTGTATTGGATGTGCTATTATTGTTAGTTGTATTTGTAGCTACAGAGATAGTCTTTGACAAGTTATTTACTTGAATTTTATTCTGTTTTTGAGGGGTTATGCTTGTAATTTTTTGTATGGGTTGTGACTGAGCCAATGCATTTTTATTTTCTACTATTTTATTTTCTACTTTTTTATCTGTGGGTAATAGCGGTAAGCCTAAAAATAAAATTAGCATTGCGGCAATGGCATAAGCCACTCTTAGTGATATTTGTAAAAGATTTAATTTTTGAGAGGGGGCCTCTTTTTTATACAATGATTTTTTAAAATTAGTTTCTAGGCTAGCTTGCATTTCAGGGAATCGATATAAAAATATTTTATCCTTCATTTCAATAAAAGGAGCTTCTAGCTTTGTTGTTTTAAACACTGAAAGTGCTTTAGCATATTTTGTATTTGTTGACACAAAAGCTTCTACAGCCGCTCTTTGATCGGCACTCAATTCATTGTCAATGTAGGACATCAAATAAGTTTCGTAGTTATTTTCGTTAATCATTTTGTGGAACACTTATTTTTTCAATGGAGAGTAATTTATTTTTTAAAATTAATCTAGCTCTGTGCAAATAGACTTTCACTTGGGTTTCTGAAAGTTGCATAATTTCCCCAATTTCTTTATAAGCATATCCTTCGTAATCTTTTAAAAGTATTAATGCTTTTTGTGTTGGGTTTAAATTATTAATGGCTTTTAATAATATTTGTTTTAAATCTGAATGCGCTGGGGTTGCTGCATTTAAGTTTTCATCAAAATTATCTGTTTGAACCATCTTAGCTTCTTTTCTAAGTTGATCAATCATTAAATGATAAGCTACTGTGAATAAATATGATTTAGCTTTTAGGAGTTCAACTTTATTTCTGTGTATCCAAAGTTTTTCGAATGCCGTTTGTACAATATCCTTAGCATCCTCTTTATTTTTACTAATTTTTAAAATAAAGCGGTAAAGGCTATCGGAATAATCATCCACACAAGAGTTAAATTCTATTTCATTCATAAAAAAATGATCTCAGTAGCTTACAATCTAAAACGCTGATACAGTTAAAATGTTACAGTTCTAGTTTATTTTAACTGAAATTTTTAGCTTTAACCCCTATTTACTAATAGTTAATAATTTGTTCTTGAATGTTGGTAGGTAAGCTTCTCCATTCATATTGTTGGTTTCTTAATTGAGGCTCAAAACCAGCTTCTTTAATGGCTTCTTGAATGGTCTTATAAGTAAAACGATGTGGAGCGCCAGCCGCACTTACTACATTTTCTTCTAGCATAATACTTCCAAAATCGTTGGCACCAGCTTCTAAACAAACCTGAGCAGTAGCTTTTCCTACTGTTAACCAACTCGCTTGTATATTTTTAATATTAGGTAGCATAATTCTACTAATAGCAATCATTCTTATATATTCTTCGGTAGTAGTTAAATTATGCACCCCTCTAATTTTTGTAAGTAAAGTGTCTACCTCCTGAAAGGTCCAAGGAATAAATGCTAAAAAACCTTTGGCGTCTTTTGGTTTTCTATCTTGCACTTCACGAATACGAACCAAATGAATAAATCTTTCTTCAATAGTTTCCACGTGGCCAAACATCATCGTAGCGCTAGTAGTAATATTTAATTGATGTGCTGCAGCCATCACTTCTAACCATTCATCGGCACCACATTTTCCATTGGAGACTAATTTTCTTACACGGTCAACTAAAATTTCTGCTCCTGCACCAGGTAGTGAATCCATACCTGCTGCCACTAATGCTTTCAAGACTTCGGTATGAGTCATTTTTTCCAACTTGGCTATATGAGCAATCTCTGGGGGACCCAGTGTGTGTAATTTAATAGTGGGAAATTCTTTTTTTATCTGGCTAAAAATATCGGTATAAAATGACAACCCTAATTCAGGATGATGTCCTCCTTGCAATAATAATTGATCGCCACCCCATTCAATGGTTTCTTTAATTTTTTTACGATAAGTATCCATATCCGTGATATAGGCTTCGGGGTGTCCAGGTACTCTGTAGAAATTACAAAATTTACAATTCGCAATACATACATTCGTGGTATTTAAATTTCTATCAATTTGCCAGGTAACCTTGCCGTGAGGTACTTGCTTTTTTCTCAATTCATTGGCGATATAACTTAATTCAGTGAGCGGGGCATTTTCGAATAAGAATATTCCTTCTTCTACACTGAGGTGTTCAAATTGTAGGGCACGCTCATATAAAGATGCTAGCTTCATAGCTCAGTAATTTAATGGCCACAAAGTTAATCGAATTTATCGGGTTTTAAGAGGCTTCTCTATGCTTGAGACTAATACTAAAGCAACTGTTGTACTTATTAAGTATTTTTGCTCTTTATTATGATACAGTTTGAAAGATTTCAATTAGATAATGGCTTAAAAGTATTGGTACACCAAGATACTAGTACGCCTATGGCTGTAGTGAATGTTTTATACAATGTGGGGGCGAAGGATGAAGATCCCCATAAAACTGGTTTTGCCCATTTGTTTGAACATTTAATGTTTGGTGGAAGTGTCAATATTCCTGTATATGATGAACCTTTGCAAAGAGCCGGAGGAGAAAATAATGCTTATACCACCAACGATCTTACTAATTATTATTGTCAAATACCTGCAGAAAATTTAGAAACAGCTTTTTGGTTAGAAAGTGATAGAATGTTGTCTTTGGCTTTTAGTAAAAAAAGTTTAGAAGTTCAAAGAAAAGTAGTTTGTGAAGAATTTAAAGAGCATTATATCAATAAACCTTATGGAGATGTTTGGCACAAAATGCGTTCCTTAGCTTATACACAGCACCCTTATCGTTGGATGACTATTGGGGCTTCTTTAGAACATATAGAAAATGCTACTATGGAAGAGGTGAAAGATTTTTTCTTTCAATTCTATCGACCCAATAACGCCATCTTAGTAGTCACTGGAAATGTACAAACAGCACAAGTAAAACATTTAGCAGAAAAATGGTTTGGACCTATACCCGCTGGAAAAACATATAACCGTCAGTTGCCTCAGGAGCCTGTTCAAGAAAAAACTAAGTCATTGGAAGTGTATGCAGATGTGCCTTTAGATATGTTAATGATGACCTGGCATATGGGAGGTCGTTTTGACGAAGCCTATCATACTACTGATTTAATTACAGAAGTCTTAGGGGGCGGTACTTCCGCAAGGCTTTATGAACAACTTGTAAAAGTGAAACAAATATTTTCTTCTATTGATTGTTATCATTTTGGCACAGTAGATCCAGGACTATTAGTCATTGAAGGAAAATTAGTGAAGGGAATTAGTATGACAGTAGCAGAGAAAGCAGTATTAGAAGAAGTAGAAAAAATAAAAAACAATTTACTGGATGTTAAAGAAGTGCAGAAAGTAATTAATAAAACAGAAAGTATGATTTGTTTTGAAGATATGAGTATTATGAATAGAGCCCATAGCTTGGCTTTTTATGAATTATTAGGAGATGCACAATTAATGAATAAAGAATTGTCTATGTATCAAAAAGTAACTCCTGTAATGATACAGCAAACAGCAAGGGAAATTTTCAAAGACACTAATAGAAACACTTTATATTATTATTCTAAATCATAAATGATGGCAGTAGATAGAACCAGCGCCCCTGAAATAAAAAACGCCATTGATTTTAATATTCAATTGAAGCCCTATCAAACATTTACCTTAGATAATGGGGTAGAAGTATATACTTATGAAGGAGGTGCTCAAGAAGTTTTATTAGTAGATATGGTGTTTTATGCAGGTAATAGTTTTGAGCAAAAAAATTGGGTGGCTGCGGCTACTAATTTTTTATTAAAAAATGGAACCAGTACCAAAACTGCTTTTGAAATAAATGAAGCTTTTGAATTTTATGGAGCCCATCTCAATAGAACTTGTAGCAATGAAACAGCCACTGTGTCATTGCACTGTTTATCTAAGCATTTTCAGTCAGTCATTCCAATGATGGGAGAAATTATTGCTGAAGCTAATTTTCCTCAAAAAGAAATAGATATTTTAAGACAAAATCAAATTCAAAGATGGTTGTTGAACTTAAAAAAAAGCGACTTTATTGCTAGTAGATTGATAGATGAATATTTATTTGGAAATACACATCCTTATGGAAAATACAGTGACCAAAAAGATTATCAAGCCATTCAAAGAGAAGACTTAATATCTTTTTATGAGCAGTATTATAAAAATGGCAAATGCATCATTTTTATGGCAGGTAGGTTTCCCAGCCAAATGGAAAATTTACTGAATCAATATATTGGATGCCTTCCTTTAAATAAAAAACAAATCATTGAGCCCATACATACTATGGTAGCTGCAAAAGAAAAAAAATATAGTATTGTAAATGATGAAGCTTCTGTACAAGGGTCTATTCGTTTAGCGAGACCTTTTATAAATAGGCATCATCCCCATTTTCCAGCGGCACAAGTACTCAATAATATTTTTGGTGGATTTTTTGGTTCAAGATTAATGAGCAATATTAGAGAAGATAAAGGGTATACTTATGGTATACATAGTTTTTTACAAAACTATAAAAATGCGGGAGTGTGGATGATAAGTACCGATGCAGGTAAGGAAGTATGTAAAGCCACCATTGATGAAGTGTATAAGGAGATGAAAAAGTTGAGAGAAAATTTAGTGGAAGAAGAAGAATTAAAATTGGTTAAAAATTATATGTTGGGTGCTTTATTGGGAGATGTAGATGGTCCCTTTCAAATTATTAGTCGTTGGAAAACCTATATCTTACACGGTTTAACAGAAGACTATTTTTATAACACAATTAAGGTAGTGCGTTCTGTAAGTGCTGAACAGTTAAATAGCCTAGCCAATACCTATTTAAAAGAGGAAGACTTTTATGAATTAGTAGTCTACTAAGGACTATTTTGGTTACCATTTATCCTTTATTACTATCGCTGTTCAAAATTTTAATTTTATATTATATTGTAAATCAATATTTTATAAAAAAATAGAATTATTTTATAGTACTATGCAATACATAGTACTATAATTATGCTTAATTTTGTTTCTCAAATTCAATTATATGGATATTCAAAACACACAAAGTCAAATGCGTAAAGGCGTACTGGAGTTTTGCATATTGTCCATCATTCAACAAGCTGAAGTGTATCCAAGTGATATTGTTGAGAAAATGAAACAGGCCAATTTGCATATTCTAGAGGGAACTTTGTATCCTTTATTAACTCGATTAAAAAATGCGGGGCTATTAAATTATCGTTGGGTTGAAAGTGTAAGCGGTCCTCCCAGAAAATATTTTATGATCACAGAGCAGGGTAAAGAAGCGTACGAAGTTTTATTAAAAACTTGGCATCAGATGAATTCAGCGGTCAATCAATTAACACAAAATACAAATCCAATTTCAACATCAGAAGCAACTGCTTCTTAAAAAAATACATTATGAATAAAGTAATAAATATCAATTTTCAAGGTCGTATTCTTCCTATCGAAGAATTGGCCTATGAAACCTTGAAACAATATATTGACTCTCTTCGTGCCTATTTTGCTAAGGAAGAGGGACGCGATGAAATTATCAATGATATTGAGTGTAGGATTGCAGAACTCTGTGAAGACCGTTTGAAAAAAGCTTCAGTATGTATTACTGTAGATGCCATTAATTTAATTATTGCTAGTATAGGACGACCTGCTGATTTTGAAGCACAAGAGGGATTTGAAAATACAAGTCAATTTCAATCTAGTGCCAATGCCTCTTCTACTCATACTCATTTTGAGGCAGGGCAAAACAATAAAAGATTATATCGTGATGAACAAAATAAAGTATTAGGAGGTGTGTGTAGTGGTATTGCTAATTATTTTGGTATTGAACCTTTAGTCATAAGAATTCTATGGATCTTTTTAATTGGTGTTAACTTATTGGCTTATTTAATATTGTGGATTGCAGTACCTAGTTCTTCTATTCAAGAGGTAGGAGGTGTTCGTAAAAGATTATTTAGAGATATAGAAAATAAAGTAATTGGTGGTGTAGCTTCCGGACTTTCTAAATATTTTGGTATACAAGTATGGATTGTAAGAATTTTATTTTTAATTCCATTTATTCGTTTTGTAGTAAATTTTAGACATTTACATTTATTCCAATTTTGGGATGCCCCCGATTTTCCTAATTTATTAGACATTACATTTAGTCCCGGTGCTGTTTTTGTATACATTGTTTTATGGTTGGTATTACCAGAGGCCAAAACAAGTGCAGATAAATTAGAAATGGTGGGAGAGAAAGTAGATTTGAATAGTATTAAAAATACCATTCAAAATGATATGGAAGGATTTAGTAAAAGAGCTCAAGCGTGGGGTAGTAATTTGTACACAAAAAATAATACAACACAGCAAACTTCCTCTGAACCTTCAACGGGTTCTACAGATAAAAACAAAGGTTTTATTTATTATTTAGGTAGAATAATCACTTTATGCATTAAAGCATTTGTATATTTTATTTTGGCCATAGTGGGTATTGCTTTGTTAGCTGCTTTGTTTGGCATTGGTGTTGCCGCCACTGCCTTATTACCTTTAAAAAATTTCATATTGGAAGAGGGTCTACAAACCTGGTCTGTAATTGGGGCAATATTACTTTTTGTTTGGGTGCCCATTATTGGAATAGTTACAGCTATTATTCGAAAAATAGCAGGATTTAAAAAAGCGAATATTTGGGTGAGGTCTAGTTTTTGGGCGCTTTGGATAGTAGGTTGGATAATGCTTTTTTATTTTGGATCTAGTTTAGGTAATAGTTTTTCAAAACATAATATTCCAACAGAACAAAATATTATTTTAAAAAATCCTTCAGTGGATTATTTAGAAGTAACTGCTGCTCCTACAATGAAATATTATGAAAACCATTGGTTTGAATTTGAGCCCTTTCAAGGCTATAGTGATGAGGATACTGTTTATGTAAGAAATTTACGCATAAGAATTGTACAGTCATTGAATGATAGTTTTCAAGTAAAAGTGGTCAAGCTTAGTAATGGAAATACAATTCAAAACGCCAATACATTAGCTAACAAAATAAATTTTGAATTAACTCAACAAGATAGTGTATTGTATTTGGACAAAGGTATTGCCATTAATAAAACAGATAAATTTAGAAACCAACATATTATTATGACTATTGCAGTGCCTATAGGTAAACGATTTAAAATTACTAATAAAGGTTGGTCGCAAACCAATGTTCAATGGGGAAGTAGAGGGGCCAAAGAATTAACTATTGACCGTATTACTTCTGATGATAATTGGTATGATGAGTGGAATGAACCTTGGGACAAAGCATCATTTGCTTATGAAAAAGGAGTAACATATGAAATGACTAAGACAGGACTTTTGAACTTAAGTCCATTGGATGAAACTTCTGATGATAAAGAAATTCAATTACAAAAATTGAAAGAAGAAAGAGAGTCTATTAAAAAAGAGATAGAAAAATTAAAAGAGGAAGAGTTACAAAAAGATAAAAAAAGAGTGGTGAAATTGGATGATCTTTCCAAAGAAAATACGCATTATGATAAGCTAGATCAAATTGAAAAAGTGGGTAAAGCTGCTAATAAATTAACCGATATACAATGGATCTTAGATAGGTTTACACACTAGGCTTTCATTCAGTTTCTTTTTTGATTATCTTTGAAAAAATGAAATTGAAATGAGTGAAATTTTAAATACTCCCTTTACCCAGAAACATATTGCTTTAGGGGCCAAAATGGCCCCTTTTGCTGGATATAATATGCCTATTAGTTATACTGGAATAAATGTTGAACACGCTGCAGTGAGAAATAATGCAGGAGTTTTTGATGTGAGTCATATGGGTGAATTTATACTTAAAGGTCCTGGAGCATTGGATTTAATTCAAAGAGTTACTAGCAATGATGCTTCTATTTTAGAAAATGGGAAAGCGCAGTATAGTTGTTTGCCTAATACTTCTGGTGGGATTGTAGATGATTTATTAGTGTATTGTATAGAAAAAAACAATGTATATATGTTAGTGGTGAATGCTTCTAACATTGAAAAAGATTGGAAATGGATTAGTGATTACAATACCCAAGGGGTAGAGATGCATAATATAAGTGCTAAAACAGCTTTGCTAGCTGTGCAAGGTCCGAAAGCTACTAAAATCATTCAAACTTTAACCGGTATGGATGTTTTAAATATGCCTTATTATAGTTTTGCAAAAGGTGAATTGCTAGGAATTGATAATGTTCTTATTAGTGCTACTGGCTATACTGGTGCAGGGGGTGTTGAAATTTATTTTGAAAACATTAATGACAATGCCAATAAAATTTGGGAAGCTATTTTCAAAGCAGGTGCAGCCGATGGAATACAGCCTATTGGTTTAGGCGCCCGTGATACGCTTCGTTTAGAAATGGGTTTTTGTTTGTATGGCAATGATATTGATGATACCACCAGCCCTTTGGAAGCAGGTTTGGGATGGATTACTAAATTCAACAAAGATTTTACTAATAAAGAAGCTTTACTTTCTCAAAAAACCAATGGCGTTACAAAAAAATTAATAGGTTTTGAGATGATTGATAGAGGCATACCTAGACATCATTATGAAATTAAAGATGCTACGGGTAAAAAAATTGGTTTAGTTACCTCAGGTACGCAGGCGCCTAGCTTGGGAAAAGCCATTGGAATGGGTTATGTAACAACCGAGCATTCAAAACCAGGTAGTACTATTTATATTGATATAAGAAATACTTTAATCAAAGCACAGGTAGTTAAATTTCCTTTTAAATAATAATTGAAAAAATTTACCTTCAATTATACCTTTTTTTAATAGGGGAAATACTAGTTTTTTGTTTTCTTACTAATTGCAATTTTGTGTCTTAACAAAATAATTAGTATGAAAGCAATTAAAAACAAAGTCCAACTTATTGGCCATATTGGTGCCGACCCTACTTTCAAAATTTTAAAAGATTGTCCTTTAGCCAATTTTCGTTTGGCAGTCAATGATCGTTACAAAAATGCAAAAGGAGAATGGATAGAAGAAACACAATGGTTTAATTTAGTAGCTTGGTCTAAGATGGCAGTATTTACTGAAAAATATTTACTTAAGGGAATTGAAATAGCCGTGGAAGGAAGACTGCTTACTAAATCCTATACCGATAAAAATGCCATTAAAAGAGTAAGTACAGATATTGTAGTTTCAGATATATTAATTATATCAAAAAAGAATACAGCTGAAAAAGATTTAGTATAATTCAAAAAGAAGGTTTTGTATATTTGCCACTTATGAAAAGTGCTTCAAAGACAAAACCTTCCTTAAACACCGTTTTCACGCCTCAGTTATTAGACTTATATGATTTAAAAGATAGTATTGTTGTTATCATAGATGTTTTCAGAGCTACTTCCACTATGGCTACTGCTTTATACAATGGGGCAAGTAAAATAATTCCTGTAGATACACCTGAACTTTGTATTGAAGTAGGTAAACAAACTGGAGGCATTACCGCAGGTGAAAGAGATGGTAAAGTGATACCAGGTTTATCTTATGGAAATTCACCCTCAGAATATCCTAGAGCATTCATTGAAAATAAAATTTTAGTTATCACTACTACCAATGGTACTAAATTATTACATCTCGCTTTAAAGCAAGGCGCCAAAGACATTATTACAGGCTCTTTTCCCAATTTAAGCAAAGTAGTAGAATATTTAAAAGAGCAAAATGCGCCCGTAATTTTAGGATGTTCTGGTTGGAAAAACCGATTTAATATTGAAGATGTTTTATTTGCAGGTGCCGTTATAGAAGAGGTAAAAGATAATTTTGAAATTCATTGTGATAGTAGTTTTATGGCAAATGAATTATATAATCTTCATAAAAATGATTTACCTACTTATATTCAAACAGTTACCCATTGGCATCGTTTAGCAGCCTATGGTCTACAAGAAGATATGTTATATTGTATTTCAAAAGATACTGCTCCTGCTTTACCTATTTTTAAGAGCGGGGCTCTTGTCAATAGGGGCTAATCACATTATTTTCACAATCTTTACCATACTACTGTATTATTAGCTAGTAAAGTCTTACATTTGCAAATTGCCCTTTTTTAGGGCATTTTGTAGTAGTATGGCATTACCCTTTTTAATAAAACACATATATAGTTTTGGTACCGAAGAAGTAATTCGTAGGGGCAAAAAAATATTTGCACTCAAAAATGTTGAGTTAGTAAAATTTGATCCATTATTGGGAAGTATTCATTGTCGTGTCAAGGACGATGGCTATAGTACTTATTATAAAGTTACCATTGAAAATTTTAAAAGCGCTGCCACTTTATCTTTAAGATGTGGTTGTCCTTATAATTTATCTGAGGTTTGTAGACATAAAGCGGCTGCTTTATTTTTTATTCAAGACTTACTAGATAAAAATTTATTAGATTATAAACCTGCTTCCTATAAAACTACACATACACAATTAAGAACAAGGTCTTTGGATTTAAAAATGATTCGTATGCTTTGTTCAAAATCTACTTTTGAAAAAGCGGAAGAAAAATTAAAATCGCTAAGGCCCCATATCATTGAAAGTGAGAATGAAAAAGTAGTGGCAGAAATAGAAGAGAAGGGTAAAACCTACCATATTATTGTTCAAAAAAATGAAGAACGATTTTTCGATACTTCTTGCGATTGTCTTTCGGAGACAGAGTATCCTCTTTGTATACACAAAACAATGTTATTGTTACAATTATTTCAGCTAAAAGGGGCTGATTATTTTGATACTATTCGAAATTGGGATAGAGAAAAAAATAAACTTTTAGCATTATATGGATATAGTTTAGATGATTATATAGAAGATAAATTTGAATTTACTTATCAAGATGGTAAACCCTTTTTAAAAGTGTTAGATAATAAAATTCAAAAGCTCAATGCCTCTAAAACTCCCTCCTTTACCCGACCTAGTTCGAATGATTGGAATTTAGAGTCCTCAGATGACAATACGCAGGAGCCAGCACTAATAAAAGTGCGTTTTGGAATTGTTATTCAACATCAACCCACGGTGTATCCTTATTTTTCCTTCCATATAGTGAAAGGAGAAGTGAATGAAGAAGGCACTTCTTTTTTAGGCAAAGTTGAAAAAATTGATCTAGTAAAATTTATTACACCTGCCATTATAAAAGAAGAGGATAAAATTTTACTACAACTTGTAAAAAAATTACAACCTGCAGAATTGTCTAAATTTTTAAATAAGAATTCTCCTTTTCAGGGCTTATGGGATAATATTGTACATACCGATGAAGAAAGTTTACCAGAGGAGACCAAAGAGTTAATGCAAGAATACCTGCATCCTAAAATTGAAAAAGTTTGGAGGGATTTATCTGAACATCCCTTTAGTTTTTATTTACCCCATAACAAACCCTTTACCACTGCTAATTTACAAAAAGCGGCTCTAGTGTTTAATCCCATTAGACCTAGTTTTAGAGTAGAAAAAACAGAGGATCGATACATCGTATATGCAGAAGTAAATTTGCCAGAAGGGAAAATGGCTTTAGAAGACAATCACGCAAAAACCCATTATATTTTTCAATACCATCATCAGTTTTTTGTGTGGAAACAAAGAGTGGATGTATCCTGGGTAGAAAAATTTATGCCCCAAGGATTTCACGAAATTCTTTTAGAGCAATGGCCTAACTATTTACAAAGCACTTTACTTCCCTTATCTAAGCAATACGAGGTTTCGCTAGATAATGTCACGCAAGAAAAATTGAAAGGCGTAAAACCTCAACTACAAATTTTATTAAAAGAAAATGGCGACTATTTATTTTTTGAGCCTTTGTATGCTTATAAAGATATTATAGTGCATAAAGATGAGGGTCCTTCTGTAATTCAACAGGTGGGTGACACCATTGTTATTTTAGAAAGAGACCTTGCCGCAGAAAGGCAATTAATGAATATTATAGAACAACTTCATTCCGGGTTCATTCGACCTAATGAAGGCAATGTGCTAGCATTAAAAGGAAGTGAAGTATTAAAAAATAATTGGTTTTTCTTATTTATAGATACACTCAGAGAAAAACAAATTCCCTTGTTTGGCACGGAAAACTTGAAGCAATTTAAATATAATACAGCCAAACCTTCCACGCGTTTATACATTAGTAGTAACACAGATTGGTTTGATGCCAAAGTGGAGATTTCTTTTGGAGAACAGAAAGTGACTGTTCAGGATATCAAAACTATGTTATCCAACAAACAACAATTTGTGCCTCTGAAAGATGGTAGCTTAGGGGTACTGCCAGAAAAATGGTTGAATAAATATTCTTTATTATTCAAAGTAGGAGAGGGTAAAACAGATACACTAAAATTAAGTAAATATCATTTTTCTATTTTAGATGAACTCTATCAACAAAGAGACCAGGAAGAACTTATTTTCCAATTAGAAGGTAAGTATGAAAAAATTAGAGAACGATATGCTATTGCAGAAATTGCACCCCCTCAGCATTTAATACCTATTTTAAGACCTTATCAAACCAGTGGTTTTCAATGGTTAAATTATTTACACGATGTACAATGGGGCGGTATTTTAGCGGATGATATGGGCTTGGGTAAAACCATTCAAACTTTATCTTTTTTACAACACTTAAAAGAAAAAAATGGAAAGCTCTTGGCTTTGGTAGTTTGTCCTACTACACTTTTATATAACTGGCAAAATGAATTAAAAAAATTCACTCCCTCTTTAACTCATCATATCCATCACGGAGGTAGTAGAAAGAAAGCATTATTAAAAGATACTTCTATTGAGGTGATCATTACTACTTATGGTACTTTGAGAAGCGATATAAAAATGTTTGTAGAAGTTAATTTTGATTATGTCATTTTAGATGAAAGTCAGGCCATCAAAAATCCGGCTTCTAAAATAACCAAAGCAGCTTGCTTATTAAAAGCCACCAATAAATTATGTTTAAGTGGTACGCCTTTACAAAACAATACTTTTGATATTTATGCTCAAATGAATTTCTTAAACCCTGGTATGCTAGGGACAGAAGAGTATTTCAAGCATAATTTTTCTATGCCCATAGATAAATTTGACGAACAAGAACAAAAAGAGCATTTAAGAAAATTTGTATTTCCTTTTATTTTAAGAAGAACTAAAGAACAAGTTGCCAAGGATTTACCCGAAAAACAAGAAATGGTCTTGTATTGTGAAATGGCGGAAGAACAAAGAAAAATTTATGAAGCGTATAGAAATGATTATCGCGATAAACTCATTGGTATGGTGGAAGAGAAAGGCATTCAAAAATCGCAGTTATCCATTTTACAAGGCTTAATGAAATTGAGACAAATTTGTGATAGCCCTGCAATTTTAAAAGACGAATCGTATCCTAATGATTCTGTGAAATTAACAGAATTAACGCGTGAAATAGCTGAAAACATAGGAGGCCACAAGGCTTTAGTTTTCTCTCAATTTTTAGGTATGTTGTCTTTAATTAAAGAGGAACTAAAAAAACTAGGTATTGACCACGAATATTTTGATGGCAGTAGTACCATACAAGATAGGGAAAGAGCCATTGAGCGTTTTCAAAACGATGATAATTGCAGGGTCTTTTTAATTTCTTTAAAAGCGGGAGGGGTGGGTTTAAATTTAACAGCGGCTGATTATGTTTATATTGTAGACCCTTGGTGGAATCCTGCGGTAGAACAACAAGCTATTGATAGAACTCATAGAATAGGTCAAACAAAAAATATTTTTGCTTATCGTATGATTTGTAATGATACAGTAGAAGATAAAATCCTCAAATTACAAGAAAGAAAAAAATCCTTGGCCAAGGAATTAATATCCGATGAAGTTGGATTTGTAAAATCTTTAACGAAAGATGATATAGCCTATTTATTTAGCTAGTTCTTAAGGTATTTCAGCGGCGGCTAAATTTGCTTTTGGATTTTTTAAAAACTCATTTTTACATTCAGTAGAACAAAATCCTATCACCCATTTTTCATAATGAGCAGTATCGCTTATACCTGCTGTCACCGGCATACCACAAGAGGGGTCCTTTTTATTATTCACTACACTTGTTGCAAAAGTTTTTTCAGCACTGGTATCGGCATTATTTAGGGTACTAGTATTATTGCTAGCAGCCTCATTATTATTGGTTTGACCACAAGCAATTATAAGTAGAATGACTACTATTAGCGTGGCAATGGAGGGTATTTTCATAAGTTTATTTTATGTAGAGCTAGTCAAAATTACAACTCTATGAGCGCATAAAAAACTAACAATTATTCATATTTATATATACAAATTTCTCCCTTTCAGCTCTTCTAGGTTAAATTATTAGGTCAAATAGACCCATTTTGTCTATATTATTATCTATTTTTACAGTCTCATTCCTATACAAAAGGAAATTATAAATGAATCAGGAACAAATACATATTTTATTGACGAGTGCAAAAACAGCACCTGTTTCTGTATTGAATGCTTCTAGACCTAAGAGTGCAGGTGTGGTAGATTTTTTCTACCGACGTGGATTCTGATAGGACGAGCAATTGGCACTTGCCCCTATCAGTGGAAAAACCCCAACCGAGCATTTTTCTTACGCCAGCATTGAACTTTCCTAAATTTAAAATCTAATTGGAACAAAAAATAATTGTACGCGTTGCCCATAGTGGTGATGCCGCTTTTGCAAAAGATATTACCGATGAAATGGCAGCTTCAGCTAAGGCCAGAGGAACCGGTATTGCAAAACGCACTCCAGCCTATGTGGCGGAAAAAATTAACGAAGGTAAATCGGTGATTGCCTTAACTGAAGACGGCACTTGGGTAGGCTTTTGTTATATAGAAGCTTGGCAGCACGGAGAGTTTGTGGCTAATAGTGGTTTAATAGTAGCACCCGCTTTTCGTAAAACAGGCATAGCAAAAAAAATTAAGCAAACTATTTTTCAATTGTCAAGAGAAAAATATCCCAATGCTAAAATTTTTGGATTAACTACAGGTTTGGCAGTAATGAAAATTAATAGCGAATTAGGATACGAGCCTGTTACTTATAGTGAACTTACCGATGATGAAGAGTTTTGGGCAGGTTGCAAGAGTTGTGTGAATTATGATATTTTGATGAGTAAGGAGCGTAAGAATTGTATGTGTACAGCTATGTTGTATGAGCCAAAGCCGAATGAAAATTTAAATGCAGCAGCTTCAGATTTTAATAACAATTCAAAATTGTATGAACGCTTTATGAAAATAAAGCAAAGTAAATTATTAAACTGGTTTAGAAAATAAAAGGAAAATGGAAAAAGTAATTTTAGGATTTAGCGGTGGATTAGACACTACTTTCTGTGTGAAATATTTAACAGAGGATAAAGGATTAGAAGTGCACAGTGTTATTGTCAATACGGGTGGGTTTAGCGCTCAAGAATTAAAAAAAATTGAAGCGCACGCCTATGCTTTAGGGGTGAAAACGCATACCACAGTTGATGCTGTAAAAGATTATTATGATAGTATCATTAAGTTTTTAATTTTTGGAAATGTATTAAAAAACAATACTTATCCGCTAAGTGTAAGTGCAGAGCGTTTAAGTCAAGCTTTGCATATTGCGGCCCACGTAAAAAAATTAGGAGCTCAAAAAGTAGCACACGGTAGTACTGGCGCTGGGAATGATCAGGTGCGTTTTGATATGATTTTTCAAATTATGATTCCGGGCATTGAAATAGTAACTCCCATTCGAGATTTGCAATTAAGCAGAGAAGCTGAAATTGAATATTTGAAACAAAAAGGAGTTCAAATGAATTTTGAAAAAGCAGCTTACTCCATTAACAAAGGATTATGGGGAACAAGTGTGGGGGGGAAAGAAACATTACAATCAAAAGGTCTTTTGCCAGAATCGGCTTGGCCCACTCCTATGACCCAAGCAGGGCAAGAAGAAGAAATGGTCATCGGCTTTGAAAAAGGTGAAATTGTGTCGGTGAATGGTAAAAATTTTTCACATCCTACCGAAGCAATTGCATTTATACAATCCATTGCTGGAGCTTATGGTATTGGAAGAGACATACACGTGGGTGATACTATTATTGGCATTAAAGGCAGAGTGGGTTTTGAAGCTGCAGCTCCTATGGTTATTTTAAAAGCGCACCACGCTTTAGAAAAACATGTTTTAACCAAATGGCAATTATCTTGGAAAGACCAACTAGCTCAGTTTTATGGCAATTGGTTACACGAGGGTCAAATTTTAGATCCAGTGATGCGTGATATAGAAGCTTATTTCACAAGTGCGCAAGAACAAGTAACAGGTACAGTATCTATTCAACTTCTTCCTTATCGATTTCAAATTATTGGAATTGAATCACCCAATGATTTAATGAGTGCTACATTTGGAAACTATGGAGAAATAAATAAAGCTTGGACAGGTAACGATGTTAGAGGCTTTACAAAAATATTTGGTAACCAAGTAAGTATCTTTCATCAAATTCTTCAAAATCAGAAAAAGTAAATTTTTTTCAGTAAAAAAAATACGATGCAAAAAATAAATGTTGGTATTGTGGGTGGAGCAGGTTATACAGGGGGAGAACTCTTGCGTGTATTATTACGCCATCCGCAGGTACATATAAATTTTGTACATAGTACTAGTAGTGCTGGTCAATTAGTAAGTGCTGTGCATACTGACTTACTAGGCGATACGGAGCTAGTATTTACAAATAATTTGATAGACAATGTAGATCTTCTTTTTTTATGTGTAGGTCACTCAGAAGCGTCACAGTTTTTAGAAAATCATTCTATAGCTACTACTACAAAAATTATTGACTTATCTCAAGACTTTAGATGTGCCCCAAGCCAACAACAGGGGTCTAGAAATTTTATTTACGGTTTACCAGAATTAAATAAAAAAGCAATTCAATCGGCGCACAATATTGCTAATCCGGGTTGTTTTGCTACTGCCATTCAATTAGGCTTGTTGCCATTAGCAGCAAAGGGAATTTTACAACAGGTATATACCACTGGTATTACCGGTTCTACAGGCGCTGGTCAAGCTTTAGTGGCTACCAGTCATTTTAGTTGGAGGGCTGCTAATATTCAACCTTATAAAACATTAGAGCATCAACATCTGAATGAAATACATCAAAGTTTAGAGCAATTACAAGGTCATCAAAAAGCTTCTGTACATTTTGTGCCCTGGAGGGGCGATTTTACTAGAGGAATTTTTATAAGTAGTGTGCTTGAAACTTCTTTGAGTAAGGAAGAGCTACATTCAATTTATACGCATTATTATGCGGCGCATCCATTTACACATTTTTCTACAACCCCTATTCATTTAAAGCAAGTAGTCAATACCAATAAATGTTTAATTCATATTGAACAAAAAGAAAATAAAATAGTGGTACATAGTGCCATTGATAATTTATTAAAAGGAGCAGTGGGTCAGGCAGTGCAAAATATGAATTTGATGATGGGCTTTGATGAAACCGCAGGCCTTCATTTAAAAGCAAGTAATTTTTAAATTCGTTACTATGTCTTTATTTCAAGTATATCCATTGCAACCTATCGCTATTACCAAAGCCCTGGGATCTAAGGTTTGGGATGATAAGGGTACTGAATATTTAGATATGTATGGTGGCCACGCTGTCATAAGTATTGGACATACACATCCGCATTGGGTAAAAAGAATTGAAGCACAATTACACGCTATTGCTTTTTATTCTAATTCAGTGAAGTTGCCCATTCAAGAAGAATTGGCTAGTGCTATCAATAGAATTAGTGGTAAAAAAGACTATCAATTATTTTTATGCAATAGTGGTGCAGAAGCCAACGAAAATGCTTTAAAATTAGCTTCCTTTCATACTGGCAGAAAAAAAATAATTGCTTTTTCAAAATCTTTTCACGGTCGAACTTCATTAGCGGTGGCTGCCACCGATAATCCCAGTATTGTAGCACCAGTAAATGAAACCAATCATATTATTTTTCTACCCTTTAATGATTTGGAGGCACTAAAAGCTTGTTTTGCTGAACAAGGCAATGAAATTGCGGCTGTCATTATTGAAGGTATTCAAGGAGTAGCTGGAATTTATGAAGCAAATAGTATCTTCTTACAAACAATAAGATCTTTATGTGATACATATGGTGCCATATATATAGCCGACGCTGTTCAATGTGGTTATGGCCGTTCAGGTAAATTTTTCTCTCACGATGAGGCGGGTGTCAATGCAGATATTTATTCAATGGCCAAAGGAATGGGTAATGGTTTTCCTATTGGGGGTATTTTAATTGCACCTAGTATTCAACCTAAATTTGGATTATTAGGAACCACTTTTGGTGGAAATCCTTTAGCCTGCGCTGCAGCTTTAGCAGTAATAGAAGTTATGGAGAAAGAAAATTTAATGCAAGCAGCTGAGCAAAAAGGCAACACTTTGCTTGAAGCATTAAAAACCATTCAAGGTATAAAAACAGTGAGAGGTAGAGGCTTAATGATTGGATTTGAGATGGAAGCAGCCTTTAACGATACAAGAAAAATTTTATTAGAAGACTATAAAACATTCACAGGTGAAGCAAAGCCTAATGTTATTCGTTTATTACCCTCATTGCACATTAGTGATAAAGAGATAGATTTATTTTTAAAAAATCTGCAAAGTGCAATTCATCAAATTTCAAATACCCACTCCTAAAGTAATAGTATGAAACAGTTTATATCTGTAAATGATGTTCAAGATATCAATGCTTTAGTAGCAAAAGCGTTGGCTTTTAAGAAATCTCCCTTAAGTGATGCCACATTAGGTGCCCATAAAAAAATAGGACTCCTTTTTTTAAATCCAAGTTTAAGAACAAGATTAAGTACACAATTGGCTGCACAAAATTTGGGTATGGAAGCTATTGTGTTTAATGTTGATAAGGAAGGGTGGGCCTTAGAGTTCAATGATGGCGCCATTATGAATGGAAGCACTGTAGAGCATATCAAAGATGCAGCGCCCATTTTAGGTAATTATTTTGATATTCTTTGTATTCGTACTTTTCCTGGTTTAGTAGATAAAGAAGCAGATTACAGTGAAAAAATAATACATCAATTTATTAAGTACGCTTCCATTCCTATTGTAAGTTTAGAGTCCGCTACCTTGCATCCATTGCAATCTTTGACAGATATTATAACCATTCAAGAATCTATGTTGTCTAACATAAGTCTTAAAAATAAAAAACCAAAAGTAGTTCTTACTTGGGCGCCACATATAAAACCTATTCCACAATGTGTGGCCAATAGTTTTAGTCAATGGATTTGTGCTTGGAACCAAGCCGATTTTGTAATTACCCATCCACCAGGGTATGCACTTTCTTCCCAATTTACTTCAGGCGCGCGCATAGAACTAAACCAAGACTTGGCTTTAGAGCAAGCCGATTTTGTATATGTAAAAAATTGGAGTAGTTATGAGTCTTATGGACAGGTATTAACTGGGGATGCTACTTGGATGTTAAGTTCAAAAAAATTAGCCTTGACTAATAATGCTAAAGTAATGCATTGTTTACCGGTAAGAAGAAATGTAGAATTAAGTGATGAAATTTTAGACGGGCCTCATAGTTTAGTGACACAAGAAGCTTCTAATAGAATTTGGGCTGCACAAGCGGTTTTGGCAGAAATCTTAAAAAATAATTAATTGTTGATGAAATCATTGTATGTTATTAAAATAGGAGGTAATATAGTTGACAATCCTGCATTGTTAAGTACTTTCTTGCAGTCTTTTGCTGCATTGAAAGACCCTGCTATTTTAGTGCACGGAGGTGGTAAAATGGCTACCCATATAGCAAGCTCTATGGGAGTGGAACAAACAATGATTGAAGGTAGAAGAGTTACAGATGAAGCCACTTTGAAAATTGTAACAATGGTCTATGCTGGCTATATTAATAAAAACATAGTGGCACAATTACAAGCGTTAGGAGTGTCTGCAATAGGTTTATCGGGCGTTGATGGTAATTTAATAAAAGCGCATAAAAGAATTCATAGTTCCATAGATTATGGATATGTGGGTGATATTGATAAAGTGAATATTGAAACATTGGTGTCATTGCTTACCCAGCACCATCCATTAGTAATAGCTCCCATTACGCACGATGGTCAAGGCCAATTATTAAATACCAATGCAGATACTATAGCGCAAAGTTTGGCTACCGCATTAGCGGCTCTATATAAAGTGCATTTAATTTATGGTTTTGAAAAAGAAGGTGTTCTTACAAATATTCAAGATCCAAATTCAGTGATTGCGAAAATAGACCCAACTTTGTATAGTTCACTTAAAAGTCAAAAACTTATTTTTGAGGGTATGATTCCCAAAATAGATAATGCTTATGAAGCCCTAGCAAAAGGGGTGACATCTGTTGTTATTGGGAAGGCCGAAAAAATAAAAGAATTAATAAATGGAAGTTCAGGCACCACAATTACTTTATAATGTCAAAAGCTATATCCATAGAAAATTCTACTATAAGCCACTTGCAAAAAGAGGCTATTGATTTATTAAAAAAATTAATAGCTACTCCTTCTTTTAGTAAACAAGAAAATCATACAGCTCAAATTATTAGTGATTTTTTTACACAAAAAAATATACCAGTAAATACTTTTAAAAATAATTGTTGGGTTACCAATTTGCATTTTGATGCCAGTAAGCCAACAATATTATTGAATTCGCATCACGACACTGTTCCACCCAATAAAGGATATACGCTAGATCCTTTTACACCACTAGAAAAAGATGGAAAATTATATGGGCTAGGAAGTAATGATGCAGGGGGAGCCCTGGTAAGTTTATTAGCTTGCTTTTTACATTTTTATCATTTACCTCAGTTGGCTTATAATATAATTTTTCTTGCCTCGGCAGAAGAAGAAATTTCAGGTCCTTGTGGTGTAGAAAGTGTAATACCTAAATTACCAAAGATTGATTTTGCCATTGTGGGAGAGCCCACTTTAATGGAAATGGCTACTGCTGAAAGAGGTTTATTAGTATTAGATGTAATGGCTATGGGTAAAGCAGGTCACGCAGCAAGAGAGGAAGGAGAGAATGCCATTGATGCATTAATGCCCGATATGGAATGGTTTAAAAATTACCAATTTGAAAAAGTTTCTCCCTATTTAGGCAAAGTAAAAATGACTATTACTTCTATTGAGACCGATAATAAACAGCATAATGTAATTCCTGCTACTTGTAAAATGGTAGTAGATGTTAGGGTGAATGAACTGTATAGTTTTGAAGAAATTTTAAAAACAATTCAGGAAAATGTGAAAGCAGAAGTGAAGCCCAGAAGTTTAAGATTGCGCTCAACTAGTATTCAACTTGATCATATTATTGTACAAGCAGGGAAGCAATTAGGTAAAGGACATTTTGGATCTCTCACTACATCAGATAAAGCATTGATGCCTTTTGAGGCATTGAAAATGGGTCCTGGTGATTCCGCTAGAAGTCATACTGCTGATGAGTTTATTTATATCAAAGAAATAGAACAAGGTATTCTAACTTATATTCAATTACTTGAAAAAATAGTGTAATTATGAGCAAGCTTTGGCAAAAAAATAATAAAGTGCTAGACTTAGTAGAAAAATTTACTATAGGAAATGATCAGGCAATGGATTTGTATTTGGCGCCCTATGATATTTTAGGTTCTATTGCTCATACAACTATGTTATCGGAAGTAGGTTTATTAACTAAAGAGGAGCAAATTAATCTTAAAAAAGCTTTAGTGGCTATTTATGAAAAAATACAAGCCGGTCATTTTAAAGTGGCTGCTGAAGTAGAAGATATTCACTCGCAGGTGGAATTAGAATTAACTGCTTCGTTGGGAGATATTGGTAAAAAAATTCATAGTGCAAGAAGTAGAAATGATCAGGTTTTGGTAGATATTAAATTGTTTATTCGTGCTGAAATAATGAAATTAACTACTTCGCTACAGGCATTATTTACCACTTTACAGCAAAAAAGTGAAACACATAAAAATGATTTATTACCAGGTTACACTCATTTGCAATTAGCAATGCCTTCTTCCTTTGGTTTGTGGCTAGGCGCTTATGCAGAAAGTTTAGTGGATGATATGACTTTATTACAAGCTGCCTATAAAGTAGTCAATAAAAATCCTTTGGGATCCGCTGCAGGATATGGATCTTCTTTTCCTATCAATAGAACAAGAACCACTGAATTATTAGGATTTGATACGCTAAATTATAATGTTGTATATGCACAAATGGGTAGAGGTAAAGCAGAAAGAGTGACTGCTATGGCGCTTGCGAATGTGGCAGATACTTTGTCTAAATTAAGTATGGATGTTTGTTTATTTATGAATCAAAATTTTGGTTTCATACAATTTCCAGAAGAACTCACCACGGGTTCAAGTATTATGCCTCATAAGAAAAATCCAGATGTTTTTGAATTAATTAGATCTTATAGTAATAGAATTAAAGCATTGCCTAATGAAATAATGATGATGACTACCAATTTGCCTTCCGGTTATCATCGTGATTTGCAATTATTGAAAGAACATTTATTTCCAGCATTTACTCAATTGAATGATTGTTTGACAATGGCTTGCTTAATGTTACAACATATGGAAATCAAAAAAGATATTTTAGAAGATCCCCAATATCAATATATATTTAGTGTAGAGGAAGTGAACAAGTTAGTATTAAAAGGGATACCCTTTAGAGATGCTTACAAGCAAATAGGTGCTGCTATTGAAGCTGGAAAATATACTTATTCTACCCAATTGGCGCATACCCACGAAGGTAGTTTAGGTAATTTAGGCACCACTTTTATTGCTGAGAAAATGCAAGCTGTACTTTCTGAAATGCATTTTGAAAAAGTTGAACAAAGAATTGCTGAATTATTGAATATCTAATGTATTTTTGCTCCCCAGTCAATTGAAAAAAATAGAGTTATGAAAAAACAAATTCTTTGCTTTGCTGCATTTATACTAATGCAAAATATACAAGCTCAAACTAAATCAACTTCAACCAAGGCAGCTCCCGCGCCTAAAGTAGCTACTAATGTTCAAGCACAGTCTGCTAAAAATACAGCAGATGCTGCTATAAAAAATGGTAAAGACAGTGCTTCTTATGCTTTGGGTTTCAGAATTGCGCAAAGCTTGACGGGTCAAGGCTTACAAAAAATTAATCTTGCCGTTTTCAATAAAGGATTATTAGCAGGATTCGAAGGAAAGTCTATCATCGTAGATAGCGTATTAGATTATTGTATTAAAACATATCAAGAAACAATGAGTGCAGAAAAATCAGCTGCTAATAAATTAGCAGGACAAGAATTTTTAGTAAAAAATGCTAAAAAACCAGGTATCATTTCTTTACCCAATGGTATTCAGTATGAAATACTAGTGGCAGGTAAAGACACTAGTAAACCTACTTTAAAAGATAAAGTAAGATGTCATTACCACGGTACTTTAATTGATGGTACCGTATTTGATAGCTCAGTTCAAAGAGGAGAGCCTATTAGCTTTCCATTAAATGGAGTCATTAAAGGTTGGCAAGAAACTTTACCACTGATGACTATTGGAAGCAAGTGGAGAATATTTATTCCTTCAGAATTAGCGTATGGGGAGCGTCAAGCAGGACCTATGATTGGTCCGGGTTCCACTTTAATTTTTGAAGTTGAATTATTAGGTATTGAATAAATAGCTTCGTGTAGTAAATAGCTTTGTGGTTAAATAAATAACTCATTGCTAATTGTATTTAAAAGTAATTATGATTCATAAGCCTACTTTAATAAAATTTACAGCAGCTGTTGTATGGGTGATAAGTTCTTATGCTTGCTCTCCCAATAATGTAACTATTGATACTTCTATTGTAAAAATGATGGATAGTGCTTCAGTAGTAGGAAGCTTTGCGTTATTAGAAAACGGATCTGGTAAATTTACCATTTCCCAATTATCTCATTACAAGGATACGGCTTCTTCTCCTTTAGGTAGTTTTTTTATATTACCTGCCTTAATGGCTTTGGATAAAGGTATCATTCATCAAGACCAGGCTACTGGTTTGTCGATGGATTCTAGTTCCTATTTTCAAAATTTAATAACGCAACTAGGCAGACAAGAAATTTTAAAATATATTGACTCTATTCATTATGGTAAGGGTGTAGTGAGTGCAGATATGAGTAAATTTTGGAATGATGGTTCGCTAAAAATTACTGCAGATGAACAATTAGGTCTTATTAAAAGACTTTATTTTAAAGAATTACCTTTTCAAAAGCGTTCCCAAGAAATTTTTAAAAAAATTATCATAAGACAATCGAATAGTAATTACACATTATCATATGTCAATGCTATTGACCCTTCTTCACAGCAGTCTTGGGTACTTGGGTATGAAGAGGAAAACACACATATATATTTCTTTGTACTACACATAACAAGTGCCACTAAGCCCTACAATGCCGTAGACTTATTGAATAAGATACTTTACCAACAAGGATTTTTACAAGGTCTTCGTTAAAAGGCTTTAGTTAATAAGTATAGTTCCCCTTTCCTATAGCTGTATCATTGAATACTCATTTTACATAGATGTTCAATTAAATAATTATCTTTACATCAGTTAATTATGGAACAGTATTGCAACTCAATAACCTCTTATAATCGTTTAATTACAAGAGAAGTAAAGGTGGGAAATCTCATCATAGGAGGTGGCCATCCTATAAGAGTGCAAACTATGACTACCACCGATACTTTAGATACAGAAAAAACAGTGGCTCAAGTTATTCGTTGTATACAAGCGGGTGCCGAGTTAGTAAGAATTACAGCTCCAAGTAAAAAAGAAGCAGAAAATTTAGCAGCGATTAAGGCTTCATTACAAAAGCAAGGTTATACCACTCCTATTGTGGCCGATATTCATTTCACTCCCAACGCAGCAGAGATTGCCGCAACGATTGTTGAAAAAGTAAGAGTGAATCCAGGTAATTATGTGGATAAGAAAAAGTTTGAACAAATTGAGTATACAGATGAACAATATCTAGAAGAGATTGACCGTATTCGAGAAAGATTTACTCCTTTAGTGCTTATTTGTAAAAAGCACGGAACAGCTATGCGTATTGGAACCAATCACGGTTCATTAAGTGATCGAATTATGAGTAGGTATGGCGATACGGCGATGGGTATGGTAGAAAGTGCTATGGAATTTTTAAGAATTGCGAGAAGTTGCGACTATCATAATATCATTTTAAGTATGAAGTCGAGTAATCCCCAAGTAATGGTGCAGGCCTATCGATTACTTATTCAACAAATGCAAAATGAATTTAACGAGTGTTATCCTTTGCATTTGGGGGTGACAGAAGCCGGAGATGGAGAAGATGGACGAATTAAAAGTGCTATAGGAATTGGTACTCTATTAGAAGATGGTATTGGAGATACTATTAGAGTTAGTTTAACAGAGGACCCTGAGTTAGAAATTCCAGTTTGTAAAGATTTAGTGAAACGATATCCTGCGCAAAGAGCTGCTAATGCTAATGCTATTCCTGCTATTCAAAAATTAACTTATAGTCCCTTTGAATATAAAAGAAGAGATACTATTCAAGTAAGTAATATTGGAAGTAAAGCAGTGCCGGTAGTGATAGCTAATTTTAAAAATAAAAAAAACATAGTACCTGCCGATCTTAAAGCTATTGGTTATATATATGATCAGTCCATAGATAAATGGAATATTACCGATGCTGCTGCCGACTTTATATATACTCCCCAAGAATTATTGTCCTTTGAAGTGCCTGGAACTTTACGCGTTATTACTAGTCCCGCTCTTTGGGAAAAAGCTTCTGATACTAAAAAATATGTACCCTTATTTGATTACTCTACTTTTCTACAAGCCACTAAAAAAAGTGATACACTAAATTTTGTGGAAATAGATTGTTATGGAGCTAGCCTTCCCATTAGTGATGAAGACCTACTTACCATAGCTAAGGATACGACGGTAGTTTTTTGCTTGAGTAGTTCATTGTCGCACGCTATGCCTGCCGTGAGAAGAATGATGATTCGTTTGATGGAATTAAAAATTCAATCTCCTGTTATTTTAATGACCCATAGTAACTGGCAAAGTACAGATGAGCACTTAATACATTTTGCTACTGAAACAGGGGCGCTTTTCTTAGAAGGTATGGGCGATGGTATTTGTTTGGGTGTATCCCCATCACAGGTTGAATTAGAAAAAGTTTCTGGTAGAAATTATTTCACCCATCATTCTATTGAACAATTTTTGAATACTACTGCTTTTGGTATTTTACAAGCTACGCGTACAAGAATTTCTAAAACTGAATATATTTCTTGTCCAAGTTGCGGAAGAACTTTATTTGAATTACAAGAAACTACTGCTAAAATTAGAGCAGTGACAAATCATTTGAAGGGTTTAAAAATTGCGATTATGGGTTGTATTGTAAATGGCCCTGGAGAAATGGCGGATGCCGATTTTGGATATGTAGGAAGTGGGGTAGGTAAAATTACCTTATACAAAGGAAAAGAGGTGATGAAACGAAATATAGACAGTGCAGTAGCGGTGGATGAACTTATTCTTCTTTTAAAAGAACATAATGCCTGGGTGGATCCTGCCTAGTGTTCATTTATAAAATATTTTATGTATTTCATTATTTACTTTTTTGTTTACTTGTTTTCATTACTTCCTTGGAGGGTTCTTTATTTTATAAGTGATGGAATTGCCTTTTTATTACAATATGTTTTTAAATATCGTGTAAAAGTGGTGCAACAAAATTTAGCAATTGCATTTCCTCAAAAATCGAGTTACGAAAGAAAAAAAATTGCAAAAGAATTTTATCAGCAGTTCACCGATTCTTTTATTGAAACATTTAAACTCATATCCCTTTCAGATAAAAATTTTGAAAAGAGATTTACCTCCAATGTTGAAGTTTTAAATAAGCTATATGCCAATGGACAATCGGTACAATTAATGGCAGGACATTTTTTTAATTGGGAATTTGCTAATTGGGGTGTAGCTAAATATGCCAAATATCCTTTTATAGCAGTGTATATGCCCTTAAGCAATACTTATTTTAATAAAATTATTCTTAAGCTTAGAGAGCGTTATGGAAGCATTATGATTCCAGCTACTAATTTTAAATCTCAGTTTCATCAATATGCCAACAAAGGCATTTACGCAATGGCTTTAGCTGCAGATCAAAATCCAGGAAATCCTTTATCTGCTTATTGGGTTCCTTTTTTTGGAAAACCAACTCCCTTTGTAAAAGGTCCAGAAAAAGGAGCTATTTTAAATAATACCGCTCAAGTTTTTGTACATTTTTATAGGGTGAAAAGAGGGTACTATCATTCTGAATATGAAGTGATGACCACTTCTCCTAATTATTTCAAAGATGGTCAGCTTACTGCTTTATATGTAAAAATACTTGAAGAAAAAATTAAAGCCAAGCCTGCTAATTATTTATGGAGCCATAGAAGATGGCGTTATGAATATGATGCTCAAAAACACGAAAAACTAGTAGTAGCTTAGTAGAACTTGTAATGGCTAAGTTTAAAAATAAATTCTCTGATAAAACTTACTGTGATAATATATCTTTCTGCGTATGAGGTGGTGTGGGAGTGCTTTCAAATTTGAATTTTTCGGCTAGCATTTGAACGGCTTGCCAACCTCCAGTTACAATTCTTACATTATGTATACCTTGTTTTTTTAAAAGGCTAGCGGCAAGGGTACTATTCTCTCCATTTTCACTTAGAATATAAATATTAAAATGTTCGTCTAATTCTGACATAGATCCTGGATCACCCATATCCGCTAAAGGAAGTGATACCGCATTTTGAATATGGCTTTTATTAAAATCTTCTTCCGATCTAACATCTAATATCATTAGGTATTCATCAAAGGGTATATCCATCGCTAATTCATCCACTTCCACTTCAATAATTAAATCATATTTTTTTTGGGCGGTTATCCAAGTAGGAAAACCTCCTTCCAAAAAACCTTTAATTTGAGTGAATCCTGCTTTAGTAAAATAGGCTAAAGTTTCTTCAGCAATGGAAGGTTCAAGTATAAATACGATGGGACTTTCTTTGTTAATAATATCCATCGCTATGGCATATTTAGCAGTAGAGGGTGTAATGTGCAAGGCACTTTGGATATATCCTTCTCTTAAAGAAACAAGCGGTCTTGCATCAATAATGATGGTATTTTCATCCTCGATAATTTCAAGAAATTGCGTTAGGGATAAAGACATATTTTATCCAACAAGCTGTTCTACAAATTTATTAATTTGATCTACACGCGTGTAATCGATAGCATAAAAAATAAATTTTCCCTCACGAAGTGTAGTGACTATATTGGCTCTTCTAAGAATGGCTAAGTGCTGGGATGCAACCGATTGCTCTAATCTTAGTTTTACATAAATTTCAGTAACAGTTACTTTCTTCTGTTCGTCAATTAATTTTATAATTTGTTGACGAAGTTTATGATTTAACGCACGCAAAATCATAGCAGCTTTTTTACTGTGAAGTAAATCTACTTTGAGTGGGTTGCTAGCGTTTATTAACTGTAATTGTGGTAAAGATTGGTTCATTTTTTAATTTTTTGGGGGTATGATTCTAGCGCAAAATTACAAATTAAGTTTTAAAAATATTCTCAAAATTTTAATATATAAGCCCTTAGCTTTTTGGCTATTGTAAAATTAGCCCTTTTACTTAGTTAGATGCTTTTTTCTCCAATGAGTTTATAACCGCTCATCACATTTTTAACTCATTTGGGAGGCTTTATTAGACTACTTTTGAAAGTAAAACTCTTTAAGATAAGAAGGTCGTGTATAAGCTACATCTTCAAATTTTTTATCCTTAAAAGCAAGTTCTGCTAACTGAATACAATCCAATATATTATAAGATTGCTCTACAAAAATTATAGCAGGGTCCTCTACTAATTTTTTGGCTTTGGGAGTAGCAGAACCTATACAAAGGATAGGATGTTTAGCAATTAAGCTAGTCAAATAGTTGCTATCAATTTCTAAAGCTTGCTCAGATACAATGGTATTTAAGTGCGTATCATAAATGGCGCCAAAAACTTCCATTTTTCTTGCATCCAACATAGCAAATATGGTTGCTTTATCTTTTTTATCTTTCAACCAAGGATGTTTAGTAGCGGCATTGGCTAATAGGGTCAGTGTAGAGAGTCCTATCAAGGGTTTTTGTAAAGCATAGGCAATACCTTTTGCACTTGAAAGACCTACCCTTAAACCAGTATAACTACCTGGGCCCAATGTTACAGCAATGGCATCGATAGAGGATAAAGAAAGCTGGGTATCGTTCATTATAGCTTGAATGGCTATATGTAAAAAGGAGCTATGTGTGTGTGCCACTTCATTTTCTTTAATGGCAAGTAATTTACCATTTTGACTTAACGCCACTGTGGCTTTTTCTCCCGCTGTATCTATATGTAAAAGAGTTGCCAAAATTTTTAAATGTTTTACAAAAATAGGTGGTGATTTGCAAGAAAAACAAGAAATTGCAATCTTAATTTAATACTATGTCAAAAGAAATTATTCAAACAACTAAAGTACCTACACCCATTGGCCCCTATAGTCAAGCAGTTATTGCTAATGGCTTTTTATTTGCAAGTGGTCAGGTAGCTTTTAATCCAGCCACAGGTGAATTGGTTTTAACCGATATTCAAGCGGAAACAAGACAGGTGATGGAAAATATTAAAGCTATTTTAGAAGAAGCCAAACTTAGTTTTGCCCACGTGGTAAAAACAAGTATCTTTTTAAGTGATATGCAATTATTTGCACAAGTGAATGAAGTGTATGGAAGTTATTTTACCTCCCATTTTCCTGCACGCGAAACGGTAGCAGTAAAAACTTTACCTCGTAATGTAAATATCGAAATTAGTATTACAGCAGTGACGGCTTTGTAAGAAACTGATAACTAGCTTTGAATGTTAAATTCTGTTGGGGCTTCATTAATTGAAGCCCTATTTTATTATTAAAACAATTAGGAATACCACTTAAGTTTTCAATAGCTATACTTTTTCTATCGGCAGGTGTATATAATTGTAAATAGGGATAGTTCAAAATAGATTGAACAATAAGTTGATGATGCTCGTTCTCAAGAATACAAGTGGAAGGGGTAGTGTCTACTAAATAGCAATTATCCAAATGAAGCTCACCTATTTTTTTACTAGTAGCAAATTCATTTTCATTAATACTATTACCTGTGGGTAGTAAATTATTATCATATTCAATTTTATTTTTAGCTTTTACTCTTATATAGGTATCGTCAATACTTCCTCCTAATGTAAAATAGGGATGCCATCCATCCATCATAGGAATTTCTGTTTGACTCCCATTGGTAATAAGCGTCTCTACTGTAAGTAAATTTTCTTTATACAAATGCCATTTAATAAGTATTGTGTAAGCAAAAGGAAAACCTTTATCTACTCCTTTGTAATGGTGTTTTAAATGAACATAAGCTCCCTTCTCATCGGCCTTAATGGATTCAATAGTAAATAAAGCATCATACAATATACCGTGTAAAGCGTGCTTTTGGTGGTAAAACTTTTCAATAGTATAAGTACGATCCTCTAAGGTATACTGTCCCTTTTCAAGCCTACAAGCAAAGGGGCTCATTTTGCCGCCTCTAAAACCATTCATTTCAAAATTTGACCATCCTTTACTAAAGTCATTGCCCTGAATCAGTTGTAAAGCCTTTGTTTGAGACATTATTTGCCAGCTATTGAGTAAAGCGCCTTTGGTGGAAATCTCTACTTTGGTTTGGTTGCTATTGTCTATTAAATGAATGAGTTCAAATTCGTTGAGGGGAATAGACTGTATTTCAAAAGACATAAGTAGCGTTGTTGAAGTGGAAAATTAAAACTATTCTACTAACTTTGGATAGTAATTAATAAAATATGTACAAGAATTTATTTTTTGCTTTATTACTTATTTGTTCCACCAGCTGGGGACAAAAATGGAATAAATATGATAGTACAGTAAAAATTGGTAAAGCAGGTTATCGGATAACTTGTATGAATAGAAATTTAGATAGAAATACTTTAAACATAAGACCCATAGGTTTTAAGGCAGAAGTAAGGGAAGTGAACTTAGAATTAAAAGGAAGAGTTGTTTCTACAGAAGTAGATGATTTAAATAACGATGGCTTTCCAGATATTATCATTTTTGTAATTGATGCTAATGAAAAATTAAGTTTATTTAGTATTGCTTCCAGAGATAATGAAAGAATTGAACCCATTTATTTTCCTGATATCACCAATGATATGCAGTTAAGTAAAGGATATAGGGGCAAAGATGAATATAAATTAGTTGAAGGAGTTTTATTTAGAAAGTTTCCCATTTATGAATCTGATACAAGCATTAAGACGCCCACCAATAAAGTAAGGCAAATTATGTATAGGGTAGTACCTGGAGAACAAGGTACTTGGAGGTTTAAGTCTTTCAAAAGCTTTGAAATGCTGGCTAATTAAATGAATTATTGAATAGCTCCTTTTGTTATTAAAATTTTTCCCACGGTTTTTTCATTACCCTTCTCATCTCTCACAAATACAAGGTAAATGCCAGTGGCTACTTTAGTTCCATTGAAAGATTTTCCATTCCATAGTGCTTGCCCTCCCAAGGCGCGTGTTTCATAAATTAAGCTGCCACTAATATCTGTAATTTTCACTAATGCATTTTCTACGAGTCCTCTAAATGCAATAGGACCATTGTAGGATGGAGGAACTGGATTTGGATAAATTTCAATATCATTTTTTTGTGTAGAACTTCCTTCAGTAGCAAAGCCTCTATAACTTACCATTTCATTTGCTGTATTAAAAAAAACATCTCCATAAGTAGGTTCAATTAAAATTTGTAAAATGGTGTCATTGGGAAGGGGGCTATTATTTTTGGTAAAATGTTCAATAATACTAGTGCCCTCCGCATTAAGAAGCCAAGCTCCATTTTGTGTGCCTACCCATTTTCTATTGGCCCCATCTACAGCAATACAGTTCACCGATTCTCTTTGCAATAAAAATCCTATAAACCCGTTAGCATTTTTGATAGTAGGTAAATAAGCGTCACAAACCTCTTTACTTATATCTGAGCAATTAAAAATACCTATACCATTATCGGTTCCTACCCATATAGCACCAGTAAGATCTAAAGCTACACTTAATACATTGTTACTAGGTAAATTGCCATTAGATTTAGCAGTGGTTAATTGTTTCCAAACATCGTTGGTAAAGTAAGTATTAGATTGATACACATATAATCCTTGATTCATAGGGGCTGGTATCCAAACCTGGCCTTGTAAATTCAGTTGCATTTTTTTTAATCCATTTTTTGAAAAATTTATAGGTAATGCAATAGTGCTCCATTTATTATCTTTTTTTTGTACGAGCCCTTGACCTTCTTGTAATGCCCATAAAATACCCTCTTTTGAAAATTGTAATTGTGTATAATTGCCGGGGTTGTTATTGGGTGTAATAGTTTCAATGGAATTATTATTAATATTATAATGCATTAGATTATTGGTAGATGAAAACCACCAACTCTCATCTGTGGGATCAATACCGGCACTAGATAATATAGGTAATGATTTATCTACTAATTTGGAATAATTTTTCCAGCCAGATTCACTGTAGGCACTAAAACCCGGAGTGGTATTTGAAAAAGGCGCTAAAAGATATTGACTATTTATACAACAGGTTCCAGTTATTTTTTCATTAGGCCCTCCTAAATTTATATTTCGAGTATCTGAGTTATTTATAACTAAACCGTTAAGGCTATCGGCTATGTATATGGTATTATTATCAATGGCAATATCCATAGGCACCGACAAAAAAGTAGAATCTAGAACAGTGCTTTTAATGCCACTTGTACTTATTTTGTTTAGATTTCCGTTTTTTCCATCAGAGCTTAATATATATAGCCCATCATTTTTCACACTTACATTTTTAATAGCACCTCTGCTTTGAGTATAAATAGCATTAGTTTGAGGTAATTGATAAATATTATTATTACTAATGGCGTAAGTCAAATTATTATAACTTATAATTTTATTACAATCAACATAGCCATTCCATTTTTTCCAAGGGGTGGTAGAGATGTAATTATTTTTTAAAGCAGTACTATATATCCCTTCCTCAGTAATAGCATAAAGGCTGTCTTGAGTACTGGCAGTCTGGTAAGTCACTAAAGCTTGTCTTGTATTATTAGCAAACCAAGTATCTTTTATTTCATATTTGGCGAGATCTAGCACTACTATACCAAAATTGGTAGCTACCAATGCAAAGGGTCCTAATACTTGAATGGAATTTATTTTTTTATCAGTATATACATTTGATAAATAAATATCGGCTATAGAATAAATTTTATCTCCCTTTACTATATCAATATTGCTATTTTTATAAGCAATAATTAATTGTGTTTGGGTTGGATCCCAGGCAATGGCAGCTATTTCTATTTCGTGTAAACCATTCGATTTCCCCCAAAAATTAATATTATTTTTTGCATCAATACTAAATACTTGATGGGCAGTGGATCCATAAAGAAAATTTCCTTTAACAATATGTTGTACAGATTTATTATTGTAATGTTCTCTCCAGCTACCTAAGGCAAGTAAATTATTTTGAGCGGTGATTGGCTTGCTAATAGATAAAAGCAATAGCCACAAAAAACATAATTTGTAAATGTTTTTAAAGGAGTGAGGCATAAAGGGCTTCTTGAATTTTAGCTCTTATATTAGATTCACTAAATGCTTTGTTATCTCTGGTGGGATATACTCTATTGGATAAAAATATAAATAATAATTGTTTTTCAGGATCGGCCCAAACACAAGTGCCTGTAAATCCCGTGTGTCCAAAAGTACTAGGAGAAGCGCTTAGGCAAGGATAGGGGTCTTTAGCACTTGCATTATTTTTTTCAGGTTTATCAAAACCAAGTCCTCTTCTACTATTGCTAGTATTGTATGCTGTAAACTCTTCGACCGTATTAGGATGTAAATAAGTAACGCCTTCCCAGCTTCCTTTATTTAAAAGCATTAAATAGAGTTTAGCTAAATCGGTAGCATTACTAAATAAGCCTGCGTGACCTGCTATTCCTCCCATTACTGCGGCCCCTTCATCGTGAACAGCCCCTTGAATAAGTTCGTGTCTAAAATAATTATCTACTTCAGTGGCAGCTATATTTTGAATTTTTGTTTTTTGTAAAGGCAAAAATCCAGTGGAATGCATACCCAAGGGGGCATAAAATTTTTGAGTGGCATATTCTTGTAAACTCATTCCAGTAACTTGCTCCACTATCATACCTAAGAAAATAAAATCATTATCACTATATACATATTTTCCCGGAGTGGTAATGGGGCTTCTTAAAATTTTATTTTTTATTGTATCCGTCCAACTGTCAAGTAAATATTTGGAAGGAGTGAGCATTGTATGATGTAATTTATCGGGCAGTTGAGTTATAAGCCCCTGCGCTAATGAACCTGTAGGAGTAAGCATTGCCTCATAAAATTTAATATAAGGATATAAACCTGCTTGATGTAATAATAAATCTTTCAAACTAATTTTTGCTTTATCATTACCTACTACCCAAGGTAAATAATCTCCAATAGTTTTATCAATATCTATTTTGCCCTCTTCTACTAATTTCATTATAGAAACAGTGGTAGCACTCACTTTAGTAACAGAAGCTAAATCGTAATAAGTGTCTACACTCACAGGTGTTGAGCCTTCGCCTGCCGTAAATCCATATCCCTTATTAAAAATTATTTTATTATTTTTTGCAACTAGTACTTGACAACCAGGAAATGCTTTTTTTGCGATGGCCTCTTGTACTAGGGTATCAATAAAAGATAAATTGGGTAAGTTTGTGGGTGTTGCAAAGCTTGTAGAAGCTTCCTTTGAAGAAGCTTCCAAGGTATGACTTGGAGTGCCATAGGGTAAATCATCGCTAACGGTGACAGGTAATTCTCCACTTGCTTGAATTTTACCTTCTATCCAATGAAGTGCTGCTTCCTGGGTATAATTATTATCCTCGTAAGCGAATAAAATATTTTTAATATTGTTGAAATGGCCTACTGCATAGGGATTGCCAAATATTAAATGAAACCATTCAGCGGGATGTGGTTCATTTAAAAATTGAATAAAGTGTTCAGGAATGTCAAAGCGGTTGGCTGGCTTGCGGCTATAATTATGTAACCCAATAATTACTTGATCAAATTGTGACAAAGATTTTTTTACAGTGGCAAGTGCTTCTGTATCTTTTGGATGGATATAAAAAACTTGATATCCATAAGTGTCTGCAAGGGTCTTTGTCAAAGCATTTGGTTGACTTAAATTTAAAGCAACATAAGCTGTCTTTTTTTGTAGGCTTATATTGGTGTGTACACTAGGTTTTACAAAGCTTAGTGACTGTGCCGCCATTTGTGATTTTAAAATTCCTACAGACTTATTTAAATCTTCAACTATATGTGCAGTATCTATGGGTTGAAAATGACTCAAGCCATATTTATATTTAGCTGCTAATATTTTTTTAACTCTGGCATCAATTTCTTTTTTTGAAATTCTTTTTTCTTTAATAGCCAATTTAATTCTTTCAATAGATTCTCCAATATCACCTGGTAAACAGAGCATATCATTACCCGCTAGTATAGCTTGTACATTGGCTTCACCTCTAGGAAAGTAATTACTAATAGCTTTCATATCTAGTGCATCTGTAAAAGTGATACCGTTAAAACCTAAATCTTTTTTAAGTAAATCATTGATGGCATTTGAAGATAATGAAGTAGCATATTTAGGTCTATTGTCTATAGCAGGTACAGATAAATGTCCCACCATCACCGAACCAATGCCGGCATCAATGAGGGCTTTGAAGGGCGCTAATTCCATCTCTGTTAATTGTTCCATATTTTTATGAATCACAGGAATATCTAAATGTGAATCCACAGAAACATCTCCGTGTCCGGGAAAATGTTTAGCCGTAGCCATAATACCATTGTCTTGCATTCCTTTCATATAAGCAATACCGTGTTGAATAACTCTTGCTTTATTTTGTCCAAAACTTCTTTCGTTAATAACAGGGTTACTTGGATTATTATTAATATCTACATCGGGCGCATAATTCACTTGAATGCCTAATCTTTTACATTGCGCAGCGACAGCGGCACCCATTTGATAAACCAGTTGATCGGAAGAAATAGCCCCTAAGGAAAGTTGTCTTGGAAATACTTCCACGCTATCTAAACGCATACCCACCCCCCATTCTGCATCAATGGTAATTAAAAGAGGTGTTTTGGCAATAGATTGGTAAAAATTGGTTTGTAAAGCTTGTCTTACTGGACCGCCTTGAAAAAAACAAAGTCCGCCTACATTGTATTTTTTAATAATTTCAGTGAGGGTATCTATTTTTTTAGCATCCCAATTACTATGGGCTCTTATAATCATTAATTGAGCAATTTTTTCATCTAAAGACAATTGCTTCAATTGTGCTTGTATCCATTTTTTTTCTGCCTTGCTTTGAGTAAATCCTTGGGCTAATAAAAAAAAGCTTAATGTAAAGAGTAAAATATTTTTTTTCATTGGTAATTTTTTTGCAAAAACATAAGGTTGCCCTATGGTTTATCTTAAGGTTTGTGGGGCCCTATTGCAATTTAAGGATAAAAAAAAACTTACCCTAGTATAGGTAAGTTTTTTATAAAAAGTTAGGATGGGAAATTTTAAAAAAATAGGTTAGGCTTCGGCAGTATCTTCTTGTTCAGGTAAAGTGGGCTCTACTTTATGTTTTTGAAGTTGCATAAACCATTTTATCATTTTTTTCATATCACTAGCATAGACTCTTGAAAAATCTAAATTAGGATAGGTTTTTTTAAAGTAGGCTTCTACGGCTTTAGGATCTTTTTCATTAGGTAAAGCTTCTTTTGATTTACCCATCGCAATAAAGACCTCTGCTAAAAAAACATTTTCTCGGGTAGTAAATACCTCAATACTCTCTAAATGAGAGAATTGATGCGCTCTAGAGCTAATAAATTGAGTTTTATTATTTTCAAGTGATGTAGCTATGGCGCCATCGCTTTTGCTGGTCAATAATTCGAATAATCCAGGTAGGCCAGAAACGGCGATTAATTTGCTGTATTCCATTGGTTCAATTAAAGGTTATTTACGGGCGCAAATTACTGAAAAACACCCAATTTTCGTTTTTTAAACTACCTTTGTTTATCAATAAAAATAAAGGATATGCCAGGTTTTGAATTCTTTGGAGAGGAAGAAAAAAAAGAAGTAAATGAGGTCTTAGAGACAGGTATTTTAATGCGTTATGGTTTTGAGGGTCCCCGAAAAGGGATCTGGAAATCAAAAGAATTAGAACAGGCTATTTGTAGTCGTTTTAATACTAAATATGCTCAATTAACTTCAAGCGGAACCGCAGCTTTAACCACTGCGATGGCCTCCTTAGGTATTGGCGCCGAGGATGAAGTAATTATGCCTGCTTTTACTTTTGTTGCAAGTTTTGAAGCGGTCTTAAGTGTAGGTGCTGTTCCTGTTTTAGTAGATATTGATAGCTCTCTTACATTAGACCCAGTAGCTGTGGAAGCAGCTATTACTTCTAAAACAAAATGTATTATGCCGGTTCATATGTGCGGAAGTATGGCCGACTTGGATGCTTTAAAAGCTATTTGCGATAAACATCAATTAATATTATTAGAAGATGCTTGTCAAAGTATTGGTGGTACTTATAAAGGAAAGCCTTTAGGAAGTATTGGACACGCAGGTACTTTTTCTTTTGATTTTGTAAAAACCATTACTTGTGGCGAAGGGGGTGTGGTAATGACTAATGACAAAGAAGTTTACACAAAAGCAGATGCTTATACCGATCACGGTCACGACCATTTAGGAGTGGATAGAGGCGCAGACTTACATCCTTTCTTAGGATATAATTTCAGAATTAGTGAATTGCACGCTGCAGTAGGTCTTGCACAAATAAAAAAATTAGATCAGTTTTTAGCTCTTCAAAAAAAGAATAATCAAATACTAAGATCTTATTTAGAAAAAGTACCCGGCATTACTTTTAGAGCTATACCAGACCCTGCGGGTGATAGTTATAGTTTTTTAACTTGGTTTTTACCTTCGCAAGCAGCCACTGAAAAAGTGATAGAAGCTTTGAAACAAGCTTCCCTTCTTGCTGGTAATTTTTACTGGTATGCTAACAATTGGCATTATATCAGAAAATGGGATCATTTAAAAAATGTACAAAGTTTATCTTCTTTGCACGAAACCCAGCAAAAAGCACTAGCGGCATTAAATACAAAATCTTTTGAAAAGAGTGATGCCATTATGAGTAGATGTATTTCTACTGCCATAAGTTTAACTTGGTCGGAGTCACAAATACACGAGAAAGGTGCTGAGATGTTAAAAGTGATAGAAAAAGCAATTTCTTAAAATAGTATTATGTCATTAGGTCAGTCATTGCAGCAAAGACAATTACAAAGATTGTCGCCTCAACAAATACAATTAATGAAGTTGTTGCAAATTCCCACTGCCCAAATTGAACAAAGGGTGAAAGAAGAGTTGGAAGAAAATCCTGCCCTTGAAATGAATGCCGATTTATGGGAGGGTGATTTGGAAAAATCAGCTGAAGAAATGCCTGACGATTTATTACAAAATAGTGTAGAGGAAGAAGAAGCTATTCCAGTGGATGAATTTGAGTTAAGCAATGAAGATTTAAGTAATTATAATTTTGATGATGAAGAAGAAGTAGCTTCCTATAAAACCAAAGATGATTATTATCCTGAATTAGACAATGATAATGTTATTCCCATTAAGGCTGAACAGAGTTTGCACGAGCAATTAATGGATCAATTGAGTATGTTGGCGCTAGAAGATCACGATTACAAAATTGCAGAACAAATAGTAGGTAGTTTAGATGATGATGGTTATTTAAGAAGAGCCCTTCAGTCCATAGCCGATGATTTGGCTTTTAAACAAAGTATGTGGGTGGAAGAAAAAGAAATAGAAGCATTGTTATTAAAAGTGCAACAATTTGATCCCCCAGGCATTGGCGCTAGAAATTTACAAGAGTGTTTACTAATTCAATTAAAAAGAAAGCAGGCAGAGTTGAAAGAAACATCGGGCCAAGATAAAGCTGTTGATGAAATTAGAAAGTTAGCAATACTAGTGATAGAAAAATATTTTGAAGAATTCACACGCAAGCATTATGATAAAATTCAAAAAAGTTTGCATTTGAATGATGCCCAAATGAAAGAAGTACTCCAACAAATTGTTTCATTGAATCCCAAGCCTGGTGTGGAATTGGGGCATATGACAGAAGCGGATAAATATATCATACCAGATTTTACAGTACTTATTAATAATGGAAATTTAGAATTATCCCTAAATAGTAGAAATGCGCCACCTTTGGTAATTAGCAATGATTATAAATTGATGCTAAAAGAATATGAACGAAGTAATAAGCAAGATAAATCACAAAAAGAAGCTGTATTTTTTATCAAACAAAAAATTGATGCCGCAAAATGGTTCATTGATATGATTGAACAAAGACAGCAAACTTTATTACACACAATGAAGTCTATTTTAATGCATCAAGAAGCTTTCTTTTTAACGGGTGATATTACCAAGTTAAAGCCAATGATTTTAAAAGATATTGCTGAAAAAACTGCTTTGGATGTATCTACTGTAAGTAGGGTGGCCAATAGCAAATATGTACAAACAGAATTTGGTACCTTTTTATTGAAATATTTTTTTAGTGAATCTTTAACAACCGATGCAGGAGAAGAAGTGAGCACCAAAGAAGTGAAAGCTATATTGCAAGAATTATTAGAAGCAGAAGATAAGCATAAGCCCTTCAGTGACGATGAGTTAACGGAGCAATTACAAGAAAAAGGCTATAATATTGCTAGAAGAACTGTAGCGAAATATAGAGAACAATTAAATGTACCTGTGGCTAGATTACGCAAACAGTTATAGTAATACGAAGAGGTATGGAAAAACAAGCTCCAAAATTTATAAAAATAGTAGCACAAGTATTGTCCTATTTATTTCATCCTTTATTTATTCCTACTTATTTTTTTCTTTATCTTTTACAAGTGGTTCCATTTGAGTTTACAAGTATTACTCCTTGGCAATTACAGTTAAAATTGTTTAGCGTATTTTGGTTAACTGCTTTTTTCCCAGCTTTTGCTGTTTTTTTGTTATGGAAATTAAAATTCACTGAAAGTATTTTCTTAAAAACAAAAAAAGATAGGATTATCCCCTATGTGATTGTAATGTTTTTTTATTGGTGGATGTATTATTTAAGCAGAAATTTTACCGATCAACCCTTGGCCTTAAAATATTTTTATTTTGGTATTTTCATCGCCAGTGCTTTGGGGCTTACTGCCAATCATTTTATAAAAGTTAGTTTACACGCGATAGGGGTGAGCGGATTACTAACGGCAGTTGTACTGGCTAGTTTTTATTATCCCATTAATAATGTAGGATGGGTATTGATAGGTGTTTTAATTTCGGGTGCAGTTATTAGTGCTAGAATGATGGTAAGTGATCATACTCATAAAGAATTATGGTTGGGTTTTATCATTGGTCTTAGCACACAATTAGCGGCATTTTTCTGGGTTCAATAATTTAAAAAAGATACTATGACTTGGCATCAATTGGGCAAATATATTATCAAGCATAAGCTAGCTTCCATTGTTTTATTGTCAGTAGCTACGCTAATTATGGGTTATTTTGCTTTACAAGTAAAGTTAAGCTATGAATTTACCAAGGCCATTCCTGAAGACAATCCAAAATATATTATTTATAAGGATTTTGTAAAAAGGTTTGGAGTAGATGGAACAACGATGGTAGTAGGTTTTCAAACAGATTCTTTTTTTACCCTTCCGCTATTTAATAAGGTTACTGCATTACAAAAAAAAATAAAATCTATTTCGGGTGTTAGTGAAGTGGTGAGTGTGCCGAACGCTTATATACTTACTAAAGATAGCACCGCCCCTAAGTTTATTACTCGTAAAATTTTTAATAGCTCTTATAGTTCAGATAGTTCATTAATGGCAGATGAAAAACAATTTAACCAGTTGCCCTTTTATAAAAATTTAATGTATTATCCCAGTACTCATTCGTATATAATGGCTATAACTTTTATGCCAGATTCTATTAATAGTGGCGCCCGAACTGCCATTATAAAAAATGTACAAGTACAAATACAATTGTTTGAAGCTGTTACAAAATTAAAGGTCCATATTAGTGGCTTGCCCTATATAAGAACCATTTTGGCAGATAGAATAAAAAAAGAAATGTTATGGTTTACGATAGCTTCACTATTACTTTCAGCCTTTACCCTGCTTTTATTTTTTAGGTCTATAGCAGCTACTTTAGTGAGTTTAACTGTTGTAATGATGGGGGTTATTTGGAGTTTTGGCACTATGGTTTTATTGGGCCAGAAAATAACATTACTAACAGCCCTTATTCCGCCACTAATTGTAGTGATTGGTATTCCTAATTGTATTTATTTTTTAAATAAATATCATATTGCTTATAAGAATACCCAACATAAAGAAAAGGCCATTGAGCAAATGATAGCTAGTATGGGTATAGTAACCTTATTTTGTAATCTTACGGCAGCCATTGGTTTTTTTGTTTTCGCTTTAACGAAAAGCCCCTTGTTGAATGAATTTGGCTGGGTGGCAGGCATTAATATAATGGCTTTATTTTTTATAAGTTTATTTTTCATACCCCCTGTTCTTACTTATTTAAAAGCTCCTGAAACTAAACACATTCAATATTTAGATAATAAATTTTTAGAAAAAGTTTTATTTAAAATTCAAAGTTGGACTTTTCAATATACCAAGTGGGTATTTGGTATCACAGCATTGATAGTGGTGGTGGCGTTGATGGGGTTGATGCGTATTAAAAAAGAAGCATTCATTGTGGACGATTTACCTAAAAATGATACCCTTTATACAGATTTAAAATGGTTTGAAAATAATACCGGAGGTGTAATGCCATTAGAAATTGTAATTGATACTAAAAAGAAGTCGGGTTTAGTGCGTTCTATGAAGCCCTTAGAAGCTATAGATGAATTACATCAGTTCTTATTGGCTCAACCAGAATTAGGGAAACCTCTAAGTTTACTAGAAGGTATAAAATTTGCAAAGCAAGCTTTTTATGAAGGAGATTCAAATGCTTATTCTTTACCCACTGCCACCGATATGGCTTTTATAGCGCCATATGTAAAAATAGATAGCTCCAAAAATATAAAAAGCAAAGCGGACCCTTCCTCGCAGTTGTTAACGCAATTTATAGATAAAGATAAAAGAGAAACTAGGGTGAGTGTGAATATGAAAGATATTGGAAGTGCTCAACTACCTCAATTTTTACATAGAATGGATAGTGCCACTCAAGCTATATTTGATACAAGTAAATATAAAGTTGACATTACAGGAAGTAGTGTTACTTTTTTAGAAGGTAGTAATTTTATCATTAAGGGTCTTAGTGAATCTATTTTTTGGGCATTTTTATTTATTGCCATTTGTATGATTTTCTTATTTCGCTCTTTCCCAATTTTGATGTGTTCTTTGTTGCCTAATGTGGTGCCTATGTTACTTACAGCGGGCGTTATGGGTTGGATGGGAATTTCATTGAAACCTTCCACTGTACTAGTTTTTAGCGTTGCGCTGGGTATTGCTATTGATGTTACTATTCGTTTTTTAGTAAACTATAAACAGGAACTTCCACAATTTCAACATAAGGTAAATGATACACTTATTCAGACTATTTATCATACTGGTATCAGTATTATTTATACCTCTATGGTATTAGTAGCAGGGTTTATAATTTTTTGTTTTAGTGATTTTGGAGGTACAAAAGCATTGGGTTGGCTCACCTCACTTACATTATTAGTAAGTGCGTTTACTAATTTAATTTTACTTCCTGCTTTAATTAAAACATTGGGTAAGTAAGCTATAGTAGTGAGAACTACTTTATTTAAAAATAGAAGCCAGCGTATCTTGTAAGGCAGCTCCTCTTAGTTCAGTAGCTATAATTTTGCCAGTAGGATCTAGTAAAACATTGAAGGGGATACCTTCTATTTGGTAAGTACTCACTACAATACTTTCCCATTTTTTTAAATCACTTATGTGTTGCCAATTTAATTTATCTGCTTTAATGGCTTCCATCCAGCTAGCTTTATCATCATCTAAAGAGACTCCTAATACAGTAAAATTCTTTTTCTTATATTTTTCATAGGCCATTACTACATTGGGATTTTCTCCTCTGCAGGGTCCGCACCAACTTGCCCAAAAATCGACTAGTACATATTTTCCACGCAAACTACTCAATGAAATAATTTTACCATTTACATCTTGTAAAGAAATTTCAGGAGCCATAGCACCTATTGAAATAGGGGTAGTTTTCGTATTCGCTTGTACTTGAGAGTTTAATAAATTGGCAAATTGTACGAGTGGTTCTGCTTTAATTTTTTCTGCAGAAGCTTTGGCTAATGCTAATACTTGAGCCGTTTCCATAGATCTTAAGCTTAGGCCTAAAGTATAGTATACAAAGGCAGGACTAGTAGAATTTGTAATTGCATTTTCAACCAAGGTATTGATTTCAGCAATTTTTATATTGCGTTGTTTTTGTAACCAAAAAATGGTGCTATCCTTTCCATTTTGTTTTTGTAAAGCATCTAAATTATAAATGGTGGCAAATAAGGAAGAGTCTTTCTTTCGATATTCTTTTAGAAAATCCATCAAGGTTTGACTCATTTTAGATCCTTTGATAGTATAGCTTTGGTAGTTATTGATATCGGCATTGATATGAATATTTTCTTCATCGTTAATAAAAGGTATTTCTAATTGATTTTCTGTTGCTAAACGATAAATGCCTTCTTGCTTTGCAATAAATTGAAATGAATACTTACCTTCCTCTGTTAAAGTGATAGAGTCTAAAGTAATAACAGGTAAACCTCCATAGGGCACTTCTTGTAGTAATAATTTTTCTTTGGCAGCGTGTGTGATAGTGCCTGAGATAGTATAATTTTTTTCACCAGTACTATTTTTGCAAGCGCTTAGAAATAATAGAATGAAAGTAAAAAGTGACAAAAGGGTTTTCATCTTCATAATTTATAATATTATAACAAAATTAAGTCAATTTTTGTTCTAATAGGGTAGTGGTTATTTGCGGATCGGCCTTGCCTTTACTCATTTTTTTTACTTCACCCACAAATACACCTAAAAGTCCTTTTTTACCATTTTTATAGGCAGTTACTTTATCGGGGTGTGCTTTGAGAACTTCGTCAATCCATTTTTCTATTTCTTCTCTAGAATCTGTTTGAAGTAGATTTTCTTTTTCAGCATAATCCTTTGGAGAGACTGAATGTAAAATGATTTCTTTTAAAACTTTTGTACTAGCTACTGAAAAACTTAATTGATGACTTTCTACTAAATTGATTAATTCAACTAATTGAGGTAGTAAGCTAACAAGGTTTTTATAATGCGTTAAACCATCTTGTATGACCACTCTTATAGGGCCCATCATCCAATTGGCAATGGCTTTATAATTTTGGCATAGGGCAGCCCATTGAATAAAAAAATCGGCTTCTTCTTTTTCTTCCACTAATTGTTGGATAGCATAGTCCGATAATTGGTATTTTATTTTCCACTCTTTTTTTAGGGCAGAGGGTAGGGCAGGCATTTTATTTTGTATGCTTTGAATATCATTATCAGTTAAGTGAAAGGGAGCAAGGTCGGGGTCGGGGAAATATCTGTAATCGTTGGCTTCTTCTTTGTCTCTAATAGAGAAAGTAGTGTCATTGTTGGCGTCAAAACTTCTGGTTTGTTGTATTATCGTACCTCCGTTTTCTTTAATTTGAATCATTCTATCAATTTCAAATTCAATGGCTTTTTTGATATTACGAATAGAGTTTAAATTTTTCACTTCTACGCGTGTACCTAATTTTTTTTCTCCTTTTAAACGAATAGAAATATTAGCATCACATCTGAGATTTCCTTTTTCCATATTACCATCTCCCACACCTAGCCAACGCACTAATTTTCTTATTTCTGTAACAAATAAAAAAGCTTCTTCTGCACTATGTATACAAGGTTCGGTCACTATTTCAATTAAAGGGGTGCCAGCTCTATTTAAGTCTATAAGAGTATCGGTGTCCGACATATCGTGTATACTTTTACCAGCATCTTCTTCTAAATGTATTCTTTGAAGAAATATTTCTTTCTCCCCTACTAATAAAGGAATGCTAATACTTCCACCTTCACAAATGGGAGTGGTGTGCTGTGAAATTTGATACCCTTTAGGTAAATCTGGATAAAAATAATTTTTTCTTGCAAAATAATTTTGTCTAGTAATAGTCGAACCACAAGCTAAACCCATTGTGATGGCGTATTCAATGGCTTTTGCATTGGTTTTGGGTAATGTGCCAGGGTGGCCAAGCGTGATAGGGCTTATTTGAGTATTGGGTTCGGCTCCAAAAGAACTTGCATCTGAACAGAATAATTTACTTTTTGTAGCTAATTGAACGTGTATTTCTAATCCAATGACTGCCTCATATTTTTGTTCGTCAACCATAGTGCAAAAGTACTAATTTGTACCCCTTTTTACATCAAAAAGCCCATCAATAAATGATGGGCTTTGGACTCTTTTTTGTCAAAAACTATAAATCGGCTGTTTTTAGCTTTTTAGGAAGCTTTACTATAATAGTTTTAATTTCTTTGTTTCTTTTTATTTGAAAAGTAAAATTAGCGCCTTCTTTGGCTTCTTTTATGATAGGTTTTAAATCGTCAACATCTTTTATTTTTTCATCATTGACTTTTACTATGATATCATTTTCTTTTAATCCACTCTTAGCTGCGGGTGAGTTTTCAGTTACATTGGTAATATTTACGCCTTCTCCATTTTCTACATCTTCAATACTAATACCCAATTTTGGTTTATTCTCTATACCCGCTATGCTTAAATCATCCATACCAGGGAAATGGGGTATTGAAAAATTAAATCTTCTAGGTTGAGTTTGTAATTTTCTTTCTTCATTAGGGCCTATTTGTCCATTAGGCAAATTGAAATTGAAATTAGATATTGCATTTTTATTTTTTGCTAAACTTACTACTTGACTATTTTTTTTACCACTGCTTACATAACTAATAGTTACTTTTTCATCTGGTTTAAATTTTCCTATGGCATCATATAAAGCTTCTGGACCATCAATTTTTATATCGTTGACTTTGGTAATAATATCACCTTCTTTAAATCCTGCTTTGGCAGCGGGACTTTGTTCACTCACTTGATTAATTTTGGCCCCTAATTCATTGGCTTCAGTGATGACACCCAAAAAAGCTTGATTAGTCTTGGGGGCTTCAGGTTTTACCCAATCAAAATTATCTACCTCTAAATCTTCAATTAGACTAGGTGTATCTAATTTTTTTAAAATAATTTTTCTTTGGTCTTTACCCTCTCTATGTAATCGTGGATCATTTTCATCTACTTCTTTTCCATTAATAGTAATTTTATTTCCCTCTACTACTACTTTCATAGTAATATTGGTATCTTTTTTCTCTTGTATGTTTTTTGCATTATCAATAATCACTGTTACTTTAGAGGAATCTCTTTTTTCATTTTTTTTACTGGTAATAACCACTACGCCATTGGCTCCTTTTTCACCATAGGCATCTGTAGCCATTTTGCCTTTTAAAACATTTACACTTGCAATATCCTCCGCTGCTATAGCATTTATATTGTCAATTTTTTTACCATCCAATAAGTATAAGGGTTGGTTACCGTCTTTGGTTATAATTATTTGAGTGCTGTCTTTTGCTTTTTTCTTATTAATTATTATTTCATCTGTTTGTGCTACTGCGCTGTATCCTAAAGAAAAAACTAGGATTAAAGCAAACATTATTTTTTTCATAAAGTGTATGTTATAAATTATAATTCGTAGTTATTGTAATTATCAAAAATAGTGAAAAATCTAATCTACGAAAAAATTCGCAAAAAATTGTTTTGTTAAAATATATTAGAATTGAAAATCAAAGATTTAGTAAATAATAACTAATGAGAGTAACTTTTTATAAGCATTGTTTTACCTCTTCTATTACTTTGCTAAGTTGACTGGAATCTTGTCCACCGGCTGTAGCTAAGGATGCTTGACCGCCGCCGCCACCTTTAATAAGGGGTGCGATTTTTTGCTTAATAATTTGTGTGGCCGACAGTGTAGTGCTTAAAGGTTCACTTAGAGCAATGACAACTGCTGCTTTGCCTTCAATAGAAGCTACCAAAACAATACAATGAATTTTTTGAGTTTGTCCTAGCGCTACAGCTAATTTTTTTAAACTATCTGCACTTGAGATTTGAATATGCTTGCCTAAAAAAGCAATTCCATTTATATTTTCAAATTGAGTAGCAAATTGTTGAGTGTACTCATTCAATAGTAAAGCTTCTTTACTTTCCAATTTTTTTGAAAATTCTTTTTGAATGATTTGTAAAGAGGCGATGGTGTCATTTAAAACTGATACAGAAGAATTTTCATTCCATTCGGGTTGGCTAAAGTTGAGATTTGCTTTCACAGCGAGAAGAGCACAGGCTTCTGTTAACTGATTAATTTGTTTATGTAATTTTTCTTTTACAGCAGTCATATGTAGGGTGGCAGCTGTACCCGCAACCGCTTCAATTCTTCTCACACCTGCTGCTACAGAGGATTCCGCTTTTATAATAAATGTTCCTATTTCTCCAGTATGTCCCACGTGTGTTCCGCCACATAATTCAATGGAGTATTGAGGGTCTATAATTACTACACGCACTTTATCTCCATATTTTTCTCCAAATAAAGCCATCGCTCCTAAACCCATCGCTTCCTCTTTATTCATTTCTTTAATTACTACAGGAATATTATCTTTTATTTTAGTATTTACTATGGTTTCCACTTGATTTAATTCTTCAGGAGTCATTTTGGCGAAATGTGAAAAGTCAAATCTTAATTGATCGGTATTTACTAAACTTCCTTTTTGTGCAACATGCTTTCCTAAAACATTTCTTAAGGCGGCGTGTAATAAATGTGTAGCAGAATGATGCAAACTATTTGCTTTTCTTGCTTCCTGATTGACACTGGCTTTTACACTTTTTGATATTTTAGTAGGTAAGCTATCAGTAAAATGTATAAATAAATTATTTTCTTTTTTGGTATCAGTAACTGCAATGCGAGTACCATCTTCAAATTCAAAACTTCCAATATCGCCTATTTGGCCTCCGCTTTCTGCATAAAAAGGTGTTTCAGATAATACCCATTGATAGGCTTCCTTACCTTTTGTTTTTACATTTCTATACTTAATAATATTGGTAGTGGCTTCTAATTGATGATAACCCAAAAATTTTGTTTCAGTATCTGGATGTAGGGGTATCCAATCTGAGGTATCAATAGCAGTAGCGGCACGGCTTCTATTTTTTTGTTGCAGCATTTCTTTTTCAAAACCTGGCTCATCCACTTCTAATTTATTTTCACTGGCAATTAATTTAGTGAGATCTATGGGGAAGCCGTAAGTGTCAAATAATTCAAACACTAATTTTCCTTCGATTTTTGAATTTTTTGAATGCGTGCTAATGATATCATCCATTCGCTTTAATCCCTTTTCTAAAGTGCGTAAAAATCCTTCTTCCTCTTCTTTCACCACTTTTGCTACAAAGTCAATTTGATTCATTAATTCAGGAAAAACATTTTCAAATTGTTTTGCTAAATGAGGCATTAATTGATAGAGTAAGGGATGTTTGTATTCTAAATAAGAATAATAATATCGTACAGCCCTTCTTAAAATACGACGAATTACATAACCCGCTCCAGTATTTGAAGGTAATTGACCATCAGCAATAGTAAAAGCAATAGCGCGAATATGATCGGCAATAACCCTAAAGGCGATGGCTTCTTTGGTATCACTGAAGTCGTATTTTTTATGGGTGATTTTTTCTACTACTTCAATAGTGTCTGTAAATACATCCGTATCGTAATTGCTTTTTTTATGTTGAATCACTCGAACCAATCTTTCAAAGCCCATTCCCGTGTCTACGTGTTTATTAGGAAGCGGTTCTAAACTTCCATCTTTTTTTCTGTTGTATTGAATAAATACATTGTTCCAAATTTCTATCACTTGAGGATGGTCCTTATTCACTAAATCACGACCTGGAATTTTTGCAATCTCTTCATCAGATCTCATATCTACGTGTATTTCACTGCAAGGTCCACAAGGTCCCGTGTCACCCATTTCCCAAAAATTATCTTTTTTCTTACCGTAAATAATTTTGTCTTCCGATACCCATTTTTTCCAATGTTTTAAAGCTTCACTAGAGGGAGGTAAGTTTTCTGCAGGGTCGCCCTCAAATACAGTTACATATAATTTGGCAGGGTCAATGCCGTAGACCTTAGTTAATAATTCCCAGCTCCAAGCAATAGCCTCTTCTTTAAAATAATCACCAAAGCTCCAGTTGCCCAACATTTCAAACATAGTATGGTGGTAGGTATCAACACCTACTTCTTCTAAGTCATTATGTTTGCCACTGACGCGCAAACATTTTTGGGTATCTGCAATACGATTATGACTAGGTTCTTGATTGCCTAAAAAAAAGTCTTTAAACTGATTCATTCCAGCATTGGTAAATAGCAAAGTGGGGTCGTTTTTAATGACAATGGGTGCAGAAGGAACAATGGCGTGCCCTTTAGATGCAAAAAAATCTAAAAATTTTTGTCTTATTTCAGGGCTCTTCATCATCTAGCTTAATTTTAGGCTGTATTGGTCTTTAAAGCTATATTTGTTATGCTTTTTTAATGTCCTCAAAGGTAAGGAATTAGGGCTTTTTTAGAGCCTTCTTAGACAAAAAAATAGCTTATTTCACAATGAAGAAAATAAAATATTTCTTTAATACGCACACACTTCGATTTGAAAAGGTAGAAGTACCCCTCAAAGTACGCTTGTTGCAGCTATTTGGATTTATCGCAGCCTCTATAGTTACAGGAGTCATTATTGTCATTATTATGTTTCAATATATAGATTCACCCAAAGAAAAATTATTACGCCAGCAAAATGTATTATATAAAGAAAATTACAGTGTGATGTCGGCTGAGTTAAAGCAATTACAATTACAAATGGCTGAATTAGAAAACAGAGATAATGAAGTGTACCGCTCTATTTTTGAATCCAGTCCTATTCCAGATAGTGCTAGGATAAAAGAAATGGAATCAAAAAAAGAAGTAAGATTATTACAAAGTTTTTCCAATGATGAATTACTGGAAAATATGATGGGTCAATTGAATAATTTAAAATTAAGAATGGCGTATCAAGCTACTTCCTTTACTGAAATAGCGGCTATGGTAAAAAACAAAGAAAAATTATTAAAAGCCATTCCCTCTATTCAACCTGTAAGTAATAAAAACTTAAATAGAATTGGAGGAAGTTTTGGATATAGAATTGACCCGCTTTATAAAGATCTTCGTTTTCATCAAGGTTTAGATTTTACAGCACCCTCTGGTACACCCATTTACGCAACTGCTGATGGAGTGGTGCAAGCAGCGGGTTTCAACACCGATGGGTATGGTAATAAAGTAGTTATCAATCACGGTTTTGGGTATCAAACTTTATATGGACATATGGTGCGCGTCAAAGCAAAAGTAGGACAGTCTGTAAAAAGAGGAGAAGTGATTGGATATATTGGAAATACTGGAAAAAGTACTGGTCCCCATTGCCATTATGAAGTAATTAAAAGAAATATAAAAGTGGATCCAGTGTATTATTTTTATAACGATTTAACTCCTGCTCAATTTGATCGATTGTTAAAAGCGGCTGCTAATAATAAACAAAGTTTAGATTAAATGTATGGATCCCTTATTACTACAATACTTAAATAGAATTATGCGTACCATTGCTTTAGTGGTAGTGTGGATGTCTATCAATGTGGCTTTTGGAATTATGTGGGGATATGCTTTTATGAAAGAGCACTGGCAATTAAGCAATACACTATTTTATCTTTATCTACTTATAAGCTTTATAGGAGTGGCAATGCTTCTTTATAGAATTTGGAAAAAACCTATTGGAATAAAGATTCATTAGACAATTCCTTTAACTGGTATGGTCGGCAATGATTTTCCATACCCCATTTATTTTTCTACATAAAAGTGTGAAATTACCCTGAGCATCTCCTATACTTCTTTTTAAGTGAAATTGGCCAATAATAAAATAATGATCTACATTGAGCGCCTGCATTCTAGTGATGGTAAAAGCCAGTTGACCCATATGGGCGGTATCGGGATAATTTTTTTTATAATTCTTTAAAGTAGTAGCATAACCATAAGTAGGGCCATTTTTACCCATAAATAATAAACTATCATTTTCCCAATAACCTAACATAAAAGCGTCAATATTACCTGTATTCCAAGCTGCCACTTGTTTGTCTAGTAATTGTTGAATGGACTGTATGTCTTTATTCTGTGCGCTACTTAAAAGAGATATGCAAATTCCAATAAGGATAAAATATTTTTTCATAGTATGTGTTTTAAACATTGAAAAGTTAATTAAAATTATTGAAATCTACTTATTTTGTGGGTATGCACTATCAAAGTCATTTGAAAAAAGATAAAGCCTTGGCCACGCTGCTAAAAGGGGAACCCTATGTTTTAAAAAAACGAAAAAATACAGCCATTCGTTTAATAGCAAGTATTATTTCTCAACAATTAAGTACCAAAGTAGCTGCTATAATATTTAAAAGGTTTTTAGACTTATATGGAGGAAGGGAACCTAGTTTGCAAACTATTTTAGATACTTCTCACGATACACTCAGGGGTATTGGATTAAGTAATTCAAAAGTAAATTATGTTAAAAATGTAGCTGAATTTTTTATAACTCATTCGATCACAGATAAGCAATTATATACAATGGATCCTAGTTCTGTGATTAATTTACTCACTCAAATTAAAGGAGTGGGGAAATGGACGGTTGAGATGCTTTTAATGTTTAGTTTAGGTCACGAAGATGTTTTTGCAGTAGATGATTTAGGAATTCAACAAGCAATGATTCGTTTGTATAAAATAAAATTTTCTACCAAAAAGGAGTTACAAACAAAAATGTTGCGAAGGGCTGAAACTTGGGCTCCCTATAGAACCTATGCCTGTTTACATTTATGGCATTGGAAAGATACTGGTGCCGTTTAATTAAACTGAATTTCTAGCTGCGTTGATGATCCCAAACATAGTTCTAGTAATTAGTTTTTCATAATCTGCCAATACATTGGCTTCTACATTAGATGCCTTTACTTTAGATAAAGCATATTGTTGTATAGTCAATAAAGGAAGTACTATACGATCTCTTAATAAAATAGAATGTTTGGCTACCGTATCTGTTTCCATTAAACTTTTAGTATTACTTAATTCTAAATACAGTTGAGTGGTTAATTTAAATTCTTCTTCGATAGTTTGCCAAATGGTGTTGAAAGTTACATCAGATTCAATGTATTTGGTGATAGCAAAATTAGACTTCACCATACTCATCATACTGTTGTCAATTAATGTTCTAAAAAAAGCAATGTTATTAAACAAGGCTTGAACTTCTTTCCATAAACCTTTTTCTTTCAAAACTTGTAAAGCAGTTCCTACGCCGTAAAAACCTGGTACATTTTGCTTTAATTGACTCCAGCTGCCTACAAAAGGTATGGCTCTTAAATCACTAAAGTTTAACTCAGCTCCCGAGTTTCTTTTGGCAGGTCTACTGGCAATATTGCTTTTACTGTAATAATTTAATGGACTATAATTTTGTAAATAATCCAAGAATAAAGAATTTTCTTTAAGCTTTTGATATGAAGCATAACTAATATTGCCTAGTTCTTCTACTATAGAACGGTCTTGTTCGGATAATTGCAATTTGTTATCGGCAAACAATTCATTTCTAATTCCAGCAGTAAGTAATTGTTCTAAGTTGTATTGTGCAGAATGAATAGTTCCAAAATTTGATGTGATAGTTTGACCTTGAATTGTTAATTGAATTTCGTTATTTTCTATTTGATTACCCATCGAGGCATAAAATTGGTGAGTTTTGCCACCTCCTCTAGAAGGGGGGCCACCTCGTCCATCAAAAAATTTAACTGTAATATTATTTTTTCTTGAAATAGCAGTAAGTTTTTCTTTCGCTTTATAAATACCCCAATTAGCTTGTAAATATCCACCATCTTTAGTGCCATCACTAAATCCAAGCATAATAGTTTGTTGTCTTTTTCTTTGGACTAAATGGGAAGCGTATAATGGCAGTTGATACAAAAGTTCCATAATCTTTTCTGAAGCATTTAAATCTTCGATAGTTTCAAAAAGAGGAACAATATCTATAGTTGGAAGGTTTTCTTGCCATCCACATAATCTGAATAAAGCATATAATTCTATGACATTGACTTCTGATTGACAGTTACTGATTACATATCTATGACAACCAGCTTCTCCATTCATTTCTTGAATTTGTTGAATGGCATAAATACTTTCTAAAGTATCTATTGTAATTGTTTCTATAAAATCTTTTGGATAAAGTTGATCTGAGAGTTGATTTAAGATGTTAATTTGTTCAGTAGGACTCAGTGTTTCATAATTTTTTGGAAATAAGCCCTTACCATTTTTTGATAATAAGGTTTCATGAATATTTTGCAGCACACGATGATGTATTCTGCTATCTTGTCGAATATCGAGTGAAGCAAAATGTGTACCAAATAAATGCACTTTATGTAAAAGGCTTTCTAATCTGGATAAATAAAGGGAATGATTTTCACTGATAATTTTTTTCTTTATCGCTTCTAAATTAGAAATAATTTCTTCTTTTTTAATGGGGTTACTATCATCAGATTTAAATACATTTTCATATAGTTTGGATTCAAGATTTGTTAAAAGTAAATCAATTCCAGAAAAAGTTAATTTTCTTTTTAATCTTCTAACATCTCTGTAGTAACATACTATGATACTGCTTCTTAAACCCTTAGCTACATTGAGTGTGGTAGTAGCATTTACAAATGGGTTACCATCTCTATCTCCCCCAGGCCAAAAGCCTAATTCAATGAAAGGATTATTGCCAAAGTAATTACCATCAAAAACTTCATTTACTATATTGCTATATATATGGCCAATGGAATGATAAAACACATTTTCTAAATACCACATTAAATTCAAAGCCTCGTCAGCAGGGGTAGGTTGCTTTTTATTAAAAAAGGGAGTAAGACCTAGTTGTTGTATGTATTGGTTGATGGTTTGGAAATCATTTCTTCCAATGGCTTCTCCCATATCGTGAATAATACCTAAAACATTGGCTGGATAAAATTGTGTGGGATGGGCAGTTAATACAATACGAACTTTAAATTTTTCTAATTTGTTTTTTAAGGCTAGATTTTTTCCAGTGAAGTTGACATCTCTTAATAAGGTTTTCACACTTCCTGAGCCTTCCATATCATTTACAGATGTAAAGGCAGCATCTTCAATCGCATCAAAAAGTACTACTTGTCTTTCTATGTACTGAACATATTTAAATAAGTGATCAATTTTTTCTTTTTCATTTTGTACAAGAGTGTACCTACTAAAAAAATAATCAATTATTTCAATGGGTGATTTTTCTTTTGCATAACCTTCCTCGCAACTTTGTAAGAGAACTGGAAGAAGGGCGCCTACATTTGCTACTCCCGAGTAAGGTAATGCTGAAAATAAACTATTATAGATTATGTATTTATCAGATACATTTCTTCTGAATATTTGCTCAAAGTGGTTTGTGTTGACTGGCATAAATTACATCACAAATGTACTTTAAATATATTTGAAAATTCTGAAAGCCTTGTCTGTATTGATTCCTAATGAATGTTTGTTTTAAATTTCTTTCCTAGAAAAATAAGTGGGCTGATGAATATCGTGGTAAAAAGCAAAAGTCCAATTTTCACGATTACCTTCCTCCCACCATTGTTGTCTAAATGCTAATGATTTTTTTCCATCTAAATCGTATTTAGCTACAAATCTGGATTTCATTTGTTGTAATTGGGGCGCTACATCTGCGCCAAAAAATATAATTTCATTATTTTCTTTTATCCAGGCGGCTTGATGAAATTGACTATGCCCTCCAGTTATTTCATAATGAATAAGGTTATCGATAGTACCTTTGTCTTCAGTGAGCCATATCGTACCACTAAAATCTTTCAAAATGCTGAGTTGTGCAAGTAGTTTTTCGTTTTTACTATTTTGCATTACTTCTTCAAATTCTCTTTTTTGTACATAATATTTTGCATAAGGAAAACTTATAAAAACTTCTTGATGTTGAGCATCGATAAAGCTAATGCCTCCTGCGTGGTCTTTGTGTAAATGACTTAGAAAAACTTTAGTAACACTAGAGGGATTAATACCTATGGACATAAGGTTTTCGTGTATTTGCAATACCCCTGCTTTATTGAAGTAACCTAATCCTGTATCTAATAATAAAATATCTTTTTCTGTAATAACAACAAAAGGCTGTACTTCCACAAGAATGCTTCCCTTAGGTCGGTTGGGATAATGGGGGCTGCTATTATCAAAGGGCTTGAATACTTTTGTTTCATCAATAGAGAAACTACCTTCTGATAAAGGATAAATGCGCATACTACAAAATTAAGGATTAACGAAGCACCATTTGTCTGTCTGCGTCTAATCTTAGCAAAATAAAAAGTAAGGCAGTGAAAGTGAGTAAGGAAGAACCGCCATAACTAATTAAGGGAAGTGGAATACCCACCACTGGAAATAGTCCAATGGTCATACATATATTCACTGCAATATGAAAAAAGAAAATACCTACTACACTATAAGCGTAGACTCTGGAAAAAGTACTTCTTTGTCTCTCTGCAATTCTAATGAGTCTAAATAAGAAAAATAAATACAATGCCAGAAAGGTAAAAGTGCCTATAAAACCAAAAGCTTCTCCTAAGGAAGTGAAAATAAAATCGGTATGTTGTTCTGGCACATATTTGCCTCTAGTTTGTGTACCTTTCAAAAATCCTCTTCCCCAAAATCCACCAGAGCCAATGGCAATTTTACTTTGCTTTACATTATAGTCATCGGGCTTTTTACTTTTTTTCTCTGAGGAAGTACTGGCTGATTTTTTATTCAATGAACAATCATATTCTTTACCCACCATTGAGTAAATTCTGGTACTTTGATAACATTCAAAAACATTATTAAAAATATAAGGTACAGCAAAACGAACTGTTCCAACACTTATGGCCCATATTACCAATACTAATAGGATGTCATTCTTATGTCTTTTAAACTTTTTAATCATATTTACTATAAATAAGCCTGCTATAGCTGTTATGATAATAGCAAGAGTAGTAGGTTCTAATAGTAAAGTGGCAATGACTAAAATGGCAAAAGAAATTAAGATTACTAAAATAATAGGTGGAAGGCCTTCGCGGTACAATGCAAATATAAAAGC
>CAXBQH010000011.1:0-60530 GCA_963977985.1 uncultured bacterium
AAGTCTATTTCTTGGTCTCGTGTACCCTATCATTGCGTTCCAATTGTTATTAGTTATAAAAGCATGACGGTGCGAAAACCCATTAAGGTTTAATTTTTTTAAATTTTTACCAATAAATCTAGCTCTATTAACAGGATATATTTTAGACATAATACTCATTTTTGAAAAATTATGTTTAATTATTATTTTTTTTGGTGATAAATAACATCTTAATAATATGTGAAAATTTATCATTCCTTGTTCAGTATCTTTCACATATAAATCATTTATTATTTGTTCAATTTTATCTAATATATAATCTGGAGTTAAATTACTTAAACTTCCTTTTATTCCAATTGCTTCTCTTCTTTTAATAGCAGTATTAATAATTCTATTAAAATTCCTGAATAATTTTACATCATCTTCAAGTACAATTGCAACATCAATATTATTATCTAAAATATAGTGTGCTAAAATAATATCTGTAGCACATTGTAAATTAATACCTGAACTGTATTTAATAGAATTAATTATCAATATACAATTATCATTATAATTTTTAAATTCCTCTACTATTCTATGCAATGTAGTATAAGTTCCAGATAATTTCCAAAATTTAAATTCATTATATTTTAATCTATGAATAACATCGTCTAATATTTTATCATAATTAGAGAATAATATTATTTTCTTAATCTTACTTTTTGGCATGATACAATTACTTTTTAATAAATTACTAAATTTTAAATCATATTTTGATATTCTATCACATCCAATACTTTTACCGAATCGACGAGAAAAATTAACTTTTAGAGAATATGTCATTTTTTATAATATGTTAAGTCCTCCGTCCGGTCCGCAAAAGCCCTAAGCTTTCAATAAGTTAGGGGCTTTTTAGTTCAAAAGTCACACATAAGTCCCACACCTAAGCGGTTTTATTGGGTTTGCGGGACTTTAAATTTTAAAAAATATTAAAAGAATAGCGCTATTTCTCCAAATTCATCACATTAATGAGTAAAAATGATTTTTTAATATCTCTATAAGATTTTAACAAATCAAAATCGGCTAGCTCCTGGGTAGAAAACTTAATATCTGAAGTGTTGGATGAAGCTGTATATTGATCAATGTTTTTATACAAATGCGAAATAGTGTTTGTAAAATCTGAATCTACACCCGCCCCTCCTGCTACACTTGTAAAATAAAACGCCTCTTTGCGTTTTTTATCAATCATATATTGATGCCATTTATTACTAAACTTGGTTTCCGCTTTTTCGTAATTGTCGTTTTTAGACTTTACATAAACTAAATTTAAAATAGTTTTTCCAGGCACCACGGTGGTAGTAGTATCGCTTATACCCAATTCAATTTTAAGAATAACATCTCTTACCATTGTTCTTGTTTTGGTAGTATTATTCATCATAACAATATAATCTTCGGGATACTTTGCTTTAAATTCATCTACAGAAATACTTTTACCTATTCCTAAAGCATCGGCATAATTATTATAGGCTGTTGAAACAATATAATCATAATTAACATTAGCCCCTGGTAGTACTTTCCAAACTCTATGCATTGTAATCACACCGGCTTTGATAAGTTCTTTGTGATAATTAACCCAAGACTTCTCTAATTTTTCATAATCTTGACCAGGCAGCACTTTCATATACTCATACTTTAAATATGTTTGAGCATTAATAGTAATGATGGCAAATAGTACAACAAGAGTTAAGAATAATTTTTTCATTTTATTTAATTTTTTGTTTCTGTAATATATCTAATTTAATTACAAACTCAAAATTAAATATGAATTATTTCCTATGATTTATTATAAATAATTTAATCAATGGTAAAACTATTCCAATTAATGGATGATTTTGTACCATTCCCACGAGATTCGTAATTATTTCCGCCTCTCATTTCACCTCGCATACCACCACCACGCATACCTCCTCTCATACCACCACCCCTCATACCTCCCCCCATGTTATTAAATTCATTACCCATATTTCCACTCCTATTATAAGCATTTCTTTGTTCCCCATTACCTTTAGCATTTGCATTGCCTCTCATTTTTATCTCTCCTAAAGCAATTCCAATATTTATATGATTTTTTTTAAAAATTCCATTTTGAACTAATAAATTTTTTGGAATAATTAACTCAATACCTAAACCTTGTTTTTCATCTGCATATGACCCCGCTTTTAAAGTAGTTGGATCAGCAATTGAGTAAGTCCCATTTTCTAATTTTTGAAATCCTTCTATAGTAAAATCTGCTCCTTTATTTTCAGGGTAATGTAAATGGATGGTTTTATTTTTTTTACCGTTAATATCAAAATAAAAATCAATACCATTTCTTAATATGCCCATTTGACTAAATTGATCACTACTTGCTATTGCAACAAAAATATTTTTTTCATCAAAAGTGATACTATACTGATATTTTCCATCTTCACTTCCAAATTTCAATGGCAAACTCCAATCATCTAGTTTTCCATCAGCTATGATTTGACTATTTTGTTTGTATCCTGGAACATAAAGTGTATTTGAACAACTTATACATAGAAGGTAAATTGTAAATACTAATAATTGTCTTTGCATTTTAATTAATTATCATACAAAGTTGAAATTAATATTCATATTTTCAAAATCAAGTGAATAAATAAATGAAATAAAACTTAATAAAATCTTATTTTAAGTTTAAATTTGATATATGATATTAAATATTTTATTATAATGTTAAATAAATGTTATTATATTTCAATGGAATAAGAAGATGTTTATATACATATAATTTAATTAAATAAAAATCATTTTTGAATTTAATTTATATATATAAAAAGACAAATTTAATTTCAAGTTAATTTAAGTAATCTAAATGATATCATTAAAAAGATATTTACCAATTATAATAATGAGCTGCTTGTTTATAACACTGCAAGCTCAAACTAATATAGATGATAGTATCATTTTAAAAAATGCAATAAATAATACTATTCAAATTTATCATAATGGAATTGGCGACCAAGCAGCCAAATTCAACGGTAGTCAATATCAGGGTTATACTGTCTCTTTCTCAGATGGGCATCCCTATTTTAAAGCAGATGTATTAGCTAAAGGTAAAATTGTATATGATGGCGTATTATTTGAAAATGTAAATTTATTATATGATGAAGTTGCAGATTGTGTAATATTACAAGATAGCAGTCATAGAATTAAACTTGTTGGAGAAAGGTTGAGTAGCTTTAGCATTCAAGAAAATAATTTTGAAAGACTTAATAAAATTGGAAATTCTCAACTTATCAATACCGGCTTTTATGAGGTTCTAACAAAAGGAAATTTAAGTTTATATAAAAAAGAAGTTAAAAGAATGATAGATAAGTTTAGTAATTCAAATGAATTAGCTGTCATTTTTGAAATACACCAATATTACTATTTAAAAAAAGATAATCAATATTATCAAATTCAAAGAAAAAAAGATTTATTCCAATTAATGGGAAATGATGAAAAAGAAATTAAAAATTTTATTGAAATTGAACACCTCAATTTCAGAAAATCTAAAGAAATTTTACTAACAAAGGTTGTTGATTTCTATAATCAAAAGAATCAATAAAATGAAAGTAAATAAAATTATAATTTATATTTTTCTATTTTTAGTTTATAGTAATTATGCTAATTCTCAATCTGATACAAGTCAAAAAATTGATCTCAATGTAAACAACGCTACTATTCAAGAGCTAATTAATAAGATTGAAACTCAAGTTGATTATCGCTTTTATTTTGATACATCACAATTAATCAATGAAAGATTTACTATCCAAATTCATCAAAAATCTTTAAATGCTGTTTTAATTGATTTACTTATTCCTCACAAAATTTATTTTAGTATTGATAGAGAAAAACATATTTTCTTAACAAAAGATCAAGTATTAAATATTACATTAGCTGAAAGTTTTTTTACAAATCAAGTAGAAAAATCTACCGTTATTGTAAATAATAACTTTAATGAAACCGAATTAGATATTTCACAAGAAAACTTAACAGACAAAAAAATTTATGAAGTAGGTGACAAATTAGCGCCTGTTGCAAATATTGTTTCAATGTCTGGTTATATTAAAGATTCTCGCACAGGAGAGCCCATTGCAGGGGCTTCTATTTACATTGACAAGCCTAGGATAGGTGCCACTTCTGATCAAAATGGATATTATAGCATTTCACTTCCTAGAGGCAAACATTTATTAAATATACAAAGCCTTGGTATTAGAGATATGAAAAGACAAATAGTTTTGTATAGTGATGGTAAAATGAATATTGAAACAATAGGTAGTATCATGTCTCTAAAAAAAGTAACAATTTCAGCACAAAAATTAAGCAATGTAAGAGGTACCATTATGGGCGTGCAGAAATTGGATATTAAAACAATCAAACAAGTACCAATGGTTTTAGGGGAAACAGATATCTTAAGAGCAGTTACAACATTACCAGGCGTCAAAACAGTAGGTGAAGCAAGTACAGGATTGAATGTTAGAGGCGGTGCCGCAGACCAAAATTTAATTTTGTTTAACGATGCAACTATTTATAACCCCTCTCACTTTTTTGGTATGTTTTCTGCATTTAATCCAGAACTAATAAATAATGTAGAGTTATATAAAAGTAGTATTCCAGCCAATTTTGGTGGTCGACTTTCTTCGGTATTAGATATTAGTAGTAGAGAAGGTAATAAAAAAGAGTTTACAGGTTCTGCTGGCATTGGTTTATTAACCAGCAGGGTAAATATTGAAGGACCCATTGAAAAAGACAAATCTTCTTTTATTTTAGGCGGTAGGTCAACTTATTCAAATTGGTTATTCAAATTATTACCTGATCAATATAAAAATAGTAACGCAGACTTTTATGATCTTAATTTAATTATCAACAATCAAATTGATAAAAATAATACACTTTATTTCACAGGCTATATAAGTAATGATCATTTTAATTTAAATAGTGATACAGCTTACAGTTATGGTAATAAAAATATTTCTGTAAAATGGAAACATATTTTTACAAATAAATTTAATAGTCTCCTAACAGCAGGCTGGGATAATTATGGATACCAAATTAATAGTCAAAAATTACCATTGTCTGCCTATCAATTGAGCTTTGGAATTCAACAAACCTATTTTAAAGCACATTTTATTTATAATGTTAATAGTAAACATACTATAGATTTTGGAGTAAATAGTTTATACTACAATTTATCACCAGGTAATTATGAGCCATTGGGAAATAAATCACTTGTTGTAAATGATATTATTCCAAATGAACATGCTATTGAAAATGCTTTATACATTACAGATCACTTCACTATGACATCTAAATTAAAATTGGATGCTGGAGTAAGACTATCTATATATAGTGACTTAGGACCCAATAGCATAAATAGCTACCCAAGTGGTGTACCTATTACTGTAGATAATATTTTAAAAACAGTCAACTACTCTAATGGTGATGTAATAAAAACATATGCAGGACCTGAATATCGCATAGGTCTTAGATATGTAATTAATGAAACTTTATCCTTAAAGGCGGGTTATAATACACAAAGGCAATACATACATTCTTTGTCAAACACCACCGCTATGGCACCTACAGATATTTGGAAGTTAAGTGACCCAAATATAAAACCACAAATAGGAGATCAATTTTCAATGGGAGTTTATAAAAATCTTAATTCAAATACAATTGAAACTTCCCTTGAGCTTTACTATAAGAATATGAATAATTATTTGGATTACAAGAGTGGAGCTAAACTTGTTATGAACCATCATATTGAAACAGACGTATTAGGTACTGAGGGAAAAGCATACGGAGTTGAATTTTTAATTAAAAAAATAGCTGGAAAATTAAATGGTTGGTTAAGTTACACTTGGTCAAGAGTTCTATTAAGAATGAACGACCCTACGCTTGGTACTCCAATAAATAGAGGCGAATATTATCCTTCTAATTATGATAAACCACACGATTTTACTTTAATTGCTAACTATAAGTTCAGTCATAGATTTAGTATTTCATTTAATAGTAATTATAGTACTGGCAGACCTATTACCTTACCCATAGGCGTTTTCTCTTATGGAGGCTCTTTTAGAACTTTATATGCAGATAGAAACGCTTATCGCATACCTGACTATTTTAGAACAGATTTTTCTATGAATATTGAAGGCAATCATAAAATAAATCAACTAACACATAATTCTTGGTCAATTGGAGTTTATAATTTAACAGGGCAAAAAAATCCCTACTCGGTTTATTATGTTTCTGAAAATGGAGCAGTAAATGGATACAAGCTTTCTATATTTGGTGCAGCTATACCTTATATTAATTTAAATATTAGATTCAAATAAGTAAAATGAAAAAATATCTTAGATATATATTGCTCATATTTATTCTTCCTTATTGCAAAGAAAAATATATTTCACCTGTCATTTCACCCGCATCTGGTTACTTAGTGGTAGAGGGAATAATAAACAGCAGTGCAGGAGAAACTAATATAACATTAACAAGAACTTCAAGTTTAAATAGTCAAACTATAATTTTTGAATCTGGGGCAAAGGTATTTGTTCAAGGAGATGACAATAGCAGTGTATCATTAAAAGAAAATAGTACTGGACATTTTACAATATCAAACCTTAATTTAAATAATAACAAAAAATATCGATTATCTATAATTACAAAAGATGGGAAAACTTATCAATCAGACTTTTCATCTGTAAAAAATAACCCTCCTATTGATAGCATAAGTTGGAAAAGAGATGGCCGAGATGTTAGTTTATTTGTGAATACACACGATCCTAATAATAACACAAAATATTACCAGTGGGAATATGTTGAAACTTGGGAAATTCATTCCATATTTTTATCATCATTAAAATATAAAATAGGCACTAACTATAAAGGCGCCACTACTTACAGTGCAGTTTATAACGACTCCACCACTTATGGGCCTGATATGACTAAATATTTATGTTGGAAAACAGATCCATCCACTTTAATTTTAACTGGCTCAACAGCAAATTTAGCGAGCGATGTTATCAATCTACCACTATTAACTATACCAGCAGATTCTTGGAAATTAAACATACTATATAGCATCAATACAAAACAGTATAGTTTAAGCCAAGGCAGATATGAATTTTTACAAAGAATGAAAAAAAACACTGAAGGAACAGGTTCAGTTTTTGATGCACAACCCTCAGAACTAAATAGCAATATCCATTGTATTAATAATCCCAATGAACCTGTCATTGGATATATTGATGTTTGTCCTGTTCAAGAAAAACGAATTTATATTAATAGAAAATCTTTACCAGATTGGAATTATAACCAATTTTGTTCTGAAGTAGAAATACCCAATATAAGTGATAGCATTGCCATTAAAGCATTGTTTTTATTACCCACCTACCCCAAAACAGATCCGGTCACTGGTAGAATTATATCATTTTTTGCTGCGCCACCTGAATGTGTTGATTGTAAATTAAAAGGATCTAGTGTTAAACCAAGTTTTTGGCCATAAATTTACCCATTAATGAAAATGAAAAATATTTCTATATTAGTTTTTTGGTTACTAACAATAAGCATTCAATCTTTTGCTCAAAAAAATGAAATTAATAGTATAATAGATGCTTATAAAAATTATACTGTCAATCATTTACCTGAAAAAATTTATGTACATACAGATAAATCAACTTATATAAATAATGAAATTTGTTGGTTTAAAATTTATACACTTGATGGATTTTTACATCAACCCCTTATCTTAAACAAAGTAGCCTATATTGAATTATTAAATGAGCAAAGAAATGCTATTGTGCAAGAAAAAATTAGTCTTAATAATGCTACTGGCGATGGCTCCATTCAATTACCAGCAGACATACCCTCTGGGAAATATACATTAGTTGCTTATACTAATTGGATGAAAAATTTTGATCCAGAATTTTTTTTCCATAAAACCATCACCATTATTAATACTCAAAATAAAATTGAAAATATTACAAGTACTAATAAAAGCTCTGATAATATAATAATCAATGTTTATCCTGAAAGCGGCTATTTATTAAATGGCATTAATAATACTGTGGGTTTTTCTGTAACAAACAAATTTGGGAAAGGTATTGCAATCAATGGCTGGCTTTTAAATGATAAACTTGATACCATAACATCAATAAAAACCTTAACTCAGGGAATAGGACATTTTAATTTTATACCTAGTCAATTGAATAGCTATAAAATAGTAATTACATTAGATAAGAGTAGTATAGAAAAGGAACTTCCAAAGTCGCTTTCTTCAGGATACGCCTTACAAATTAAAAATTACAAAAAAGACACTATTACAACAAAAATTCATACTGTCGGAGTAAAGCAAAATAAAATATACTTAGTCATCCATAATAGAGGTATCATAAAAAAAGCAATGCAATTAACCATTCCAGATAATGAAGCTGAATTAAATATACCCTTAACCGATGTAGGTGATGGAATAAACTGTTTTACTCTATTTGATAATGAAAAAAATCCTGTGGCTGAACGATTATTTTTTAAATATCCTAAATACGAACAAGCTAATATTGAATTAGAGAGTACTAATTTTAAACAAAGACAAAAAGTAAATGTAAGATTTAATTCTTTAACAAACTTTGACGCATCCCTCTCTATTTATAAATTGGATTCACTTCAAGGTATTGATGAAACTAACATTCAAAACTATATTCTACTTAGTTCTGATTTAATTGGAAATATTGAATCCCCTAATAGCTACTTCGACCAAAGCAATAATCTAAGGACAGAAGCTATGGACAATTTAATGCTCACAAAAGGTTGGAGAAGGTTTTCACAAGAAAATATATTTAAAAAGGATTCGAGTATTTTTTCCTTTCTACCAGAAATAGGTGGAAATCTTATTACTGGTAAAATTATCAACTTGGGTACCAATGCTCCTGCTAAAGAAACACCTGCCTATATTTCAGTGCCTTCAAAAAATACAGTTTTTAAATCGGCAATGAGTGATAATGAGGGAAAAATTATGTTTCAGCTTGATGAATTTATGAATAATGGCCAAATTATTGTACAAGCGGATAGTGCTCAAAATTCAAAAAATAAAATTGAAATAGATAACCCATTTTCAGGCAGAAAAATTGCTCTTATGAAACAAGAGCCACTCGATATAAAAAAAATAAATCAAAACTCACTTCAATCAATTTATCGTAATGTACAGGTACAAAATTTTTATAGTCCCCAAAATAATAATCTATTCACTAAATCAATACAAGATACCAATGCCTTCTATTACACCCCCGATAGAACCTATTATTTAGACGATTATGCTCGATTTAGCACTTTAGAAGAAGTAATAAGAGAATATGTAACTCCTGTTACTTTAGTGAAAGAAAAAGGGAAGTACCAATTTTATGTTTATGATGAAGCCTATAAACAATTTTTTGAACAAAAACCACTCGTATTATTAGATGGAGTAATTATTAAAGATATTGATAAATTTTTAGAATATGACCCTTTAAAAATTAGAAAATTAGAAGTTGTTTCAAGGGTTTATTATTCTGGAAATCTAGCTTATAATGGAATCATAAATTTTACTACATATACAGGAAAATTAGAAGGCTTTGAAATTGATCCAAAAGCAACTGTACTAGATTTTAAAGGCTTACAGAATAAAAGAATTTTTAATGCCCCTGTTTATGAGAATGGCGATCAACAAGAAAATAGAATACCCGATTTTAGACAAGTATTGCTATGGAAACCAGATCTTAAAATAGAAAAAAAACAAAAAATATCTTTTTTTAGCTCAGACAATAAAGGCTATTACTTAATTAGTTTGCAGGGTTTAAGCAAAGAAGGAAAAATTTTAAACCAAACGAGCACTTTCGAAGTAAAATAACTAAAAGAATTACTCATTCATAGACTATGAAAAACATAATCTTAATTATAGCATATCCCGATTCGGTGAGATACGAGCCCCGTAAATAAATGTGGAGATACTATTTAGCTGCTATTTTAAATGTCTTTGTAGCAGTATTTGTACTTTTTGTTTTAGAAGTAACAACCACAGTGGCGGTACATAAAACTCCAGGCGTTAAACTTGAAATTGTTACAGCGTTGGTGGCAGCGGTAGTACTTGATTTGTTATCGGTAAATACAGAAGTATTATCAACATCTTTGGTTACTTTAACATCAATAGTGACACCATCTTTGGGTAAAGCAGAAGTAACATTTACATTAATAGCTTGAGTGCCCCCAATAGCACCATAAATTTTTGTATAATCAATTTCAGTATTGGCAGGAATTTCAACTTTAAAAGTAATATCAGCTTCAGTCACTACCACAGGAGGTGGTGTTGGAGTTGGAGTGCTGGAATCTCCCCCTTTACTGCAAGCCATAAACATTAAAGGTAGTACTACTAATAAGAGTTTATAATTTCTCATAATGGGATATATAAAAGTAAATTATTACTATTAAAATTAATATTTAATTAAACTATTTCAAAAGATATTATTTAAAAATTATAAAGAAGATTTGCTAGCTTTAATAACTATATTGCCAATATTTTAATTAATTATATGCTTAATATGACATTAAATAACCCTATGTTAATCATTGTTTTACGCACTTTAGCGGTATATATTTTTATGATTTTAGCTATTCGACTTTTTGGAAAAAAAGAACTAGCACAGCTTTCAGTTATAGATTTGGTTTTTATACTATTAATAAGCAACTCAGTTCAAAATGCTATGGTAGGCCCAGACTCTTCACTCACTGGAGGCCTTATAGCAGCAGGCTCCTTATTTTTAGCCAACTTCACGCTTAAGCGTCTATTTTATAAAAGTAAAAGCTTTAGCAAGCTTGTACAGGGTGAATCGCTGCTATTAATTTATGAGGGAGTAGCCAATGTAGAAAATTGTAAAAAAGCACAAATTACCATAGAAGAATTAGAAGCTGCGGTGCGTGAACACGGGGCTAAAGATATTCAAAATGTAGATCTTGCCATTTTAGAAGTAGATGGCAATATTAGTGTTATAAGTAGTGAATTTCAATCTAGATCGAAAGTAGCCCACCCTAGAAAACATAAATTCAAAGGTCGTCTTAATCAAAATTAAGCCCCTTCGAATTATTGAATTAAGTTTTATTTACAATTGATTGCGATAGCTGCTTTCAAAACTATCTTTCACATTACCCGTTCTTTTTAGAACTCCCCAGGTTTGCAACTCACCTTTAATAGCTCTTTTGATAGCTTTAAAAAAAACATACATCATTAGCCATCTATAAATTAATCTTTGAGGTACCAACCAAATCAATTTTGCAGGATTTTCTTTTTCAAAAGCAAATGAAATAGAAGCAATAAGCGCATCTACTATGACATATATTAAAAAGTAAAAACCAATTTTATCGGCATTGCCTGTAATTAAACCAAAAAACATAAACAAATCGGCAAAAGGAGAGAAAAAAGGAATCACATATTTAAACAATAACATATCAGGAAGTGCTACCCAACCTAAAGACCTTCTGTTATTATTAAACAACATATACTTATGCTTCCAAAATGTTTGCATTACTCCAAAACTCCATCTTAATCTTTGCTTCAAAAATTGTCTTAAACTTTCTGGCACTTCCGTAAAAGCGTAGGCTTTCGATTCATTCGCAACTATATACCCTGCTTTCATAATTCTTAAAGTTATATCACAATCCTCTGCAAGCGTATCGGAAGTAAAACCTCCCGCTTCTATTAAAGCTTGTTTTTTAAATGCTCCAATTGCACCAGGAATTACTGTAATGGCATTCACATACGCAAATCCTTTTCTATCAAAATTTTGACTGGTAATGTATTCAATACTCTGCCATTTAGTTAAAATGTTTACTTCATTACCCACTATTACAGAACCTGCTACTGCCCCAATGGCTTTACTATTTTTATTAAGCGGATTTAAAAAATTACGCATTAATTTGGAAACGGCATCTGTAGCCAACTTAGTATCCGCATCTATACAAACCACATACGCTGCAGTAGAAGCTTCAATTCCATATTGCAAGGCACTTGCTTTTCCCCCATTTTCTTTAGTGAATACTTTTACTTTTGATTGATGTTGAAAAGCTTGCTTTACTTTTTCATAAGTATTGTCTTTACTACCGTCATCAACAAAAATTATTTCAAAAGCAGGATAATCACATTTTAATAAATTTTCAATAGAAGAAACTGCATTTACTTCTTCATTGTAAGCAGGTATAATTATTGATACAAAAGGATGTTCTAAAGTATTTTCAATTTTAGACAATGCCATTTTATTTTTCTTTTCTAATAAAGCCATTATACCTATAATTAAAATTCTAATGGTGCTAAGTATTAAAAAAGTAATGAATAAAGCGAAAAAGAAATTACCCCCTAAATAACCAGTCTCAGCAATGATGTAATTAATTTGCAACCAATAATATTCTCTACCCTTAGGTATGGGAGGCATTAAATCATCGGGTTTCTTTCCTAATAAATCGGCAACGGTTGTGAACGAGTAACCTTCTTTTTGAAAATACCTGATAATTTTACCAGTAGCGTTTACTGTATTTTGTCTGTTACCCCCTGCATCGTGTAGCAAAATAATACTTCCTGCAATAGAAGTATCTTCCGGATTACCAGTATTAATCTTTTTTTGATAATCGGCTACTACTCTATCAAAAATGGTATCATTTTCATATTCATTTATAGGTATTTGCCAATCCTCAGGGTCAATACTCTCCCCAACAGTGATATAATTTTTTTGTCTACTTAGCGCAATGGGCACCAGTTCTTCATATTTACCTGGTTCACTATCGGCATTAAAGGGAGCTCTAAATAATATAGTACTATGCCCCGTAATACACTCAATTAAAAGTCGAGTAGCATCCATTTCTAATGATGCCTGAAGGCTACTCACTTTACTCATATCTGGATGAGTAAAAGTGTGATTGCCTAGCTCGTGCCCCTCTCTGTAAATTCTTTTAATGAGTGGAATATTATTTTCAGCCTGATAGCCAACTACAAAAAAAACGGCAGGCACGTGGTAATACGCAAGTGTATCTAAAATTTGTCTAGTATATAGAGGGTCTGGCCCATCATCAAAAGTTAAAATTAATTTTTTCTTGGTGGTAGCCCCAAATCTTCTTATAACATAAGTAGAAGGTAACTTATTGTAATACTCTTCACTAATTAACATTGATACTGAATCAATTTCACTTTTAATATAGCCATCTTTAGGAGATGCAATAATATCTAACACTTCACCTTCTCCTACAAAATCGGGAGCGGTACCGGCTTTTATTTGATTAAATTTTTCAAAATCAAATTTACTTAATGCCTTTATGGTCATAGGCTTATTATAAAAAGACCATAACCTTACATCTTCCCCACCTAATCTCCATAAAGCGGTGCCAGCTAAATTTGTTTCAGTAGCAAAACGAATAGAATTGAAATTGGTAGCAGCATCTACAAAATATACCTGATGTAAATTATTCTCACTATCGTAATAAGTATAATCTAAATTATAACTATCATTATCAAAATCTATTTTAGCTTCACTTGTTTTGGCATTGGCAATAGCGCCCTGATAAGTTACATCGGCAACACTAATAACCTTATTATTTTTTGTTTTCCAGTCGTGTCCGAAAGCAGGTATGGCTAAAATAATTTTATTAGAAGGTACTTTTGAAGTAATATCTGCCACTGCTGCTTCTACCCATTTCTGAGAACTATTGGGTCCTGGCTTAGTCTCAGCGTGGTGCTGATCATAGGCCATAAGAATTAAATAATCGTTGTACTTACTTAAAGCACTAAAATTATAGTCATTATTAAATGGAATGACATCTTGAGAAACTAAAAAATCTTGAGCGTGTAATTGTTGATATAAATTTTTTTGAAACTCAATGAGTGGTTGATCATTCTCTAAATTCAATTCCTCAAAGTCAATATTAACTCCAATAAAATTATATTGTTTTAAAACTGCAATAATATCATTGATGAGTTTTTGTCTTTTAGCGGGATTAGTGATAATTCTTCTAACCGTTTCCCCTCTAAAAAGCGTTTTATAGTTATTGGTAAGCAAAGGCATAATTTTTACACCTGCTGTTTGCATTATTTTTAAAGCTTTGGGATCGATGGTATTGTAGAGCTGGTCTGTGTTAGGATCAATAAATAACCATTCAGGAATGACTAAATTTACATATTGAACATTTCTTTGTAATGAACTAAACGATTGTGCTGCATCCCAATTGACATAAAAAGCAGCTCTTATACCTAAACTATCACTAAAATATTTTGAGTTTGATAAATTTAAAGGAGTATTAGTTTGACCACAACCCAACCCTTTGGCCCATTTATTACCAATTACTTTTTTAAATCCCCTATATTCTTTTTCTAATTTACTTTCCCTGTAAGAAGGTACTTCATCGGTTAAAACTTTTTTTATAGCGGCCCCTTCTAAAGGAATATCAGGCTTATTTTTATTAATTAAATAAATACCTATAAAAAATATACTAGCAGCTACCGGCAACAAAAATAAAATGGTTCTTAAAATCCATTTCGTTCTTTGCCATCTCGATTTATTTGCCGATTGAAAAATTTGTGAATGTGGGCTCATAGCTTACTGCAAAAGTAAAGCTATTTTGGAGTACATAGAAAGATAAATCCATCCTTACACTGCTTTAAAACGGTTAAATTTTTATGCTTTTGAATATCCTCAAGTGTATTTATTGCCGGATTATCTTCATTGTTAAGCCAAATAAGAATATTCTTAGGTAATGCATAAAAATTCTGTAATTCAGCCAAATGCTTGGTTTCAGGCAAAATAGCTATGTGTTTTTGAGTGAAAAAATAAACTGCGTGACTAGCATTAGAATAAACTGGCATACCCATTTTAAAATAAGTATCTTCCTTTTTTAGTAAAGTTAATAGTTCGCTATAAACCCAATCATCATCATTATATCCCCCAATACCCCCTTCTTTATTCTCCGCATTCATAGCCATAAAACTGTTATAATAGCCAAAAATGACAAATACACTTACTCCTATAAAAAAACATATAAATACAAATTTCCAAATAGATTTTTGAAACCATACAATACTTTTATAAAAATATACCCCTACACTTAATACTAATGGAATAAAAAGAGGAGCTAATAATCTGTTATTAATAGTCTCATATTTTGAAAATGTAGCAGACAAAATCATAAACATTGAATAAATGAAAGCAAAGCTGATGGCAATTTTTTGAATGGTAATTACTTTTCTATTTTTTATAAAATGGAAAATAAAAATAAATGAGCATACTATTAAAAAAAACAGTCCTAGAAATAATGCATTATATATAGTATTAAATATAGCATATTTGGATACTAGCATCCAATCGCCTAATACTTCCCCAAAATATTTTACATTCGTTAGAAAATGTGTATCTCCTTTTTGTCTGGCACCTGTAAATGAACTAGCCACAAAAAAATTGCGAATTAAATTTAGCGCTAATAAAAAACAAGAAACTACACTGTATATTAATAAGTGTTTAAGTTTATGAATGGCTTTATTATTTTGATAAAATAAAATAAGCAAAGCCCCAGTGGCTATAATGGTTACTCCCGCTAGTCTTGTAATAGCAGCTATGGAAACGATACTTGCTAAGAGTAATAAATTTTTTAAAGAACTATTATTAAAATAAGTAAAAGAAAGCCAAATAAAAAGAAGCATTTCAACAATGAATAAGGTTTCCGACCAGAGCATTGTATAAATTTCCAATAAACTAGGACTGAGTATTATAAAAATTAGAAAAATCCATTTTGTAGGTTTAGGTACATTCATCTTTTCAAGTAAATTACCACTCAAAAAAATAGCTATTCCAAATAAAAAAGCATTTAAATAAGGAGCTAGCAAGACAATGTCTTGATGAGTTAACACCTCAACTAAAAGTAAAAAAATAGGATACAACACTGGAAATAATACAAACGGCGTATCATCAAATTGCATAAAACCCTGCCCTTCTTTGACACTATGAGCAGCACTTATATAATAAATAGAGTCGGGAGAAATACCCACACCCCCGTGCTGTGTTAACATTACAACAGCCAACATCCCCAGCATAGCTGCTACAAAATTATCTAACTGTTTAAAAAGCATATATCAAAAATACTGACTTTATTTGATGCATATACATAGCAAACAAATTTGTAACTTTAAATAATATCTCACCCATAGCGCAATGACAACATCAATACTATTATTTATTATTCTTGGATATTTTGCCCTATTAATGATAATTTCTAGGCTAACCTCAAGACAAACTAAAGAAAATAGCTATTTTGATGGAGATAAATCTTCCCCTTGGTTTTTGGTAGCTTTTGGAATGATTGGTTCAGGCATTTCAGCTGTTTCCTTGGTATCCATTCCAGGGAATGTGGGTAATAATAATCTCTATTATTTTCAATTCATATTAGGAACTATTGTTGGCTACTTATTTATAGCATTTATTTTAATTCCTATTTATTATAAATTACAACTGGTTTCCATTTATTCATACTTAAATATTCGCTTTGGAAACATTTCTTATAAGACAGGCTCTTTTTTCTTTTTAATATCTCAATCCTTTGGAGCTGCTCTTCGCTTACTACTTTCTGTAAAAATTTTACAATTTGCTTTTTTTGACAATTTACATATCCCCTATTTTTTAACCATCATTATAGTCTTATTATTAATTTGGTTATATACTCATAAATCTGGCATTAAAACTATTGTATGGACAGATGCACTTCAATCTTTCTTTTTATTAAGTGTTATAATTATATCCATTGTTACTATAAAAAATTCATTGCATTTTAGCACTTCAGAATTAGTAAATCAAATTTTGCATCATCATAATGCTAAAGTTTTTGATTGGGACTTAGAAACGGGCTCTAATTTTTTTAAACAATTTACAGCGGGTATTCTAATAACTGTGGCCTTAGTAGGGCTTGATCAAAGTATGATGCAAAAAACATTAACCATTAAAAATAGCCAAAATGCAAAAAGAAATGTTTTAACTTTTAGTTTCTTTATTGCTTTTGCACAAACTTTATTTTTAGCACTCGGCATTCTTCTTTATTTATTTGTAGAAAAAAATGGTATCTCCCTTTTAAAGCAAGAAGGACAGTTTGTAAATACCGACGGCCTCTACCCCTTTTTAACAATGCATTATTTTGGTACCGTTGGAACTATTGCTTTTTTTATAGGTATTGTGGCTTCTACTTTTGCTAGTATTGACGCTTGCATTACAGCACTAACCACTTCTTTTAGTTTTGATTTTATGTCTATAGAAAATAAATCAGAACAAAAGAAAAAACAAATAAAAAACAAAGTACTATTAGGCGTTAATATAGTTATGTTTATAATTGTAATGGCTTTTTGGAATAGCCAAGGTGCCATTATTAATACTATATTTTTAATTGCTGGGTATACATACGGTCCATTATTAGGACTTTTTTTAACTGGCTTATTTACCAAAATTCAATTACAAGAAAAGTGGGTGCCCTTGGTTTTTGTAATTGCCGCCCTTACTACTTATATTTTAGATGAGTATGCTACAAAATTTTTACATTTCGATTTTGGGTTTATGAATATTTTAGTAAACGCCTTATTAACCTTTTTACTATTAATGCTAATTAAGAAAAAATAATATGTCTATCAATATTCAAAAAAGTCAAAATAAAAAAGACTTTGCAATGGCGGCCAACTTAATGGCTTACTCCGAGCCTTGGATAACTCTAGGAATGAATGAAATAGAGTGTTTAAAAGCTTTTGAAGGAGACTTTAAAGAAGTGTATGTAATATATGTAGATGAAAATTTTGCAGGTTTTATTATTTTACAAACCCAGGGTAGTTTTAAAGGGTATATTCAAACCATTTGCATTCGCCCCTCTTTTAGAGGTCAAGGTTTAGGTACAAAACTTATAAATCATTGTGAAAAAATCATTTTAACTTATTCTCCTAATATTTTTATTTGCGTTTCCTCATTTAACCAAAAAGCATATCAATTATATACTTCTTTGGGGTTTGAAAAAGTAGGAGAACTACCCAATTTTGTTAAACAAGGATTTACTGAAATTTTATTAAGAAAAACTAAGGGCCCTCTCGTAGGCTATACACCACAATAATTATGAAAAAAGCTATTAATTCAATTATATTTTTTATTGCACTGCTGGGAAGTACATCCCCTTTGCAGGCACAAAGAGAATGGCTCATTCATAAAGTAGATAGTGTATTTGAAAGTCAAATTCAAAATTTAAAAATTCCTGGAGGTATTGTGCAAATTAAAAAAGAAGGTAATATTATTTATACCAAGGCTTATGGCGTTGCACAAAAATACAATGACTACCACGAGTTAATTGAAAATCCAGAAAAATTAGATACCAGTTTTTTATTTGATATTGCCTCTTTAACTAAAGTAGTGGGCACTACCACTTCTATTATGTATTTAGCAGACAAAGGTTTATTAAATGTTGATGATCCTGTTTATAAATATATTCCCAGTTTTCATCAACCACATAAAGACTCTATCACCATAAGACATTTACTTACACATACCTCTGGTATGCTTGAATGGTACCCTATGTATTATGTTTCTTCAAGTAAACAAAATACATTTTCATTAATAGCTTCCTTACCCTTGGCTTTTGGCGTGGGCCAACAAAGAAAATACAGCGATTTAGGCTTTACTATCTTAGGTCAAATCATTGAAAATATAAGCGGCCTTCCTTTAGATGTCTTTATGGAAAAAAATATATTCATTCCATTAGGTATGCACAATACCTTATATACTCCCCTTCAAAAAAATAAAAAATTAAAGTACGCTCCTACTTCCATAGGCAACCCCTATGAAAAAAGAATGGTGTATGATCCGAGTTTAGGTTTTGTATTTAAAGAAATTAATCCAAGCCAATGGAATCATTGGCGCAACTATACTTTACAAGGAGAAGTTAACGATGGTAATGCCTGGTATGCAAGCGGAGGCATTAGTGGTGCAGCAGGAATTTTCTCTACCATTAGCGACATTCAAATACTGGTAGATATGTTAATGAATAAAGGTAAAGTAAACAATAAAAATTTTATCTCTGAAAAAACTATTGCTACATTTCTAAGTAAAGATAGTTTTAAAAATGGCTTAGGTTGGATGATGGATAACAACAATGCTTTTATGAAAAATGCACCTGAAGGAAGTTTTGGACATACTGGCTTTACAGGCACTAGTATTAGCGTGGTTCCAAGTCAAAATGTATCAATTATCATTTTAATTCACAGACAACAAATGGGCCTTTTACCTACCAAAGAATATTATAATGTTAACCCAATTAGAGAACAAATTTTCAAGCTAGTACAAGAGGCTTACCACTAATCCATCTTTATTTTGTTATAAGCGAAAAAAGTGGGAAATTAACTGCCATAAACTCTTATTCACAACGATTAATACATATGAAAAATTCAATCCATTTTATTTTTAGAAGTGTGGCAGTAACCAGCTTTTTGTTAATAACACTTGCTTCTTGTAGTAATAAAAGAAGTAGCAAACCCACTATTTTAGTTTTTTCAAAAACAAGTGGCTACCATCACGAGTCCATTCCCACGGGTATTAAAGCCATTCAAAGTTTAGGTGAAAAAAATGGTTTTAATGTTGATACCACTACCGATGCTAATAAATTTGTGGAAGATAGTTTGAAAAAATATGCTGCTTTGGTTTTCTTAAGCAGTACTGGTGAATTATTATCAGGCAACCAAGAAATTGCACTTGAAAGGTATATGCAAGCAGGAGGCGGATTTGTAGGTATTCACGCAGCTGCAGATGCAGAATATGATTGGAGCTGGTATGTAAAAATGATTGGCGCATCTTTTAAAAGTCACCCCGCACAACAAGAAGCTACTTTAGTGATTAACGATAAAAATCATCCTTCTACAAAAGGGCTTCCCGATTCTTGGAAAAGAAAAGATGAGTGGTATAATTTTAAAAATGTAAGCGGCGATATCAAAGTACTTATAAGTATTGATGAAAAATCATATCAAGGGGGCGAGAATGGTGACAAACACCCTATGGCTTGGTATCAAAATTTTGATGGAGGTAGAGTTTTTTATACTGAATTAGGTCATACCGATGAATCTTACAGCGATCCCTTATATTTAAATCACCTCTTAGGAGGTATTCAATATGCGATGGGTGATAATAGTGCTGATTATAGCAAAGCCCATAGCGTATTTGCGCCGGATGAAAGTCACTTTACTAAAACAGATTTAGTTACTGGTACTTTTTTCGAACCCACTGAACTTACGGTGCTTCCTAATTTAGATGTATTAGTAGTGCAACGCCGTGGCGAAATATATTTATATAATAATAACTCTAAAAAAATAAAACAAGCTGGTTTTTTAAATGTGTACTGGAAAACAAATGCACCTGGAGTAAATTCTGAAGAAGGATTATTAGGCGTGAAAGCCGATCCCGATTTTGCAAAAAATCATTTTGTGTATATGTTCTATAGCGCACCAGATTCTTCTGTAAATAGATTGTCTCGTTTTACTTTAGAAAATGACACTATCTTAAATAGTTCTGAAAAAATTATTTTACAATTTTATGAGCAACGCGATATTTGTTGTCATACTGGTGGCTCTATAGCTTTTGGTCCAGATAAATCTTTATTTGTTTCCACAGGCGACAATACCACTCCTTTTGACGAGCCAAAACAAAAATATGTGAGTCACGGTTATGCTCCTTTAGATGATCGTCCGGGTCATTTTCAATATGATGAGCGTCGTGGAGCTGGAAATACCAACGATTTAAGAGGAAAAATTTTACGCATTAAAGTTAAAAGCGATGGTAGTTATGAAATTCCTGAAGGAAATTTATTTGCCAAAGGAACAGAAAAAACCAGACCAGAAATTTATGTAATGGGTAATAGAAACCCCTATCGTATTTCTGTAGATCCCAAAAATGGATATTTATATTGGGGGGAAGTAGGTCCTGATGCCAATGAAGATAGCTTTGCTACCAGAGGCCCTCGTGGTTATGATGAAGTAAACCAAGCAAGAAAAGCAGGTTTTTTTGGATGGCCATTTTTTATTGGTAATAATTATCCTTACCACGCATACGATTATGCTACTGGAAAATCAGGAGAGGCATTTAACCCCTTAAAGCCTATAAATAATTCAAGAAATAACACAGGCTTAACCGAATTACCTCCTGCACAACCTGCCTTTATTTGGTATCCTTATGCAGTTTCAACGATGGACTTCCCTTCTTTAGGTGCGGGCGGACGCACAGCTATGGCAGGTCCGGTGTATTATAGCGATTTATACCCAAAAGAAACAAGATATCCTTCTTACTATGATGGAAAATTCTTTTTCAATGAATGGATGCGAGGATTTATTAAAGCTGTTTCTATGAAACCTAATGGCGACTATGATAGAATGGAACCCTTTATGCCAAGTACAAAATTCCATTCTGCCATTGATATTGAAGTAGGTCCTGATGGTCGTTTCTATGTACTTGAATATGGTACAGGTTGGTTCAGCAAGAACGCAGATGCTGGATTATCCAGAATAGATTATAAAAAATAATTATTCACTTATAACTATTTTATTTATGAATAAACGACAATTTATTAAAGACATAGTTTTAACAGGCATTGCCACACCCATAAGTATCTCTGGAATGTCTGCTATGGCTAGAAGTTTTGAACAAAAAGCAAATATTCCTGCTATAGAACTTGCTAAAGACGAAGCATTTTGGACGGGTATTCGTAATCAATATTTATTAAAACCAGATTATATCAATTTAGAAAATGGATATTATAATTTTTTACCTCAACCCATTTTAAATAAGTATATTGAACATATTAAGGAAGTGAATTATCAAGGCTCTTATTATATGAGAACCGTACAATTCGAAAACAAAAAAAATATAGCTGCCCGACTTGCAAGTATTGCCGGTTGTTTAACTGAAGAATTAGTCATTACCAGAAATACCACCGAATCTTTAGATTTAGTAATTGGTGGTTTTGATTGGAAGCCCGGAGATGAAGCCATTATGGCGCTTCAAGATTATGGCGCTATGCTTGATATGTTTGAACAAATTCAAAACAGGTATGGTGTTGTAAATAAAAAATTATCGGTGCCCAATCATCCCAAAAATGATGAGGAGATTGTGGATTTATATAAAAACGCTATCACTGCTAAAACTAAAGTTATATTAGTAAGTCATATGATTAATATAACAGGTCAGATTTTACCTATTCGTAAAATTAGCGATATGGCGCACGCGAGAGGCGTTCAAGTAATTGTAGATGGTGCACACGCTTTTGCGCATATTAAATTTAGAATAGACGAATTAAATTGTGATTATTATGCAGCCTCTTTACACAAATGGTTAAGCAGTCCCTTAGGGGCAGGCTTATTATATGTTAATAAGAACAACATAAAAAATTTATGGCCCCTACTCGCAGATGGTGAAAAAGATATTAATAAAATAAATAGATTAAATCATATCGGTACACATCCCGTGCACACCGACCTTACCATTAACGATTGTATTGATTACTTTGAAATGATGGGAGCAGAACGCAAACAAGCTAGAATGTATTTTTTACAAAACTATTGGACTAGTAAAATAAAAAACAATCCTAAAATTATTTTGAATACACCCACCGATGCCACTAGAAGTTGTGGTATTGCCAATGTGGGCATTGAGGGAATAACGCCTGCAGATTTAGCCAAAAGACTTTTAAGTGAACATAAAATTTTCACTGTAGCCATTGACTATGCCAATGTGCGTGGCTGTAGAATTACCCCCAATTTATATACCACTACCCAGGAATTAGACCAATTTGTGGAGGCTTTAAACACACTTGCCAAAGCTTAAAATCAACAATTGCCCTAAAATTGCACAAATTCTACTAATTTATTAACATTTGTTCGTTTTTGCGGTTTTCTGCATAAATTGTAAGTTCAAAACCGCAAAATGCTTAAGGAAGAGCGTCTTGAATACATATTACACGAGTTAAATCTGCATAATAAAGTTTTATCTGCGGATTTAAGCAATAAAATGGGCGTATCAGATGATACTGTTAGAAGAGACTTGCACGAACTTTCTTTAGATAACAAATTAATTAAAGTTCACGGCGGTGCTTTAAGTAAATCATTTCACACTTCTTTTGATAGAGAAATAGTGTATGATATTGAGAATAAAAATATAATTGCAAAAAAAGCAGCAGCACTTATACAAAATGGAATGTATATTCTAACATCGGGAGGAACTTCTATGTTAGAATTTGCAAAAGCACTAGATCCTCATTTAAATGCAAGTTTTTTTACTTGTAGTTTAAACGCTGCTATTGAGTTTTCTCATCATCCCAATATTGAAGTAGTAATTATTGGTGATAAAGTTTCTAAAGATTCAATGCTCACCACCGGTGCGAATGCCGTACAAGCCATTGAATCTATCCAAGCCGATTTATGTATTCTGGGTATTAATTCATTAGATACTCAATTTGGATTAAGTGAAAACGATTGGGAAGTGGTTCAAATTAAAAAAGCTATGATTAGAGCTTCCAAAAAAGTAATCTGCATTGGTATTTCTGAAAAATTAAATTCACAACAAAAAATAAAAGTAGCAGACTTAAAAGAAATTGATATTCTTATTACAGAATTAGATCCCAATGATCCCCTATTAGAACCTTATAAAAAAAATGAAATTCTCATCTATTAATAATTAAAACACAGTTATGAAACTACAAAAAACAAAAAAGCCTTATTTGAACAGGCTGCTGATGGTTGTAGCACTGTTGTCTGGTATAAGCATTACCAGCTTTGCACAAGTAGTGTTAAGCGGTAAGGTGACGAACCAAAAAGACAATAGCGCTATTGAGGGAATATCTATTGTTATCAAAGGCACCAAAAAAGGTGTTAATACCGATAACAATGGTAATTTCTCTATTACACACAATGCCAGCGGTGTCATTACTTTAAATGCATCGGGGGTTGGATTTAAAAGTCAAGATATTACGGTAGATACCAAGGGTAATACCAAGAATATCAATATTGTTTTAACAGAACAATATTCAAAATTAGACGAAGTAGTGGTTACTGGTACTTCTGCTGGAACCACCAAAAGACAATTGGGTAGCTATGTAAGTACTGTTTCTGCAGACGAATTAAGCACTAGTGGATCTTCGAATGTTCTTGCAGCATTACAAGGAAAAACACCAGGTGCTCAAATTAGTCAAAATAGCGGTGACCCTGCAGGGGGTATCTCTGTAAGATTAAGAGGTACTAGCTCCGTACTTTCTTCTTCTGAACCTTTGTACATTGTGGATGGAGTTATCATTAACAATGCTACTAACAGAGTTACCAATACATCTAGTAACTATGATGGAAGTAACTTTGTTGGTACCATTGGTCAAAACAGAATGGTAGATATTAATCCTGCAGACATTGACCATATTGAGGTATTAAATGGTGCTGCTGCAGCCGCTACTTATGGTAGTAGAGCGAATGCCGGTGTGATTCAAATTTTTACTAAAAAAGGTAAAACAGGTGCACCTAAAGTAAGCTTCTCTTCTACTTACATTAATAGCGCCTTAAGAAAAAAATTAGAGGTGAACCAATCACCTACAAAATTTGGTGGCCCTACAGATGGTCCTGGAGCATTAACTCAAGATATTATTACAGCTCCCTTAGCTACCACTACCACAAGTGTAACAAGATATGATTATCAAGATTATATTTTCAGAAATGCTTCTGGTACAGATAATACAATATCTATAAGTGGTGGATCTGATAAAACTAAATATTATTTTGGTGGTTCTTATTTCTTCAATCAGGGTATCATTAACAATACCGATTTTCAAAGATTTAGTTTTAGAACTAATATTGACCAAATTGTGAACAAATGGATTACAATGAACTTAGGTATTAACTATACCAATTCAGCGGCTAATGAAAAACCAGATGGTCAATCTTTCTTCTCTCCTACCAACTCTATTACAATCATTGGTAACTTTCATAATATTTGGGAAAGAGATGCTAATGGAAATATTAAAGCAGTTGGTGAAAGAGGTAGAGTAAACCCTGTTTCTGTAATGGAAGATATCAAACAAAGACAAGCCACTAACAGAGTGATTTCTAATTTTGGTATTAAGTTAAAACCTATTAAACATTTATCTATTGATTATTTAATGGGTGTAGACAATTACTCACAAGCAGGTACTACCTACATTCCTCCTTATGCATACAATGCAAGCACCGGATTTTTCGGTGGTGGTGCCACTTTAGATCCTACTCAAAATGGTTATGCTAGTACAGCAAGTAATAATTTCTTTCAAATTAACCACGACTTGAATGCCAACTACAATATTGACATCACACGCGATATCAATTCAACTACTCAAGTAGGTTTTTCTCAACAATATGAAAAAAATAATTACATTTTATACCAAGGAAGAGGTTTTGCTCCTTTTATTCAAACAGTAAATGGTGCCAGCACTATTTTACCTGGCGTGGATGATAGAAGTGAAATTTCAGTTTCTGGTACTTATATTCAACAAAATTTTAAATACAGAAATTATTTATTCTTAACTGGAGCTTTAAGAAATGATGGCTCTAGTGTGTTTGGTGCTAATCAAAGAAATCAAACATATAAAAAAGGAAGTTTGAGTTTTGTAGTATCTAGTACCGACACTTGGAATAATTTAGGTATTTCAAAAGTGATTGATTTATTTAAATTAAGAGCTGCCTATGGTGAAAGCGGTAACTTAACAGGTATTGGCGCTTACTCAAGATTCAATTCCTATAGTTCTAATTCATTCTTAGGCCGTAGCGCTTTGAACTCAAGTTCTACTTTAGCTAATGAAAATGTAAAACCAGAAAGACAAGCTGAAACAGAATTTGGTATGGACTTAGGCGCCTTTAATAATAGAGTGGGTTTAACTGTGAATATTTACAATAAAAAGGTAACAGATTTATTAATTAACAGACAATTATCTCCTACCAATGGATTTTCTAGTTTATTAGACAATTTTGGTTCTTTGGAAAACAAAGGATATGAGTTAATGTTAAGCTTAACTCCTGTTCAAACCAAAGATTTGAAATGGGAAATGACTACTATTTATAACCACAATGAAAATAAAGCTATAAAAATTGGTCAAGCGTTAACTTTATTAAGTACCAATATGGGTGCACCAGTGGCTATTATTGAAGGTCAACCTATTGGTGTATTCTACGGAACTTATTTTGCTAGAGTTTCTGATGGATCATACTTAACCAATGCATCTGGTATTCCTCAAACTGCCAAGGGAACTCAAACTACAGTATTGAACCCTACAGAAGCTAAGGATGCCAATGGCTTACCTACTGGTACAGTACTTAGAAAAGTAATTGGCAATCCTAATCCCGACTACACTGGTAGTTTCGTAAATGAAGTAACTTATAAAAAATTATCATTTAGAGCACAAGTAGATTTCGTGAAAGGAGTTGATGTATTTAACGCAGACTTTAGAACTCGTCAAGGGGTGGGTAATGGTAAAGTTGCGGAACAAGAACAAAGAGGTCTTCTTCCTAGAGGTTACATTACTGGCGTATACGCCATTGAAGAATGGAGAGTGGATAAAGGTGACTATGTTAAATTACGCGAGTTATCTTTAAGTTATAACTTAGGTAAATTAGCCTTTGCAAATAATGTAAGTATCAACTTCAGTGGAAGAAATCTAATTTCTTGGGATAATTACAAAGGATATGATCCAGAAGTGAATGCAGCAGGTCAAAGTACTTTATTAAGAGGTATTGACTTTGGATCTACTCCTATTCCACGCACTTTTAGTTTTGGAATAAAAGCTGATTTCTAAATCTCAATTAAAAAAATTAACCACATGAAAAAGATTAATTATATCATACAAACCACTTTCTTGCTGGGGATTATCTCCCTTACAAGTTGTAAGAAAGATTTCGTTAACCCTAATGCCCCTACGACTGATCAAGTATTTAGTTCATCTAGAGGTTTAGTAGGTGTTAACATAGGTAATCAAAGAACCTATTCATTAGGCGGGGCTTCTGTAATTTATAGCATGGTTACCACCAATGCTTTTGCTACCAATGAAGTTATCTTAATGAACTCTGGTAATACCGCAGAATTTCAATTTAGTAAAGGCGGCTCTTCCGTAGATGCCACTAATACTGTATTAGCGAATGCTTGGACCAATGCTAATAAAGTTATTTATGATGCCAACTCAGTACTTGCTGCAGCGGCTGCTATCAATGACAAAAATTATGCTAGTGGTCTTATCGCACACGCTTCTATTTTAAAAGCATTAGCAATGGGTACTTTATCTATGTTCTGGGAAAAAGTGCCAGATAGCATAGGTAGTAATGTAACCTTCTCAGATAGAATGGTGGGTTATGCAAGAGCCATTGCTGTTTTGGATAATGCCATTAATACTGTAAAAGCAACTCCTATAAGTGCAGCTTATACATCTGATGCCATTGCTGGTCTTGACTATTTAAATACCTTGTATGCTTTAAAAGCCAGGTATGCTTTATTTTCAGGAAAATACAGTGATGCATTAGCAGCAGCTAATTCAGTAGACCTTACAAAAAAATCTACTTTTAATTTTGATGCAGTAAGCACCAACCCCATTTTTACTACTGTTACTTCCACTAATAATGTGTATCAAGCTATTGATTCCACATTAGGTTTACCTGCTGCTTTAGCTCCTAGCGCTGGAGATGGTAGAATTGCATTTTATACATCTATCAATACTACTATTAACCCAAGGTATAGAATTAATGGATTTTACAACGCTACTACAACAGGCATTCCTGTGTATTTGCCTAGTGAAATGACATTAATAAAAGCAGAGGCATACGCAAGAGCGAATGATCTTACCAATGCTTTAGCAGAGCTCAATAAAGTAGTAACAAAGACTGCTGCAGCTGATCCATTTAAAGTGGGCGCTAATCTTCCAGCTTCTACCGCTTCTACACAAGCAGACTTGTTAACAGAAATTTACAAGAATCGTTGTATAGAATTGTATATGTCTGGTTTAAAAATTGAAGATATGCGCAGATTTGGAAGACCTACTAGTGAGATGAAGCGTAATTTCTTCCCTTATCCATTTAAGGAAAGAGATGGTAATACCAATACGCCTGCTGATCCTAGTTTTTAATGAATTTAAAATAAATGGATATGCCTAATACTTTTAAAAGAACTACAGAGGAGTCTTCTTTATATAACAATATTGAACATTTATCTACATTAGAGATATTGACCAATATTAATAAAGAAGATAAGAAGGTAGCCTATGAAGTAGAAAAAGTGATTCAGCCTATTCAATTATTAGTAGATGCAGTAACTGAAAAGTTAAAAAATGGAGGAAGGTTATTTTACATTGGTGCTGGCACTAGTGGCAGACTAGGACTTGTAGATGCAAGTGAATGTCCCCCCACTTTTGGCGTCCCCAGTGATTTAGTAATAGGCGTGATTGCTGGCGGACATCAAGCTATGTTCCAAGCAGTGGAGAATGCCGAAGACGATTTCGATCAAGGTTGGTTAGACCTGCAAGTTTATAAAATTTCCCCTATGGATATAGTGGTGGGTATCGCCGCAAGCGGTACCACACCCTATGTCATTGGTGGTTTAAGAAAATGTAGAGCTGCAGGCATTACCACTGGAAGTATTAGTTGTAATAAAAATTGTCCTGTTTCCAAAGAAGCCGACTATCCCATTGAAGTAGTAGTAGGTCCCGAATTTATTACTGGAAGTACAAGAATGAAAAGCGGAACCGCTCAAAAAATGGTATTAAATATGCTATCAACATCAGTGATGGTTAAGCTTGGAAGAATTAAAGGAAATAAAATGGTTAATATGCAACTCACCAATCAAAAACTCTTCGAAAGAGGTGTTAAAATGATTATGGAAGAACTTCAAACTTGTGATGAACAAAAAGCAGCCGACCTATTAAATAAATATGGTTCTGTAAAAAAATCTATTGAAATGGCGAATGCTTAAAATTATATAGACTACTCGCATAGTATATATCGGTGTTTTAAACATCATAAAGGCCTGCATCTGCAGGCCTTTTTATTTCACTAGTTAATGGAAATTTTAATTCATTGTAAAACTATTGTGGCAAACTAATCTTACCCATAGTGATGGGTATTTGAGTGGCATTCCCCCCTGCTAACATAGGTGTTCCTGCTACTGTTTCATTGGCTAATAAAGCAAATAAAATTGCTTCTTTAGCGTCGGGCTGAATACCAATAGCTTCAGAACTTTGAATAGTAATATTGGGTAATAAAGATTTTAAATGTTGCACTACAAGTAAATTATGTATACCCCCTCCACTTCCATAAATAGTAAAAGCATCGGTATTGGGCACTAATTTGTGTATAGCATCTACAATCGTTTCAGCAGTGAATCTATTTAAGGTAGCCATTATATCTTCTGGGGCAATTTCAGTGGTTTTTGAAATATCTTGTGCTTGCTTAATAAAATTCAAATTAAAAAGTTCAGGTCCAATAGTTTTAGGAAAATCTAATTCAAAAAAAGAATCTTTTTTCATTGCTTCTAATAAATCTTTATTGATTACTCCTTTACTAGCCATTTCACCATCTTTATCATAAGCTTTATTAAAATGTACGCGCATAAAAGTATCCATTAGCGTATTTCCTGGTCCTGTATCTGTAGAAAATACTTGGTGAAATTCACCATTGGCAGGTAAATAGGTAAAATTAGCAATGCCTCCAATATTCAGTAAAAGTCTATTTTCCTTAGGATGTGTAGCAATTAAGTAGTCTCCATACACAGCCAAAGGGGCACCTTCTCCCCCTGCTGCAATATGTTTTTGTCTAAAATCACTTATGGTAATAATGCCCGTATGCACTGCTAAATGATCCCCATCACCAATTTGTAAAGTGGCAGGACCAAAAGCATCCAAAGGATGTAAAGATTTTGGTGCGTGATAAACAGTTTGTCCGTGACTTGCTATTAAATCAATAGAAGATGCCTCCATACCCCACATTTGTAAAGTATGGTTAATCATTTTTGCATTCTCAATAGCTATCCAAGGATGTAATAGCGTTAATTTTTCTAAAGAGATAGTAGCTTTAGAGAAAATAGATAATATCTCTTGCTTCATAGCTTCCGTATAAGGAACAGTAGTAAAATGCAATAAAGAAAATTGGGTATTTTTTCCAAAACCCTGCATTTCACATAAAGCAATATCTAATCCATCCATAGAGGTACCACTCATTAAACCAAGAATTTTTCTACTTGGTTTTTTCGCTATTTCATAAAGTTTTTGAATACTAGAATGCATATGCCTAAAGATACGAAATGGGGCTGTAAATACGACCAATTAACAGCCTACAGCCAATTTTCCACACCCTTCTAAAGACATTCAATTTCAATCTCTTATACTGTAACTTTACGCACAATAAACATAAGTTATGCTTAAAGTTGGCGTGTTTGGAGTGGGGCATTTAGGTAAATTTCATATCAACAATTGGAAAGAAATTCCCGAAGTAAGTCTTGTAGGATTTTTTGACCCCAACAATGAAAACGCCAAAGAAGTAGAAAAAACCTATGGTTTAAAAAGATTCAAAAGCGAAGAAGCCTTAATAGCCAACTGCGACATTATTGATATTGTCACTCCTACCCAACACCACTTTCCTGTTTGTGAAATGGCTATTAAAATGGGTAAGCACGTGTTTGTAGAAAAACCAATGGCCCATACTATTGAAGAAGGAAAAGCCATTGTGAATATGGTAAAAGAGGCCAATGTAAAATTACAAGTAGGCCACGTAGAAAGATTTAATCCCGCCTACACCGCCTTGAAAAATGCTTCTCTAAACCCCTTGTTTATTGAAGTGCACAGACTGGCTCAATTTAATCCAAGAGGAACAGAAGTAAGTGTCATTTTTGATTTAATGATACACGATATTGATATTATTTTAAGCATTGTTAAAAGTGATATTAAAAATATTTCAGCGAGTGGTGTAGCAGTGTTAACTGATACTCCTGATATTGCGAATGTTAGAATTGAATTCAATAATGGTTGTGTTGCCAATTTAACTAGCTCAAGAATTAGTATGAAAAAAATGCGTAAAATAAGATTGTTTCAAAAAGACGCTTATATTGGCATAGACTTTTTAGAAAAAAATACTGAAATCATTAAACTCAAACAACCTGAAGATACTGACGCTTTTTCATTTGATATTGAAACAGCCCAGGGCACTAAAACAATATCTATTGCCAATCCAGTCATTGAAAATGGCAATGCCATTAAAGCAGAGCTAAGCAGTTTTGTACAATCCATCTTACATAATGAAACTCCAGTGGTGAGTGAAATTGACGGATTTTTAGCAATGGAAGTAGCCCATCAAATTTTAGATAAAATTGGCAAAGCTAATTCAATGATAATTCAAGATGCTGATGGCAATGAACCTATGCCTTTAGAAGATTAATACAAATACCTTTATAAGATTCTAAGAAATTCGTTTGCTTAAAATAAAATTAGCAATGGCCATATCTAAAGGCCGAGTAATTTTAATATTTTCAAATTCTCCCTCAATTAAAAATACAGGAAACCCTGCTTTTTCAACCACATTGGCTTCATCAGTAAAACTAGATTGATAATCTTGCTCAAAAGCTTTTAATAAAATTTCAGATTGAAAAGTTTGAGGAGTTTGAATAAGCATCACCTGCTCTCTATTTATTAAACGATGTTGCTCCCCTTCTTTAAGTCTTATGGTATCGGTGGCAGAGACAGCAGGAATGGCCGATCCTTTATTTACAGCTTGTTGATAACAGTTTTGAATAAGTGCAGGAGTGAGTAAACACCTCACGGCGTCGTGCACGAATACTATACTTTGTTGGGTTACTTTACTAAGACCATTTTTCACTGAGTGAAAACGGGTTTCTCCTCCTACGACAAAATGTATGGTATTATTAAATTTATTTTCTATTAATTTTTTCCCTTCTTCTATGTATATTTCTGGAAGTACAATTACAAATTCTATATCTGAAAATGCTGCAACAAATTGGCCAATAGTATGCAATAAAATGGCTTTATGCTCAATTTCTAAAAATTGTTTTGGAACCACCGATCCCATTCTCTGTCCAGTTCCTCCGGCAACAATAATTGCAATTTTTTTGGAATACATAGTATGATGCATCTACTATTTAATATTTATGACACTAGTAGCTTAATTACTTCTGCTTCTAAATCTTTTTTATTAATGGGTGCGGTACCTACCAATTCACAAACCATTCCCCCAGCAATATTAGAAATTTCAGCAGCTAAACTCATATTTTGTGTAGCAGCATACACCACACTTGCTACAGCTATAACGGTATCTCCTGCCCCACTGACATCAGCAATATTGCGAATATGTGTGGGAATTAATTGATGTTTAGTATCTGTTGCGTAATATACACCGTGTTCTGATAAAGTAATAAATGAAATTTGATGCCCTAAATTTTCTTTAAGGGTCTTATGAACTTTTTGTAAATTTTTTTCATCAATACCCTCTATATTTATTTTTAAACCCTCTTTCACTTCTTTTAAATTAGGTTTAAACAAAGTACATCCTTGGTAAGCTAAGAAGTTTTTTTGCTTAGGATCTACTGCAGTGGGTATCCCCTGCGTTGTACAATAGTCAATAACAGTTGTAATTACTCTTTTAGACAACACACCTTTGTTATAATCTTCTAAAATTATTAAAGAAGGTTTTTCTTTGTTCACATATTCTATAAAGTTGGCCAAAAGCAAATCTTCTTCTTTGGTATTTATATCCTCTGTGTTCTCGTGGTCTAGGCGCATCATTTGTTGATGACGACCCATTATTCTTACTTTATTAGTGGTAACTCTTGTATCAGTAGTAATGATATATTGAGTATGAATACACTGCTTTTTGAGTAATGCTTGCAAATCGGCACCTTCACTATCTTTCCCCACGGTTGCAAATAAAGTGGTGGGTACACCCAAAGAAGCTAGGTTCAGGGCAACATTAGCCGCTCCTCCTACTCTTAATTCTTTTCTTTGTAAAGACACAATGGGCACAGGTGCTTCTGGTGAAATACGATCTACGCCACCCCACCAATAGGTATCGAGCATAATATCTCCAATAACTCCCACTTTCGTGTTAGATAATTGGGAAAATAAATTTTGTATTTCTTTTGCTTCCATAACTAATAACTAAACTAGGCATTGGTTTTTTGATTACGCAAAGCCAAGTAGTACAAAGGTATGCCTATGAGCGTAATTACCAAGCCCCATAATGAATAGAAAGGCTTTGTATACACCAAACCAATACAGAAAATGGTTGCCATCACAATATATATTGCGGGTAATAAAGGATAACCAAATGCTTTATAGGGACGAGGTAAATTAGGTTCTTTTTTTCTTAGAATAAAAATGCCAATAATAGTTAATACATAAAATATAACCACTATAAACGATACCATAGTTAATAAATCTCCATATTTACCACTTAAACATAATAAACTAGCCACCAAAGCTTGTATCCATAATCCATAAGAAGGCACTTCATTTTTATTTAAAGTTCCCGCTTTTTTGAAGAATAAACCATCTTTAGCCATTGTATAGTAAACTCTTGAACCCGCTAATATTAATCCATTATTACAACCAAATGTAGACACCATTATCATAACCGCTATTACAATGGTTCCTATATTTCCTAAAACCGCATTAGCAGCTGTAATAGCCACTCTATCATTTTCTGCAAAAGCCATCTCATTTAAAGGAAGTACATATAAATACATCAAATTGGCACTTATATATATTAAGGTAACAATACTTGTACCCAAAAATAAACTTAGTCCAATATTGCGTTGTGGATTTTTAATTTCACCTGCAATGAAAGTAACATTATTCCAAGAATCGCTACTAAAAATAGAACCTACCATAGCAGCCGCCATAAGTCCAATTAAGGCAGTACCTTGTACAGGCACCCAACTATTAGAAACCACGCCATCAACACCAGTGGTTGTAATATTTTGTTTTGCTGCAAAGGCATTGGTCCAATTTATATCCCAATAATTATGTTGTGCAAATAAAAAACCAACAATAATTAAACCAAATAAAGAAATAAGCTTTGTAAAAGTAAATGTGTTTTGTATCATTTTACTCTCCTTCACCCCTCTTGTATTAGTATAAGTTAAAAACAAGATTAAGCATATAGCTAAAATTTGTGCCGCTGAAATTTTTATAAACCCAAGATCTGCTATAATATTACTTTCTCCTACAGAGGGAATTAAATAGGCTGTAAACTTACTAAAGGCCACTGCTACCGCAGCAATAGTGGCTGTTTGTATAACAGAAAAAAAGCTCCACCCAAATAAAAAAGCCACTAAGGGGTTATAAGCTTTTTGTAAGTATACATATTGTCCTCCAGCTTTAGGATACATAGCACTTAATTCACCATAGCTAACAGCCGCAGTAATTGTCATAAAGCCTGTAATAAGCCAAGCAATAATTAACCAGCCAGCACTACCCACATACCTGGTAATTTCACTACTTACAATGAATATACCAGAACCAATCATTCCTCCCGCTACAATCATAGTAGCATCTAAAGCTCCTAACCTTGGTTTAAATTCAGTAGTTTCAGCAGTTGACATAGTAGTTGAGTTAAATGGTAAATAAAAAATCCTTCTCTTTAATTCGAAAAGGATTTAATTAAATTTATTTTTTGGGAACATATTCCGAATTAAGCCCCTTTATAATATCAGAAGTTATATCATAAGCGGTGTCTTTATAATACATTAAATCGGAATTACTAGAAAATATATAAGCATACTCTTTATTCTTATTATACTTTTCTAAAAATATTTCAATTTTCTTTTTTACTTCTTGCAAACGCTTGAAACTTTCTTCTTGAAGCTCTTGTGATAATTGTTGTTCCTTATTAGTATAATTTTTTTCTAAAGCAGCTAATTCTTGCTGACGACTTGCAATTTCAGTGGGAGAAAAACTGCGACCATTTTTTTGTAAATCCTGGTATTTTGCTGCAAAGGTATTTTTCAATGCTGTCAATTCTTTTGCATTTTCCATATCCTTCACCTGTAAAGAAGACTTTACTTCTTTAAAAAATTCATAACTATTTTGAATTGAATCTATTTCAAAATAAGCCACTTTGGTACCCATACCCCCCGATGCAGAAGCTTTTACAGGAGTTGACCCGCTAGTAAAATGTAAAATGTACAAAACAAGAACGGCAAGTGCCAACACAGCATTGAAAATCCAAGTATTTGATTTCATATGAAATTTTTAAAATTTAAGAAGATAGCTAATAGACTACCCTCTACCCTATAAAAATAGGCAAAATAATAAAATGAAGCTAGAAAAATAGACATAAAAAAAGCAGGAAAAGTTGCCTCCTCCTGCTTTTTAACAAATAGTATAGTACTAATTATTCGTCATCGTCAAAGCTCATTGCTTCACGAGTGGTAGCCAATACTTCATATTCTTCTTTGCTACCCACGATTAATTTTTCGAACTCTTTTTGACCAGTACCTGCAGGAATTAAATGACCTGTAATTACATTCTCTTTTAATCCTAACATTAAGTCCACCTTACCTTGTATAGCTGCTTGGCTTAATACTTTAGTAGTTTCTTGGAAGGAAGCTGCAGAAATCCAGCTTTGTACACCCAAGGAAGCTTTAGTGATACCTAATAATACAGGACGAGCAGTGGCAGGTTTTGCATCACGCACTTCCACTAATTTTTTATCAGAACGGCGTAAAATAGAATTCTCTTCTCTTAATTCACGCACAGTCACAATTTGTCCTGCTTTTAATTTTGCACTTTCACCGGCATCAGTTACAACTTTCTTGTCAAAAATGCGATCGTTTTCCTCAATAAAGTCAAAGCGATCTTCTAAATCTTCTTCTAAGAACTTAGTATCTCCAGCATCTACTATTTCAACTTTCTTCATCATTTGACGCACAATAACTTCAATATGCTTATCATTTATTTTTACACCTTGTAAACGATATACTTCTTGAATTTCATTCACCACATATTCTTGTACGGCAAAAGGACCTCTGATAGCTAATATATCAGCAGGAGCAATTTGTCCATCAGAAAGTGGAGCACCTGCTTTCACGAAATCACTGTCTTGTACTAAAATTTGACGCGTTAATGGTACTAAGTATTTCTTCACCATACCATCCTTAGACTCAACAATAATTTCTCTGTTACCACGCTTAATATTACCAAAAGTAACAATACCATCAATTTCACAAACTATAGCAGGGTTACCTGGGTTACGCGCTTCAAATAATTCAGTAACACGAGGTAAACCTCCAGTGATATCTTTTAATTTTCCTAATACTCTAGGAATTTTAACTAATACGTGACCAGATTTTACTTCAGCACCATCTTCAATAACGATATGTGAACCTACTGGTAAGTTATAGTTTTTATTATCTCTGCTACCTTCTAAAACAATGGTAGGTATTCTTGTTTTATCCTTAGATTCAATTACCACTTTTTCACGGTGACCAGTTTGTTCATCCGCTTCATCACGGTAAGTAAATCCTTCAATAATATTTTCAAATTTAATTTTACCATTTTGCTCAGCTACCACCACATTGTTGAATGGATCCCAAGTACAAATAACATCACCTTTTTTCACTTGTGCACCATCTTTCACTGCTAATAAAGCACCATAAGGAACATTATTGGTAATTAATAAACGATCATTCTTTACATCCATAATTCTTACTTCACCAGTTCGTCCAATAACTACTTTTACTTTATTGCCTTCATTGTTTACTGTATCAACGGTACGCAATCCATCAAATTGAATAGTACCATCAAACTTAGCATTCAAGCTTGATTCAACAGAAGAAGATCCAGCTACACCACCCACGTGGAAAGTACGCAATGTCAACTGAGTACCTGGTTCACCAATAGATTGTGCAGCAATAATACCAACGGCATCTCCTTTTTGAGTAACATAGCCTGTAGCTAAGTTTCTGCCATAACAGCTTACACAAACACCGCGCTTCGATTCGCAAGTTAATACAGAACGAATATCTACTGTTTCAACGCCAGCATCTTCAATTGCTCTAGCCACATCAATAGTTATTTCTTCACCAGCTGCTACCAATAATTCATTGGTGATAGGATGAAATACATCGTGTAAAGAGGTACGACCTTCAATTCTATCTGCTAATGGTTCAATAATATCTTCATTATCTTTTAATGCACTTGTTGCAATACCACGAAGTGTTCCACAATCTTCTTCAGTAATAACCACATCTTGTGCCACATCCACTAAACGACGAGTTAAATAACCTGCATCGGCAGTTTTTAACGCTGTATCTGCTAAACCTTTTCTAGCACCGTGTGTAGAGATGAAATAATCAAGTACATTTAATCCACCTTTAAAGTTAGACAAGATAGGATTTTCAATAACCTCTGATCCAGTGCTACCACTTTTACGAGGTTTTGCCATCAATCCACGAATTCCCACTAATTGTTTAACCTGTGTTTTACTACCTCTAGCTCCAGAATCCAACATCATATATACAGAGTTGAATCCTTGTTTATCGGTAGACATTTCACGAATTAATGTTTCAGTAATACGCGTATCAACACGGCTCCATATATCAATCACCTGATTATAACGCTCGTTATTGGTAATTAAACCCATATTATAGTTTTCCCAAACCTCTTCTACTTCCACCTTGGCACCCTCTAATAAAGCTTGTCTTGTTTCTGGAACTACTAAATCGTTCACATTGAAAGACAAACCACCACGGAAGGCCATTCTAAATCCTAATGTTTTAATATCATCTAAGAATTTGGCAGTAGTAGGTACATCGGTAATTTTAATAATATCACCAATAATTTCTCTTAAGCTTTTCTTAGTTAATAATTGATTCACAAAACCAACAGGCTTAGGAGTGAATTGGTTAAATAATACACGACCTACTGTAGTTTCAATTAATTTATGAACCAACTCACCATTTTCACGCACAAAAGTTTTTACTTTAATATTGGCGTGTAAATCAATTTTATCTTCATTGTAGGCAATTACAACTTCATCTAAATTATAGAAGGCTTTACCCTCTCCTCTTACCACTAAATCACCCATTGATTTTTTACCCTTAGTAATATAGTATAAACCTAACACCATATCCTGAGAAGGAAGGGTAATAGGAGTACCATTTTGAGGGTTCAAAATATTATGAGAAGACAACATTAATAATTGTGCTTCCAAAATAGCTCCGTGACTTAAAGGAACGTGCACCGCCATTTGGTCACCATCGAAATCGGCGTTGAACGCTGAAGTAACTAAAGGATGTAATTGAATCGCTTTACCTTCCACTAGTTTAGGTTGGAATGCTTGTATAGATAAACGGTGCAATGTTGGGGCACGGTTTAATAATACAGGATGTCCTTTCAAAATATTTTCTAAGATATCCCAAATAACAGCTTCTTTTTTATCTACTAATTTTTTAGCAGACTTCACTGTTTTTACAATACCTCTTTCAATTAATTTACGAATAATAAATGGCTTAAATAATTCAGCGGCCATATCCTTGGGTAATCCGCACTCGTGCATTTTTAACTCAGGTCCTACTACAATTACAGAACGACCAGAATAATCGACACGCTTACCTAATAAGTTTTGACGGAAACGACCTTGCTTACCTTTTAATACATCTGATAAAGATTTTAAAGCACGGCCACCTTCTGCTTTCACCGCGTTAGATTTACGAGAGTTATCGAATAAAGAATCGATAGCTTCTTGTAACATACGCTTTTCGTTACGCAAGATAACTTCAGGAGCTTTAATTTCTAATAAACGCTTTAAACGATTATTACGAATTATCACACGACGATATAAATCGTTTAAATCAGAACTTGCAAAACGACCACCATCTAAAGGAACTAATGGACGCAATTCTGGTGGAATAACAGGAATATATTTCATTACCATCCATTCTGGACGGTTAGTAATATGAGATTGTGCATCACGGAAAGACTCCACCACGCTCAAACGCTTTAAAGCATCGGCTTTTCTTTGTTGAGAAGTTTCATTAGCAGCTGCATTACGCAAAGAGAAACTTAATTCATCTAAATTTAATAAACCTAATAAATCGTGTACAGCTTCTGCACCCATTTTAGCGATGAACTTTTGAGGATCATCATCGGGTAAATATTGATTTTCTTTAGGTAAAGTATCTAATAAGTCTAAGTATTCTTCTTCAGTTAATAAATCGGCAACTTTAAATTCAGATTTGATACCTGGTTGAATAACTACATAACGCTCATAATAAATAATAGTTTCTAATTTCTTAGAACTCATTCCCAATAAATAACCAATTTTATTAGGTAAAGATTTAAAGTACCATATATGCACCACAGGCACCACTAATTTAATGTGGCCCATTCTTTCACGACGCACTTTCTTCTCTGTTACTTCTACACCACATCTATCACAAACAATACCTTTGTAACGAATACGCTTATATTTACCACAAGCACACTCGTAATCCTTTACTGGACCAAAGATACGCTCGCAAAAAAGACCATCGCGCTCTGGTTTGTAAGTACGATAGTTAATGGTTTCAGGTTTTAAGACTTCACCGAAACTTCTTTCCAAAATATTGTCTGGGGACGCCAAACTAATAGTGATTTGCGAAAAAGAGGGACGCTGTCTATTTTCTTTTTTGAATGCCATATTATATTATTAATAAAAGGGTGTTAATGAATGAATTCTTTTTTTTGAATGATTATTTATTCAAATTTTAAATCTAAACCTAAGCCTTTCAATTCGTGTACTAATACATTGAAAGATTCAGGGATACCAGCTTTAGGTATGTTTTCGCCTTTAACAATGGCTTCATATGTCTTGGCTCTACCTATGATATCGTCAGATTTAATAGTTAATAATTCTTGTAGGATGTTAGAAGCACCATACGCTTCCAATGCCCAAACTTCCATCTCACCAAAACGCTGACCACCAAACTGTGCTTTACCACCTAATGGTTGTTGCGTGATTAAGCTGTAAGGTCCAATAGAACGAGCGTGCATTTTATCATCCACCATATGATGTAGTTTAATCATATAAATAACGCCCACTGAAGTTTTTTGATGGAACCTTTCTCCTGTTTCACCATCATATAAATAAGTGTGTCCGTTATTTGGAATTTTTGCTTTGTTACATAATTCCTCAATTTCTGTAGTGCTAGCACCATCAAAAATGGGGGTTGAAAATTTCACGCCTAACTTCTTACCTGTCCAACCTAAAATGGTTTCATAAATTTGACCTAAGTTCATACGAGAAGGTACCCCTAATGGATTTAATACAATATCCACAGGTGTTCCATCTTCCATAAATGGCATATCTTCTGCACGAACAATCTTAGCAACAATTCCTTTGTTACCGTGACGGCCCGCCATCTTATCTCCCACTTTTAACTTACGCTTCACTGCTAAATACACTTTAGCTAATTTTAATACACCTGCTGGTAATTCATCCCCAATTGATATATTAAATTTCTCACGCTTGTAACGACCTAATTCTTCGTTATACTTAATACTGAAATTGTGTAATAAAGTATTAATTAAATCATCGGTCTTCTTCTCGCCAGTCCAACCTAATGGGTTTACATTTTGGAAATCGATAGCCGCTAAATTTTTTGCATTGAATTTGCTTCCTTTAGCAATTAAAGTTTCTCCAAAATTATTTACCACACCTGCTGTTGTATGATCTTTTAAAAGTGTTTGTAATTTTTCAATTAACAACTCTTTTAATGAAGTAAAGTTTTGTTCGTGTTGTTTTTCTACTTTATCTAATAAAGCTTTTTCACGCACTTTACCACTTTTATCTTTTTTCGCGCGTTGGAATAATTTTTTATCAATTACCACTCCTTCTGTTCCGTTGGGCGCTTTTAAAGAAGCGTCTTTAGCATCACCTGCTTTGTCTCCAAAAATGGCACGCAATAATTTCTCTTCTGGAGTAGGATCTGATTCACCTTTAGGCGTAATCTTACCAATTAAAATGTCTCCTTCTTTAACAGTAGCTCCAATTCTGATAATACCATTTTCATCTAAATCTTTGGTAGCTTCTTCAGAAACATTAGGTATGTCAGAAGTTAATTCCTCTTCTCCTAATTTAGTATCACGCACTTCTAATTCATATTCATCAATATGAATAGAAGTAAATAAATCTTCACGAACTACTTTTTCACTAATTACAATAGCATCCTCAAAGTTGTAACCTTTCCAAGGCATAAATGCTACTTGTAAATTACGACCTAATGCTACTTCACCATCTTTCGTTGCATACCCTTCAGTTAAGAAATCGCCTTTCTTCACTTTTTGTCCTTTTTTAACAGCAGGACGCAAGTTGATACAAGTAGATTGATTGGTTTTAATAAACTTAGTTAATTTATATTTTATTAAGTCTTCATTGAAACTTACTAAACGGTCGATATCGTTTCTGTTGTAACGAACGTGTATTTCATTGGCATCTACAAATTCAATAACGCCATCACCTTCAGAATGTAATTGAATACGAGCATCACGCGCAGCTTTAGCTTCTAAACCAGTACCTACAATAGGAACTTCTGGACGAATTAATGGAACGGCTTGACGCTGCATATTCGAACCCATCAAGGCACGGTTGGCATCATCGTGTTCCAAGAAAGGAATTAAAGAGGCACTCAAACCAACAATTTGGTTAGGAGCCACATCCATAAATTCAACTTCAGCTTTATCTAAGATGGGGAAGTCTCCTGTTTCACGAGAAGGTACTTTATCATCAGAGAATTCGTTTTTATCATTTAAAGGAACATTACTTTGTGCAATTTTTGCAGTATCCTCTTCTTCCGCACTTAAATAAGTTAAATGCTTCAAACTTACTTTACCATTATCCACTTTACGATAAGGAGTTTCGATGAAACCCATATCGTTAATTTTTGCGTGCACACATAAAGTAGATATCAAACCAATATTAGGTCCTTCTGGTGTTTCAATAGTACATAAACGACCATAATGAGAATAGTGAACATCACGCACTTCGAATCCTGCTCTTTCACGACTTAAACCACCGGGTCCTAATGCGGAGATACGACGCTTATGCGTAATCTCACTCAATGGATTGGTTTGGTCTAAGAATTGAGATAATTGAGAAGTACCAAAGAATGAATTGATCACAGAAGATAAAGTTCTTGCGTTAATCAAATCAACGGGAGTAAATACTTCATTGTCACGCACATTCATACGCTCACGAATAGTACGCGCCATACGCGCTAATCCTACTCCGAATTGAGCATACAATTGCTCACCCACTGTACGCACACGACGATTGCTTAAATGATCAATATCATCAATCTCAGCTTTCGCATTGGTTAAGCGCACTAAGTATTTAACAATTTCAATGATATCATTTTTAGTTAATACTTTTTTATCTTGGCCTAAATCGTGTCCTAATTTTTTATTGATTTTGTAACGACCTACTTCTCCTAAATCATATCTCTTGTCAGAGAAAAATAATTTGTCAATAATACCACGAGCCGTTTCATTATCTGGAGCATCAGCACCTCTTAATTGACGGTAAATATGTTGTACCGCTTCTAATTCAGAGTTAGAAGTATCCTTGTTCAAAGTATTGTAGATGATAGCATAATCTCCACCCACATCTTCTTTTTGAATAAATACACTCTTCACACCCATTTCCACAATAAGATTTACTGCATCTTGGTCTAAAACTGTATCACGCTCTAAAACAATTTCATTTCTTTCAATACTTACCACTTCACCTGTATCTTCATCCACAAAATCTTCCACCCAAGTTCTTAATACACGAGCAGCTAATTTGCGGCCAATTTGATTAGTTAAAGTTTTTTTATCTGCCTTCACTTCATCGGCCATTCCGAATAATTCCAAAATATCTTTATCGGTTTCATAACCAATAGAACGAAGTAAAGTAGTTACAGGGAATTTTTTCTTACGATCGATATAAGCAAACATTACATTGTTGATATCGGTTGCAAATTCCATCCACGCACCTTTGAAAGGAATAACGCGCGCAGAATATATTTTAGTTCCGTTAGGATGTGTAGATTGTCCGAAGAATACTCCTGGAGAACGATGTAATTGTGATACCACCACACGCTCAGCACCGTTGATAACGAAGGTACCTCTTGGTGTCATATAAGGAATGTTTCCTAAGAATACATCTTGCACGATGGTTTGAAAGTCAACGTGCTCTTCGTCGTTACAACTTAAACGCAATTTTGCTTTTAAAGGCACTGCGTAAGTTAATCCTCTTTCCATACACTCATCAATGGTGTAACGAGGTGGATCAATAAAATAATCCAAGAATTCTAACACGAAAATGTTACGCGTATCTGTGATAGGAAAATTTTCCTTAAACACACGGAACAATCCTTCCACATTTCTGCGATCGGGTGTTGTTTCTAACTGAAAGAATTCTTTAAAAGATTCTAACTGAATGTCAAGTAAATCTGGTGCTTCGGCAACGTGTTTAATTTTACCAAAGTTGACTCTGTTGTTCAAGTTTGTTGTAGACATACGGTATATACCAGGTTTTATTGAAATATAATTTTTGGTAGAATATTCTCAAGTATAAAAAAGAATAAAAACTATTTGTTGCCAAACAGTTAATACACTGTACTATACGCCCAAAATAAAGGATTGCAAAGTTAAACAATTGAAAGCACTTATAAAAACAAATTTTATACCAAAAGCATTGATTTTGAGGAATTTTTGAGAATAAATTTCAAAATAAGCAATTATGACATATTTTATTTTATAATATTTGTAATATATTGATTAATAATAATTAAAAATATATAATAAATTATAAATATAATGTATATAATTTACCCTCTTTGACGAATCTTAAGCTTTTTTTAACAAGGGGTAAATAAAAACCCTCCTTTGAATGAACAAAGGAGGGTCATATTTTAGGACCTAAGTCTAATAAATTACTTTATTTCAACTTCAGCGCCGCCTTCTTTCAATTTAGCAGCAATTTCATCAGCTTCTGCTTTTGAAACACCCTCTTTTAATGTTTTAGGAGCGCCATCTACTAAATCTTTAGCTTCTTTCAAGCCAAGACCTGTTAAATCTTTAACGATTTTAACGATGTTCAATTTGCTTGCACCTGCATTAGTTAAGATTACATCGAAAGCAGTTTTTTCAGCTGCTGCCGCTGCTGCACCGCCACCACCTGCTACTGCAACTACTGCAGCTGCTGCTGGTTCGATACCATAATCAGCTTTTAATACATCTGCTAACTCTTGAACTTCTTTTACTGTTAAGCCTACTAATTGTTCAGCTATTTGTTTTACATCTGCCATTTTGTTTCAATTTTTTCCGCTTTCAAAGCATAGGCTCCAGCGGAAGGTTTAAAAAAATTATTTTAACAATATAAAAACAGAAACTCATTCAAGTCTTCTGTAATTAAAATTTTTGTGTGATGAAAGTATTTTATTACTATCATCGGTTGCACGGGCAACTTCTTTCACAAAACGCTTATGCGCTTTGCTCTGGAGTGGCTGCTGGTGCTTCAGCGCTAGCGGCTTCTACGGCTGCTGCTACTACTTCAGTTTCAGTTTTGGTAGAGCCATTCTCTGCGTGATTTAACAACGCAGCTAACACACGCTTCGCTGGTGATTGTAACAATCCAATAACCTCACCCAACAATTCATTCTTAGTTTTAATCTTAGTTAAAGCATCTAAAGAATTGTCGCCTACAAAAATATCGCCATTGATAAATGCCGCTTTTAAAGTAGGTCTTTCCGCATTATTTTCTTTTCTAAAAGAACTAATAATCACAGCTGGATTTTTAGGATTTTCAGAAAACATTAATGCAGTTACATTATTTAAGGATTGATATAAACCTGCATACTTTTCGCTGTCCAAACTTTCTAAAGCTTTACGAATTAAAGTGTTTTTAGCCACTTTCATTTCCACTTGCTGATTAAAGCAAGAACGGCGTAAATTAGAAACTTGTTCTACGCTCAAAGATTCTGTATCTGTGATATAGAAGTTGCTGTATTGAGAGAACTTTTCTTTTAAAAGTCCAATCACTTCATTTTTTTGATCTTTGGTCATAACTAATTTTATTTTATTACCCGGGTCATTTCCTTTCGGATCACCAGGATTAGTTCATTAATGATTTTGTTTCCAACGAAATACCTGGACTCATTGAAGAGGCCATACTTACTCCTTTCAAATAAGTTCCTTTGGAAGAAGAAGGTTTTAATTTGATAATAGCGTTCAAAAGTTCCGCACTATTTTCTTCAATTTTTTCTGCAGAAAATGAAACTCTACCAATGGAAGCGTGTACAATACCTGCTTTGTCCACTTTGAAAGCAATTTTACCGCCTTTCACTTCGTTAACTGCAGCAGCTACATCGTTGGTAACTGTTCCAGTTTTAGGATTCGGCATTAAGTTACGAGGACCTAAAACCTTACCTAACTTACCAATCTTTGGCATCACTGAAGGAGTTGCAATAATAACATCCATATCTACCCAACCGCCTTCAATCTTTGTTACAAATTCATCTAGTCCCACATAATCAGCACCGGCTTCACGCGCAGCAGCTTCTTTATCGGGAGTACATAATACTAATACTTTTTTAGTACGACCTGTTCCGTGAGGAAGAGATACAGTTCCACGCACTTGTTGATCTGCTTTTTTGGGATCGACTCCTAAGCGAATGTGTAAATCAACAGAGCTATCAAATTTTGTACAATTAATTTCTTTTACAAGCGAAGAAGCATCTTTAAGGGAATAAAGTTTGTTTTTATCCACCTTTGCTAGCGCCGCTTTTCTTTTTTTAGTCAATGACATTGTTCATTAATATTTAAGGTGAATAAATTTAATTTTCCCAAGGAGCTTTACCGTCAACAGTAATTCCCATAGAACGAGCAGTTCCAGCAACCATACTCATTGCACTGTTTAAAGTGAAGGCGTTTAAGTCCTCCATTTTATCTTTTGCAATAGCTTCAATTTGCGCCCAAGTAACTTTACCTACTTTGTCGCGGTTACTTTCTTTAGAACCTTTTTGAATTTTTGCAGCTTCCATTAATTGAACAGGAGCTGGTGCAGTTTTAATAACAAAATCGAATGATTTGTCAGAATACACTGTAATAATTACGGGAACAACTTTTCCTTGTTTGTCTTGGGTTCTTGCATTGAATTGTTTGCAGAACTCCATAATGTTTATCCCTTTAGAACCAAGGGCTGGACCTACTGGAGGTGCTGGGTTGGCTTGACCGCCTTTCACCTGCAGCTTCACATAGCCAGAGATTTCTTTTGCCATTTTATATGTTTTTTTTGGTTAAGCGTATCAACATTAGGTTGATACTCCCAAATACCCACACTTCGAAAAGTGTAAATTGGAGGGCAAAGCTACGAGAATCTTGGCATTTGGCCAAAAAAAATCCCCTCCCGATGACTCGAGAAGGGACTTTTTTACCTTTTTCCTTCTAACTCAGTTTTTCTACTTGCATGAAACTCAGTTCCACTGGAGTAGATCGACCGAATATTTTTACGGTCACTTTCAATTTCTTCTTTTCTTCATTCACCTCTTCTATGACACCATTAAAGTCATTGAAAGGTCCCTCAATTATTTTGACTGTTTCACCCAAAATGAAAGGCTCGCTGATTGAACCACCTAAATCGTTCATTTCATCTACCTTACCTAACATTTTGTTGACTTCAGCTTTTCTCAAACAAATGATATTACCTTTTGAACCTTTACCATCGGTTAAAAAATGCATCACATTAGATACATTACTTATAGACATTACAATGTCATCAGGTAATCGACCACCATTATTATTGTCTGCTACTTCCATCATTACATAGCCTGGAAAATAGTTTTTTTCACGCATTACTTTTTTACCATTTTGTACTTTATATACTTTTTCCATTGGTAAAAAAACTTGCTTAATAATGTTAGACCAATTATTTCTAACAATGTCTTTATCTAGGTATTCCTTAATCTTTTTTTCTTTTCCACTCACCACACGAAGTACATACCACTTAGACTCTAAAGCAGTAGCAGCAGGTGTTGCAGAGGAATCGACTGTATTTACAACTTCTGTTTCCATGATCTTACTTAAATAATGAATAAATCAACTTTAACAATTGGTTGCTTGAAAAGTCCATCACCCAAACTAATGCTGTAATGATAATGGTAGCCACCAAAACTATTACGGTACTTTGTTGTAAATTAGTCCAAGTAGGCCAAGTCACTTTTTCTTGTAACTCAGTGTAACTTTCTTTAAAATAATTAGCAATCTTGTTCATTTAATTTATTTTATATGATCCGATTTTTCGATCCAATTTTACTATCAATTTTTGTTTAAATATAACCATTTGGCTATAAATACTTGCACGGGCACTAGGATTCGAACCCAGATCAAAGGTTTTGGAGACCCGTATGCTACCGTTGCACCATGCCCGTATGAACCAAAAGTCTCTGGTCCTAGCTACTGCTAAAACCAAAGACTTTCAGTTATTTATGTGAGTTAAATTACTTAATAATTTCAGTAACTTGACCAGCTCCTACAGTTCTACCACCCTCACGGATCGCAAACTTAAGACCTTTTTCCATCGCGATAGGTTGGATTAACTTTACAGTTAAGCTAACATTATCACCTGGCATTACCATCTCAGTTCCGTCTGGTAATGAAACCTCTCCTGTTACATCCGTTGTACGGAAGTAAAATTGAGGACGGTATTTGTTAAAGAATGGAGTATGACGACCCCCTTCTTCTTTTGATAATACGTAAACTTCACATTTGAATTCAGTATGTGGAGTAATAGTCTTAGGTGCACAAATTACCATACCACGACGAATATCTTTTTTCTCAATACCGCGTAATAATAAACCTGCGTTATCACCAGCTTGACCTTGATCCAATAATTTCTTGAACATTTCCACACCTGTAACTGTAGAGCTCATAGGTGCTTCCATCAATCCTACGATTTCAACTGCTTCACCTACTTTAACCACTCCACGCTCAATACGACCTGTAGCAACTGTACCACGACCTGTGATAGAGAATACATCCTCTACAGACATCAAGAATGGTTGATCAACTGGACGAGGAGGCAATGGAATAAAAGTATCAACTGCATCCATTAATTCAGTTACAGAACCAGTCCATTTTGCATCACCTGCTAATGCACCAGTAGCAGATCCACGGATGATAGGAGTTTTATCTCCATCAAATCCGTAAGAAGTTAATAAATCACGAACTTCCATTTCAACTAAGTCTAATAATTCAGGATCATCAACTAAGTCAACTTTGTTCATAAATACTACTATTTGAGGAACACCTACTTGACGCGCCAATAAGATGTGCTCTTTTGTTTGTGGCATAGGACCATCTGTAGCCGCAACTACAAGAATAGCTCCGTCCATTTGAGCAGCACCAGTAATCATGTTTTTAACATAATCGGCGTGACCTGGACAGTCAACGTGCGCATAGTGACGAGTGTCAGTTTGGTATTCTACGTGTGCTGTATTGATAGTGATACCACGCTCTTTCTCTTCGGGTGCACCGTCAATTTCATCGTAGTTTTTCTTTGCTGCTAAGCCTCTTTTAGATAATACATCTGTAATGGCAGCAGTTAATGTGGTTTTACCATGGTCAACGTGGCCAATAGTTCCAACGTTCACGTGGGGTTTCTCCCTTTTAAAGGTCTCTTTAGACATCTTTATTTGTTTTTATGTTGTTTTTATAATTGCTGTTAATAGACCACCGAGTCCATCAACCATAGCTTTCAAAATTAAATCAACCATCTGAATCCACCTAGTTCTATTCAGTTTTTCTTGTTTCACAGAGCTTTTTCAAGCCTTTCACTACTCAGTTTTCACAACTAGAACTAGTTTTTTGAGCCGTTGATGAGAATTGAACTCACGACCTCTTCCTTACCAAGGAAGTGCTCTACCACTGAGCCACAACGGCAATTTTCTAACCGCCTTCCATTTTCACATCAACTAAGCTTTGGAGCGGGAGACCAGGCTCGAACTGGCCACCTATAGCTTGGAAGGCTATCGCTCTACCAAATGAGCTACTCCCGCGTTTTTAATACCTAAAAGAACTATTCATTTTTTCTTATCCAACCAGTTTATCCAACTTGCACTAAGGGCTGCAAGTTACGAAAAAAATTGGTGGGCAGAGTAGGGTTCGAACCTACGTACTCGTGAGAGAACAGATTTACAGTCTGTCGCCTTTAACCGCTCGGCCATCTGCCCCTAATTTTAGGGAGCCGGAAATGGGACTCGAACCCGCGACCTGCTGATTACAAATCAGCTGCTCTACCAACTGAGCTATTCCGGCAAGACATAAAAGAACTATCCCAATTTTTGGGATGGCAAAGGTAAAGGAAATCTTTATTTATCAAAATTTTAGGGCAGATTTTATCCCGAAAATCAAGCTAAAAATCAAAATTGTTTACAATTCTTGCTTCTAAAGAGATAAATGCTATGATGAAAGCTAAAATTGTTATGCAGCGAAGCGCTCTTTTCACTTTTTTGAGTGCCTATTTTATAGAATGAAATTTAAGCTTTGGGATGTGCTTTGGTAAATACTTCTTTCAGCTTTTCAATAGTATTGTGCGTATAAACCTGCGTGGCTGCTAAACTACTATGGCCAAGTAATTCCTTCACTGCATTGAGATCGGCGCCATTGTTCATTAAATGAGTGGCAAAGCTATGTCTTAATACGTGTGGACTTTTCTTTTGCAAAGTAGTTACTTGAGATAAATAAAATTTTACAAAACTATACACTGCTTTTGGTTGTAATGATTTTCCTTTTTCTGTTACAAATAAGCAATGATTTCCTTGCGCTTCTTTAGGTTTATCAGAAATGTATTTTTTTATCTCTGCTGCTAAGTCAGCACTTATAGGAAGCATTCTTTCTTTGTTTCCTTTTCCTAAAACCTTGATCATTTTTTTTGAAAAATCAACCTGATTTTCTTTGCAATTTATAAGTTCACTTAAACGCATACCAGTTGCATAAAAAACTTGGATCACCATTTTTTCAGTGTACCCCTTCCACCCTTCTGCAAAAGATAAGTTAACCAGTAATTGTTGCATATCATTTTCAGCCACAAAAGCAGGAAGTCGCTTTGTAATTTTAGGACTAATCACAGTTTCCATCGGACTCTTGGAAATTTTTCCTTGCTGGATTTGATATTTATAAAAAGATTTTAAAGAAGAAATTTTTCTATTCAAACTTTTACCTGTCATTTCCTCTTCTTTCATACCAGCCAACCAAGACCTAACCATTGTGCCAGTCACTTTATCAAAGCTGAGACCCTCATACTGAATTTCTAAAAAATCAAAGAATTGAATAAGGTCATTAGAATAGGCCTTAATAGTATGCAATGAATAACGCTTCTCAAATTGGAGATAAGCTAAAAATGCATTTAAAGGAGTAAAGCGAGTTTGAATTTTCATTGCCTTATAAAGTTAAGGCATAAAGAGGAATACTAACCTTCGAGGATTACTAATCTTAGATTTTTAACCTTCGATTTTTCCGCTGAAAATTTGTTGCTTGTAAACTGCTTTTAACACTTCAGTACGACGCTTCACTGATGGTTTAACATAAGCTTGACGAGCGCGTAAATTGATTAAAGTTTTACTTTTTTCAAACTTCTTTTTGTACTTCTTAAGCGCTTTGTCGATGTTTTCGCAGTCTTTTGAGTCAATTATTAACATAGAATGTATACCTCCTCAGGTGTTTTTTTGGAAGTGCAAAGATAGGTTAGATTTTGAAAATACCAAATTTACTATAGGTTTTTATCCTCTATTGTTTTTCCTTTCAAAGCACCTGCAATTGCTTGATCCATAACCCTTTCAGCAAAAGGTCGAGTTAATTCATTTAAAGCCTCAGTTTTTTGAGCAATGAGATTCTTATCTGCCATAGACAATGCCATTTGTAAGGCTTGCATAGCATTTGCCGTAGCCGTCATTTCATCCTTGGTTAATAAAGGGGCATTTTTTATCATAAACTTTTCAGTCACAGATAAAATTTGTTCTGCTTCGGTACTTGCTTCCACCAAAGCCCTATTGGCAATATCTTCTTTAGCGTGGGTTAAACTATCTAATAATCTTTGCTCCACTTCCTCATCGGTTAAACCATATTGAGGTTTGATATTTATACTTTGTGCAACCCCACTTCTTAATTCTTTTGCACTCACTTGTAAAATACCATCGGCATTAATTAAAAAACTTACTTCCACTTTGGGAAGTCCTGCTGGCATAGAAGGTATACCCGTTAAAGTGAAAGCTCCTAATTTTCTATTGTCTTTTACTAAATCTCTCTCCCCTTGATACACTGAAATATTCATACCAGATTGAGCATCTTTTTGGGTGGTATATTGTCTACTTGTTTTGGAAGGAATTTTTGAATTGCGTGGCAAAAGCACATCCATTAAACCTCCCATTGTTTCTATACCTAAGCTTAAAGGTGTGATATCTAGTAACAACATATCTTGATTATTTCCAGATAAAATATCTGCTTGCACCGCAGCCCCCAATGCTACCACTTCATCTGGATTTACGGAATCATTCACTTCTTGATTAAAAAAACTAGAGATTGATTTTTTTACATAAGGAACTCTTGTGCTACCTCCTACCATTAACACGGTATTAATATCACGAATGTCAAGCCCGGCATCTTTCAAGGCCATTTGACAGCAATGAATTGTTTTTTGAACGATAGGTTCAATTAATTTTTCAAAAGTGGCTTTAGTAATAGCAATTTTTTCACCTGCAAAATCAAATTCAAAATTATCTTTTGTTGATAAACTAATTTTTGCTTGTTCTGCAGCAAGTCTTAATTGTTGTTTTAAATTTTTGGCGTCTTGATGCTCACTCCACTTGTTTTGTTGCATCCAATATTCAATAATAGCACGATCTAAATCGTCACCACCTAAATAAGTATCTCCATTCGTACTGAGCACTTCAAAAATACCATTGGCTATTTTTAAAATTGAAATATCAAAAGTACCACCCCCTAAATCATACACTGCAATTGTTTTTTCTTCACTGGGATCCAAACCTAAACCATAAGCCAAACTTGCTGCAGTAGGTTCGTTGATAATACGAAGTACATCCAGACCTGCTAACTTTCCTGCATCACGCGTAGCTTGTCTTTGAGTATCGTTAAAATAAGCAGGCACTGTAATAACAGCCTTGGTCACAGGTGTTTTTAAAATATGTTCTGCTCTTTTTTTTAGTTCTATTAAAATATAAGAGGATAAATCAATGGGAGAATAAAATTGATTTCCCACTTGTACTTTCACTAAACTATCTCTATTGTCATCAATAATTTTATAGGCAAAAAAATCTTGGTGGGCACCTATATCCTTGTAGCTTTTTCCCATTAATCGTTTTGCACTAAAAATGGTGTTTTGTGGATCTGACTCTAAATAAGGTTTTGCTTGTGCTCCCACTTCTACCTCACCCTCACTATTAAAATGCACAATGCTTGGCACAATGCTAGAACCATCAAATTCTTTTAAGGCAAGAGGTAATTTAGTTTCAGGATGAATAATAGCCACTAAACTATTGGTAGTTCCTAGGTCAATACCTACTATTATTTCGGATTGCTGTAAACTTCCTGTAGCAATATTTATTCCAATCTTAGCCATTAAAAAAATTTTACAAATGTAGGTGCTAGACCCATTGAATACTTATGATTTGAGAAAAAGATTTAAAAATTGAATCAGTGGTTGGAATGTTCAGTGTATATCAATTTTGTTTTAGAAAAAGTATCGTGAAATGGTTGTCCATTCCACGCTAGTCCGAACATCGAAAAAATGGTGCAGTGAATGCTTGTTCTAAGTAAAATATGAAAAATACTTGGCCTAGTCCCTCCTACTGTAACAACTTTAGTACCCGTGAGCCACTTGGCAGGAGTTCTTTGAAAAATGAACTCAAATAAAAATATATAAACCCACATTGTAGCAAAAAAGAAAGGCCCAAATGCAAGGGGGGTAAAATTCCAATACATCACATAAAAATTCCAGATACCGTGCAGCCAATAGGCAAGCATAAACACCAAAAAAGTATCTACTATAAAATGTAAAATTCTAGTTCCATCGCCAATGGTGGCATTTGAAGCGTTCATAGTGCGAAATTATTGCATTTTAATAGTTATTTTTGCTGAAAGTGTCTACAAATATGTCATTGATTCAAGAACTACGCTTAAGAGGTATGATCCAAGATATTATGCCAGGAACTGAAGAATTGTTTGAAAAAGAACAAGTGTCTGGATACATTGGCTTTGATCCTACTTCCGATAGTTTACATATTGGAAGCTTGGTGCCTATATTATTATTAGTGCATTTACAAAAAGCTGGACATAAACCAGTGGCTTTATTAGGTGGTGCCACCGGAATGGTGGGTGACCCTAGTGGAAAAAGTGAAGAAAGAAATTTATTAAGTGAGCAAACATTACAATATAATTTAGCAGGAGTTCAAAAACAATTAGCACGCTTTTTAAATTTTGATAAAAACTTGCCTAATGCTGCTGAAATGGTGAACAACTATGACTGGTTCAAGAATTTTAATTTTTTAGATTTTATTAGAGATGTAGGTAAGCATATAACTGTGAATTATATGATGGCAAAAGATAGTGTGAAAAAAAGAATTGAAGGAGATACGGGTATGAGTTTTACTGAATTCACTTATCAGTTGGTGCAGGGTTATGATTTTTATTGGTTGTATAAAAATAAAAATTGTAAAGTGCAAATGGGCGGTAGCGATCAGTGGGGTAATATCATTACAGGTACGGAACTTATTAGACGCAAAATGGGCGGAGAAGCATTTGCTTTTACTTGTCCTTTAATTACAAAAGCTGATGGAGGTAAATTTGGTAAAACAGAAAAAGGAAATATTTGGTTAGATGCAAGCAAAACAAGTCCTTACCAATTTTATCAGTTTTGGTTAAATGCCAGTGATGAAGATGCCAAAAAATGGATAAAAATATTTACACTGCTACCCTTAGATCAAATCCAAAAACTTATTACAGAGCACGAAATGGCTCCACAAGAAAGAATTTTACAAAAAAACTTAGCCGCTGCTTTAACTCAATTTGTACATAGCGAAGAAGATTTAAATTTTGCACTTCGTGCCACTGAAATTTTATTTGGTAACGCCACCACTGAAGTATTACAATCTTTGAACGAAACACAGTTATTACAAGTGATGGAGGGAGTACCTACAGTAAATATTTCTCTCACTCAACTCAAAGAAGGATATGATTTAGTAAGTCTTCTAGCAGATACTAAAATATTTCCTAGTAAAGGAGAAGCGCGTAAAATGTGGCAAAGCGGGGGCATTAGTATTAACAAAGCAAAAATTGACACGCAATTTACACTTGTTACCCAAGCACAATTATTACAAGGAAAATATATTCTCTTACAAAAAGGTAAAAAGAATTATTATTTAGTAATGGCTAATTAAAGTAGCTAATTAAGTTAAATAAATTAAATTTTAGTTATCTATTTTTTATTGCAAAGCCTTCCACATTTGTTCAGCTACTAAAGCATTTCCCTTTTCATTTAAGTGAACACCATCGGTAGTTAAAATACCTTTAGTATTATTATCTGGATTATTAGCTAAACTATATTCGTGAAAGACAGTTCTTAAATCAACTAAGCCAAGACCATTGTTTTTAGCATACTTTCTAATCCAACTACTATAGGCGTTTAAATCTCCATCTTGTGCATTAGAATAATCGTTTTTCTCACCAATGGCAGCTGGAGTAACCACAATTACTTTAGCACCTGTAGCTTGAATTTTTTTAACAACTGCATCATAAAATCCACCAAACTTATCAAAATCGGTACCTGTTCCAAAACTAGATTTATGCCATACATCATTCACTCCCACCCATATGACTACTACATCTGGTTTTTTTTCAAGCACATCTTTATCCATTCTTAAATACAAATCGTAAATTTTATTTCCACCAATACCTGCACCATTTAATTCAAATTTATCTGCAGCACCATTAGCCGCTATCATATTTTGTAAAACATCAATATAGCCACCTTTTTGAACACCTGCCTGTGTGATAGAGTCACCAAAAAAGACCACTTTCTTTTTTTTATCTCCTCTAAATGACATTAAAAATAAGCAAGCAAAAAAAGCAGTTAAAAGTGTGAGTTTAATTCCCATAAAATTAGGTTGTGGTTTAAAAAATATTTTGAAGATTTAAGGTAAGCCAAATTAATAATAATGGGCTAAAATGAGATTATTATTATTTGGTAAATTTTACGCCACACCCTATTTTTGCAGTCCCATTCTAAGAATGGCCAGGATTGCCTGATAGTATAATGGTAGTACGACTGTTTTTGGTGCAGTTTGTCTTGGTTCGAATCCAGGTCGGGCAACCAAATTTACTTAACAACTCATTGATTTTCAATGGGTTGTTTTATTTTAGGACCTTCAAAATAGTGTTTTTCCACCAAATTTTCCACCAAATGAGATGATTTAGTATCGTTCAAATCAAATTATTAATTGAATTAGGAATAGGAAAAATCATTTTAGAGGAGAATGACTTACAATTAAGATTGTTAAGACCTTCAAAAAAAATTAAAATGTATGTTGAAAGGAAATAACAATCCACTCCTTCCATTTCCCATCTATTTTTTTAAATAATGTTTGTTTTCTGATAGAATGTGGACTAAAAAAACTACCAATTTCATATTCAAAATAACAATAGTTTTCATCTTTAAGTAATAAAGGTTCAGAAAAAGTATAATATTGTTGTGATATATATTTTTCAATAAACTCTTTAATTCTTTTCTCTCTATTTAATTTATCTCCATTATTAAACAGGACAGTATCAATTGGAATTGTAATAAATTTTGTATCATAAATTTGATTGTAATCTATACTATAATTGAATTTCCTATTAAGTTCTTCTTTTTCACCTCTTTCAAGTTTTACAAATTTAATAGGTTCATTAATTAATTGAAATATGTTATACAATGTATCTGATTTTATTAATGAAAATGTATCAATTTCATTAGGATGGGTAGTTAAAATCGTATCATTTAAGTGTAATTCATTTTTTAAATCGTGAAAAAAATTATTCAAGAAGGTAAAATTTGAATTTTTCGTTTGAGAATATCCTAACATACAAATATTCATTAGAAAAGAAAGAAAGAATATCTTCATAACTTTATAATTAACCTACTCTAGTTAAATTCATCCAAATAATTTCAATTATATTACTAATTTTTTTTCTCAATTCATTTTTTTCAATATACGGTCTATCTAATTTTTTATATTCTAATTTTTTCACCTCATTTTTTGTAATTAATTTAAAAATATCTTTTTCATTGTCTTTAGTTGGAGTATTTGAAAGATTATACTTTCCTAAGTCGTCATTACTTTGATCACTTAAATTCCACAAGTCAAAATTTTGGAGTAGTAACCATAATGGAGAATATACCACATTTACCTCACCTTCTTTATAATAATGAGATTCTTTTGTAATTTTTATATTACTAATAGAATCTGTATCAAAATATGTAAAATATTGATTGATTGAAGGTTTTGATTTTTTAAATTTCTCAAGTCTATTTGTGAAAAAATCTTTTAATTCTTTATTAAGTGGACCTAATTCAAATTTTTTATCTAATACCCCCAAGTCTTCATAAGTAGAATAAATGTATCTATAATTGTAAAGTTTATTTCCTTTCTTTGATATTATGTAGATAAAGGGTTCTATTTTGTTTGATTTATATAAAAAAATAGTTGAATCATAATTCTTTTGAAAATATTCCTCTAAAGGATTTGAAACAGAAACAATCTTCTGTGAGTATCCAGACACCTCTAATAATCCCAAGACTAATATTAATATTAACTTCTTCATAATTTAATGGTAAACTCCATATTTAATTTTGTGAGTTGAATAGTAATCATTTAATAGACCTCCAATTTCAACTATTTTATTTCTGATATGATTTTTGTTATCTTTAGGATACACATCAGGATTCCAATATGAGAGTGAAATTACTTTATCAGTAGTTATTAATTTGAAAGAACATCCACCTCCATCCAAAACATCCAGTGATGGTTCATTTTTTAATAATTCACTCCTATCGTCAACAAAATTCCAAAGATTTTCAGTTTGAATCTTTTCCCAAAGTGAACCTTTTGTCACTTCAGTATTTACCCAAAAGAAATTATCATCTAAATCAATTTTAGGATAAATTTTGGAGAATCTACGATTGTTAATAAATCTATTTACAAAGAACATTTGAAGACCAGACTTAAACGGACCACTCAATTTTGATGGTTCTTGTGTTGGATGTTTATCATAATGATAATAGTAGATTGTATCATCTTTCTTTCCTACAATATAAAAATCGGGATTGTTTTTAAAATAACTAAAAGTATGATAGAAGATAGTTGAATCAAAATTATCGTGGAAAAACTTCTCCAATGGATTGGAAATAGAATCCTTTGTTTGTGAATACGAATTTAAACAAACTAAAAGAAATAGTATAGATAGAGTGTTTCTAATTCTAAGAGACATTTTAAAAATTAATTACAGAATTAACAATTTTAAAGTCTTCTCCATTTTTCATTAATATTTTATATTTCATTGAAATATATTTTCTAGGACTTTCATATATTTTAACACTACTAGTATCAATTGACATTATATTAGAAATTCTAAAAAGTTTTGTATTTGAGTGTTCACCGGATTCAGATACACCAACATACAAGTCGGATAAAACCTCATCGGTATCTTTAAAATAATATTTTTTACTTCTTTGGTCAACTATATAAAAATTAACACTATACGATTGTGATTCAAAATGATAGTGATTTCTAATATGATTAAAAATAAAATTTAATTCTTTTGACTGGATTTTCTCAGTCGTATTTTGAGAATATGAACTTAAACAGAAAAACAGAATTAAAGTTGTTAATAGGGTTTTCATGACTTTTTAATTTCCTTAAATTTACATCATCTCATCAAAACTTTGGTAAATATCCTTAATTTCCTCTCTTTGAATTGAAAGATACCTTCTTGTAATACTGGTTGAAGAATGGTTCAATATGTAGGATAATTTGATTAAATACTCATCAGAGTTCCCATTGGTTTCCCAAATGTATCTTGAACCACTTTTTCTCAAACTATGAGTTGAAATGTTCTTATTTCGGATTCTTACATCCTTCCCACCCTCTTTAAGTAATCGGTTTACATATTGAATGGAATAAGGGAACAACAAATCCTCTTTATTGGGGTTTTGGAGTTGATTATACACCATTTCTATCCTTTCCCTTAAAGTTCTACCTAAAGTGATTTCCCTTCTCTTATTCGTTTTCTTTTCATTTAGAATTAGGGTATCCTTTCCCAACACATCGGACCATGTAATTTGGTTTAAATCTGAATAACGAAGGAGTGTTTTAACCCCAGTTTCAATAAGGAGTTCCATAATAGGGTTTCCCATCTTCTTAAAATAACGGATTAAACGATGGATTTCATCAGTAGTTAAATAATCCGAAGTTGTATATTTAGTTGTCGTCATAGTATTGATTTTGTTATCGTATGTCAAAAATATGTAATGTTTCAGAAATAACCAAATATTCTCATTTCTGAAACTAATATTTTACCATAAATCCTATCGTGTTGATTGTCAATGGTCCCTAGTTTCACTTTCAGTAATAGTGAAACAATTTTGGGTTAAACTGATGTATTATTAAAAAAGTTGTTCAAAAGTGTTCGTTTGGGATTTTTATTTAATACTTATAATAGTAAAACCAATGATAGAATATCAATGTTGGTGAATTCTATCGGTTTTAAGAGTGGTTTATTCTTACAATGGGGTTTTCAGAACTCCAACCCTTACCCATTGTGATGTAAATTATAAAATCCTTCGGTAAACACCACCAGAGTTGAGATACTTAAACGGATTGGGTGGATACTACCTTTCAAAAATAGAGGAAAATGGTCGGTAGTATAAAAGGAAATAAAGTGAATACCTTTTAGTTAATGTCCGAAACGAAAGAACATTACTCACTATACCCACCTTTATGATTAAGTTCATAAGGGTGGAGTGTATCCTCTACGAAAGATATTATACTAAAGAAGAATGTCACAATTGAATACTTATAATAAACAAAATACAAATATGATACAATTAGAACCCCTATTCACAATTGAAGAATTAAGTAAAGAAATCGGATTAAACAAATACTCCATCTACTCAAAGATTAGAAAGAACAAGTTCCCTAAAGGAATAAAGGTAAATGGTAAAAGATATTTCCGACCATTAGAAATAAAAGAATACTATAATGGTATGGGATTAGAAGTAGAGATAATAAAATAAATCTCTCCATTCTTTGTAATCATCCCCAAATTTAAAAGATAATCTGACACCAGACCTACACGAATTGTTTGAACCAAAAATCACTCTAGAGGAACAATATATATGTATATACAGAAAGAGAACATAGATAATGAAATATTCACAAAGAAGGTAATACTACTTAATAAATTGTATTACATAATCACACATCAAATCTGGACTTATAAGAATATGAGTGATTTAGATAACCTTATTGATAGGTTCACAGATTTATCAGATAGTATTAGAAAACCAAAGAGTGAAATGTCACTTAATAAAATCAGAAATAAGAAGTGATTTTGATATAGTTAGGTATAGTAACGAAAGGTGAAGTGACAAAAATGGTGATATTGGTATTTAAACCATATACACATTCATTTGTTAAACTGAATTTCATGTAACTCAAAAAGTTCAAGTAACTAAAAACCCAATCAGACCACTTTAAATACCGAACCCATTTTTTCCCCTACATGAACCTATTTTAACACACTACACATGGAACTAAACAATTTTCTAAACAAAACAGATATACAACTTTACAGAGGAATTTTAAAAAAAATATACAAAGAGTTTGATACTATTGAACCTTCTGTATTGGGTGATTTATTAGATAAATTAAAAGAACTACATCAGAGTTTAGATAATATAGTAAAACAGAAAAAAACTCAATCAATGTATGATACCCCATACTTTGATAATATTATTCAACTTCAAAAGAAAAAGGACAAGAAAGATATAGAACAAATGAAGAATAAGGAGAATTGGTTCAAAGAGTGTGTTAAAACTGAAAGTATGTTATTAAAGGATATTCATAGAGTAATAAAGAAGAAAAAGGTATAAAATTTAATATAACTATTAAAGACATAATAATACCTGAAAAATGTCCTCTTTTAGATATTCCTTTTATTGTTGGTACAAAAGATAATTATGAATTTACCCATTCTCTAGATAGAATTGATTCTAATAAGGGATATGTTAAAGGTAATGTTTGGGTGATAGGCAGACAAAAAGGTTTGGTTTAAAGGTTACGGGCAAACAAAGGTAATGTGAGGATACAAAGAAGCAACACGATGGG
>CAXBQH010000012.1:0-59582 GCA_963977985.1 uncultured bacterium
CACCCACACCACCCTACACACAAAAAGAAATGGTCTGAATACATTATAGAATTTATAATGTTATTTACGGCCGTAACTCTGGGTTTTTTTGCTGAAAATATTAGAGAAGGGATTACAGAAAAACACAAAAAGAAGGAACTTTTAGAAATTGTAAGTCAAGATTTTAATAAAGATATTAATCAACTAAAATTTCATGCTGATTATGCTAATCAAAAAATAAAATCTTGTAATCTAATGATACAATTCCTTGATGGTGATCATTCAAAATTGAATCAAAAAGAATATTATCATAGTCTGAAAAATATTAAAGGTTGGTGGTTTTTTAATCCAGAAGAAAAAAGTAGAATTGAAGCAGAATCTAAAGGATATTTTTATACCAAAGAAAATAGTGAATTAGCAGATGCTATTTTAAGATTTAATTTTTTTAAAAATGATTATAAAGTTACTGAAGGGCACGAAGAAAAATTTGTAGACAAGTTTAACAACCAAATTCCATTTATATCAGACTTTAATATGTTTTATTCTATCAATCACTACCCCGATAGGGAAGCGGGAAATTTATTGGGCGTAAAAAATATTAAACAAGAAGAAATAGTGAAGACAAAATATATAATTTCTGAGATAGTTGTTTTTAATGATATATATTTAGATGATATAGATTCTATGAGATTTTACGCTAAAAAAGCAACTGATATTATACAAAAACAGAATAATTAATGGAAGTCCACCACTCCCACCACCCCACACATAAAAAGAAATGGTCTGAATACATTATAGAATTTGTAATGTTATTTACAGCCGTAACCCTAGGTTTTTTTGCTGAAAATTTAAGAGAGGGATTTATCCAAAAAGAAAAAGGTGAGAGATATCTTCAGCAGTTGTTAATTGATTTAAAACAAGATACAGCCAAGATAAATTTTTGTCTCAGTTTTAAAGAAATTAAAGAAAGACAATCTGATTCTTTAATAAATTTATTGAATTCAGATAATCTCAAAAATTTTACAAAAGAAATATATTATTATTCAAGAACAATGCCAATTAGGGAACCATTTTATGGCTCTGAGGGGACATTTAAGCAATTGCAAAATGCAGGTGGTTTTAGTATTTTAAAAAACGATGAACTAGTTCAATCAATTAACCTATATGTAGGAGCAAAAGAAAAGATATATCAAATACAAAATATGCAAGATTTTGCATCAATTCAAATGCGATCTGTTTCAAATAAATTATTTTTTACTAAGTATGAAAATGAAATGCTTAATATTCATCAAAATAAAAATTATAGATATTTTATAAAGCCATTATCTGAAAATCCGCCCTTGGCAAGCTACAATAAGTCAGACATTAACGATTATACAAATTGGGTAGTTTGGATTATGACTTCTGAAAAATATGATTATGTGTTATTAACTAGATTAAAAAATAATGCGATTGAATTAATGAATAGTATTAAAAGAGAATTGAAAGAAAATTAAAATTTTATGGAAGTACATCACCACCCACACCACTCTTCTCATAAGAAAAAATGGAAGGAATATTTTTTGGAATTTTTAATGTTGTTTTTAGCAGTTACTTTAGGCTTCTTGGCCGAAAATTACAGAGAATCTTATGTTGAATATGAAAGAGAGCATGAACTTGCCAAAAGCTTATATAATGAAATGAAAGCGGATTCCATAGATCTTGACATAGCTATCAACTTTCGGATAAAAAAAGAAAACTATTTGAATTATTTGTATGAAAATTATGAGGGAGATTCAGATATTGATTCAATTCAAAAAAAATTTCAAGTTGCACAGTTAATTGGCGTTACTTCAACTTCCAGAACAATTTTCGAGCCTAGAAATGCAATAATTCATCAGTTAGAATATTCTGGAATGCTAAGATATTTTAAAGATGAGACAATACAGGCTGATTTACATAATATTATCAATAGTGCAGATAGAATGAAAAATAGGCTTGAAAGCGAAAATGATATTTATCAAAAATTTGTACTACCCATTACTCTTAAATATAGAAATATGGATATGGTAAGAAAATTTTCTTACGATGAAAGTTTAGGTAATAATTTTTTAAATACTGTTGACAATTATGTAAAATCTTCAATATATTATAAATTTCCCAAAATGAAATACACAGGAAATGATTTAAAAGAACTTAAAAGAATATTTGAATATTATAGATTTCTGATATCATCCACTAGAAAGGGAATGTTTATGTCTTATAAAGAAATAAATGCAAAATTATTAAAAGACTTAAAAGCTTATTATAAATTTAATTAATTAATGGAAGTCCACCACGCCCACCACCCCACACATAAAAAGAAATGGTCTGAATACATTATAGAATTTGTAATGTTATTTACAGCCGTAACCCTGGGTTTTTTTGCTGAAAATATTAGAGAACATTTTATTGAAACAGCAAAACTAGAGTGAGTTATAATACTCTATAAGTTTCAATAAATGGTCTTCGTTTTTAAAATTAATTTTTGAATTAGATAAGTACTGCTCAATAGCGCCGGCCTTATCACTCATTATTGACATAAAAAATTCTTTATCTTTTTTTATTCGCTTTATCTCTGTTCCTATAAAAACATAATCATTTTCTCTTTCAACGAAATCTTTAGATTTTTCTCCAGAAAGTTCGTTACCGTGCTCCTCAATTCTTTTGATAATAGATTTTAATAAAGTTATTTTTCCAGCAGTGAGAACCCTATAAAAATGAATATTGGTTTGATTGTCAATTTTTGGAAAACCAGATTGAAAAAGAAAATTTTTTATGCCTTGCTTAGTTGTATCACTAAAAGAAATGCTTGACACCATTCCTTTTCCTATATATCCTTCCACTCCGTTAGCAGCTATAAACACAAGCTCTTGTTCAACTAAATTAATTTTAGATTTTACATTGATATATTTTCTGCCATCAGTTAAAGTTATAGTGGCATATTTATAATCTGGTAAAAAATAAGGAGTTCCAGTTGCATCGGCATACATATTTACAAAAGCTCTGCCATACACATCACTTAAAAATATTTGACTTCCAAATTTGTCAGTGGTAGTAATATTATTCGTTTGAGCTTTTACTAAGGGAGCATAGATGTAAAAAGCAAAAACAAAAACTAAAATCTTTTTCATAAAAAAATTTATATAAAGATAAACTTCTTATAAACAAAACAAGACCCAGTAAGGGTCTTGTTTGTATAAAATTAACAATTTAACTATTGTTTAGGATTCTTTGTAGGAGCCGATCCAGACGCAGGTGGATTATATGCTATCTCATTATCTGGTACATCCCAATAATCTAAGAAACCATATACAATGGTAGCTTTGGTATTTACTTTACCCGCTGAAGATACCACTGTACAATTGGTACGAGATTTATCTGGAGCTATAATTTCCCAACGACGAGCATCATAGAATGATAATCCTTTAAACGCTAAAGCAATTCTGCGCTCAGCTCTTAACTCTTCGTATGCTGCTGCAGCAGTTGAACCAGCAGGAATTGCTGCTAAACCTGCTCCTTGATAAGTTCTAACAGCATCTATTGATTTAACACCCAAATCAATAGAACCAGTTTTAATTAAAGCTTCTGCTTTCATTAATTCATTCTCTTCGTAAGTAGCAGCTATGGTTATTTCATTTGCACCAGAAGTAGTATTAGAATAAGTAATAACACCTGCTAAGGCATTACCACCATTCTTAAGTGTATAACGAGTATTAAATGAATTACCACGGTCTGTATTGAAAATACCTACAGAAGATAATGTTAACACATTATTATCTTTACGCTTATCCCCAGTTCTAAATTCTTGAACCCAACGCTCACTTAATTTGTAAGTATTGGTAGAGGCAGTAGCTGTAGTTTGAGAAGTTTTATCAGCCACTGTACTTTCAATAAATGAACCACTCGCATCTGTACGAGCTGTGAAAATTAAATCAGTTGACTTAACTCCATCATTGGTTAAAGTTAAAATGGTATTCCATTGAGCTGCAGTCATTGAAGCTACTGTGTTATTCACTAAAATATTGCGTGCTTTCATAGTATTGATAGAACGCTTCCACATATCAATAGTTAAAGCCCCTCCTTTTCCTTTTTGTAAGAAAGTAGGTACTAGTTTAGTAATAGTGGCAGTGTAATCCGCTGTGCTAGTTGCAGCACCTAGCGCATTAACACAACTATCGTAATTAGCATTAGCTTCAGTTATAATAGCTTCTTTAGTAACATAGTTGCCATTAGTAGTAGCTTGTGATGGGGTATTATTTTGAATAATACCAGCATAATACATAGATCCAATTTGGCTATAAGCATATCCTTTCCACCAATAAGCCCAAGCTTTTACTGTTGCTTTCTTTGTATCAGCACCTGTACCTGTGAAAGTAACTTTTTTACACAAGTCAAGTACACCATTAGCTGCGGTAATCATATTGTACATATAAGCCCATTGGTAGTTGGTAGTATTACTTACCCCTTGCGCATTTTGATTAACATAACGACACAATGCATATTGTGTTTTAATACTTGCAGGATTTAATACCACAGTACCATCATCCAAGATTACTTTATCAGGGCAGCCAATTTGGTTCATATAAGCATTAGCTGCTTCAGCACCAATGATATCGCCCATTATTTCTTGGAAACCCATAGTACCTGCCCAATAACGGCCATATACTCCATCAGAGTATTTTAAATCGTAAAATCCATTACGATAAATGGCTCCTTGAGCAAATGATAAAACACCAGGCTCATTTTGAGCACTCTCTGGTGTAGGTAAGTTAGTATTAGAGATATCAAGATCTTTCTTACAAGCAGTTAAGCTCAAAGTCAATCCCAATATTCCAACTAAAAATTTATTATACTTCATATCTGATAATTTTTATTAGTTAAGGTTTAAAATCCTACATTCAAACCAATGGTATATTGTTTAGTGTTAGGAATTGTATTATGATCTAAACCACGGTCAAATGCAGAGTTAGTAGAATAGTTAACCTCTGGATCCATACCAGAATAAGGAGTAAATGTTACTAAGTTACGACCTGACAATACCAATTGAAAACGGCTGAATGCTTTCATTTTAGCAATTTTAGCAAGATCAACACCTATAGAAACATTTCTTAAACGAACAAAACTTGCATCTTCATAGAAGTAGTTTTTAGTACCGTTGGCAGCACCACCAGCGTACATACTACGATAAAAAGCAGTATAAGCAAAAGTTTGACCATCAATAGTAATAGGATTATCATAATCGTGGTGAATACCGTCACGATACATCCATTGTTTTGTTTGGTTATATAAATGAGCACCAGAAACCCAATCCCATTGTAAATTAAATGTTACAGTGTTTTTGTAGTTTAAGTTATTAATAAAGCTCATATTAAATTTAGGATTGGGATCACCTAAGCTATATTGACCAGGTAAAGCCACTGCTTGTTTTGTAGCTTTATTTACTACCCAATCTCCACCTACATTGGTGTGAACCACTTCATATAAAGAACGTTGGTCAGCAGGAATAAAAGCAGTACCAGTTTGAGGATTAATTTCATCCAAAGATTTCATCATTCTGTATCCAAAGAATTGACCAATCTTGTATCCTTGCTTTAAAGTAATACCTACGCTACCAGCACCAGAAGTAATTACTACTGGAGGACCTTTAACATAAGTAATCTCTGAAGTTTGTTGAGAATAGTTGGTGATGAAATCCCAAATTAAATCTTTACCAGTGAATACATTTAAGTTCAAAGATGCTTGAACACCGTGAGAACCCAAACCAAAGGCATTATCTAAAGTACCACCCACACCAGTAGAAGGAGCAGCATCAACGCTATAAATAGCATTTACTGTTTCTCTGTTCCACAAAGTTGCAGACACATTAGCAGATTTAAACCATCTTCCATTAAATAAATTAAATCCTAAATCTGTACCATATTCAGTTTCTTTAGATAATTCCACTGATAAATTTTTATTAGGCGTTGTAATAGGTGAAACGAAATCACTGTTCGAACCTAAGTTAACAGCAGACAATACAGGGAAACGTTGAAAGGCTCCAGGTTGAATACCTGCCTCACCATAACCAGCTCTTAATTTAAACTCACTAATAAATCTATCTAATTTGAGTTTTTCAAAAGGCTTTAATTTATGTAAAGCTAAAAAGGCATCTCCTCTTGGGAATGTTTGTGCAGTGGCACCAGAACCAAAGGCTGAAGAATAGTCACTTCTTACACCCACAGAAAAACCTGCAAAATCAGACCAATCAAAACGCTGATTAGCCAACACACCATAAGTTACAAATGGCTCAACATAATCTGTGAAAACCTTAAAGTTAGCTGCTTGTGTTGAATTCCAAGGAGCATAGCCTGGAGCATCATAAGCATAAGATCCATAAGACTTATAAAAACTATTGCGATAATCAAATGCTGCCGTAGTAGATGTTCTTAATGGAATATTAATATTGAAATCATTTTTAAAATCTGTTCTAAATGTAGCAGTTCCAATAAAGTTTTGGAAAACGGTTCTATTTACATAATTATCAATTTCACCAGTAGTAGAACCATTAGATGAACTATTAGGATTATAGTTACTAATAAATCTTCCTTGTAATGTTGCGTTGGCATTACCAGACTGGTCGTCGTAGTAATAATTAGTATTAGTATTAGAATAGTTAATAGCATATTTAGCATCTAATTCTAAAAACTTAGGAAGACGATAGTTTAAATTGAAATTTTGAATAACATCAATTTTTTCTATCAAAGTTCTTGAATAATAATTGGTATAAAAAGGGTTAGAGTGGTTTACACCAGCAGCATCTCCAAAATAGGTTGCATAGTTACCATCTAAATCTTTTTGAGAGAAATCAACAAATGGACGAGCATTGTTTAAAGCAAAAAATATGCTACGACCCGTTTGGTCATTTAAAGTATTTTTTGTGTAAACTAATTGAGAAGTGGTAGTGAACTTAAGGCCTTTAGCTAATTCAAAACCCACTTTACTTGTTAAGTTAGAACGTTGAAAATCTCCATTATTAATAAAGTTTGAATTTTGCATATTGGTAGAAGCAGAAAATAGATAATCTGTTTTCGGACCTGCCCCTGAAATAGTTAAAGAAGCATTATGCGCATAACCTTCTCCTAATAATTGCTTATAGTGATCATAGTATTTTAAGTTAGCGTCGTAAGGTTTATTTTGGATACTTGTATAGGTAGCTCCAGCTAAACCTGCAACACCAAGAGAGTTATATTGTACGTTACCATTAAATACTAAAGTCTTAGGATCTAATGCCATAATGGCTCCAGAACCAGTTAATACATTATTAGAAGCATCCGTTACGAATGCGTGATAATGCGCTTTTTCTAAGCCGCCAATATTTAATAAAGAATTTGTGGTGGTGGAAGTACTAAACTCCACATTCATTTTTCCTTGCTTTCCTTTCTTTGTAAATAATTGAATTACACCATTGGCACCCTGTGCACCATATAAAGATGCTGCAGCCGCACCTTGTACTACCTCAACTCTATCTATAATATTTACATCAATAGAGTTTAAACTAGTAGCACGAGCTTCGATACCATCAATTAAAATCATTGGAGATGTTCCACCTTGAACAGTGTTAATACCACGCAATAAAATTTGTAATGGGCGACCAGGATTACCATTCGTACTTTGAATTTGAGCACCTGCAACTTGACCTACTAATTGTTGGCCAACATCACCTGTAGAAACTTTTACTTGGTTAGACAAGTTTACAGATTCAACTGCAACCCCTAATTTTTTCTTAGAAGTAGCAGCACCCACTCCTGTTACTACCACATCCGCCAAAGCTTTTACTTCCGATGTTAATACAATAGTAAGGGTAGATCCTACAACAGGAACTTCTGTACCTTCATAACCTAATGCAGAAACAACTAATGTTGCTCCTTTTTTTACTGAGATAGTAAAACTACCATCAGCACCAACGCTCTGTCCCTTCTTAGTGCTTTTTTCCACCACACTAGCTCCGGCAACAGGAGCATTTTTTTCGTCAATAACCTTACCGGTTACTGTAACTGTTTGTGAATATCCGACCATTATAGTCATCAAAAAAGCACAAACACTCACAAGAAATTTTTTACTCATGTTTTGATGTTTTATTTTGAACTTGTTTTTACAAAAAATAAAATGCTTGAATTTGGAATTATATAATAAAATATAACATTAAAAACAAACATCCTGTTTGACCGAAAATATTGTATTTACCTCTCATTTAATTATCGAATTTGAGAATTTTTAATATATCATTAATAATGATTGCTTTTAGAAAGGTTTAAAAAATATGAGTAAATTATTGTATATCAATTAAATACATAAATAATTTATTTTAATATTTATTATTTTAAAATATTTTTTGATTGAAAAGTCTGTTAATAGATACTACATTTTTTAATATATTTAATTAAACAAAACAATTATGAAAAAAATATTTTTAATGGCAGTGCTTGCCACAAGCTTATTTGCTTGTAAAACAGCAACAAAAACAGCCTTTGACTTAGAGTCTGCAAAAAAGGATATTGCTGCTCACCACGAAGCTTTTCAAGATGCTGTATCAAAGGGTGATTCCGTTACTCTTGCTAATCTTTTTTCTGAAGATGCAAGAAGACTAGGTCCTAATTCCCCTATTGTTGATGGAAGAGCGGCCATCATTAGCACCACTGCTACAGCAATGCAAGTGATTGGCTCTGTTAAATTAAATACTGTTGATGTTTTTGGTGATGACAATTGTTTAACAGAACAAGGCACTTATGTATTAAATAAAAAAGATGGTAGCGCACTTGATAAAGGTAAATTTATTGCTATCTATAAAAAAGTAGAGGGTAAACTATTTATATACAGAGATATTTGGAACTCTGATGACCCAGTTGCAGCCCCTGCTTCTAAATAAGAGGTGCTGATTTCAATTTTTAATTTTGGAACAAATATGTTTCATTAATCAATAATTAAAAAAGAAAAAGGGTTTATGCCATAAAAAGCATAGACCCTTTTTTAAATATATAATTTGTACTTTACTCTTCTATCTTCAGCGCATTTGTAATTTTAGCCATACGCTTAAGCGCAGCTTCAGATTGCTGAATTACAAATGCATCATAAACTCTTTTTTCCTGCAGTAAACTCTCGTACATTTTATTACCCCTTAAATTTTTCTCTAACTCTTGTGGATTGAATTTATAAACATCATCCTGATTTTGTACATTGATAATTTTTGTGTGTAAAGATGCATTTGCTTTATAAATATCACTGAGTCTATGAGAAAAATCCATACATACATCAGTAGTAATTTTAAAATCTGCATATCTATCGTAGTGTTTCAAAATATTTGATAATAATTCACGATTTTCTATCAGATACAACTTTCCCGAACCTTTAAGCGCCTCTATTTCTGCAGTGTTGCTTGCAAAGAAGGTAAAAGTTAAGGATCTGCTTACATTAATGACAAGTGAATCTGGTGATAATTCAATCTCTCGTTGAGACCACTTTGTTAAAATACTATCGGCAATCACAGCGAGTTTATGATATTTAATATTATAAGATAAATCAGAACTATCTCTTTTTAATTCTGTAATCATACGAGATATCACACTTTTTGATTCTTTACGATGTTGAAAATATTCAACAATACGCTCAGAAATTACAGCAAGCGAAATACCAATTACAATAATTAAAATTTCTTCAATAAAGCCTTTGACAAATTTGGGTTTATGTATTTCCATAACTATGCATTAAATATTATCATTTTTTTATTTCTCCGTATATATTAACATCAAATTTTTCAAAAATATTAAAACTATCGAGTATAGTGGCTAATTCATATCTTGTTATATGCCTTTCTAAATCTAAGTTTTTGAGTCCTAATATACCCCAGTTTTCTTTAAAATTTTTATTTATTCTATCAACAGAGCTGTTTTCTAAAATGGCAGCAAATTCTATAGCTTCCCCAATAGACATAAATTCGGTATTTTTTAAAAAGGGAGTTTTAAATTTCTGAGACCATTTATCTACAAAAATTTTCAAATCTACTTTTTCATTAGGCATAAAATAAGTGGCATTGGCCCAGCCCTCCGAAACCCCCTTACCCCTAATTAAACCTATAGCTCCCATTTTTTGAACAGAGGCAAAATGCGGGTCATTCAATGAGACATCTTTGTAAGGCATTATATACCCTTTTGCATTTAATAATTTTTGTTGCAATTTTCGAATGGAAACATTTTTGACATCTACCCTATCTTGAATACTTAAGGCAGCTAACAAACCTGCTGCTTGCCCAATTTGCATTACACAGGGTTGTAATCTTGTAGTTCCATTGACAATATTTGAAACACTAATCGATTTTTCAGCAACAATTAAATTATTAACCCCTTGGGGGATTAAGGCTCCTAAAGGAATATTGAAAGAAGGTACTGGGAAAAATTCCAAATGTTGCGGTGCTGCTAAATTCTTTTTATGGTGATGGTCTACAGGATAATCTCCCACTGCAATACCTGTTGTATATAAAGGTTGGGGTGTATTATAAGGTGAGGCAATATGCTGAATTTGCATTCTTACCATTCCGTGCATTCTTCTAGATTCTCTATAATAAGGATAGATGGCTAATTTATCTTTGGTGGGAAATTCATCATCAGCAAGTGCTAAATTTTTAAAACCAAGGTCTTTTTGTATAAAATAAATAAATCTTAAAGTTTGTTGTTTGGCTTGTTCTAATAAAGTTTCTCTTTCTTTCGGAGTTTTTTCAATTACATTTAAATAAATATCATTCCCATAAATAGGCCAATTTAACATATACTTTTTATTAGGAAGTTTCCCATAATCAAGCATTTTTTGGGCATCAACATTTGGTTTTTTTCTATTTATATCTCTATAAAAATTTGTACAACTGCCGTCAAATTCAGTGGAGTCGTAATTAATTGGTCTTGGAATTAATGGTTGCTCTTTTCCATAATCTTTTAATATAGCCACATAAGTAATATCTTGAATAATATCATTTGAACCAGAAAAATTAACCTGTTCTTTAGTTATATCGTTAGACTCCATACCTATATCATAAGGTACTTTTGCATCAGCTAATACATCTCCAAGTTCAGTAGCATCAATAATTCTTTTAGCTTTTACAATAAGTGCTTCCTTATTGATTACATTATAAAATCTAGCCCCTACTATTATATTTCCACTTTTAATTACTTCTTTAAACTGGTATCTATATTTTACTTTTAAGTTTTTTTCTTCACTAGCCATTTGTTTAAAAATACTATCTCCTATATGTGGCTCAAACAAGGTATTGCTTACCCAGCCTGTACTTACTGCATTTACGCCCCCATAATGAGTATACAGTTTTTGTCTAAACTCTCCGAAAATTCCCGATGGCATATTATGATTTCCATCAAAAGCAGCAACACCAGCTGAAGTTAACATTCCTCCCAACCAAGTAGAAGATTCCATTATAATTGTATTAACCCCTAATCTAGCCGATTGAATACCTGCACAAACACCACTAGCAGTTCCACCAATAACTAGAACTTCTGTTTGAATAGTTTGAATATTTTGTTGAGAAAATATAGATGTTATTGATAACAAAAAAACGAGAGGAAAAACAAAATATTTTTTCATTTAGTAAGACAAATTTAATTTATTTCTTTTTTATTAAAATAGCAGACACTACTGGCCTTTCAACCCCATTATCACCTGGTCTTACCAACAATTGATTAGCAACTACCATACTTGTAGAACCACCTCCATCTAAATTGATAGCATCTTGACAACCCAAAGTAGATAATATATTGGCTAAATCAACAAGATTGATACCATCATATCCTGCAGTGGGGTTATCTCCTTCTACCGCTAATAATAAAACAAGATTATTGTTGGTATATCCAATAGCAGATCTTGGTCTTGAGGTTGTATTATTAATAACAATCATTTCATTAGTATCTGTAATATTTATTTTACCACTTTTAATTAACATAGGTGATCCGCCAATAGCAGAACTAATATCCCATACTTTGCCACCAGCTGGAAAACTTTCAGTAGGCATAGCCATAGGTTCTTTACCTTCCACATTGGGACTAGGCGTAGGATAACTATAAACTACATCATTACCTGTGCCTATATTATATATCCAAGCAGCTTGATAAATACCAGAAGATGTAAGACCAAAGGCAGCACGAGTTGGATAATAAGAAGTGCTCACACCATTATAAAGTCTACTTAGCACTTTTACATTTGCTGAACTTACTGTCCCATTATATTTTACCAAACTATAAGATTGATTGGAGCCAAAAAAACCTCCATTAAGAGCTGCATAAACAGTACCCGATTCTTCTTTATAAAAATCGCTTGGTTTTTTGGCAATGGCAGATAAAACAGGCTTAAATTCTATATTACTATTTTTACTATCATAGGCTAGACAATACATTTTAGTTTTTTTACCAGCATAAATACTATCAAAATAATAAAGTTCAATACCCTCAGGAAAATTAATAGATATAGAACTAGAGAATTTCCATCCCGAAGGCAAGTTCATCAATTTTGCAGTTGGAACCACTGAGGGCGGTGGTGTTGTTGTTGTTACAACTTCACTGGTAGATTTAAAACAACTAAATAAAAATATAAATAGAAATAAAGGAAATATTTTTTTAAGCATATCAGATTTGATTTATATTAATTTTTATAAATAATATTTTTTGCTTCTTTGATTGTCTCATAGTAAAATAAAACCTCGCCTTGATAGCCTTCCGCCCTATTTAAAGAAATCATTTTATCAAACAAAACACTATCTACTCTATAACCATCCCCTAATGAAGTTAAAATTCCAGGATAAATTTTATTTTTAAAAGAAGGAGGTATTTGGTTTGCAATAGCTTTTAATGTGTTTGCATAATTTTCAAATTGATATCGATACACTTGAGGTATAATAATATCTGCATAACCTTCTTTTAACCATCTTGGCCAATCTTGTAAATATTGCTCTAAGCTCCAAGGATAAATACTAGGAGCCCAAGTAACCAAACATTGTGGCTTTATTTTTTTTACTGAGTCATAAAGTTTTTTTGCAAAATCATTTAATTTATTAGCTCTCCACTGAATCCAAGATAGATTTTTTATATCAGAAGGTGGTGCCAAGCCCATATGTTCTGCTTCATACATTTTAGTAGTATAGGCATCGTAGCCTCCTTCTGAGGGCATTGCTGGCAAACGGTCGTCACCTTGTACTCCATCTACCTCATAGTTTTGTAGAACTTCTAATACAAGCTGACGCATAAAATCTTGGACTTCAGGATGTAATCCGTTCCACCAAAAAAATCCATTTTTCTTTAGCAGATTTTGTTTTGCATCACGACCCGCCCAATGGGGATATTGTAGGAGCCAATTATTAAGACTACTGTCTTTATAAGCATAGGAAAAACCAAATTCAAACCAAGCGTGTACTTTTAATCCCAATTGATGCCCCTCTTTTACAAAAGCAGCTATAGGATCAAATGTATGATAGCGTGGATCTTGTTTAATACCTATATATTTTTCAAGTACTTTACTTGGATAAGTGGTTAGTCCATTATTCCAAACAACTACAAAAATATCTGTAAGACCATTTCGTTTACAATTGAAGACAGCTTGTTTTACATTTTGCTCATTTAACATTGCATCACTTGCCACATTAGTTATCCAAGTACCGCGTAATTCTTTAAAAATATTTGGCTGTGCAGCTATTGTTGAACTGAATAATAACAATACAAGTAAAAAATTAAAATAACGGATCATTTTAATTCTATAGGGTTTTTATATATTCTAAATATCTGTTGTACAAATGATGAGCTTGAATATAAGATGATTGTGGGCTCATAAAATGTGAAAATTCAAAAGTGATAGCCTTATGGAAACCTGCTTTTCTAGCAGCTTCTAATTTTAATTTTAACTTTTCAAATTTTATAGGTAAAAATTTGATGGGCATATCACGATCAAAGCTTTCAGCATTGGTCCAACAAGCTAGATTATACTTTGTGGCTAATTTTTTATTCACTGAAAAAAAATCTTCTAGCTCGTGATAGTCGATGTGCCCATCTTGGAAGGCAACTGCATCAATGTTTTGATGAATTCCCTGAAATATTTCATTCCATTCAGATTCGTGCTCCTGAAGAGATACCGATTCTTCTTTTGTTAAAGTAGAGGAAGCTGCCATCACTGCCTTTTTACCATCTATCCAAGGAGAAATAAAAACAGGTAAATTTTGGCTTATTTGTTTACACATTTTTCCTAGATTACTAAAAGCTTCAATTGCCCCTTTGGTTTTTCTACTTATTTCAGTACTCAAATACCAGCCTTTAAAAGCAGCGCGATGGCCATATTTTTTCCATACTTCATCAATAACATAAAAGTTGGTATCTATTTCAAATTGTAAATTTCCTGTATCCCAATAATGACCACTATCATACAAACCAAAATATAAATTCATCCCATATCGCTCAGCTAATGTTAAATACAAATCAATTAAATCTATAGGAGGTGCATAACATTGAAGATTATTAATTAAATAATCTGAATGATATGTAAGAAATTTTCGATAGCCGCATCGAATAACAATTACAGTATCAATACCTGCAGCTTGCATATATTGAAAATCTTTTTCCCATTCACGAGGACCCCAATTCTGATGGGGAATGTCGTGACTAATTTCATCAATAAAAGTACCTGTAATACGCATTTAAAATAATTTAAATCTTTTCTTCTTCTACTTTAGGTAAGGGTACTAACCAAGAAATTAAAAAAGCGGGAATGGTAGATACAAGCACCCAAATAAAGAAATATTGATATCCCATTTTATCACTCACATAACCACTCACCATTGAAGGTAACATAAAACCCAAATTAGTTAAACCACTTCCAAAAGCATAATGAGCCATTTTATATTTTCCCGGTGCCATTTGTTGCATTATATATAAAATAAGACCTACGAAGCCAAAACCATAACCAAAATATTCTATAGCAACAGCAGTAGCAATGATGTTCAAACTTACAGGTTGTACTATTGCTAAAAATGCATAAGCCGCAAATGGTAAATTAAAAAAGGTACACAAAATCAATAAAGAATTTCGATTAAGGCCTCCTTTGCTAGATACATAATATCCTGCTACTATGGATCCTAATACAAAAGCTGCTGCGCCAAATACACCATACAAAAGTCCAATTTGGGATGTTGATAAGCCTAAACCACCCATTGATCGGGATGCTTTAAAAAATAAAGGGGTGATTTTAATAGCTTGCCCTTCTGCAAAACGATAACAAAGAATAAATAAGATACCATACCAAATATTTTTCTTTTGAAAAAAAGTAACAATCACCTCTTGTAATACTTTAAAACTTTCTTTGAGGGAATTTACATTTTTAGAAACTCCCCCAGTAGGAAGCGCTTTCATATTATATAAACCTAGAACAATCATAATAATCGCATATAACAACATCACTATACCCCAAGCATTTATTAAACTAAACTTTTTTTCAAATTCACCTGCTACATAAACTAGAAAACCTCCGGAAACTATTTTTGCTATATTGTAAAATGCTCCTTGAAAACCAACATATTTTGCTTGCTGTTTACTATCTAATTCATTAAGATAAATCCCATCTGCTGCTGTATCGTGGGTAGAAGCACTAATAGCAATAATTGCAAATAATGTTATTGAAATTGCATAAAAATGATCAAGTTGTAAACTTAATGCTACCAAACCAAATAAACCACCTGTAAAAATTTGAGTGATATACACAAAAAATTTTTTCGTCTTGAACATTTCTAAAAATGGACCCCATAAAGGTTTTAGTGTCCAAGGAAGCATTATTAAAGATGTCCAAAAAGCGATACTTGTATCTGAAATACCAAAATTTTTATACATAATAGCACTCGCAGTTGACAATGCAACAAAGGGTAAGCCCATTGCAAACCAAGTAGAGGGTATCCACTTTAATGGATTTTTTTTATGAATAGCATTAAGCATATATCTAAATTTATTTAATATATGGATATTGTGATTGAAAAAAACTAAGTTTATCTTTAATACCTTCGTAAAAAAAGAAGCTCTCTCCTTTAATGCCTTGACTTCTATTCTGTTGTAACATTTGTGTCAAAAACAAATCATCTGGTAAATATGTCCCTGATTTTAACAAGACGCCTGGATAACAAATAGATACATTATTTTTTAAATAACTTTTTTGTTGAGTTAAAGTGGTGCTATAAGCATTAATATCATATCTGTATACTTGTGGAAGTATATAATCAACCCAACCACTATCTACCCAAGTTGGCCAATCTTGTAAATACTCAGTTAAACTAAATGGATACACACTGGGCGCCATACTAACTATTAATTTGGGTTTTATGGCCTTTAATTCCTTGTTAATTTTTTTCATATAAGTATTCAATAAACCAGCTCTCCATTTGACCCAATTAGGATCGGTACTAGTAGTGGGAGGAGAAGCGTTTCCATTTGCTGATCTATAAAGTGAGAGTGTATAGTCATCATAACCTCCTGTTGAGGGTAATGCCGGCAATCTATCATCTCCCTGCACTCCATCAATATCATAATTCGTTACTACCTCTTTCATTAAACTCAAAAGAAAATTTTGCACTTCGGGGTCAAATGCATTAAGCCATTCAAAATTATTTTTTGATAATAATGCCCCATTTATATCTCTTGCAGCCCAATTTGGTTTTGCTTTAATAATAGCACCCCCATTTTGGGAATAAGAAGCTGCAAAACCATATTCAAACCAAGCGTGGACCTTGAGCCCAAGGGCGTGGGCTTCATCAATTATTTCTTTGAGAGGATCTCTTCCTGAAAAAGACTCCAAAATAGGAACTCCCAATAAATTCTGCATTACAGCACTTGGATAAGTTGTTCTTGCACTATTATAAACAACAACAAATAAATTATTAATGTTTGCTAATTTACAATTAGCCACTGTTTGCTTAATATTTTCCTTAGTATTTAGTGCTGTACTTGCTGTAGTTGTAATCCATACACCCCTTACTGCGTTGGTGTCTAATGTTGAAGTGGTTGTAGGGCTGTTAGTAGGAGCTGGTAAAACTGTTACTACTTCTTTCCCTTTACAACTAAATAAAATTATTAAACAAGACAACAAATATTTTTTCATTTACTTTTCTCTACTGTATGTAAAACCAAAAGGCTGGTTGATGAACCAGCCTCTGGAATTTTAATATAAAATCAATATACCGAACTAAAGAACTATTTACCATCCTGAATTTTGCACCAGATTTTTATTCTTATCCAATTCGCCTTGAGGAATGGGCCATAATAAGTGCTTCGCTTGTGTCAATCTAATTTGATTTCTTGGATTAATTCTTAAAGTAGCACTAGCACTATAGTCAGGAACATCATCTGCGCTAAATGTGGGAACTCCTGGAGCATTTGCTGGATTTTTAGCTACCCCATATAATGCTCCATTGACTGCAGCATTATAAATTCCCCATCTTGTTAAATCTATCCAACGATGTCCTTCTAAAGCTAACTCAACAGCACGCTCTCTTCTTACTAATTGTCTTAGATCAGTTTGACTAGATAAGCTAGTAGCTGGTTGAGAAGATCTTTGTCTTACCTTATTGATAGCATCAGTCACTGTAGCATCAATTTGATTAGCTTCAATTTTTGCTTCAGCATACATTAATAATACATCAGCATATCTTAAAATTATATAACCTTGTTTCCCTGCAAAAGCATTTTGAGTAGGATCTAAAAATTTTCTCCAACAATAACCTACACCACCCACAGCACCTGTAGATCCATATTGCCAAACACTACTTGTAGAAGTTATAAAATCGGGATTACCTGCAACTTTTACAAATGCATTGGTGCTCCAGTTATATCTAAAAATGGTATCAGAATAAATATTGTAAATGATTCTTTGCATTGGATTTTGATAAGGCAATGAAACATTGACACCAGTTGCAACTTCCATTGTATCATAGGGGAAGTACACCGTCCATTTTAAACGCTTATCTCTGTTTTTACCAGGATTCGCTGGATCATATAAAGGTGATTGATCAATTCTTTTACCATCTGTACATTCAAATTTATCAATCATTGCTTGAGAAGGGAAATTATTACCAGAGGTGCCCAAAACTTGTCTTGGCAATAATCCAATGGGCAAATAACTTAATGGACTTGCATTATCTTGTGGTAGCTGAGTCATATATAATATCTCATTACCATTATTAGCCGTTTGTCCAGCCAATGTAAATAAATTCTGGAAGCTAGTGTTTAAACTATATGCTCCAAGATCTATTACTGCCTTAGCAGCGGTGGCCGCAGTAGGATAATCTTTTACTAATAAAGCAATTTTTGCTTTTATACCATAAGCGGTTCCTTTATTGACCCTGCCTCTATCATTTAAGTTAGGTAATCCGGCCCAAGCTTCATCAAGATCTTTATAAAGTTCTTGAGCTATTGCAGACTTAGATTTTCTTGTTTGAGTTTCGTATTCTGTGGGATCAAGAGGTTTTGTAAAGAAGGGAACATCACCAAACCACGCCATCAAGTAATAATAAGAAATGGCTCTTAAAACTAACGCCTCACTTCTCATTCTTGTATAGGACGCTGCGGGTGTATTTGCTTTTCCAATCACCATACCATCTAAAAAACTATTAGCCCTTGCTATTGTAGAATAAGCATTACTCCAAGCAGAAGTAGTAATACCATTTCCATTAACAAATGGTCCATTATCACCTAAAACCATAAGATCTTCTTGATCACTTCCTTTTCTAGCCATTCCTAAGTCTGTGGCCGACTCAATTCTTTTTAAAAGAGGAGTATTTGTAGTGCCATAGTTCCATTGAGCATAACTATATACACCCGTTAAACCTAACTTAATTTCAGCTTCATTAGTTAGGAAGTTTGTAGAGGATATAGAATCTAAAGGTTGACGATCTAAATATTTTTGACAGCTTGTTACCACTGTTCCAATAAGGATAATATAAATCAGCTTTTTCATATTTAACTTTTTAGTATTTTATTAAAAATTGATGTTTATACCACCTGTTATGGTTTTCATCAAAGGATAAAATTCGGCGTTTTGATTATTAATTTCTGGATCATACCCTTCCCAGAATTTCGTAAAGGTGTACAAGTTTTGTCCGCTAATAAATACTTTAGCAGATTTTATATTCACTTTTTTCATCCAGTTTTCGGGTAAGCGGTAAGATAAATTCACATTCTTTACTCTTACATAAGCAGCGTCTCTAATCCAGAATGAGCTTGTTGTTCCGTTTACACCAATGGCAGGTAATAAACGAGGAAATTTAGCATTGGGATTTGCGGCTGTCCAATAATCTTTATGCATTTCTAATAAGCCAGGAATAAAATCTGCTGCATAGAATGGATAAGCACCTGTTCCTGTTAAATAGTTTTCTCTCTTACCCACACCTTGTAAAAATATACTTAAATCAAAATTTCCATAATTAAAATTCATATTTAAGCTATACTCATATCTTGGAAAATTATTTCCAATGAAAGTTCTATCGTTAGCATCTACTTTTCCGTCGCCATTCAAATCTGCATATCTGATATCTCCGGGCTTAGGAACAAAAAAATGAGTGGGGGCAGCAAGAATGTCTGCATCAGATTGGAAATAACCAAGGGCCTTATATCCAAAGTAGGAGAATAAAGATTGGTCAACTGCAGTTCTCACAGAACCACCATCTAAATAAGGCACTCCAGGTAAGCTAGTTACTTTATTAACTACATCAGAAACTAGAGCGGTAATATTCACACCCAATTTTCCAATTTTAGTTTTGTAATTAATGGTGGCTTCCCAACCCTTATTTTCCATTGTACCAGCATTTATATAGGGAGAGTTCAAAGCCACATAAGTGGGAATAGGTCTCACTAATAATATGTCGCTTATTTCACGAATAAAATAATCTGCTGTAACAGAGAAGTGTTTATTAAAGGTGAGGTCTAATCCTATATTTTTTTGAGTTGATTTTTCCCAAGTAATGTTAGGATTGGGTGCATCTAATAAAGCATATCCAGTATTTGTTACTCCATTAAAATAGGCATTAGCACCTGTGGTGTAGTTAGCAGAGAAAGGATAAATACTAGATAATGATTGATTACCCAAAGTACCATAAGAAGCCCTTAATTTACCAAAAGCAATGTATTTGCTGAGTTTGTCAAATATTTTTTCTTTAGTGAAAATCCATCCTGCTGAAGCAGAAGGGAAAAATCCCCATTGCTTATCATTGGATTGACTAAATCTAGATGATCCATCATATCTACCATTAAGCTCTAAAAGATATTTTTCACTATAATTATAATTTAATCTGCTATAAAAACCGGCAATAGCAGTTTCATAGGCACCACCCGCATTGTTTTTATTATTAGTACCTAAATTCAAATAAGGTAAATCCTGATTGGTAAAATCGGTTCTAGAAGCATTAATACCTCTGTAGGTAAACTCCTCGGTTTGTGCACCTACTAGTAGTTTTAAGTTATGGTCTTTATATTGACCTGTATAAGTTGATTGAGCTAAATATGTAGTTCTTACATTAGTTGAATAAGATTCACTTAAACTATTAGTACCGGGCCAAACACCCACAAAATCATAAGTATTAGCAGCAACATTGGGTTGATAAATGTTTACATTTTTTACCATTGTTTTAGTATTAGGAACCCATAATTCTCTGGCAGCATAAGCTTCTACCTCAACATTTTTTATTGGCTTGTATGTAAATCCAAGTTTACTTAATAAAGAGTTAGTGACAACATCTGTAGTTCCCGCAGCCTCTGCTTGTGCTAGAGGGTTTCTGTTGTTACTTTGTCCAGCATTTCCATACATACCTGGGCCAAATTTTGCACCACCAATGGGAATAATACCAATGGCTTCTCTAATGATAAACTCTGCAGAACTTGTAGAGGGGTTAGTAGTTTTATTTTCGTTATAATTAAATACACCTTTAATAGTTAATTTATCATTGACCTTTAAATCTGGATTCATTCTTATATCTGTTCTCTTATAACTAGTGTTAGGTATAATACCTTGTTGATCCATAAAAGTCACAGAAGTAAACATACTCAATCTTTCACCACCAGTGTTAACAGTGACATTATGATTCTGCATTAAACCAGAATTGACAAATAATAATTTTACCCAATCATTATCAATCACATCCATATTATTGGGAGCAGTAGTGGAATATTTATCAATTAATGATTGCGCATAAATAAATGCATTTGCATTTCCTGTACTATTTTGCTGAGCTACGTTACTCAAATACATAAAATCTACAGCACTAGCCCTTTTAGGTATATCTGTAAAAGATTGTTTTGTAAAGTAGGTGTTATAAGATAATTGTAAACCTTTTCCAGTAGCTCTTTTGGTAGTAACTAAAATCACACCATTGGCAGCTCTAGCTCCATAGACAGCAGTTGAAGCAGCATCTTTTAATATTGAAATACTCTCAATGGCATTAGGATCAATATTATCCAAACTTGAAACAACTCCATCCACTAAAATCAAAGGACCTTGGCCTGCATAAATTGAGCTTAAACCTCGAATATTAATGGAAGCTCCATCAGCTCCTGGCTTTCCTGATTGTTGAGTTACTGTAACTCCAGGAACTAAACCTTGTAATAAATTACTGGCTGTAGCAACTTGTCTTTTTACAAGATCTTCATTTTTTAAAGTAACCACCGAACCAGTTAGATTTACTTTTTTCTGAGTACCGAAACCTACTACTACCACATCATTCAATTCAGAAATTTTAATATCTAAAACTACATTGAGTGAACTATTCGCACCCGCTTCAATAGTTTTAGATTCTACTCCAATTCCTGTAAATGTAATTTTAGAACCTTTCTTTACTTGAATTGAAAATAGACCATCTTCATTGGTGATAGTTCTTTTTTGTGCATCTGAAGAAGTGATGGTGATTCCTTCCAAAGATTTACCTGAAGCGTCTTTCACTTGCCCTTTATACATTTGAACTTGACCAAAAATTGACAAGGAACAAATCATCAGGAAAACAAAGACCGACAAAGCTTTCGTTATTTTCATAAATATGTATTTGAAAGTTATTAGATTGATTTTTTATTAATTTTTATCGTTAACTAGACACAACTTAATAATTTTTTTTATTAATTAATGAGAATTAATGTATTAATTTTATTTTCTTAGATAAATTAAACATATCTTATTGATTTTAAATAATTTAGGTGTCTAATGAGGCTAGTTCTTCACTAATGAGGTAAAGTGCTCTTGGAATATGAAAACAACCCTTCCATTTTCCCCCCTTTAAAGGCAATAACACTTTTCCTTCTCTATTTAAATAGCCAAACCATTCACCATAATGGGGGTCTTTGAAATGAGACCAAGTGTACTCGTGAATTTTTTGAAACCATTCAACACATCTAATATCTTTAGTCAGCACATACCCTTTTGCTAAGGCTACAAGTGCTTCCACGTGAACCCACCAAAGTTTTTGATCCCATTCTAGCTGTTGTGGGGGATGTCCTTTTACATCTTTAAAATAAAATATTCCACCGTTTTCGATATCCCATCCAAATTCTAAAGTTTTAAATGTGATATCTAATGCTTTTTGAATTAAATGTGTATCATTTAATCTTTTTCCTAAATCCATTATAAACCACATTGCTTCAATAGAATGACCAGGATTCACAAGTCTGCCTTCAAAACTATCTGAACGACTTCCATCCTTTAATATATTTTCTAAAATGAGACCTAAGTCGGGTTGATAAAATACATCCATCACTTCTTGAATAATTTCAGGGATGAATTTATCTACTCTTTCCTTGCCCAATAAGGGTTCTAGCTCTAAAGAAAGATTACACATAATCATCGGTAAACTAAAATTCTTTAAATCTCTAGTACCCGGAAAAAGTTTATTATAGTTGCCCTTAGGATTATCTTTTCTAGCAATTATATTCTCAAATGTATCAATAGCAATTTTTTTCCATTCAGGCAATGGATTAATTTTATACAATGCAGCAAAAGCCATTGTTGCAAAACAATCACTAAAAATATTATAGGGTTGAGCTATGGGTTTACCTTCTTTTGTTAACGAAAAATACCAGTTTCCATTAGCGTCTCTTCCAAACTTTTGTAAAAATTCGGCGCCGTGTAAAGCTATTTTTAACCATTCAACTTTTGGAGAAACATTTTTATACATAAAACTAAAACACCAAACTTGTCTTGCTTGCAACCAAATAAACTTATCTGTATCATACACATTACCCATTTGATCCAAGCAAGTAAAGAAACCTCCATTTTTATTGTCTACACTATGCTGTAGCCAAAAAGGAAGAATATTTTGAGTAAGCTCCTCTCTATATTGAAGGGCATAGGAGCGCATTAAAGGCGCTTCCATAGCTGAACTTTGAACAATTGACATAACTATTTAATAGCTTTAAATATAAAATTCAAACCCAAATTATCATATTTTTTATTAATTACATCAATCTTTTTAAATTTTTTTATTAATTATAAAAAAATAATAGCAAATAAGGAAGATTTACTACTTTTAAAATATGTCACGCCCACATTTATTTTCAAATATATTTGACGAAAACCAGCCCTCTGGAGTAGCTCTAAAAAACAAAGGGCTTAAAAAAGTAATTTTCAACTTTTTAGATAGGGTTGACATAAGTTCTATTACTGAGTTAAGTAAAGAATTAAATATTAGTGTCCCAAAAATAACTAGCCTAATCAATGATCTAAAGAAAGAGGGCTTAATTAAGGATGAGGGTAAAATTGAATCTACTGGTGGAAGAAAAGCTATTATGTATGGCTTAGTCCCAGATGCCTGCTATTTTTTGGGTGTAGATGTTAAAAAATACTATATCAATATTGGATTAATTAATTTAAAAAAACAATTAGTTACTCAAAAAAATAGAATTAATTTCAAATTAGAAAATTCTCCAGAATCTTTACAAAAATTAATATCTATAATAAAGAATTTCATAAAAGACTTACCCTCTAAAGTAAAAAAAGACAAAATTCTTTCAATGGGTATCAATTTATCAGGTAGGATTAATAATACCAACGGTTACTCCTATAGTTTTTTCCATTTCCAAGAAGAACCCCTATCTAATTATATTGAAAATCAAATTGGCATTAAAACCTATCTTGAAAATGATTCAAGAGCAATGGCATTAGGTGAATTTTATAATGGTGAAATTACTACTGAAAAAAATGTTTTGTTTTTAAATGTTGACTACGGAGTAGGTATGGGAATACTCATTGACGGTAAAGTATACTATGGTAAATCAGGGTTCAGTGGGGAAATGGGACATATCCCAATTTTTGAAAATGAATTAATTTGTCATTGTGGTAAAAAAGGTTGCTTAGAAACAGAGGCTTCTGGTTCTGCATTAATAAGAATGTTTCACGAAAAAATTAAGCACGGCTCAACTACGAGTTTATTAAAAAAACATAAAAATATAAACGATATCTCTTTAACTGATATCATACAAGCGGCAAACAATGAAGACACTTTGTGTATTGAACTTCTAGCAGAAGTAGGAGAAAAATTAGGAAGGGGTTTGGCGATGCTTATAAATATTTTTAATCCAGAGTTAATAATATTAGGAGGTACTTTATCTGAAACAGAAGATTATCTTAGGCTTCCAGTGAAGAGTGCTATTAACAAATATTCATTAAGTTTAGTAAATACAGACACCCAATTAAAAATATCAAAACTAGGAGAAAAAGCAGGTTTCCTAGGGGCTTGCTTAATTGCTAGAAATAAGGTTTTGTCTGTATTTTAAAAAAGAATTTAAGATTAAATGATTATTTTTTATTTAGTTAAAGACTATTAATATTTATTAGAATTTTATAGGAATAACAAGTTGAGGTTAACATTCTTTCAAATTGGTTAATTATTTTTCAGTGATTTTTTATAGTAATCTAATAAATCTTTAGCATGATTTAAAGTATTATACATATAATTTTGACTTGCAGTCATTAACCAAATTTTTCTTGTTATTACCGGCACCAATTCCTTTCTCATTGAGTTCAAAATATCACCTGAAACTAGGTGTGATTTATGATCATTCATCGCATTCATTTTAGATACAAATTCTTTTTCTCTTTCATTTGTCACCATTACATTGTATACTTTTTTATTAAAAAAATATCCAACTTGTCTCTTTATGGCTGTTTCTGAAGGTAAATATTTCTGAGTTGCTGAAGTAAATTCATGTGCAGTATATTCAAATTCCTGTGTTATGCTTCTAAATTCAGTAGCTCTTGATGAATTATTATAATTAATAATTTTTCTAAGTAGCATGGTATCTTTTATATATCGTAAAGAACCAGAACTTTTCATTTGATCATATGTATCATTATTACTTATATATCTATAACTTGTAAGTGGTAAAAAATAATAAAATGAATCTAAATTTATATTATTATTAGTCATAAGATAATAAATAGAGGAATCATTTTTCATAATTAATGAATGATTATTTTTCATAAGAGAATCAATATATATGATGTTAGTTTCAACATCTTTAATAAAACTAGATACTAATTCATTTGATCTTTCTTTTTCGACATAATGTTCTCTAATATTTTCTGCTAAAAAACCTAGTGAAACTGCCAAGAATAACATCAAAAACTCAGTGAAATATTCACTTATCTTCTTTGGATGATGTGTGTGGTGATGTACTTCCATAATTTATAATTGTTCAGTTTTATTTATATAATCAATAAGCGCTTGTCCACTTTGTTTTGCTACTCCCATAAATCTTACTGTATTAATTAGCAAAGCAGTTCTTCTACTTAATACCGGCAATAAAGAAGATCTTATCTTATTTGACTTTATTTTATCATATAAAGGATCTTTATTTATTTTTTTTATGATAGATAAAAATTTAATTTCTATTGGATCAATTAATTTTTTTGATGTTGTTTCTCTATTAATTATTACATTTTCACCACTTCGTTCATTAAACATTCTTTTAGTAGCTGTAGAATTAGGCATCCAATAATCTATTACATTTGTAAATTCAGTTGAAACAAAATCAACTTCCATAGAGCTACTTCTTGCTTCTGCAGCTGCGCAATCGCTTGCATAATTTAAAATTTTACTTAATAATATAGTGTCCTTTATATACCTTAAAGAACCTGAATTTTTCATTTGGTCATAAGTATCATTTTTACTTAAAAATCTGTAGACATTAGGAGGCATATTTGCATAAAGACTATCTCCATTAATTAATTCATTAGAAGTGAGATAAACAACAGCAGTATCAAATTCTCTTACTAAACTTTGATCTCTAAGAACTACCGAGTCAATAAGTTTGATATTATTTTGTATGTCAGTTTTCAATTGAAAAATCAATTCGTGTGCTCTTTCTTTTTCAACATAGCTTTCTCTTAAGTTTTCAGCTAAAAAACCAAGTGTAACTGCTAAGAATAACATCAAAAACTCAGTGAAATATTCACTTATCTTCTTTGGATGATGTGTGTGGTGATGTACTTCCATAGTTGTATCTTTGATTTAAATTATATCTTATGACTCTTCCTATTATTTTCGCAATTATTGCTTTAATAATAATTATTTTGAGAAGACACAGAATGAATAATAAATAATCGCTCTAGACTCAATTTAATTAAAAAATGACATATATCAGGTTTTAGAATTTTAATATTATAATTATTAATTATATATAAATTCATTACCATTGAAGATTAAAAGGTTAACTAGGTTTTGTTATATTTAGGGTAGTTAATCTTATATAATGGAAGTACACCACCCACACCATCACCACGGCCACGTAAAGAAGAAGGTTCAAGAATATATTTTTGAATTTCTAATGTTATTTACAGCTGTTACATTAGGTTTTTTTGCTGAAAATAAAAGAGAGCATTTTGTAGAAAGAGAAAGAGAGCATCAGTATATGCAAAGTTTTTATGAAGATTTGAAAAGAGATACTGCAGAACTCAATACTGTAAAAAAAGTATATATAAGACAAGCAAAATATTTAGATACCACTGTAAGTTATTTATTTGAAGGCAGAAATGATACCGCATCTATTACAAAATTATATAGATTAAACTTAGGCACATTAGGAAGTAGAGGTGTAAGATTAATTGAAAGAACCACCGCACAATTAAAAAACGCTGGTGGTTTGCGATTGGTAGAAAATTCAAAAATCAGTGATAAAATTGCTGTGTATTGGCATTGGGCTTCTTACATTCAAGCCTATGGGGAATCTACTGAAGAATTAAAAATTAGGGCTAGAGAAATGTCTTATAAAATATTTAATAATGCCTTTTATCAAAATCAAGAATTAGGAAATAATCAAAATAAAGTTAAACCAGGGGCCATCTTAATGACAAATAATAAAAATTTATTGATTGAATACGCTAATAGACTTCATCATATTAAAAATGCATTAAGAAATGTATCAATTATACAAATTGATTCTACAACTAAAGTAGCGGAAGAGCTAATGTTAGAATTACAAAAAGAATACCACGTAAAATAAAATTTGCTGAATGTCTAGTGTTTCCAATAAAGATTTAAGATTTGATGCCTTATTTAATTCTGCTACCATAGGTATCATTGTTGTAAATGGAAAAGGCATTATAGATATGGCTAATAAATTTGCTCACGAATTATTTCACTACTCCGAAAACGAAATGATTGGATTGGTGCTTGAGCAATTAATTCCTCATAGGTACCATCATAAACACATACAACACAGAACAAATTATAATAAACAGCCTCAATCAAGACCTATGGGGGCTAATATGATTTTATCCGCACAAAGAAAAGATGGAACAGAATTTCCTGTTGAAATAAGCTTAGGCCATTTTACAAAAGATGAAGAAAAATATACCATTGCTTTCATTATAGATATTACAATTAGAAGAGCTAATGAAGAATTAACGAAGTCTTTAGAAAAAGAAAAAGAAGTTAACGATCTTAAATCTAGGTTCGTTTCTATGGCGTCTCACGAATTTAGAACACCTCTAAGTACCATATTATCATCTATCTCATTATTAGCAAAATATACACAAACAGAAGAGCAGGCTAAAAGAGATAAACATATTGACAGAATAAAATCTTCTGTAAAAACACTCACTGATATTCTCAATGAATTCTTATCACTTGGTAAAATTGAAGAGGGTAAAATAGAAATACATATAGAAAGCTTTAACCTAAAAGAATTTATTGAAAACATTATATATGAAATGTCTATATTATTGAAACCCGGTCAATCCTTAGTACACGAACACGAGGGAGATACCCAATTGAATAGTGATCGTAATCTTTTAAAGCATATCTTAATTAATTTAATTTCTAATGCAATTAAATTTTCACCTGAGAAAGCACCCATTGTTGTAAAGACGCAAATTGATTCAAACCAAACCTATATTTCCATCATTGATCAAGGAATGGGAATTCCAAATGAAGATAAAGTTCACTTATTTGAACGCTTTTTTAGAGCCTCTAATGCTATAAATATTCAAGGTACTGGCTTAGGTTTGCATATTGTAGGAAGATACATTGATTTAATACAAGGTAAAATTGAATATAAAAGTGAATTAGAAAAAGGTAGTCAGTTTATTATAACACTTCCTAGTGAACTAAATTAAAACAGTTTTTATGCAAAAAATATTATTAATAGAAGACAATGACGCCTTGAGAGAAAACACAGCAGAGATTTTAACCCTTGCAAGTTTTCAAGTTACTACAGCCGAAAATGGTAAAGTAGGTATTGAAATGGCTTTAAAAAATACACCCGACTTAATAGTTTGTGATATTATGATGCCTGTATTAGATGGATATGGAGTATATCAAATTATAAATAAAAACGAAGCTTTACAACATATACCATTCATATTTTTAAGTGCAAAAAGTGAAAGATCTGATCTTAGAAAAGGGATGGAAATGGGCGCTGATGATTATATAACAAAACCATTTACAGATGCAGAATTAATAAATGCTATAAAAACCAGATTAGAAAAAGTTAAAAATCAAAATAATAGGTCTCTCCATAATATGGAAACCTGGTCTCAAATTGTATCTGAGCTTGGCCAAAAAGACGAAATGTATGATCGATTAGAAAATCACGATATTGTAGAATATAAAAAGAAACAAGTCATTTACTCAGAAAATCAACACCCCAATAAATTATATTATATAGAATCGGGGAAAATTAAAATATACAAAACAAGTGATTCAGGCAAAGAACTTATTACACAGCTGCTTTCTCCAGGTGATTTTTTTGGATATATCTCTTTAATTGAAAATAAAGTATACGATGAATTTGCTGAAGCATTAGAAGAATCTTCTGTAAGAATTATTCCCAGAAAAGAGTTCGAAGAGTTAATATCTAATAACCACGAGATAGCATTGAAAGTTATTAAATTATTAGCCAATAATATTAAAGAGAAGGAACAACAGCTAGTAGCTCTTGCTTATCATAGTTTAAGAAAAAGAGTTGCAGATGCTTTATTAACTATTAAGAAAAAGTATGTTTTAGAAGAAAATGAAAAGTTTTCAATGGCTATTTCAAGAGAAGACTTGGCAAATATTGCTGGTACTGCCACTGAGAGTTTAATAAGAACCTTAAGTGATTTTAAATTAGAAAAATTAATTGAAATTAAAGAGGGTAAAATAACTATTCTAGAGGAAAAGAAATTGGCTCAATTAGTTAATTAGATGCAGAATTAGTTAATTCCAAATAATCGTTGACTTTATTTTTCCATATAAAGAATTCATTTTCTAAATAGAGTACTTGCTTTTGAATACTCTTAAATTGTTTTAATTGCTCCGTAGAGGGTGATTTATTAATTTCTAAGAACTGATAAAACCTATCCAATTTCTGCACATCATTTTTTAATAATTGAATAGCTAATTCTCTATTAATAATTTGTTGCTGTACATCTTCTGCCCAATTTAGTGTAGTAGTGTCCTTAAAAGTATCCAATTTAGAATTTAATTTAGATTTAATAAATACCTGTTCCTCTTGCATAAATTCTAAAGTTCTCATTAAGGATGCCAATTCTAATATAATCACTTCTTTGTTCATTGATATTAATTATGACAAGATGCAATAGTATTTAATTCAATACGTGGACTTACTAGGGGTATACCCAAGTTCATTCCTCTTAAGATTAAGATTACCCCCATACCAAAAATGAAAAAGGGTAAACTTTTTTGAAATTTTCTTCTCCATTCTATACCCACAACTTGAGTCCCTAGCGCTACAATAATTAAAGCTGGCATTGTTCCAATACTAAATAATGCCATAAATATGGCCGCCTCAATTGAACTACCTGTTGACATAGCAGAACCTAATGCTAAATAAACTAATCCGCAAGGTAATAACCCATTTAATAAACCTAATAAGAAAAAAACATACATTTTTTTATTATTAATTAATTTTCTTAAAGCTTTCAAAACAGGTGTTTGCATAAATTGAAATGGATTGAATGATGTATTCATCCTTATCACATATACCCATAGCACATAAATAACCATTAGTATGCCTATTACAATAGAAATTCCTTGTTGGCTTTCAATGACAAATAGTTGTTTTCCAAAAAAACCCACTATTAATCCTAATAACGCATAGCTTACTATTTTACCTATATGAAATAATAGAATAGATAGGTATTTAGAAATATGTTTTTGTTGTGAAAAAGGAAGTGCCATTGTTAGTGGCCCACACATTCCTATGCAATGGACACTTCCTATGAAACCCATCAAAAACCCAACCACCAAAACTCCATTCAATGCCATTTATAAAAATATTTTTTGTTCATAATAATAAGATACCCCCTCTTTCATTACTTCCAGCTTTAATGTATAATTACCTTTAGTAGTAGAAAATGTTTCTATGGTAAATGTTCCATTATTTGTATCAAATTTTTTTACTATATCTTTTTGAATATCAGCTGCGTAGTATAAGTGAGCCTTACCAGTAACTTTTTTATTACTAAATTCTTTGGGTAGCATTATATTTAGCTTACCAGCTTGCTTTAGTACATTAAGTTCTACTTGAAAATTTTTTGCTCTCTGTGAAGCATCAATAACAGTTTGATATTTTAATTCGTCTGCATAATAATCTGGTTGTACTAATTCAAATTTTTGCATAGTAGATTTAATGACTAAAAACAACATTCCCACAACAAAAAATGAATACACTATCATTATCTTATATCCCCAATGAATTTTCATATTTTTTTATTTTACATAGATGGGCCAATGAAGCTTGCAGTAACATTTTCTATTTTCTTACCTTCTTGATATATGCCAATGATAAGTTTTGTTCTTCTCTTTATAATTAGGGAGGGTTGTAAAATCACAAAAAAACTAGTTTGGAAATAAGATTCTTTGGGCACTATAATTTTGTTGATTAATTTTATTTCCCCTTCCACATTTTCTAATTTGAGCTCGAGGTGTAATATTTTTCTCTTTTTATTCGCCAATTTTATATTATAGAGATTGCTAATTTTGCCATCATCTTGCTTTTGGTACATTTGACCAGCTGTTCTCATTACTCTAACTGAAACATCTTTTCTTGTAATTAATAGCGTTGCTAAAAATGTTAATAAACTCAAAAGAACCACAGTGTACATTTTTAGCCTAAGCGTATAGTTTGTTTTTTCTTTTTTTGCTATATTATTTTCTGAGGCATATCTAATTAATCCTTTAGGTTTTCCAATATGATCCATTATATCATTACAAGCATCAATACAGGCAGTACAATTAACACATTCTAATTGTGTTCCATTTCTGATATCTATACCTGTGGGGCAAACCCTTACACAAGCGGCACAATTAATACAATCTCCTTTAGTAGCGTCTGATAATTTACCTCTAGGCTCTCCTCTTAAATAATCATAGGCCACTAATATTGAGTTTTTATCTAATAAAACTCCTTGCAATCTTCCATAGGGACATACAATAATGCAAACCTGCTCTCTAAACCATAAGTAAACAAAAAAGAATACAAAAGTGAAAATGATTAAAGAACTAAATGTTCCAAAATGTAATATAACACCTTCTCTAATTAAAATAAAAAGCTCATCCATCCCTACGATATAGGCCAAAAAATAATTAGCAATCAAGAATGAAAATGCAAAAAATACAAAAAGTTTTAACCCCCTTTTTCGGATCTTCTCTAGATTCCAAGTCATTGCATCTAGCTTTCTTTGTTGATGGGCATCTCCCTCAATCCAATATTCAAATTTTCTAAAAACCATTTCCATAAAAATGGTTTGTGGACAAGCCCATCCACAAAATAATCTTCCAAATGCTACAGTAAATAATATAACAAATACTAGAAATGTCAGTAGCCCTATTGCAAAAATGAAAAAATCTTGAGGCCAAAAAATAAATCCGAAAAAAATAAATTTTCTTTCTAAAATATTAAATAAAAAAATAGGCTCCCCTTCAATTTTTAAAAAAGGTAATGTAAAAAAAAGAATTAAATAGAAGTAACTAAAATAAGTTCTAAGATTGTATAGCTTTCCTTTAGGTTGTTGTGGTGTTATATAATTTCTTTTACCTTCTTTACTAATTGTAGCAACAGAATCTCTAAAACTTTGATCTATTAAATTTTTAGTATTCTCCATTGTAAAGGGTAGCTTTTACTTCGAGATAATTTTATTAGTGACGACCAACTTAACAGTATCTTTAACTGTAGCATCAATATATAAGTCACCCTGAGGTGCTTTTGCATTTGCAGGATGAGTGCCTTTTAAAGACTTTATAAAACTTGCCAATTGTTGGATTTGTACAGGAGAATAAGTAGAAGACCAGGACTGCATTCCCTTATCTGGATAACCATATTTGATAGTTTTAAATACATCATTAATAGACCCTCCGTGGATCCAATATTCATCAGTTAAATTAGGCCCTACTCCCCCTTCCCCATTTGACATATGACAAGCCACACAGGTTTTTGCAAAAAGTGTTTTACCCGTGGCAATGCCTGCTGCATCTGCCATAACCACTGTTTTTTCATCAACATTTTCTTTCTGGGAGGCCAAATAAGCTTCAGTAGCAGCTTTAGCTTCTGTCATTTCGGTTGTATATTCTTGAATTTGATTTTGACCGGTTTTCCAAACTTCAAATTTTAATAAATAGAAAACTGCGACTACAATAGTTATATAAAAACCATATTTCCACCAAGGTGGTAAAGCATTATCTAATTCCTTAATTCCATCATAATTATGATCCAATAAAATATCTGCCTCTTGTTCAATAGGTGCCGCTTTTGTAAAAAATTGTTTGTCTAATTTATTCCAAGTAGTGATAAGCCAAGAATTAGAAATTTTCTTTTGAGTTGCCACTTTCTCAGTAGGATATAAAGTTGTCCATAATCCTTTTATAAAAATTATTAAGAGAAGCACTACTAACATCTCTAATCCAATGACAGTACTTAAAGTCCAAAAACTATTAGTTGTCATACCGCCATAATTAATTTTTGTTACAGCAGAAGTAGTATCTGTTACACTTAAATTTTGTGCAAACAAATTATTTGTGAATAAAGAACTTGAAGTAATCAATATAATTATTAATGCCTTTTTTACTTGCTTTGAGTGTTCTACAACTTTTTTTGCCATCATTGCAAGAACAGCAGATAATGCCCATATTACTACAGCTAATAATAAGGCAACAATAATCATTAATATTTCTAAATAATTTGACATAAAGTCTATTTTAAATTTTTAAATTATTGTTCTAATGGTAAATTTTTTATAGCATCTACCTCTTTTTGATCCATCACTTTTACATACCATAAAACTGCTATGAAAAAAGTTACAAATACTAATAATGAAAATATGGGATACAGATTTGCCTCTTGCATAGTCTCTGTATATTTTTTGATAAAACTAAACATAGTCTATTTTTTATTTTTTATTAATATCAGTTCCTAATCTTTGTAAATAAGCTATTAAGGCTACTATTTCTTTATTAGGTGCTACTTCAATACCTTCTTTCTTTAAATCAGCACTAATTAAAGTAGCCTGTTTTATTAAATCTTGATTAGCTTTTTGAGCAAAATCAACAGGATAAGGAACACCTAAAGTTCTCATTGCTTTAATTTTAGCAGCAGTAGTACTTGTATCCAAGCTATTATCAATTAGAAATGAATAAGAAGGCATTACCGATCCTGTTGATATTGCTGTAGGCTCATCCATATGATTAAAATGCCAAGAATTTGATTTTTTCAAATTACCTGTTCCTTCTCTCGCCAAATCTGGGCCAGTTCTTTTACTACCCCATTGAAATGGATGGTCATACACAAATTCACCCGCCTTACTATACTCACCGTACCTTTCCGTCTCACTTCTAAAAGGACGAATCATTTGAGAGTGACAAGTATAACAACCCTCTCTTACATAAATATCTCTTCCTTGTAATTCCAAAGGGGTATAAGGTTGTACACTTGAAATAGTTGGTATATTAGATTTTACTAAGAAGGTTGGAATCAACTCTACTAAACCACCAATTAATATAACAATCAATGCAAGAATTAACATTGGAGTTGGTTTTCTTTCAATCCAACGATGCCAATGTTCTCCCTTATGTTTTACATAAACTTCTTCTAATGCTGGAGCTTGAGCATCTTCATTACCCACCAATGTTCCTTGACCCATTGTTTTAAAAATATTCACCATTGCTAAAATGGCTCCTGCTAAATACAATATTCCACCAATAGAACGCATAGCATAGAAGGGTCTCATATAAGTGACTGTTTCTAAAAACTGATATTTTAACTGACCACTTCCAGTAAAGTCTTTCCACATTTCTGCTTGTTGGAACCCAGCCCAATACATTGGAATAGCATAAAATAAAATACCCAAAGTAGCTAGCCAAAAATGAGCATTAGCCCATTTCTTAGAATATAATTCAGTTTTATAAATTCTAGGAATCAACCAATATAAAATTCCAAAAGTCAGCATACCATTCCAACCCAAACCTCCAATATGCACGTGGGCAATTATCCAATCAGTAAAATGTGCTACAGCATTAATACTTTTTAATGATAACATTGGGCCTTCAAAAGTAGACATACCATAAGCAGTCACAGCTACCACCATAAATTTTAATATCACATCTTCTCTAACTTTATCCCAAGCACCTCTTAATGTTAATAAACCATTTATCATACCTCCCCAACTTGGAAAGATTAACATAAAACTGAATACCACTCCTAAGCTTTGAGCCCAATTAGGCAAAGCGGTATATAATAAATGATGAGGGCCAGCCCAGATATATAAAAATATTAAAGCCCAAAAATGTATGATAGATAATTTATAAGAATAAACGGGTCTATTGGCAGCTTTGGGCATAAAATAATACATCAACCCTAGGTAGGGAGTTGTTAAGAAAAAAGCTACTGCATTGTGCCCATACCACCACTGCACCAAAGCATCTTGCACCCCAGCATACCAAGTATAACTTTTAAATAATGAAATGGGTAGTTCAAATGAATTCACTAAATGCAAAACAGCCACTGTAACAAAAGTGGCGATATAAAACCAAACAGCTACATATAAATGTCGCTCTCTTCTTTTGATGATGGTCGCAAACATATTAAATCCAAAAACAACCCAGATTAAAGTAATGGCAATATCTATAGGCCATTCTAATTCTGCATATTCTTTTGAAGTTGTAATACCTAAGGGTAATGTAATAGCTGCTGCAACAATAATTAATTGCCATCCCCAAAAATGAATTTTGCTTAATGTGTCACTAAACATTCTCGATTTTAATAATCGTTGTAGTGAATAATAGACACCCATAAAAATACCATTACCAACAAATGCAAAAATGACGGCATTCGTATGTAATGGTCTAATGCGACCAAAATTAAAATAAGGTTGAAGATTGAATACAGTAGGAAAAACCAATTGTAAGGCTATCCATAATCCAACGGTCATTCCTACTACTCCCCAAATAATGGTTGCCATAGCGAAGTTTCTTACCGTTTTATTATCATACTGAAAGCTTTCAATTTGCATAAGAAATATTTAATGGTGACTGAATTTTTATTTTTTTGTGGAAGGAATTTCATCATCAAAAAGCATTCTTATGGAGGGAGTGTAATCATCGTCCATCTGGCCATTTTTTACTGACCACAAAAAGGCAACCAAAAACCCTCCTGCTACCAATACACTCGCTCCAATAAGAATGATAATAACTGACATAATTTTGCTAATTCAAACAAAATTAAAAGGTGCCCATAAGGACATTTATGACCTCCGTCACGAAGGATATGATTTATATCAGTATTTGAGATACATCTTCTTGGCAAAGAAAAAAGTCAACAAAGCGGATAGGGAAACAATACTGATAGAGCTAATAGGCATCAAAATGGCAGCAATCATAGGAGATAATACTGCCCTTGTGGCAAAATACATTCCAATAATATTATATAAAATAGAAAGGATAAAAATAAGAATGATAATAAATTTACCTTTTTTAGCATAAGTGATTAATGCTGAAAGAGAAGTTAATTGATTCCCATAAATGATTGCATCACTTGCAGGAGTAAACAAATGACTTTGATCTGAAACTGCTATTCCTACATTTGCTTTTTTTAAAGCACCAACATCGTTTAAACCATCACCAATCATCATTACATTTTTTCCTTCAGTCTGTAATTGTTGGATAAATGCTAATTTATCTTCCGGGTTTTGTTCAAAAAGCATAGGTATATCCTCTCCTAAAATAAAAGATAATTGCATTTGCTCTGTGGACTTATCTCCACTTAACAAATACAAATTATATTTTTGAGATTTTAACTTTTCAAATAATTGCCTTAATCCAGCCCGATAGATATGATTAATTTTGAAGACGCCTTTAAAAACTCCAGCAATTGAAATTGCCACTACTGATCCTTTAATTTTGCTTGATATTGTAACACCCTGATGTTCTAAAAAATGAACGGAGCCAATTAAATATTCTTTATCTCCCACAACGGCCCTAGTCCCCTGACCTAAATAATTTTGAATTGAATTTATTGGTACAATAGTTTCTAATGATGAAAAATATTGAGAAATGAGCTGACTTAAGGGATGTAAAGACTCTCTAGTAATAGATTTGATAGCAATTTGTTCTTCTATACTAAGGCTATTACCCATAAATTCTAAGTGTGTATCTTGATGATTAGTCAAAGTACCAGTTTTGTCAAATACAATCGTATCCACTTTTTCAATTGATTCAAGTACAGTCGTATTTTTGCAATAAAACTTTGATTTACCAAGCCATCGTAATACATTTCCATAAGTAAATGTAACAGTTAGTAACAAAGAGCAAGGACAAGCTACAATTAATACTGAAGTAATGGCTTTCCATATTTTAGAAGTGTCATACCAACTCCAATATAAACCACTAACCAAGGCAATTATAAATAATACCAAGGTAAAATATTGACTCCAAGGGTGTACAAAAGATTGTATTTTATTTTTATCATTTTCATAAGACGGACTATTCCATAAATCGGTAATATAACTTTGACCTACAGGTTTAACTACAACAACCTGAATGGCTCTACCCTTTTGAATTCCACCTGCATATATTTTTTGTCCTTGATAAATTTCTACTGGGGTATGCTCTCCTGTAATAAAACTATAATCCACCAGTGCGCCATCGGTTAATAGAATTGCATCTGCTGGTATCATTTCATCTGTTCTAATTAAAAGTTCATCATCTTTTTTAATGGAAGTTAATGCCTGATTCACTTCTTTACCATTGATTAATTGAGTGACTGCTAAGGGGAAAAAAGAAGTATAATCTCTATCGAAAGAAAAAGAATCATAAGACTTATCTTGAAACCATCTTCCAATTAACATAAAAAAAACGATACCACTCATACTATCTAAATATCCAGCACCTGTTTGTGTTAAAATTTCATATACACTTCTCAGAAAAGTTATCAAAATGGCTAAAGCAATAGGTACATCAATATTCAACCATCTTTGTCTCAATCCAATATAGGCTGAAATAAAGAAATCTTTGGCACTATAAAGCAATACAGGTAAGGATAAAAATAAATTTAGATAAATGAAAAAGGGCCTCAAAACACCTAATTCAGTAGCATTTATAGAAAGATATTCAGGAAAGCTTAACATCATAATATTACTAAAACAAAAACCAGCTATCCCAATTTTATATAATTGTTTTCGATTAATTTTTTTCTTACTAACCATATCATTCCCTCCCAAAGATATCATAGGTTCATAACCCACAAATGCCAAAAGTTGAACTAGTTCTTTCAAACTTATTTGCGAAGGAGAAAAATAAATTTTAATCTCTTTTTTCTCAAATTGAATTTGCGAATGCACAATGCCAGCATTAATTTTATTCAAATGCTCCAATAACCAAACACAACTAACACAATGAATTTGGGGAAGATAAAATATTACTAAAGCTTGATCCTGACTCAATTTTTGGACCAATTGATCCTGAATTGCAATACTATTTAAATAATTATATTTTTCAGCATCAAATTTTCCCTTTGCTGATAATCCAGGCATTTGAGTCAAATCATAGTATTGACACATTCCATTTTGATCTAACAATTGGAAAATCATTTTACACCCATCACAACAGAAAAATTTTTCTTCTATTTGAATAGACCTATCGCAAGAGGTTCCACAATGGTAACAATTGGCTAGACTCATAAGAATGCAAAATTCAAAATTGCATCTAACTTCTCTTATAAGTTAACTCATAATTATTTATGACAAATGTCATATTTTGACTCAACTTAATAAAAAAGGCCTCTTTCTCAAGAGGCCTTTTTTTATTCTTTTTGATAGCAATTATTTAAGTAATTCAACTAGTGCAGAAGTATCATAGATATCATATTCTCTAACAATTTTCCCTTCTTTATTGAATGCTACAACCTGAAAAACAGTAACAGTTATTTTTTTATCAGCTCTTGTAAATGAAACTGTTTCATAAGCAAAGACATAGTTTTGCACACCTATTTGGTCTACTTTATTATTTACTGCCTCCCAGATGGCATCATATTTATCTGTATGCATTGTAACTCCTTTACTTTTTAAATAAGGAATCATAGCCATATTTTCTTTAAGAGTTTGTACTTTCCCATTATCATAGACAACAGCTGTATCAAGATAATATAATTTAGCTATAGAAGTATCTCCTGCGGCACCAGCTTCATTAATTTTTTTCAAAGTGGTGATATTGGCAGTACTATCAATATTATATCCCAAAGTATTAGCAGGGTAACTAGCTGTAGCATTAGTGGAATCAGATTTAGTACCGCAAGCAAATAAAGTAGCAGCAGAAATTGCTGCAAAGATGATTTTTTTCATTTTATTTATTTTAATTTTAAAAATAGTAGCTATAAATATAATCAATTCATCAAATATTCCACTGAAAAATTCATTTTCATCTCATTGTCTGTTTTCATAAGCATCATAGAAGGGCGCTCAATTTTAAAATCTTCAAGTAGCACCACAAATTCTCCATTAATTATTTTTTTATTATTGATGACAGATTCATTTCCCATAAAATGAATTTGTTTACTTACACCATGGAAATTTATAGTACCTGAAATGTCAACAGTATTTCCATCTTCCTTAATACAGCTACTAACAAATGTAACTGTAGGATATTTTATACCTTCAGTTATTTCTAGCATATGAGCATCTCTATTTGAATTTTTACTATCAAATGTGTTAATTTTTACTGAGATAACTACTTTATTAATTTTTTTAGTTGCTTCATCATATTGTACAATACCATCAATATCTTTACTGGTTCCATCCCAATTATGCATTGGGTGAGACATATGATAGTTAATAAAGGACTTAGTTTTATCTAACCTACTTGATTTAAGTGCATCTGTTTGTGAATTTTTATTTGAAAAAATTCCTAAAAAGGAAATAATAAAAATTAAAATTTTCATTGAATTAAAATTTAATAACAACTATGGCTGCAGCAAAAGAGGCAAATGTGGTATAGGCAGCAGCTCTATGATAAGGTCTTAATTGAGGATTTCTTCCATTTTCCATTTGAGAAGCTAAAATATTAGTTGCCACCATACCTGCCATATGAACCACCGCTAACCATTTATGTAGTCTTATAGAAGATAAACCTTTATCACGATTAATTAATGGTGGAGGTGAAAAAAGTGACATCATTGCCGTGAGAGAATAGGTTGTATTTACACCCAGGGCTAAAGCACTATGCGTACGGTGTAAACTTCTATTTCCTGGATCATTATAAAGTTGCGGCCCTACAATTGCTTGCCCAATTAAACCACCTAGTGTTGCAAAACCAAGTACCTGATGCGCTACTAACATTTTTCTGCGAAGCTGTAAATCTTGTTGTCTTATTTCAGGCGTGACTGCTTGATTCCCTCTTAATAGTCCATTTTCACCCCATAAAATTCTTTGGGTAAAAAGCATTTTTTTTGGAAATAATTCTTGTTGTACACTACTATCAGACTGAAGTGTATTTAAAAGGCTATCTGTTTGACTAAAACTACTAATGGTAAAAAAAATAAAAAGTATAAGTATTGAACTATGTTTCATAAGTAAATTGGTAAAATATAAAGTGAGGTAAATAGGATTTATCCAGTTATGTAGGAATTATCCAGTTATGGTTAGAATATTTCCACTAAGTGATACTTTATATTGTTTTAATGGATAATTAGCAGGACCGTTAACCACTGTACCATCTGGATTAAATACCGATCCGTGACTTGGACAATAAAACTTTCCATTACTTTCATAAACAACAGGAACACCTTGATGAGTACAAGCTTGAGAAACGGCTAAGTAAGTACCAGAGACAGATTTTGCAATAATAATTCCATTTACATAAACATATTTACCAATGGTTTGTAAAGCTGCATAAGTAGAAGAAGAAATATCAACTGTAAAATTTACATTAGAGGGAGCTTGAATTGAACTGCCATCTGCAGTTTTACCACATCCACCAAGACAGCTAAAAATAAACATACCCGCAGTTCCAACTCCTATTTGAGATAAAAAATCTTTTCTATCCATATATATTGAGATTTGTGATTACCATTAAAGTTAGTGAAATTAATGAATGTTTAAACTTTAAAATTTAAATATCTCAATATATTTAACATATATTTTTATATAATATTATTTTATAATCTTTCTTAGAGTTTTTTTCTTAATCATAGCAACTACTTCCACTTTAGGATCTACAATTTCAGTAATGGTATATTCCATTGACGATCCCATCACCTGAGTGGCTTCTTCAACACTTAAATGATATAATTCTTGTAACCATTCTAACATCCCTTTATTTACAATTTTTATGCAATTATCTAAACTAGCATCCATTCCAACAGTCATAATATATGTATCATCTTCTACTCTAGGATATTCAATTGGTTTAACTGGTTTTTTGATAAGTTGTACCACAAAATCATAATCTAATGAAGTTTCTAAAGCACATAAATTAATTTCTCCATCTCCTTGTGCTGCGTGTCCATCCCCAATATATAGAAGTCCGCCTTTATGATATACAGGTAAATATACCGAAGCATTTTTGGTGATTCTTTTAAAATCCATATTCCCACCAGAAGGTCCGGAATCGGCGGTACTTAACATTTCATTGCCCTTGGCCGCTAAACCTACACAACCAAAAAATGGCTGAATGGCAACTTCAAAATTATTTAGATGCTCTGTTTTTTTATGAAGTGATGCCGTATTCTTTTTAAAATTTAAATCCCAAATAATAGGCAAAGAATCATTATTGGCTAGTTGGGCAATACTATCATTCATACTTCTAGGATGAAAATAAGGTAAACTAAATGCAGTATTTCTACTAAATCTAATATCTGTAAATGTAATTTTTACTATATCTCCCTCTTCTGCCCCACTAATATAAAAAGGCCCAGTTAAAGGATTTACAGATTTACCCGATGTACATAATTTCAAATTTCTATCAAAACCATCACAATCAACAGAGCTAGTGATAATGGTATCCCCTGGATATATTGATAAAACAGGACTAGTAGCTCCAGAAAAAAATGAATAATAATGAGTTGGTGTAAATTTTACTTTTTTATGTGATTGACTATAAGTATTTATAGAAAGAAAAATTAGTGTAATCACAATTAAATAAGTAGGCCCTTTCATTTTTGAGAAGTTGAGAAGTAATTTCATTTTATTTCTTTTTTGAAGTGTATTTTAATTTTCTTGCATCTTGAATAACTCCTTTCCAATTTAAACCATACCCAAAATCATAGGCGTGATTTTCAGTATCTATATGTACTTGCATATCGTGTGGCACATCTTCCATTTGCAACTCAACTGTTTTCATATCAACAGGCATTTGTAAAGGCAATAAACCTGAAGGCTCAGAAGCACCAGAAATAATATCAAGTATGGATTGATTTTGTACGCCGAAATTCATTACAATACCTTCTACTTGAGATTCAAATTCAGAAAAAATCATAGGCTTATTGGCAGTAATACTTACTATTACTGGTTTGCCATTCATTAATTTTTTTGTGTTCAATATTAAATCTAAATCCTTACTATTAGAAGCAGTAACCGTTTTACCCTTATAGGATCGGTTGGTAATAGTGGGATCAATTATAGGGTCTCCTGCTGCTATACTTTTTGCTCTTGCATCATTGGCAGTATAAGGACCATATTGTAATGTAATGGGGAGATATCCATTATTTCCCTTTTTGCGATCTTCTATATCATAACCAGTACCTCCATTGGGACTATTTACAAATACAATTGCAAAATCGGCTTTTGAAGGATCATCTGTTATATTGAAATATTTTTTTACTAGGGAAGCTGCAACAGGATCTACAATTTTTTCTTCCGACACATTACCAAACCAGTCCCTTCCCGCTGGAATAATTTTTTTAGGAATGAATACAGTTTTATTTTTTGCAATAGGCAATACGGCGTTTTTATTTTTTAATAAAACAATTGATTTTATTTGTGCTTCATACCCAGCTTTCATAAAAGAAGCATTCCCTACCGTTGATATAGAACTGGCTACATCTAAATAAGGATTTTCAAATAAACCCACTCTAAAAATATTTCTCAATAACCTAATAGCCGATTGCTCAAATCTAGCACGAATGGCTGCTTCCCCAAATTCTTTCACCCCCATTTGATAAGCCTCTAATACAGGCTTCATATCGTTATTACCACCGAACTGATCACCCCCTGCTTTTATTACTTTATAATGTCTTTCAGCATTTGTTTTATTTTCCATACCCCAAGACTTACCCATAAACATATCTGGTGTTTTACCTTCATCGCCAATCACTAACCAATCGGTACAAACCACTCCATCATATTTATATTTATTGCGTAATAAATCGGTAATAATATATTTACTATATCCATTACCAACATTTTCGTGATAAACAGTGTCTTGATTAAATGAAATAGTATAATAAGGCATCACTGCAGAAGCCATAGCTGTTTTACCTTTTAATTGAAAAGCACCTTTTACAAAAGGAATTAAATGCATATTAAAGTTTTTACCAGGATACACAGCAAATTTTCCATAAGCAAAATGTCCATCACGACCTCCTTCTTCAGGACCCCCACTCGGCCAATGTTTTACCATCGTATTGACACTCTTATATCCCCAGCCATTTTTAATTTCATCTTTATTGAATGAAGTTTGAAAACCATCCACATAAGCTCTAGCCATATCTGCATCTAACCAAGCATCTTCTCCAAATGTTCCATTTATTCTTCCCCATCGAGGTTCAGTACCTAAATCTATTTGAGGTGACAAAGCGGTGGTAATACCCAAAGCACGATATTCCTGAGCAGCAATATGTCCAAATTTTTCTACAATGGTTGGATCAAATGTAGCAGCAAGACCGATAGATTCAGGCCACATTGAAATAGCTCCCCCTGATCCTAAATTATATTCTGCAGTTGCTAAAACTCCATTTCTTGGATCAGAACTATTATTAGCGGGAATACCTAATCCTAGGCCTTCCACAAAAGCTTGCACATTATTACTCCATTTAGCTGCCACTTCAGTACTTTGCACAGAGGTTACTAAAACGTGTCTTACATTATCATCTCTTAAAAATATTTTTTGTTGATCCGATAAATCAAATGCATTGGCTTTACTTTCTGCAAAAGTCTTACCATCATAAGTTGCAGAACCAAAACCTCTTGGCGCTGCAGGTATAGATTGATGTCCACTATATAACATTAAACCTGCTATTTGAGCAACGCTCATCTTGGAAGCTAAATCCTTAGCGCGTTCATCCACAGGTAAACGCCAATCTTCATATTTATCTAATTTTCCATTTTTATTCAAATCTTTAAAAAATAACCCATTGATATTTAAAATTTGAACTCCAGATTGAGGGGCATATCCCAAAGTAGGGCCTTTTGTATTTTTTACAGTTAAAAATTGCTGTGCTTTTACTGTTACCAAACAAATGATAGCTATTAAAAAGCTTAATAAGTGTTTATAAAGTTTCATTTGAAAAATTTTAAAGAATTTCTTTTGTGTTAGAATAACACAATATATAAAAATTTTATAAGTGATAAGAAAGAAAATGATAAACTTATGCAGCTGCTAAAATCGTCCAAAACTATACCCCTTTGACTTAAGGAATTGTATGAGTTTGGGTAGTTGAAAATAGAACTTATCAGTTCTTTGTGGATCGGTTCCCACGTGCATTAAAAGGTAAAAACCATTGAGCCCGTGAGGGTTTTGACGCTCATAATTAATTATACGATGGAGGATAGTATCTGAACTAAGATAATTTTTTTTATCGGGTGTGGTATAATCGGCATTAGAGGAGGTACCTGGAGTAAAATTAATGAGAGTAAATCCCCAAGAGGGAACTTGAGCAGCTATTTCTTTATTATACCATTCATATGGAGGCATAAAAATAGAAGTAGCATTTTTAGGTATACCAAAAGAAGAAAGTTCATTAATATTATTCCATAAATCTTGTTTAATATCTGACAAAGAAACTAATAAACTATCTCTTTTTTCCCAATCACAATAAAGTAAATGTTTATCTGAATGGGCACCTACATAATGTTTATTGTTATATATTTCATTAGTAAGTGCCGGATGATTACGCACAAAATCTCCGGTTAAAAAAAAGGAAGCTTTTACCTTTTCATTCTTAAGTGTATTTAACACAAAAGGAAGACCCTCCATAAAATCGTGCGCTGTAAAACATAGAAATATTATTTTTTGATTAATATCTCCTCTTATCCAAGCACCTTCTTTTTCTTGAATACCATTTTTTATTTGTCCAAAACTATAAACGAAGAAAAATAAAAATAAAATTAGCGTTCCTACATTTCTCATTCCATTTATTTTATTGCTTCATCATAAAGATGAGTTAATAATAAAAATAAATCAGCTGAGCCATCCATAGTAGGTTCATTCGTAGAATAGTCAGCCCAATCATCCCAATAGGTGATATGTTTTGGTTGAAACATTTTATATTCATCAGGCTCACTCAATGAAATTTTTAACATTCCTTCGTGTATCGATGACCAAAGTGGTCCGTCAACCAAGCTACCTTTAATGACTTCTTTTTTAATTCTCCAAAATGGCATATGAACATCTAAAGGAAAGTCGCCATTAGCTGGAATACCAGTAATCATACTAGTTCCCCAAGGATTCAATCCCAATAACCAATTAATATGATCCTGCATTAAAACACTATATTTATTATCTCCTGTCATTTTTTTATAGAGTAATGCTTGAGTGGAAACGGCAGCAGCAAAATTATTAGAACACCAAACAAATAGATGTCCCACTCCATAATCATTTTGAATGGCTTTATTAAAAATCTTATCTAAGTTATGGGCATAATAATTTGCCATTTTATTTTTAATACTATCGGGCCCCACTTCCCATAGAGCAAAATGACCCATATTAACATAAGGATACATTTCATAATGTGAAGTACTATCCTTTTCCATCCAAGAATATTCAGCAATTAAATTAGCATAATGAATGGCATCCTCTAAATATTTTTTTTCACCCGTTGCTTTATAAAGTTCAGCTGCCCCCCACTCCATATCATCGGCCCAAGTATTTTCATTATACCTATAAGGTGCACCAAAACTATTTCCTTGCTGATAACCTTCTTTAGCTTTACCTAGTGCATATAGTTCTTTTGCATCTTTGAGACATTGTAAAGCAAATGACTCATCTTTCAAATCATTTTTCCAAATAACATATCCCATTGCCATAGCAGCAGCCGACCTTCCAGCAATATTCGCCACTCCAGTAGCTTCACTTTTATATTTACCGAGTCCCTGAGGTTTACCATCGGCAAAATAAGCAGGTCGATCCTTGTTTACACCAAATCCGTAGTTAGCAGCATCTTCATTAGGAAGTTTAAATCCAAGATGATCTCTATCATCTGCCACCTGGTGTATTAATTGATCTGGGGATGGATGAAGTCGGTGAATCCAATCTAGTCCCCATTTAGCTTCATCTAAAATATCTGCAATACCATTACTTCCTTTTTGACCCCAAGCATTGTATTGATCTTTAAATGCTTTTTTATTCCAATTCCAAGCCTGCAACATTCTTGCAGTGGCATTAGAACCTGTGATAAGATATTTGAGTTGATCTCCTGCATCGTGCCATCCGCCAGTGGCATCTACATATGTTTTATCTGGCATATTCCCATAAAACGATCTTCCATCTAAAGGATGACAAATGGCATCAATATAGGGATTATAACCACAGCGTTGTGTTTGCATAAAATGAACAACCTCTTCAAATATTGCAGGATACGCTCCAATATGAAAAATGGGAGATTGAATTTTACCATCCGAAGACTGAATTTGATAATCTCCTTCTGTAGTAACTAAACTAAAATCAAGTAAATAATTATATTCAAAAGGATCCCAGGGTTGCTTTTTTGATAATGTAGCACTAATAAGTGACTTTGTATTTGAACTTAAAGCATAAAGATAAAACTGAGTTTTTATTTTCTTTTTTGAAATGACAAGTGCTTTTTTAGAAGCGTCTTTGGTATACCCTACTAAATTAACACGAATAAAACTAAGACTGTCCTGTGCCTGCAAATTGGTAAGAAACAGGCAAAGAAGAAAAGATAAAAAATATTTCATAGACTGAAATTAAATATTTTGTTTTATATCTATACTTAAATGAAATATATATAAATGAGAGCACTACTTTACAATAAGCTCTATGTTCTTGTATCTAGTAATATAATTTTTTGCATTATCTCTTACTTCTAAAATAAGATTAATTTTTTCATTTACTACTACATTACTAGGTACTTGTACTTTTGTATTTAGTTCTTCTTTGTTTTGTATCATAACCTTAGGACTATTTTTATATTTGGCGAATTGCCACCACTGAACAGTTAATGCATCTCCATCTGGATCTTTCACCATTGCTTTTAATTCAATAGTTTCACCTGCTTTAACAAAATATTTTTGTTGTGCTGTAATAACAGGTGCGTGATTTGCTTGTTGGTATTGCGTTGTGGTAGCCCAAACTAATCTACTAGCAAAATCATTTTGTACGGCTGGAAAAAAATTAGGAAAATCAGACAAAGTTTTAGCAGCACTATCCATTTTTGAAAGCATATTTGCTGAAATCACTAAATCTTTTACTTTACTCGTATCATTACTAAAAGGATTAATATCAGTAGCTGGATTAGGAATATAATATCTTCCACCCCAACCACCCAAACTATTAAAATCTATAGCGTTTAAGCCATTATCTAATAAATTCATAAAGGTTCCTGTATCTCCCTCCCCTAACCAAGAATTTTTTTCTTGTTTAGGCATCCATACCACATATCCCATTCCTTTTAATTGCTCATTGGTATATCCGTCCAAACCAAAATAATCAAAGGGATCATTTTTAACCATTTGTTTTCCATCGCCCCAAACTCTATAAATTTTACCAAAAGCTCCTTTAGATAATACATTGTCCATCATCCAATGTGGTGTTAAATAAATTGCATTTTCTTTATTTGCAATCAATTGTGCACCATATCCATAATTGGGACCATTTTTAAATTGCATATAACGCATCTCTGGCCAGTGGGGTAAAATATAAGAAGTATGCGTATTATCTTGATCGCCCGATAATAACAAAATAACTTTTGAAGATATTTTCTTTTTAATCAAACCCCAATTTGAATTTTTAGAAAGTGAATCTTCTATAGATTTTAATGCTCTTGCAATAGTACTTGCCCCACCCCAAGCAGTAATATATAATGGTTCACTATTTTTATCCAAAATAGCTGCTTTAATTAAATTGGATCCTTCAGTATCTTTAGTAAAATCTCCTTCAAAATCTATATTACCATATTTTATTTTAGAGCGTAAATAAGCAGGAGTGGGATAACCAGGATGATGTAATTTTAAATTAGGATAAGATTGTGCATAAGCATCTACTGCATTATGAATAAATTTTTCATCTTTAGCCCATCTGTAAGAAGTGCAAGGACAAAGATTCAAACCATACCTCGTATACTCCCTACCTGGCACCATAAATTTTGTACCCTTTCCATCTCCTTTCCAATGAAACTGACTACTAGCATACACTAAGCCTTCAATGGTAAAATCGGAACTATATAATAAAAAACGAATTAATGAATTATTATCATCTAATTCGGGGTCAGCGGTAACAATGACTCTTGGTTTGTGCGTAAGGTTAGTAGAAACCATTTTCTGAGCTATACTAGTATGACTCAAAAAAGTAAAAATAAATAGAACTAGTAAAAAATTATTTTTCATACTTTAGAATTAGTGCTTGATAAAGATAGGTATACATCTGAATAATTTAAACAACAGTAAAATAAATAAAATTTAGAGCACTAGTATTTCAAATATTTTTGGCATTTTTTCCAAAAACTAAAAAAGGAAGGAAAATATCCTGTAACAGCTGGAAACATCCAATCTCTCTCATCCTTGATACCCGGATAATGATTAAAAATGGGATGTTCTTTAGAAATAATTTTACCCGTTTGATCTGATACATTCTTATCATATATTTTTTGAATGTCTTGAATTTCTCCTACATATAATTGAAGGTGAGGGATATTCTTTGATAAATTGATAATAAAGGCAAGTACCTTTTCACTCATAGGATACTTATTAAAGTGAGAAGGCTCTAATAACAAGACTCGATTTACATTTTCTTCTTTTCGCCAAATGGGATCTAGATTATATGAATTATAAATAAGTGTAGGCAAATTTGTATCAATAATTGGCAGTTGAGTGCGGGGCAAAGTGGTACTTAAGTTCAAAGAATGTGTTTGTTGTAAGGAAATAGGAATAGGCATATTTACTAACGCCTCATAGGGTTTATCTAAAAAAGTTCCCACTTGATGAGTATGAGTATACTTATTTATATTTTCCTGATTACAGTAATATTTTTTACTTGAAAAAGATCCGGCCACCCATTGCCAACTACAATTATTACTAGCTACATCTGCATCTAATAAATGATAATACATCCATTTCGCGGGTACTGCCCAATGTGCTTTACCCATATTACACACCATAGCTGCCACATACATTCTTATATGATTATGCAAATACCCTTGTTCATATAAACTTTGAATATTTTTGTCAATAATATCAATACCAGTATTGGCATTTTCAATATTTGAAATCATAGAATGATGCGCTACCTCTTTTTGGCTTTGTTTTAAATCTTCCCCAATTAATTGAGGTTTCTGTTGCCATACTCTTTGATAATATTCACGCCAACTTAATTCCTGTATTAATTTTTCACAAGCGAATACATTATTATTTTTATTGACTACAGCGTCTAATACTTGTTTAGTTGAAATAACCCCCCTTGAAATATAGGGTGATAAATAGGTGATTTGTCCATTGATATAATTTCTAGTAGTAGCATACTTAATTGCATTAATATTATTAATTCTTTCTAGAATGTTGGGGTATTCAGTAGGAAAATAAAGTTTCGATAAGTTTTGCATAATAATATTCTAATAAAAGCGCTGCTTACACTATTTATTTTTTAAATCTAAACTTTTTAAATAGGTATTGGCATTTTTTAAATGCATCGATTTTTTTTCAGAACTCATTTTATCAAAAGTTCCCACTAACATTCCCAATCTTGGATTTTTTAAAAAAAAGCTTCGGTGTGTATGCATAAATCTCCAGAATAAGCCATCCCAAATGGGCTGCCAATCTCCTTTTTCATAATCGCTCATTTTCATTAAATAATTACTTCCACTAATATAGGGCTTGGTGGTCATAAGGCCACCATCGGCAAACTGAGTCATACCATATACATTAGGCACCATTACCCAATCATAAGCATCAATAAACATTTCCATAAACCATCTATACACTTCATCAGGATCAAATTCACATAAAATCATAAAATTGCCTAGTACCATTAATCGTTCTATATGATGACAATAGCCTGTCTTTAAAATTTTTTGAATAGTAATATCAATGGGAGGTATGCCAGTAGTTCCTTTCCAAAAATTAGCAGGAATTTTTCTAGTAAATTTCCAATAATTAGTAGTACGCTGTTTACTTCCTTCTCGCTCATATACAATTTTAATAAACTCACGCCAGCCCATAATTTGTCTAATAAATCCCTCTAGAGAATTTAACGGTATATTTTTTTGCTTCCCTACTTGTAAAGCTTTTTCAACTATTTGCGTTGGAGAAAGTAAACCTATATTTAACATAGGACTTAATACAGAATGATGTAAAACAAATTCTTTACTCACTATGGCATCTTCGTAGATTCCAAATTTTTCAAATCTTTGATGTAAAAATTCATCTAGCCAAGAGTTGGCATCTTTAAAATTTGTAACAAAAAAGTGAGGCCCATTCACATTTCCATAATTAGTAGGAAAATTTTTATCTACATATTTTTTTGCTTCTTGAATATATTTATTTTCTGAAGGCAAAGTAAATTTTGGAACTTTTTCATTTTTAGGAAACTTTGATCTGTTTTCTGCATCGTATGTCCATTTACCACCTTGGGGTTTTCCATTAGAGTCAATAAGAACTTGTCTTTGTTTACGATGCCAGGTATAAAAATCGGTTTGAAAATAAGTTTTCTTTTTATTGAAAGATTCAGCAACACTTTGGGTAGTATTAAAAAAATTAGGAGAGTCAAATACTTTTAATTCAACAGATTCTTTCTTGCAAGCAGCTACTAATTTTTTCATTAACCAATTATCAACTACTTCTACAATTTTTATTTCTTTGATGCCTAACTTTTTTAAGGATTGAATTAATATTTTGCTATCGCTATTTTTTTGAGGACAATCAATATATTCTACTTTAAATCCTTTTTGTATTAAAAAGTCTTGATAAGATTTCATACTAGCTCTATGCAAGACTAATTTTTGTTTATGAAAATTATATTGCTTAAAAAATAATTCCTCCTCTATCAAATAGACAGTATCTTTTTTTACCAAAGCAGGGTGCTGGGCAAATAACTGATGCGGAAAAATTATAGTGACTGATGTTGACATAAAGGTTATATAAAATTCACAAATTTGAAGTTAGCTAAATTAAGTTCATTCTATTTTTATGTTTCAATGGTATTTATAAAATTTTAAAACTTAGAAAAGGTATAAATAATTAAAAATTAGGGAGTTAACTGGCTGGTGAGTCTATTAGCAATTTTATTTATATTATTTTTTATAAAAATATATAATATTCTGTTTTATAATTGGTGAAAAGAATAATGAACAAAAATTAAAGTAATATGTTATATATGGTATTAACATCATTCAATGCAAGATTGGGAACATTTTACAAGTCATTTAGAATTTGAATAAAATTATTCATTTAGGGGCTTCTTATTTTGATAAACTATTCAGCGGTAAATCTTTACGCAGCATTGAATTAATCATTTTACGCATTGCCTTAATCTCTTTTCTTATTCATCTTGCCCTCATTTACCTGGCTAATAATTATAATTATTTTGGTGCCTCAGAGCATAATTATTTAAAAGCCATCTATACTCCTTTTAGTTTTATCTTATTTTATGAAGTGTTACTATTAGTAGTGATTATACCAAAATCTATCTCTGAATTTATTGGTAAACAGTTTGAAGTAATTACCCTAATTACGCTTCGAAGTTTTTTTCACGACATTGCCGATTTTAACTTTAGAAATACATTTCAAATTACAAATACAGAAATCACTAGTATATTATATGATTTAATCGCTTCATTACTAATGCTAGCATTAACAATGATTTACTATAAAATATATTTAAAAAATAATAAAAAGGATAAAATAAACGACCTAGCTAATTTTATTAATATTAAAAAATTAGTATCTATTGGAATGATCATTATTCTTTTCATTTTAAGCATCGGAGCTTTCTATGAGTGGATAAATGAAATGATTATAGCCCTTCGAATTGATAAGAATTATCCTAACCCCAATACTGTTTTCTATACCGATTTTTTTACCATTATGATATTTGTAGATGTAATGTTACTGCTCATTTCATTTATATATCATTTCTCTTTTTTCACCATATTTCGTAATGCAAGTTTTATTATTACTACCATACTCATTCGTATGTCTTTAACTATTGAAAAACCAATGAATCATTTAATTGTTTTAGCTGGATTCATTTTTGCAATAGCCTCTTTCTATTTGTATAATCTTAGAAATACAGAAGCTCTCAAAAATTAAAGATTTATCTTTTACTTATTTTATTGTTAGATATAGTTCTTTGGCTATCTGATTTAAATTTAATTATATTTTCACTTCTTTTATTCAAATGCTTCTTGCTAACACCACTATTCACTCTTTTACGCCATAAATTAAAGCTATCTCTTTTCAACTGAGCTCTCATTATTTTAATAACTTCCTTTTCAGAAATTCCAAATTGAAATTCTATCGCTTCAAAAGGGGTTTTATCTTCCCAAGCCATTTCAATAATTCTATCTATTTGCTCAGCAGTCATTTTTAAGAATTTTCTAATAAAGTATATAACAAAAATTAAATTTTTAACTTTTGTTTTTCAAAATTAGTTTCAAAAGTAAAGTTATTTAAAAATCAATTAATGCTGTGTTTATGAATTTAGTACCAACTTATAAATATATTGGCAAGAGTTAAAAATCAATTACTTATTATATAAATAATATTGATAATGCTAAAAATGATCTAATATAAATTTCTTTTAAAAACTACCTACTTATTGATAATTGAATGGAAATAATTAAATTGATGTATAAAATTATAACTATGAAAAAATTATTAACTGTACTTACTCTGATGATGGTTGCAGTGGTAAGTAACGCACAAGAAACAACCATGAATGCATCTTATTATAAAGTTAAATTAGGTCATAGAAATATGCTCAACAAAGCTATGGCAGACCACAATGCTAAATTTCGACCTGCAGGAAGTACTTACGCCATAGTGGCTTATAATTTGGTGGGCGGTGAGCATAATAATGAAATTTTAATATTATCTAATCTAGGAAAAAGCTTTAAAGATAGAGATCAAATGGCTCCTGCTTCAAAGGAAGCTCAAGACGATTTATATGCGAATGTGCATCAACATCTTGAAGATATCACTGGAGGTGATGTATTAGTGTATAAAAAAGAGTATTCCAATTCTGCTTTTAATGAAAGAGCTGAAAAAGCATTAACCACTCAATATTTTTTAAAATATGGAGTCAATGATGAATTTTGGAATGTTGTTAAAAAACTACCTGCCGTATGGACTAAAGCGGGAATGAAAGTAGCGGCCTATTCACCTACTACTGGATCCACAAGATTATTTTTAACCAGAAGATTACCTAATGGTTGGAGCGAGTTAGACGAAAATAAAAATCTTGCAAAAGCTTATGATGAAGTATATGGAGCAGGCACTTATGATAAGGATATAAAAATATTTAGATCCTATATTGAAAGAAAAGATGCCATTATGATGACCTTAAATAAAGAGATGAGTTCTAAATAATTTAAAAATTAGAAACTTCACTTAAATCATAAAGGCCCCTAAATAGGGGCCTTTATGATTTTAAATAATGAATCAAATATTATTTCACTGGTTTTACAAATCCAATAAAATGAACAATTTTTCCATTTTCAATTCTAAATGCATCTACCCATTGGAATTTTTGTGATTTACCATCGGGTGTTACAATTTCAGCTTCATCCCAAACATCTACCCATTGATGTCCATTATCACCCACTACAGGTAGTATTGCTGCAATTTGATAATTTTTAAAAGTAATACCGCTGAAGTTTTTTTGCATAAAATCTAAAATAGCAGCTTTACCTTTTATAGTGGCTCCATCTTCATTATTAAAAAGGGCAGTATCTGAAATCATTTCACCTGCTTCTTTAAAATTTTTCTCAAATAAAACCTTGTGAAAATTTTCAATAAGTAAAACATTTTTAGGATCGCCGATTTTAAAATTGTCGATATAAGTTGGCTTGTAAATGTGTTCAACAGGGGCTTGTTTTTGTTCAGCTATTTCAGTCTTATTTTCTTCTCTCTTACAAGCAAGTAAAGAGCTAGCTGCGAAGAAACATACAAACAATTTTTTCATAAAATTATTTTAGGTGAATAAATAAATATTAAATGAATTTAAATTAAATTTTTAAAATAAATAATAGCAACGTGAATTATTTTTTATGAATAGTAAATTATTAACACCCCCCTCCTCTTTTATCACTTATAAATTACAATTTTGTTGACTAGTTCACACGCTCAATTTTGATAGGGGGAAAATAGAAAGCGTAACATTATTGATATATTCATTTGAAAAACAATGCAATAGCTGTTAAATACCATTAAAAAAAATTAATGTGCTTTTAAAAGTATTTTTTATATATTTAGGTACACCAAAACAAAAAAAATGAAAAAAATTGTATTCAGTGCTATAATAGCTATGGCACTCATTGCTTCTTGCAAGGAAGCCAAAGAAACTGCACCAATGGGTTCTGGTTACACTTTAGATAGTTCAGCCAATATTGATTATGCAAAAAAGACATTAATTTCTTGTGCTAAAGGTGATTTAGATACCTATAGAAGTTTATATGCAGATACCGCTATTTTTATGGATAATTCTGCAAAAGAAACTGTAGATGAAAACATTAATGTTTTTAAAGCCATTCAAGCAAAAGGTATTTCTATTAAATTAGATACCATTTATACTGCATTTGAAACAGTTCAAAAAGTTCCTAACCCAGACCACGGCGCTGTAAATTTTGTTCATATTTATTGCAATTTAACTTTTAGTAAAGGTGACAAAAAAACATCTATTGCTTTTTACCAAGCCAACGCATTGAAAGGTGGTAAAATTATTAGAGAGTGGGACTATTATGATGCATCAGGTCTTGCTGAATTAATGAAATAATAAAAATTTTAATCAAAGGGTCTACAACAAAAATTGTAGGCCCTTTTTTAATGAAAATTCTTTTTAAAAATTTATAAATAATGAAAACTACAAAAATTATATATTGGGTAAGTACAGGTATTATATGTTTATTCTCTTTAGGAGCTATTCAAATGAATTCTGAAATGGCTATTGAAGGAGCCAACCATCTACATATTCCACGCTATCTTGCACTAGAAGCAAGTATTGGTCAACTTATTGGTTTAGTACTTTTAATAGTTCCTATGGTACCAGCGCGTTTTAAAGAATGGGCTTATGTTGGCTATGGTATTATGTATTTGACAGCTTTAAATGCTCATATATCGGTGGGAGACGCTTTCATTCCCTATGGAATTATGGCATTAATTTTCTTTGGCATCTTACTTAGTTCATACATTAGTTTTCATAAACTTCAAGAAGCAAAAAAATAAAATTTGCATCCACAAAGTACTTGTCAAAATAAATAAGTAAGAACAAATATTTATTTTAAAAAGCTCTAATTGCACGAACAAAACGAGTAGTGAGAATTTTAGATTCAACTTGTTGTGTCCCACTAACAAAATCTAGTGTCCAGGCAGTTTTATCATCGGCTTCGGTTGAACTCCAAAATATCCAACCACTATCAAAACCTCCTACAATATTTTTTTGTTGATAAAGTAAACTTAATTCATATTTAGAAGGCAAGTACCAATCACCATAACCACCCCAACCATTATCGTTGAAAGAATAATGCGCTGCCACCATAGCTGCATAAGTACCATTACCTGCTCCTTGTTGCATTATAATACGCTCTGTATTATAGATGCCAGCATTAATACCATTTCTTAAAGCCATCACATAATTGGGTGATGGCCCCCATTTAAATGTATAAGACTTATTATAAGAAAGATTAGAAGTGGCAGCAATTAAACCGTGTTTACCATTATCATAGACATAAAAAACTTTACCGCCTCCAAACGACTCTCCCACATAATGAATAGGCGTTGATGAAGTTAAACTTATCCAAGTTAAAGTTCCATCACTTGCCGTACTTAAAACCTGACCCGTTTTTCCAGCGGCATTTAATCCAGTCCCGCCGTGCGCAATATCAATAGTGGTCGCACTCCAAACTCCACTTGAAATTATTCCCACTGTATTTAAATTTGGAAGATGGGTTAAAGTTACATTAGTAGTTGCGGTTATATTACCCGCAAGCAAAGCAGTATTTGCAATAGTAGCAGCACTTGCAAAACTAGCACTAGCGGCATTTCCATTTAAAGAAAGCTTAGTAAGTAAAGCTGAATCGGTATAAGTTTTAAGAGTTAACTTATTTATTTCTGCTAGATTTAATTTTGTATTTAAAGCAGAATCGGTATAAGTTTTTTTAGTATACCTAATACTATCTTCTGAATTTAATTTAGTGGATAAGCCAATATCAACATAAGATTGTTTGGCGTATTTACTAGTGTCATAATAATTCATTTTTGTATTGAAGACAGAATCATTATAGCTTTTAAGAGTAAACTTATTTATCTCTACTTTATTTAATTTTGTAAGTAAAGCAGAATCTGTATAACTTTTAAGAGTATACTTATCAATCTCTGCTTGATTTAGTTTAGAAAGTAAAGCGGAATCGGTATATGTTTTTTTTGAAAAAAGAATGGTATCAGATAATGGTAATTTAGTATCCACCTTTAATGATAAATTTTTAACTTGAATTGTTTTAGCATACACGCTTAACATCATAGATGTATCAGTAGTATTTAATTTTTCATCCATTTTGGCTGTATTAGATGAATATAAAGCATAAGGAACAGTTCCAAATATAGTAGTACCAATATCAATCCATTCTTTAGTATAATCCCAGGTAATTCCAGCTCCTATGGGAGTTATAGCAATTTTTAAATTTAAATAATAGGGACCTTGAGACCAGTCGATACTTGCTAAATTAGATGCCATCCCGCCTACTCTTAGACCAGCTCCCACCATTATACTAAAAATACCAAATGCATCTGTGTTGGTTTGATGTTCTTCTATTAAAATTTTAGTGCCACTAACAGAAGATTGAATAATATTTGATTGTACAAAAATTTTTCTGTCCTTGGCTGGATTTAAATTATTATCTCGAGCAATTGCTTGAAAGAAAATTCCAGATTGCTCAAAAGATGGTTGAACTATCAGAAAAAATAAAATGATAAATAAATATTTTTTCAAAAATGTATTTTGAATGATATAAATCTTAAAGAAAACTTTTTTCTTTAAAAAATAAAAATACATTTTTTACAATATTTTGATATTAAACAAGTTTAATATTTTATTTAGAGAAAATCTACTTAGAAAATTTGTTAATAGTAAGGTTATGGGAAATTAAAGGAAAACATTATGGTGAATAAAATTAGTTTTCCTTAGAAAATATTTTAATAAAAATTAAACTACTTTTTTACAATTGTGGTAGTTGGAGTATACATACCACTTGTTAAAATATTAAATAATCCATCTACAAATGAATGTTTAATAGTTACTTGATAATCTTTAGCATCCCCCGCCATTTTAGTAGGATCGGCTATTTTAATAGGTGCCAAACCAGCTACCAAGAAATGATTTTTTTCAACTACTGTTACTCCAGTTTGAGAACCAGCTCCAACAGCATAAGATACAGTATAACAAGAAGTCATACTTAAGCTCAAGAAGCATACCATTGCGAAAGAAAGAAATTTATTTTTCATATGTTTTAAATTTGTGCCTACTCTAAAATACAGTTTTCGGCTACCCTGTTTATTATTCGATTGATACTATTTTATATTTTTCATATAACTCAATAATATTAACCACTTTGGTTTTAGAAAATATTGACTTTTTTATAGTAGAGACGGTATTACATTTTATTCTTAGTATTTCAGCAATTTGTGTAGTACTATTACCCGTAAGTAATAAATCACAAACCTCCTTTTCCCTTTTAGTTAATGTAATTGCTTTGGATTTCATTTAAATTTTTATAAATAGGTAGCTTACTTAATTAATTATGTTTATTTATTCAAATTCATTACCTGTGTTACTGTAGGCATAATTACAATTCGAATACGGCGATTATTTGAGCGGCCCAATTTTGTTTTATTATCATCTATAGGCATATACTCACTCCTACCTGCTGCTATAATACGCTTAGGATTAATATTATATTTAGTTTGTAAAATTTTTGCTACAGTAGTTGCTCGGCTTACGCTTAAATTCCAGTTATCATTTTTATTATTTGTAAACACTTTATTATCGGTATGCCCCTCAATCATAAAATATAAATCGGGTTCAGATTGCAACAAAGCAGCAATGGTTGCTACAATTTCTTTAGATTTTTTAGTAAGTATATTACTTCCACTATTAAATAATATTTTATCAGAGATATCTACAAACACATATCCTTTATTTAGTTTAATATCGACATCAGCACCGGAGTACTTTTTAATATTGACCTTAAACCCTTCAAGCCAAACATTATTACCACCATTAACGCCTTTTGTTGTATTAATGCCTTTTAACTCCGACTTATCAAGTAGCGATAACCCTAACATTTGATTTAAAAATATATCCCCCTCTGAAATAACTGGAGGCTTGTTTGCAATTGCTCGGTAGTAACTAACACTATCTTGTAAACTATTTAAATTAGTTTTTAATTGATTTAAACTACTTCTAAAATTTGCAATGGTATCTGTTAATTTAATTTGTATACTATCGTATTTTCTATTCATAGCATTATTGGCTTCTATAGCTTCAGTTAATTTACCAGGAGGTACGCAGGAAGCAATTGCAATAATTATAGATAATGATAAAATATAAATTTTCATATTAAAATTTTAAAAGGATCTAATTGGTCTAACTACTCCGCTTGAATAAGTTTTTCCAGATTCATTGGGTCCTGAGCTTGGATTAAGTTGTATCCAAGCATATGGTGCAGTATTACCGGAAACTCCATTAGAAGTTGATTCAGATGAAGTCCAATAGTAAGCACCATTTACAAAACCACCCACTTTAGCACTTTGAGCAATTAATTTTTTCATTTCTTCAAAAGATGGTAGATACCAATCTGAATATCCATTTGCTACATAATCATCAGCAATTTTAGCTGCATAAGTACCTGAACCCTGAGAAGAGACAATTTTTGTTGTATTTGCAGAACCATATCCAATATAAATTGATGTGCCAC
>CAXBQH010000013.1:0-58287 GCA_963977985.1 uncultured bacterium
GGCCAAATAAAAACCGGTTCTGCTTCTAGAACTGATCGTATGGCAAAATACAATCAGTTAATTCGTATTGAAGAACAATTAGGTAAAACCGGAGTATTTCCCACCAAAGGAAAGCTTAAATTTGGTAGCAAATAAATAGTTAAATACTTTTTAAAGAGGAGCTTTTAGGCTCCTCTTTTTTGTAAGATCCTAAGAACTATACTAATTTTACAATAATACTAGTGTATGTCATTACTAAAAAAAATGCTTCCTTTTGTTGCCAATCGATACTTTATAGTAACGCTTGGGTTTATGGTATGGATGCTTTTTTTTGATCAAAGAGATTTTTTTCAACAAAGAGAAAGAGCTGCAGAGCTAAAAAAATTAGAAGAGGCAAAAAAATATTATCAAAAAGAAATTGAGCGAACTCAAAAGCAACTAGATAATTTGCAAAATAATAAAGCAGCTATTGAAAAATATGCACGCGAAAGATATTTATTGCGAAGAGAGGGGGAGGAAGTGTATTTGTTTGAAGATACTTTGCATCCTACTATAAAATAATGACAAAAAAAGAACGCTACGAGTTAGTGCTTGCCTATTTTCAAAAACAAGTACCTATTGCAGAAACAGAACTCTTGTATGAAAATTCTTTTCAATTATTGGTAGCAGTTATTTTATCGGCTCAATGTACCGATAAGCGCGTGAATGCCACCACGCCCGCCATTTTTAAAAAATTCCCCACTCCCCAAAAAATGGCCAAAGCTAGTTTTGATCAAATTTTTGCACTTATAAAAAGCATTTCATATCCTAACAATAAAGCCAAGCACTTACTGGGAATGAGTCAAATGTTATTGGATAATTTTAAAGGAGAAGTGCCTTTAACGGTGGAGCAGTTAATAACTCTTCCTGGTGTAGGTCGTAAAACAGCCAATGTTATTACTAGTGTTATTGATAAGCAGCCCAATATGGCAGTGGATACACACGTGTTTAGAGTAAGCAGAAGAATTGGTTTAGTACCTATGACTGCTACTACACCTTTAGCCGTTGAAAAAGAATTAATAAAACATATTCCAAAGTCTCTAGTACACACTGCACATCATTGGTTGATATTACACGGTAGATATACTTGTAGTGCAAGAAATCCAAGTTGTACTACTTGTGGTATTTCCGCTTATTGTAAAGAAGGCATAAAAAAAGCGTCTGCTGGTTAGAGACGCTTTTTTTAAAGATATAAGCACTATAAATATTTTTCTACGGCGCTTACTAATTCTTGTTTTGTAATGGGAACGCCCATAATTTTATTATATCCTTTTGCGTCCACAAAATATTTATCGCGAATAATTTTAATTAATTGACCGTTATTAATTTCTGGTATAATTACAGTTTCAAAATTCTTTAAAATATCTCCTAAATTTTTTGGGAAAGGTCGAACATATTTAATGTGTGCGTGGCTCACTTGCTTGCCTTGACTTTGTAAATGTAAGGCTGCACTCTTAATGGTTCCGTAAGTAGATCCCCATCCTAGTATTAATACCTTGCCTTTTTCAGGACCTGAATCAATAGTTTGTAAAGGAATATAGTCTGCAATCTTTTCTACTTTAGCTTCTCTAGCTTTCACCATAAATTCGTGGTTTTCGGAATCATAGCTTACATTTCCAGTATCTGCTTGTTTTTCTAATCCACCAATTCTATGTTCTAAGCCAGGTGTACCTGGGATAGCCCAAGGTCTTGCACCTTTTTCATTTCTTTTATAAGGAAGAAATTTATCTTCTCCTTTATCTAATCCTTTTTTAAATTTTACTTCAATAGCAGGAAGACTACTTGCAGTAGGGAATTTCCAAGGTTCTGCACCATTGGCAATATATCCATCACTTAACAAAATAACCGGTGTCATATGTTGAAGTGCAATGCGCACTGCTTCAAAAGCCATATCAAAACAATCACTAGGGGTAGCAGCTGCAATTACAGGAATTGGGGCTTCGCCATTTCTTCCATAATAGGCTTGCATTAAATCACTTTGTTCTGTTTTGGTGGGCAAACCAGTGGAAGGACCACCTCTTTGAATATTTACAATTACTAATGGAATTTCTAACATCATTGCTAAACCCATCGCTTCTGTTTTTAAAGCCATACCGGGTCCTGAAGTGGTGGTTAATCCAATGGATCCGCCATAACTAGCACCAATGGCAGCACTAATACCAGCAATTTCATCTTCTGCTTGGTAGGTTTTAACATTGAAATTTTTATAACGACTTAGTTCGTGTAAGATGTCAGAAGCGGGTGTAATAGGATAACTTCCTAAGAATAATTGCAAACCACTTTTTTGAGCAGCAGCAATTAAACCCATTGATAAAGCTTGGTTTCCCATAATACTTCTATAGGTACCAGGGTCCATTTTAGACCTTTCTACTTTGTATCTTGATTCAAAAAGTTCAGCAGTTTCACCATAATTGTATCCTGCTTTTAATACATCAATGTTACTGTTTAAAATAGATTCCTTCTTTTTGAATTTTTCTTTTAAATAATCAATGGTGGTATCTAAATTTCTATTGTATAACCAATAAATCATACCTAATACAAACATATTCTTGGCACGATCTCTTTCTTTGATACCTAATTCAGTATATGATTTAAGCGCTTCGCGTGTCAATTTGGTTACATCCACTTTGGTTAAATCATATCCATCTAGACTACCATCTTCTAAAGGATTCACTCCATCAGCATAGGCTGCTAAGCGTAAATTTTTTGTGTCAAATCCTTCAATATTGGCAATAATTTTTCCGCCTTTTTTTAAACTTTTTAAATTCACTTTTAAAGCAGCTGCATTCATAGCTACTAATACATCACAAACATCACCAGGTGTATAAACTCTATTGGAGCTAAAATGAATTTGGAATCCACTCACGCCTGGTAGTGTTCCTAAAGGAGCTCTAATCTCGGCAGGAAAATCTGGGAAAGTAGCTAAATCAATACCTAATAAGGCAGTGTTATTGGTAAATTGCTGACCCGTTAATTGCATACCATCACCACTATCACCAGCAAATTTTATTACCACATCCTGTAAAACAACTTCTTTTTGCATATTCGAATTTATTGGAGCACGAAGGTACAAATCCAAGGGCCTAAAACCTTAATTTTTTATCATTTTTTTATGGTTTTCTTGACTAAATTTGCGCCCACAAAGCTTTGAGGATATGCAATTGGGGCCACTTTTTTATTTACTTACTCTTTTTTTTCTTCCTTTAATGCCATTAAATCCTTCCAATGTAAAGGATATAGCCAAAAAAAGGGTATTTTCTGTGGTCCACCCGACGGACAGTCTTACAAAATATATCTATTTAACTTTTGACGACGGTCCCTTAAGTGGAACCCAAAACTGCATTACTATTTGTGAAAGAGAAAATGTGGCAGCTTCTTTCTTTCAAATTGGGTTGCATCAATCTAGAAGTAAGCAGGGTAAGCAATTATATGAACGCATCAAAGCCAATGAAAATTTATTTTCCATTTCTAATCATAGTTATTCTCACGCTTATGGAAAATATCTATGGTTTTATCAACACCCAGAGGAAGCTACTTTAGATTTTTTAAAAGGCAAAGCCATTTTAGCGCCCAACAATAATTTGGTAAGATTTCCAGGAAATAATGCTTGGGATACCAAGGAGGCAAAAAAAGCAAGTTGGTTAGTAAAACCTTTGGCACATAAAATGGATAGTTTGGGGTGGAATGTAATAGGATGGGATATGGAATGGCGATTTAATAAACACGGTAAACCTATTCAAAGCCCAGAAAATATAGCCTTATTAGTAGATAGTTTGTTTACCAACAATCAAACAAAAACCAAAAATCATTTAGTGATTCTTATGCACGACCATATGTTTATGGCTGCGGCCGATTCCTTAAAATTGGAAAAAATGATTGTATTATTAAAACAACGCCCTCATTATCAATTCGCAAAAATCACTCAATATCCTGGTCTTAAAAATGCAGTGAATTAACCTTTTTTTAAAGGAATCAATCAAAGTATTTAGTACTTTTATAGTAGAAAAAAATATATCATTATGGCACTATTTAAATCTGGTAATCCAACCCTTACTGAAAAAATATTTGACAAATCGTTGCACGAAACCGCTGGTTCTTTTGGCGTGATGAGTATTCGTGGCACCATTCAAAAATTTGGCTTTTTGCTTTTAATGGTTATTGCTGCTGCAATGTATGAGTGGAATTTATTTGCACAAGGCAATACGAATTCTGCAACTACCTATATGTTAGTAGGAGCTATTGGAGGTTTTGTTATTGCTTTGGTAATGATGTTTAAGCCTCAGTGGGCTGGTTATATTGCGCCTGCCTATGGTATATTAGAAGGTTTATTTATTGGAGGCATAAGCGCCTTTTTTAATGCAATGTTTCAAAAAACTTATCCCAATATTGTGTTGCACGCAGTGGGTTTAACCTTAGGTGTGGCACTTGCGATGTTCCTTTTATATAATTTTAGAATAATTAATGTAACCAATCGATTACGATCTATTATTGTATCAGCTACAATGGGAATTGCATTATTTTATTTAATTGTTTGGATTTTGGGACTCTTTGGAGTGAATATGGGTTTTGCATTTGATAGTTCTCCTTTAAGTATTGGTATTAGTTTATTTATTGTAGGTATTGCTGCACTGAATTTATTGTTAGATTTTGATGCGATTGAAAAAGCAGCTGAAATGGGAGCACCTAAGTATATGGAATGGTATGGTGCTTTTGGATTACTAGTAACCTTAGTTTGGTTGTATTTAGAAATATTAAAACTATTGAGCAAATTAAACTCAAAAGATTAGTGGGAGTATTTATCCCTCACAATAAAAATTAAAATGGAGTTTAAGCGGGGTAAATTAACCAATGAGCAACTTATCCATTTATATCAGTCTTTGCTTTTGCCAAGGATGATAGAAGATAAAATGTTGCTTTTACTTCGTCAAGGAAAAATTAGTAAGTGGTTTAGTGGGATTGGACAAGAAGCCATTGCAGTAGGGGCGAGTTTGGCTATGGATTCTACTGAGTGGATTATGCCATTGCATAGAAATTTAGGTGTATTTACTTCTCGTAATATGCCTTTGATTGATTTATTTAGACAATGGCAAGGTTTTAAGTCGGGCTATAGTAAAGCCAGAGAGAGAAGTTTTCATTTTGGATCAAAAGCACATCATATTTGTGGAATGATTTCCCATTTGGGTCCTCAATTAGCTATTGCAGATGGTGTAGCACTTGCCTATCAACAAAGAGGACAACTAAAAGCAACTTTAGCATTTACAGGAGAGGGCGGCACCAGTGAAGGTGATTTTCACGAGGCTTTAAATGTGGCTGCTGTTTGGGGTTTGCCTGTTATTTTTATTATTGAAAATAATGGATATGGATTAAGTACACCTACACAAGAACAATATAAATGTGATTATTTGGTGGAGCGGGCCAAAGGATATGGGATGGAAGGAGTACGAATTGATGGAAATAATATTTTAGAAGTGTATGATACGGTGAAAGGGGTGAGAGAGTATTGTATTAATAATCAAAAACCTTATTTAATTGAGTGTACCACATTTAGAATGCGTGGTCACGAAGAAGCAAGTGGTGTAAAATATGTTCCTAAAGAATTAATGGAAACTTGGTCAAGAAAAGACCCCATTAAAAATTACGAACAATACTTAGTGAGAGAAAAAGTAATTACTGAAATGGAAATTGCCACTATTAGAAATACACTAAAGCAAAATATTGAAGCAGACTTAAAAATAGCAATGGAACCAGAACAGTGGGAGCCCAGTATCACTGAGGAGTTGGCCGATATTTTTGCACCAGCTGTAACAAACACAATAGTTGAGTTTGAAAATTTGAATCATCCTATACTTTCCAAAAAGCGATTTATAGAAGCAATAAGTGATGCCTTGAGACAATCAATGGTACTGTATCCTGAATTAATAATAATGGGTCAAGATATAGCAGAATATGGAGGCGCTTTTAAAGTCACTGAAGGATTTGTGCAACAATTTGGCAAGCAAAGAATTCGAAATACCCCTATTTGTGAAAGCGCAATAGTAGGTGCTGCATTGGGTTTAAGTTTAGAAGGTATAAAGTCGGTGATGGAAATGCAATTTGCTGATTTTGTTTCTGTAGGCTTTAATCAAATTGTAAATAATTTGGCGAAAATAAATTATAGATGGGGTCAAAATGCAGATGTAGTTATAAGAATGCCTACAGGCGCAGGTGTTGGGGCTGGTCCTTTTCATTCACAATCTAATGAGGCCTGGTTTACGCACGTACCCGGATTAAAAGTTGTGTATCCTTCTAATCCGGTTGATGCCAAAGGATTATTAATTGCTGCTCTTGCCGATCCTAATCCCATACTTTATTTTGAACATAAGTTAATGTATAGAAGTATAGAAGCAGAGGTCCCAGATGAATATTATCAAATTCCTATGGGTAAAGCAAAATTATTGAGTGAGGGAGAAGAGGCTTGCATCATCACCTATGGAATGGGCGTACAATGGGCATTGCAATATCAAAAAGAAAATACAGAAGCAGCAATAAGTATTTTAGATCTAAGAACCTTAGCCCCTTTAGATTACGAAGCCATAGCAAAAACAGTAAAAGCTACTGGAAAAGTATTGATTTTGCACGAGGATAATTTAACCGGAGGCATAGGAGGAGAAATAAGTGCTTGGATTGCAGAACACTGCTTTGAGTATTTAGATGCGCCTGTTATGCGTTGCGCTTCTTTGGATACACCTATTCCATTTAATACTGTTTTAGAAAAACAATATTTAGCCAATAGCAGGTTGCAGGAAACTATGCAAAAACTATTAGCATATTAGTTGTAAAAATAAATTACCCCTGCTCGTTTATGGGGAGAAGACGCGAAAGCGTCTGATGGACTTAGAAAACTATACACAAAAAATAATTTAGCCTCTTAAATTATATTAAAAGGCTAATTTTTTAATTAGGGTTATTCATACGATACACACGCAAAAAATTTCCTCCTAATACTTTTGCAATATCTTTATCTGAGTACCCTCTTTTTTGTAAGGCTTTGGTAAATTCGGGATAATCCAATACCGTTTTTAATTCTTTAGGAGCAGAATTAATACCATCGAAATCGGAACCTAAACCTATATGGTCAATACCAATTAATTGTACGATATGGTCAAAATGATGCATCAGTAATTCTAAGTCAGGTTTAATGGCTTCACTTTCTGCTGGATATTTTTCTGATACCATGGTGAAAGCATATTCTCTTTGCAATCCTGTGGCTAATAAAGAATCTATTTCTGCTTTATGATTCTTTCTAAAAGCAGCATCTTTCTTACTAAAATTACTATCTACAAATCCAGAGAAAAAGTTTAAATGAATGACTCCTCCATTTTTTCCTATAGCGAGTATTTGATCATCTTTTAAATTTCTACTTACAGGGCATATAGCATAGGCATTACTATGAGAAGCTATTACTGGTTTGGTGGTGGTGTTAATAGCATCCCAGAAAGTAGCTTCACCCACGTGTGAAATATCAACAATAATTCCCAATTGATTCATACGCTTCACAATTTCTTTACCAAAACTAGTGAGCCCTTTGGGTCCTGTGTACTTAGGATCTTTTTCATCAGCGTGAGAACTTGCCCAACTAGGAGAATTATTCCAAGTGAGTGTCATATAGCGAACTCCTCTTTTATAAAAAGTATCTAGTCTGTCAATGTTGTCTTCCAACATATGTCCACCTTCCACACCATATTGAGCTACTATTTTATTTTCTTTTAAAGCTTTTTGTATTTGCTGCCAAGTTCTAGCAATGACTATTTTATCTGGGTTGCGTGCAGCCACTGCTTCCATTGTATCCATAGATCTCATTGCCCAAGCATAGGGATTGGCTTTTTCTCCATCGCACCAAACTGAAAATAATTGATAATCCACGCCCCCTTGTTTAAATCTTTTTAAATCGGAGTGGTTAATACCAGTGAGGTCTTGATCAAGACTTACTTTTTTTTCAATACACGCAGTAATACAATCGTTATGTGTGTCTACTAAAACCGATTTAAAATGTATAGATTGGGCCTGAGTTCCAATAGAAAGAGCCATAAATAGGGGTACTAAATATTTCATAGGTTGGGAATGTTTTAATTGACAACTAAAATAACTATTTTTGCGCACAGAAAAACGACAATGTTAGATAAATTAGAAGCCATAAAAGCAAGATTTGACCAAGTAGGGGTGGCTTTGACCAATCCAGAGATCATCAATAATCAATCAGAGTTTGGTAAAATGAGTAAGGAATACCGTTCCTTAGAAAAAATTGTACAACCTTATTTGAGATATGTGAAAGTATTGTCAGATTATCAATTTGCTAAAGAAAGTTTGAATGGAGATGATGCAGAAATGAGAGAATTAGCAAAAATGGAATTGCCTGAATTAGAAACGCAGAAAGATAGTTTAGAAAAAGAATTGACAAAATTATTGATACCCAAAGATCCTCAAGATGACAAAAACGCCATTATTGAATTAAGAGCGGGTACGGGAGGTGATGAAGCAAGTTTGTTTGTGGGTGATTTACTTACTATGTATACAAGATATTGTCAGAAGAAAGGTTGGAAAGTTTCAATGGTAAGTGAAAGTGAAGGAACCGTAGGTGGCTATAAGGAAGTAATTTTAGAAGTGACAGGTGAAGATGTGTATGGCACTTTAAAATTTGAATCTGGGGTGCATCGTGTGCAAAGAGTCCCTTCTACAGAAACACAAGGTAGAGTGCATACTTCTGCAGCTACTGTGGCTGTAATGCCAGAAGCAGAGGAAGTAGACTTTGTATTGAATCCGGCCGATGTTAAAATGGAAACTTCTCGAAGTGGGGGAGCGGGCGGACAAAATGTAAATAAAGTAGAAACAAAAGTAATGTTGACACATATTCCTACAGGTACCGTGGTTATTTGTCAAACAGAGCGTTCTCAATTAGGGAATAGAGAAAAAGCAATGACTATGTTGCGCACTAAATTATTCGAAGAACAAGTGCGTAAACAAGAAGATGAAATTTCAAGGCATCGAAAAACATTGGTAAGTACGGGAGATAGAAGTGCTAAAATTAGAACTTATAATTGGCCACAAGGTAGAGTTACCGACCATCGAGTAGGTGTTACTTCTTATAATTTAGATGCCGTCGTAAATGGAGATATTGAAGAATTTATTGAAGCGCTTCAAGTAGCAGAGAATGCAGAGAAGATGTTGGTAAAATAATTTTACAAAATTATTCTGAAGCCAGACTTTTTTCCCAAAGCCAAGCAGTACGCATCATATCATTTAAATCATATTTACAATTCCAGCCTAGTTTTTTTACGGCATAATCGTTATTGGCATAAATAGCTACTATATCGCCTGCTCTTCTTGGGCCTATCTCGTAATTTAATCGCACGCCCGATACTTTTTCAAAAGCAGCAATGGCTTCTAACACCGTAATACCTTTTCCCGTTCCAAGATTAAATACCTCGCAATGATTGAATGCATTTTCTTTAATAGAATATTGTAAAGCTAGTGTATGTGCGTGCGCAATATCGCAAACGTGAATATAATCACGAATGCAACTACCATCTCTGGTATCATAGTCATTACCGTGTACTTGCATTTTTGGTAATTTACCAATGGCAGTTTGTGTAATGGCTGGTACTAAATTTTGTGGACGACCTATGGGCAATTCGCCAATGGCGATAGAGGGATGGGCGCCTACGGGATTAAAATAACGAAGTAAAATAGCAGCCAAAGGATGAGCTGCTGCAGTATCCTGCACTATGGTTTCACCCATTTGCTTGGTAGCGCCATAAGGAGAGGCTGCTTTTTGTAAGGGCGTTTTTTCCGTTACCGGGATGCTGTCTGGATTTCCATAAACTGTACAAGAAGATGAAAATATAAAATGCTTGACTTGGTATTGAATAGATAATGCCAATAAATTTATTAAGGAACCTATATTATTCTGATAGTACTCCAAAGGTTTCTCTACAGATTCTCCCACCGCTTTATAAGCAGCAAAGTGTATGATACCCGTAATATTTTTATGTTGTATAAAAATTTGTTCTGCAGCTTTTTTATCTGTTAAATCTATTTCGTAATTCTTAATTTTTTTGCCTGTAATTTTTTCAATACCTATTAAAGAGCTGGCAGAAGATCTTGATAAATTATCTGCAGATATAACCTCAAAACCATTTTCAATTAAATCAACAATGGTATGAGCGCCAATATAGCCAGTACCGCCAGTAACAAGTATGGTTTGCATTCAAAAATGTTTGCAACAAAAGTAATGAAAATTATGCTTTACTTGCCAGTGTAAATCCAAGAGTAGTGCCCACATTTAATTTGCTTCTTACGTGTATGGTTTCACCGTGTGCTTCAATAATATGTTTGCATATTGCCAGCCCTAAACCTGTACCACCCACATCTCTATTTCTAGCATCATCGGTTCTATAAAATCTTTCAAATAAACGGGGTAAATGTTCTTCTGCAATTCCAATGCCATCATCACTTATTTCAATAAGTATTTTTTGGTCTTCCATTTTATACACACTGGCAATAATGGAGCCATCTATTTTACCATATTTAGCTGCGTTGGATAAAATATTTACAATGACTTGGTAAATTTTATTTTTATCTGCATAAACATAGGTAGGTGATTCAGATCCTTTTTTAAATTGAAATTGTATATTCTTTTTAATCCATTTCACACTTAAATTATTCACTGCTTCGTTAATAATATCTTGAATAATAAAAGATTGTTGTACAATAGGATCCTTATTCATTTCTAAATTGGTAATTGCATCCACATCATTTAATAACTGAACTAATCTTTGTACATTGGATTGTGCTTGCTGCACAAATTTATTACTGGTGCTAGGATCTTCTAAAGCTCCATCTGCTAACAATTCTAAATATCCTTGAATGGCAAAGACAGGGGTTTTAATTTCGTGAGATAAATTCTGTAAAAATTCTTTTCTAAAAGCTTCGTTAGATTGTAGTACTTGAATTTCTTTTGTTTTTTGAGCTGCCCAGGCTTCCACATCATCTCTTACATCGTCCATTCCTTTTTGAGGTAGAAGGTATTTTTGATAAGCTTCCTCTTTTTTACTAGCCTTAGTTTGTGCAATGAGTTTATAGATTAATTTTATTTTTCGATAAATAAAAAATTCTAAAATTTGATGCATCAAAAAGTAAATGCTAATAAAGCTTATAATAAAATAGCTTACAGCTAATTTTACATTGGAAAAAACCAAGAGAATACTGAAGGCTATTAAACTAGCCATAAGTAAGGCGGTGAGTGCCGCTAACTGCTTGGGCGATAAATTCTTTTGTTTAAACATTTAATAGGGCCCCTTTCATTAGACAAAGTGAAGGTATTCAATTCTTCTTAATAATTAAATTTGTATCCTACTCCTTTTACTGTAGTGATACAATCAATACCTAATTTGGCTCTGATTTTTCTAATATGAACATCAATGGTTCTATCTCCCACGATGACATCATTACCCCACACTTGAGATAAAATCTCTCCTCTTAAAAAAACACGGCCGGGCTGTGTGGCGAGTAAATACAGTAATTCAAATTCTTTTTTGGCTAGTGTAAAACTAATGCCTTTCAATACTGTTTTGTATTGACTACTATCAATGATTAAGTCATTTATAGTAATTACTTTATTGTCTAACTCAACAGGTTGTATTCTTCTAAATAAAGCTGTAATCCTACTCACTAATACTTTGGGGCTGATAGGTTTGCTAATAAAATCATCTCCTCCCAATTCTAAACCTTTGATATGTGATTCTTCGTCGTTTAATGCAGTAAGAAGTACAATAAGTGTTTTATCAAATTGTTTTTGGTTTCTTAAATATTCGCAAACCTCAAAACCAGATCTTTTAGGCATCATAATATCTAAGATGATACAGTCTGGAGCAAACGAATTTGCTTTTTCAATGGCTTCGCTTCCATCTTTCGCCGTTGCTACTTCGTACCCTAATTTATATAAATGAAAGCTTATAATTTCAAGAATATCAGGTTCGTCATCTGCAATTAATATTTTTATAGGTGCTTCCATAGTAGGTGTGTAAAATTACCCTTATTAACTTATAATTGAGAATCTTACTAATATTATCAAATTGTTAATTAACTGTCTTTTGGGGCACTGGCTTGGCTGCTAATATATTTAATGTAGGGATTATACAGCTTTTCTCTACCCCAAGTGGTTTGCGGTCCGTGGCCAGCGTATATACAGAGTGAATCGGGTAAGGGAAATAGTTTTTCACGAATACTTTTTATTAAATCATTGGGGTTGGCGCCTGGCAAATCGGTGCGTCCCACACCATCTTTAAAAATAAGGTCTCCGCCTATAATAAAATCTTGTTTACTATTATAAAAACAAACACTTCCGGGAGAATGACCCGGTGTTAGTAAAACTTTGAACTCATCTTCATCTAATCGAATAATTTCACCCTCTTGAATGTGTTGAATCGGTCCTCTGTAAGCTTCGGTGGGAGCGCCCCATTTTGCAGCAGCTTCTGAAAGGCGATCTAATACCACTTTTTCATTTGGATGTATCTGGGCACTAAGACCATAAGTTTCACTCACAATATTATTTCCAAAAACGTGGTCTAAATGACAATGTGTGTTTAATAATAGTTGCGGCTTTAAATTTTTTTTACTTATAAAATCAAATAAAGTTTTTTCTTCAATGCGCGTATAACAACCTGGGTCAATAATAATAGCGTTGTTAAACTCATTATATAACACATAGGTGTTTTCTTGAAAAGCACTAAAACAAAAACTTTGAATGGTGATCATTGTTAAAGGGAGGTGCTTAAGTGTTGACAAATATTTTTAACTATAGAAGGGCCTTCATAAATAAATCCTGTCCAAACTTGAATCAGAGAAGCACCTGCATTTATTTTTTCCTGAGCATCATTGCCATTAAAAATGCCGCCACTAGCAATAATAGGAATATCTTGGTTTAAGCCACGGCGTAAATATTGTACTATTTCATTTGATTTTTTTAATAGAGGTTGACCACTTAATCCACCCGGACCCATTTTTTTTGCTTTCTCTTGGTTTAAACTGTTTAATAAACTTCTATCAAGGGTGGTGTTGGTGGCAATAAGCCCGTCTATTTTAATTTCATTGGTTAAAGCAATGATGTCATCCAAGGCACTGAATTCTACATCGGGAGCTATTTTTAACAAAATGGGTTTTTTGTTTTTATTTAAGTTTTGTAATTCAGAAAAAATTTGCCTTAAAGATTCTTTATCTTGTAATGCACGAAGTCCAGGTGTGTTGGGGGAACTTACATTCACCACAAAATAGTCCACTACTTCTTCTAATCCTTTAAAATTGGTGCAATAGTCTCTCCAAGCATCTTTGTTTTCAGTGACTTTATTTTTTCCAATATTGCCGCCAATAATTAAAGCAGAATTATTTTTATATTTTCTATCTTTTAATCTGCTAGCAATAACTTGAAGTCCTTCATTGTTAAAACCCATTCTATTGATGAGGGCTTTTTGATCTGGAATTCTAAATAAACGAGGGGCAATATTGCCTGCTTGGGGTTGAGGAGTTACGGTGCCTATTTCTACAAATCCAAAACCCAATAATTCCAAGGCATCTAAATAATGGGCGTTTTTATCGAATCCGGCACCTAAACCCACAGGGTTAGGAAAATCAAGACCAAAGCAGGTTTTAGCTAAGTTTTTTTCAGTGTATTGAAAGCTTGCTGCTATTTTTTTATTTAAAAATGGCAGGCGGGTGGCACTTTTTAAACCCCTCATAGATACACTGTGTGCCAGTTCAGGCGGTAACATAAATAAGAGGTTGCGAGCAATAGGGTACCACATAGTACAAATTTACAATGAAATATTTAGTTGCATAAACAACTTTTTACAAAAATGATTACTTTTAGGGGGTTAAAAATTCTTATTTTATGCAAGAAGCATACATTGTTGCAGGCTATAGAACCGCTGTTACCAAGAGTAAAAAAGGGGGTTTTAGATTTATGCGTTCCGATGATTTAGCTATTGAAGTTATAAAGGGTTTAATGAAATCTTTACCAGCGGTAGATCCAAAAATAATTGATGATGTGATTGTTGGTAATGCTGTACCTGAAGCGGAACAAGGTTTACAATTTGGAAGAATCATTGCAGCAAAAGCTTTAGGAATTGAAGTGCCAGGTATTACTATTAATAGATATTGTGCAAGTGGTTTAGAAAGTATTGCAATGGCCACTGCTAAAATAAGATCCGGAATGGCAGAGTGTATTATTGCAGGGGGTACTGAATCAATGTCAATGGTGCCCACAGCAGGCTGGAAAACAGTTCCCGCTTATTCCATTACAGTAGAGGAGCCAGATTATTATTTATCTATGGGTCTTACCGCAGAAGCTGTTGCGAATGAATATAAAATTACAAGAGAGGATCAGGATGCATTTGCATTGGCTTCACACCAAAAAGCAAAGCAAGCTATTGATAATGGTTATTTCAAAAAAGGAATTTTACCTATTGACATTCAAGAAACATTTATCAACGAAAAAAATAAAAGAGCTACACGCAGCTATACTGTGGATACAGATGAAGGTGTAAGAGCAGATACTACCCTTGAAGCCTTGGCAAAATTAAAACCTGCTTTTGCTCTTAAAGGTACAGTGACTGCAGGTAACGCTTCACAAACTAGTGATGGTTCTAGTTTTGTGATGGTGATGAGTGAAAAAATGATGCTTTCCTTGGGATTAAAACCAATGGGTCGATTGGTGAATTGTGCTTCCGCTGGAGTGCATCCTAGAATTATGGGTATTGGACCCATTGAAGCTGTTCCAAAAGTTTTGAAACAAGCAAATATGAAATTGGATCAAATAGATTTATTTGAATTGAACGAAGCTTTTGCCTCTCAAGCTTTAGCAGTTATAAGAACGCTAGGGTTGGATACACAAAAAGTAAATATTAATGGAGGTGCCATAGCACTTGGGCATCCTTTGGGTTGCACGGGATGTAAATTAACCGTACAAATATTAAATGATTTAGAGCGTCTTCAAAAGAAATATGGTATTGTAACCGCCTGTGTGGGCGGAGGTCAGGGTATTGCAGGAATCATAGAGCGTCTGTAGTTCATCCTTTTCTTGGCTTTTTTTGCCATTTTTTCCCTAAAATATAATAGCTTAGGTACTTCATTATTTTTAAAATAAGCAAACCTAACATTATGCGTATTACTATTCTTGCCTCTTTTGTATTGGCATCAATTTTATCTATGTCTTCATTGTCTGCTCAAAAAGTAAAAAAGCAAACACCTGCAGTAGTTACTAATGAAGCAAAAGTGGATATTAATAAAGTATTTAAAAATTGGAAACCCAGAAATGTGGGTCCTGCTTCTATGAGTGGTCGTGTTACTACTATTGATGTGGAAGTTGCTAATCCTAATAATATTTGGATTGGTGCTGCATCGGGAGGTGTATGGAAAACCAATAATAGCGGAGTGAGTTGGACACCCGTATTTGATGAACAACCTATTTTAAATATTGGAGCTGTTGCCATTCAACAATCCAATCCAAGTGTGGTATGGGTAGGAACGGGAGAAGGTAATCCAAGAAATTCAGTAAGTATTGGAGAGGGAATTTATAAAACATTGGATGCTGGTAAAACTTGGAAAAAAATGGGTTTAGAGCAAACAAGAAATATTCATAGAGTGATTATCGATCCCACTAATCCCAACACTGTTTATGCTGGAGCTATTGGAAATCCTTATGGACAAAGCAAAAACAGAGGTGTTTTTAAAACCACTGATGGTGGAGAAACTTGGTCACAAATATTATATACCAACGATACTTCAGGGGTGGGTGATATGATTATGGATCCAAAAAATCCCAATAAATTATTTGTTGCAATGTGGCATCATTACCGTAATCCTTATCATTTAGAAAGTGGAGGAAAAGGAAGTGGTATCTATATGACTGTAGATGGCGGTAAAAATTTTACTAAGCTTGGAAAAGAAAACGGATTACCTGATGGAAATTTAGGTCGTGTAGGTATTGCTATTAGTAGGTCTAATCCCAATAGAGTGTACGCTTTGGTAGAGTCTACAAAAAGTGGTTTGTATAGAAGTGATGATGGCGGTTACAACTTTACTTTAGTAAATGCACAAAAATCAATTGTAGACAATCGACCTTTTTATTTCCAAGATATCATTTGTGATCCCATTAATGAAAATACACTTTGGTACATAAGTCAAACAGTAGTGAAAAGTATTGACGGTGGAAAAAATTTCGAAACTATCATTCCTTACAGTGGTATTCATCCAGATCATCACGCATTTTGGATTCATCCTACCGATAATAAATTTATGGTAGATGGTAATGATGGAGGAATTGGTATTACTAGAGATGGTGGTAAGACTTGGATGTTTGATGAAAAAATTCCCGTGGGTCAATTCTATCACGTGAATGTTGATAATGAAATTCCTTATCACGTAATGGGAGGTATGCAAGATAATGGTTCTTGGAGAGGACCTGCTTACGCCTTTACTAGAGGCGGTTTAAAGAATTTTTATTGGGATAATTTATGGGGTGGAGATGGATTTGATGTAATGCCAGATCCTGAAGATGCCAATTGGGTGTATGCTATGAGTCAAGGAGGTTCTGTGGGAAGATATAATACAGCTACTGGAGAAAGTTCTTACATTCAACCTCCAGCACCTGACGCTAAAACCTTATTACGATTTAACTGGAATGCAGCCATTGCACAAGATCCTTTTGATAAAAAAACAATTTATTTTGGCTCTCAATTCTTACATAAGAGTACTAATAAAGGGGCTGCTTGGAAAGTTATCTCCCCAGATTTAACCACCAATGATAGTGCACAAATTGATCAAACCAATAACGGAGGTCTTAGTATTGATATAACCGGTGCTGAAAATCATTGTACTATTATTACTATTGCTCCCTCTTCTGTTCAAAAAGATCTCATTTGGGTGGGTACCGATGATGGAAATGTTCAAATGACCACTAATGGTGGGGCCACTTGGACCAATATGACAGCCAATATTACAGGGCTTCCTAAAGGAGCTTGGATTCCACAAATAAGAACATCTACTTACAATGCCAACGAAGTTTTTGTGGTAGCTAATAATTATAGACAAGGAGATTTTGCTCCTTATATTTTTAGATCTACCGATTTTGGAAAAACTTGGACTAATATTTTAAGTAGTTCAAAAGTTACTGGATATGCTTTATCTATCATTCAAGATATTGAAGAACCAAATTTATTTTTTGTGGGAACTGAACAAGGTATGTATGTGAGTTTAGATAATGCAGAAAATTTCCAACAATGGAAAAATGGATATCCTTCAGTGTCTACTTATGATTTTGCTATTCAAGAAAGAGAAGCAGACTTAGCTATTGCTACTTTTGGTCGTGCTTTATGGGTATTAGATGATATTAAACCACTTCGTAAGTTGGCACATAATAAAGGAGTAGCTACTTCCTTTTTTGTATCGGCACCTAATGCTGTAGTCAATGCTTCTTATAAAAATGCTACTTATGAATGGAGTACTTGGGGTATGTATGATGCAGACAATAGACCTTCAGGTTATCCCTTCACTATTTATGTGATGGATAGTGTTAAAAAAGTAAAACTACAAATTAAAGATGCCCAAGATTCTGTTATTAGAAATTTAACTTTTAAAGTTGATTCAGGCTTTAATAGACAGTACTGGGGATTTGAGCAAAAAGGAAAACGAGCCGCTGGTATGTCAAAATTGGGAGGCGGTGGAAGAGGAAGAAGAATGGTAGAAGAAGCCCCCAGCGATCCAGAGGAAGAAAGAGAATATAGAGGTAGAGCCGTACTTGCTGGAAAATATAAAGTAGTGGTTAGTGCTAACAACAAAAAAGATTCTATGTGGATTGAAGTGAAAGAAGATGCTCGATTAGCTAGTAGAAATGAGATTGTTAAAAAGCAAGATGAATTAATAGAAAAGCATCAACCCAGCGCAGATAAATTTAATAGTGTAATGGATCAATTAGATGAAGTAGATGCCTTGCTGCTAGAATTAAAAGCAGAATGGAAAGATAAAAAAGATAAAGGCCTTGACACTTTAAATGCGGCGCATAAAAAAATTACAGAAAAAGCAAAAAATTTACGAGAATTTATAATGGGTAAAAAACAAGAAAAACAAGGATATGGAACCGTGGCAACCATCACCCCTATTGGTTTAATCCGAGATGCTAGTATGTTAATTTCAGGGAAGAATACGATGCCAGGTGAGCAAGAAGAAAGAAAATTACAAGAAGCAGATGCTGTCATTCAAAATGTTGTAATGAAAGCCAATGAATTTTTTACCAAGGATTGGGCTAGTTTTAGAAAATTAGTGGAATCTACTCCTATTAAAAAATTTAAAGATTACGATACAATAAAATAAAATGAAACAGTAAGGCCCTTAGTGAAAATTAAGGGTTTTACTTTTTTAGTAATTACATATTTAAAATAAAATAGCATGAAAAATTTTTTATTAATGGTGTTGTCTTTGTTTTTTGTTTCTCATTCACTTGAGGCACAAAAGAAAAAAATTGTAGCACCTCCCACTACTAACAGTATAGAACAAGATCCTATTATCAAAGCCCAAAATTTTAGACTTATTGGACCTTTCAGAGGCGGTAGGGCTGCAGCAGCAGTGGGTTCTTATTCCGATATAAATACCTTTTATATGGGGGCTACTGGAGGAGGAGTTTGGAAAACAACAGATGCAGGCAATAATTGGAAAAATATTTCAGATGGTTTTTATGGAGGTTCCATAGGAGCTATAGCCTTAGCGCCTAGCAATGAATCTGTGGTATATGTGGGAGAAGGCGAGAATAGTATGAGAGGTAATGTGAGTGAAGGTTTGGGAGGTATGTGGAAATCTACAGACGATGGTAAGACTTGGAAAAATATAGGTTTAAAAGAAGCAAGACATATTGTAAGAATTATTGTGCATCCTAAAAATCCAGATATTGTTTGGGCAGCTGTGATGGGTCATTTGTTTGGACCTAATGAAACAAGGGGAGTATTTAAAAGTACCGATGGCGGACAAAATTGGAAAAAAGTATTGTATGTCAATGAACAAACCGGTGCGAGTGATTTAGTAATTGACCCCTCCAATCCAGAAATTTTATATGCAGGAACTTGGCAATTAATTAGAACACCCTATAGTTTGGAAAGTGGCGGAGAGGGTTCTGGTTTATTTAAAAGTACCGATGGTGGTGAAACCTGGACTTCGATTAAAACTAATAAAGGTTTTCCTAAAGGTGTTTGGGGTATTACCGCTATTGCAGTAGCTAAATCGAATACTGATAAATTATATGCATTAATTGAAAATAAAGAAGGTGGTTTATTTGTATCTGAAAATGCAGGTAAGACTTGGGAGTTAGTGAATAGTGATAATAATATTCGTCAACGCGCTTGGTACTATACTAAAGTTTTTGTGGATCCTGCAGATGAAAATAAAGTGTATTGTCCCAATGTGAATTTTATGGTTTCTTCAGATGGTGGTAAAACTTTTAGTGCAGGAAGAACTCCTCACGGAGATCATCACGATTTATGGATTGATCCTAAAAACGGTAAACGAATGATTGTGGCAGATGATGGTGGTGCGCAAGTAAGTTTAGATGGTGCAAAAAATTGGAGTACAGTAATGAATCAGCCCACTGTACAAGTGTATCGCTTAAGTACCGACAATCATTTTCCATATAGAATATTGGGAGCGCAGCAAGATAATTCTGCTTTTAGAATTTTATCAAGCTCTTATGGTGCCTATATAGGAGAAAGTGATTTTGAAGTGACTGCCGGCGGTGAAAGTGGTTATATTGTGGCAGATCCATTAAATAATGATGTAGTGTATGGAGGTTCTTATGGTGGATTAATTACTAGATACGATCATAAAACGGGAGAGAATAGAGTAGTTAATGTATGGCCTGATAATCCAATGGGAGCAGGCGCAGATGTACAGAAATATCGTTTTCAATGGAATCATCCAATTTTCTTTTCTCCACACAATCCTAAAAAATTATATACTGCAGGAAATCATTTATTTGCTTCAGAAAATGAGGGTGCTAGTTGGAAAGAACTTTCTGGAGACTTAACTACCAATGATAAGAGTAGACAAAAAAGTTCGGGAGGTCCCATTACACAAGACAATACAAGTGTAGAATATTATTGTACCATATTTACTGCAGCAGAATCACCTTTAGAAAAGGATTTATTATGGACAGGTAGTGATGATGGGTTAATTCATATAAGTAAAGATGGAGGGGCTCATTGGAAAAATGTAACACCTAAAGATGTACCACAATGGATGATGTGGAATAGAGTAGAAGTAGATCCTTTAAGAAAAGGCACTGCTTATTTTGCAGGTACTCGATATAAGTTAGATGATTTTGCTCCTTATTTATATGTAACCCACGACTATGGTGAAACTTGGGAAAAAATTACGACGGGCATTCAACCTATGCATTTTACAAGATGCATTGTTGCTAGTACTAAGAAGGCGGGAGTATTATTTGCAGGTACAGAATATGGTTTGTATGTATCTATGAATGATGGAAAGTCTTGGGAACCTTTGCAATTAAATTTACCAGTGACTCCTATTACCGACTTACTCATTAGAGATAATAATTTAATAGTAGGTACACAAGGAAGGAGTTTATATGTTTTAGATGATGTATCTATGATTGAAAATTATCAAGCAAGTAATGCGCTTAACTCTAAAGTATTTCCAGTGGCTAATGCTTATCGTGTTCCTCCGCAAATAGGGGGTCGTCGTAACAGAGGAGCGAGAGCTAGTATGCCAGCGAATGTGGGCGTCAATCCACCCAAAGGAGTGGTTATTAATTATTGGTTAAAAGACGCCAGTGATAGTACAACTATACAAATTGACATTTTAGATGATCAGAAAAAATTGGTAAGACATTTTAGTTCTAAAGAAACTGGTAAAGATAAATCTGCCATAGTGGTAGAAAATGGATTTCAACAATTTACTTGGAATTTGTATCATAAAGAAATTGAAAAGCCTTCAGAAGATTTAATTCTTTGGAATGGTTCGACCAGTCCGGTATTGGCGGCTCCAGGAAAATACTTTGCTAAAATAACTATTGATAAAGATTCTGTGCTGTATCCCTTTGAATTAATGGCCGATCCTAATTATAAAGTTTCTACTGCCGATTTAAAAGCACAAGAACAATTTTTATTAGAAGTATCTGCCAGCTTTAATACTATTATGAAAACATTAAAAGGTATTAAAGATATTCGTTCACAAGTGCAAGTCTTACAAAAGAAAACAAAGGATTCCAGTTTTCAAAAGCAAAGCGAACTAGTATTATCTCAGCTTACTTCTATTGAACAAGCTTTGCATCAAACAAAAGCAAAGAGTGGACAGGATGTTTTAAATTTCCCCATACGATTAGATGATAAAATAGCGGGCGTATTTGAATCTGCTGCAGCTGGTTATGTGGCACCTACCCAACAAGTGAAAGAGGTTTTTGCTGAATTAAAAGCGCAAACAGAGGAACAATTAAAAAAATATGAAACTATTAAAAAAGAGGGAGTGAAAGCCTTGAATGAGGCTGTTCATAAGTTAATGATACCTATTATAGGTAATTGATAATATCTGCTACAAGCAGTATTTTAAATACTTATTTCATAGTTTTAATTGTAGTTGCTTGCTACTATTCAATAAAAAAGGCCCTTAGCGATAAGGGCCTTTTTTAATTAAAAGTTTATTTAAAGTTTATTTGATCCAAAGTTCATTTATTTTAAAGGTTTTTAATTATTTTCTTATTCAAAATCTTTATAGAGTAAATATTTTTTTCTTATGCTTTTAAAGTTGGTTAAGTCTTTTTGCCAACTAGCTCTAATGGCGGCAGGACTCATATCCATTTTAATTTGTTCCATCAGTATATTATTTCCTGCTAGTTTATTAAAATAATAATCACGAGGAGTGTTGCCTGTGGTATGAATAAAAAAAGAATCTTTTTGAGGGAAAGCTTTGTACATCGATATTAATAATTCAAGATCAATGTGGTTGGGGGCTTTTGTTTTAGTTAAATCCCAGCCATAGCATAGTAGATCTTTTAATTTGGGTTGTGTAGCGCCAACTCTTGAAACAGGCGTAAAAGAAAATTCTTTATGTGTAGTGAGGGGATGTCCAATGTATGCAAAAGCGTGTGGAGTACCTCTTCCTTCACTTAAAATAGTACCTTCTACTAAACAAGTGGTGGGATACCAATAAATAGAAGACATATCGGGTAAGTTAGGGGAGGGTGCTATGTCAATACTATACATAGAAAGATGGTCGTAATTTTTACAAGGTATAACAGTCAAGGACCAGTTTACATTGTTATTTGTTTTTAACCATTGTTCTCCATTGAGCATAGTAGCATATTCCCCTATAGTCATTCCATATACAATGGGTATGGAATTTTTTCCTACAAAACTAGAAAAAGCTTTATCTAACACTGGGCCGTCCACAAAATGTCCATTAGGATTAGGTCTGTCTAATATGATAAGAGGTTTATTATTTTCTTTTGCAGCCTCCATAAAATATTGTAAAGAAGAGATATAAGTATAAAAACGAGTACCCACATCTTGAATATCAAAAACAAGAACATCTAGGTCTGCTAAATCAGTGGAATCGGGCCCATATTTTTTACCATACAGAGATATAATTTTAATACCTGTACGGGGATCATTATCGTCTTTAGTGGCTTCTCCTGCATCTGCGGTTCCTCTTAGTCCGTGCTCTGGGGTAAATATTTTTTTAATAGTTACACCTCTGGTGAGCAGTGTATCTATTAAATGTTTTTTATTTACTATGGCAGTATGATTGGTAAAAATGCCTACTCTTTTATTTAATAATAAAGAAATGTATTTTTCAGTTTGATAAGCGCCAGGTAAAATTTCTTTTCGGGATTGTGCTTGCAACCATAAAGGGGCACTTAGCAAATTCATTGCTAAAAGAAAAATAATAATTTTTTTCATAAATACTAATTTAAATATTTTGCCACAATGGGGACACGCCTTCCCACACCAAAGGCTTTGGGAGAAATACGAATTATAGGACAAAATTGATTTCTTTTATATTCATTCGTATTTACCATTTTCAAAGTTCTATCCACTAAAGCGCTGTCAAATCCGAGTGCTTTAATGCTAGCAGGATCGGCTCTTTTTTCAATGTATTGAAAAAGAATTTGATCTAAGATTTCATAAGCAGGTAAACTATCACTGTCTTTTTGGTCGGGTCTTAATTCTGCACTAGGTGCTTTTGTTAAAATGGATAAAGGAATAATTTCTTTATCACGATTAATATATTTTGCAAGTGCATATACTTGCATTTTATAACAATCTCCCAGCACGCCCAAGCCACCTGCCATATCTCCATATAAAGTTCCATAACCAGTTGCAAGTTCACTTTTGTTGGAAGTGTTTAAAAGTACATATCCGAATTTATTAGCAATAGCCATTAATATATTACCCCTCGATCTACTTTGTAAATTTTCTTCTGCTAATGAAAAAGGTGCGTCCTTAAATAAGGGTTGTAAGGTTTGTAAAAAACTTTCATACACTTCTTTGATAGCAATAATTTCATAGGGATTTTGTAAGTTTTTGCTCAAAGCCAAAGCATCCTCAATGGAATGTGTGCTTGAAAATGGAGAAGGCATTAAAATAGCGCTTACATTTTTGGCTCCTAAGGCTTCGCAAGCAATTACTAAAGTAACTGCAGAATCTATGCCTCCGGAAGATCCAAGGATGGCTTTTTTAAAGCCCATTTTTGTAAAATAATCTTTTACCCCTAACACTAAAGCTTTATACACTTGATCAATATTGAGTGCTGGTTCTAATTTTGCGGGGTTTAATTCTTTATGTGGCACTCTTGCGGCAGGTTCAAGAATAGGTGCATTAATCATTCCATCCTCTGTGCATTCAAAAATTTCCATAGCAGATTCAAACATAGGAAGTGCGCCACAGAGATTGGCTTGCTTATCAAATGCCAAGGAAGCTCCATCAAAAACAATTTCTGTTTGACTTCCCACAGCATTACAATAAAACAAAGGAATTTTATATTTTAACACATTCGCTTTTATAGTTGCTTTTCTGTCTTCATCGTGCGTATAATCAAAAGGGGAGGCGCTTAAATTTAATAAAATATCAGGCTTTTGTTCCATCATTTGATCCATCGGACAAATACGGTACAATGGGTTATCGCCTAAGTTCCAAATATCTTCACAAATAGTTACTGCTAATTTTTTTCCTTTAAAAGGAACCACTTTCCATTCGTCGGCAGGTTCAAAATATCTATTCTCATCAAAAACATCATAGGTGGGTAGTAAGGTTTTATGTATTTCTGCAATTATTTTCTTTTCATACAAGAAAAATGCTGCGTTATATAAATCTTTTCCTTTTGTCTGGGGATTGCGGGCAGGGCTACCTATGAGAACGCCAATGGAATCGGCGGCTTCTTTAATTATGTTTACTTGAGCATAACATTGATGAATAAAATCTTTGAATTCAACAAAATCTCTGGCAGGATAGCCGCATACACTCATCTCGCTGAATAAAATTAAATCAGCACCTTGTTTTTTGGCTTCTTCAATAGCACAAAGCATTTTTGCAGTGTTCTGATCAAAATTGCCAATGTGATAATTTTGTTGTGCGATACAAATTTTCATGGGCCAAAGCTAGGCTTAGTTTAATTTAACTGGCGCAGCCATTTTAAAAGCTGGAATATTGACTTGGATGAACTCCTTTGTTTCAATATTCTCCATCGTATAATGTCCTTGCATTTTGCCTAGTTCACTTTTTAGATGACAACCACTTACATATTGATAATGTTTGCCCGGCATAATTAATGGTTGCACGCCCACTACACCTTCTCCTTCTACAATTCTGTGTTCTGTATTGCTATCAAATACTTCCCAATATCTTTTCAATAATTTTACAGGAAAAGAATTGTGATTTTCAATGGTAATCCTGTAAGCAAACATATACTCATTTTGCAATGGATTGCTATAGTCTTTTTGGTAAAAAGTTTCAATACTTACTTCTACACCTTCTGAAATTTTAGAAACCATAAGAAATAAAGTCAATTACTGCTTTTGCAGACAATACTGCGGGCTAAAATTAGCAAAAATTCAGGCCGATTAAATAAAAACTGCTCTATTTTTTTATTAGACCCTTGAAGTCGCGTAACTTTGCGAAAATTAATGCATTACGTATTAATGCTAAGTGTAAAAATCTATTAAAAATTGTAAGAATGAAGATCGCTGTAGCAAAGGGAGATGGTATTGGACCAGAGATTATGGATGCAGTTCTTGAAGTATTTAATGCCGCCCAAGTTCCTTTAGAATATGATTTTGTTGAAATGGGTAAATGGGTTTTTGATAAAGGTTATAGTAATGGGATGACTCCTAAAGCAAAAGATACCATTGAACAGTGGGGTATACTTTTTAAAGGTCCTATGGAAACTCCCAAGGGTAAGGGTGTTAAAAGTGTTAATGTAACGGCTCGCAAAACTTGGAATACTTATGCGAATAAAAGAACATTTCAAACATTAAGTGGGGTAGATACAGTTTTCAGTAAAGCAGGTATACCCATTGATATTACTATTGTTAGAGAAAATATTGAAGATACTTATGGAGGTATTGAACATTTATTAACACAGGATGTGGCATTGGGTCGTCGATTTATTACTCGACCAGGTAGTATGCAAGTAATTAGGTATGCATTTGAGATGGCGAAGAAAAAAGGGGCTAAACGAATTACTTGTGGACATAAGGCCAATATTATGAAATTAACCGATGGTTTATTTTTAGAAGTATTTAAAGAAGTAGCTAAAGAATATCCTGAATTAAATTCCGATGATGTAATTGTAGATGATTTATGTATGAAATTAGTAAGTCGTCCCGATTTGTTTGATGTTGTAGTGTTAACTAATTTACAAGGAGACATCGTAAGTGACTTATGCGCTGGACTTGTGGGTGGACTTGGATTTGCGCCATCAGCAAATATTGGTGATCATATCTCTATATTTGAAGCAGTACACGGAACTGCACCAGATATAGCAGGTAAAAATTTAGCAAATCCTACCGCTTTATTATTAAGTGGATTAGGTATGTTACAACATTTAGGTTTAATGGAACAAGCTGCTACAATTGAAAATGCATTATTGTATACTTTAGAATCTGGTGTACATACAGGAGATTTTGGAGATCGCAATACTCCCTCTTTATCCACTTCTGCCTTTGCACAGGCTATTATTCAAAATTTTGGAAAAAAGCCGACACATCATCCCAAACCCAGTTTATCCAATTTTTATGTGACTCCTACGCATTTTAAATTGGAGAGTAATCCTATGTTACAAAGCAATTTGAATGATCAACATAAAATTGTAGGTGTAGATTTTTTTATTGAAAGTGCTGAGCAACCTCAAGCCATTGCTGACAAATGTTTATTACATACTACTACCACTTTAAAATTGGTAACCATCACTAATAGAGGAACACAGGTTTGGCCTTCTGGCTCTGTTTTTACCAATTTAATTAATCAGTACTATTGTCGTTTTGAAACAGTCAATGAATCACCCTTGTCACAAAATGATGTGATTGATTTATATCGTGCTTTGGCAGTTAATTTTAAGATTTGCTCTTTAGAAATTTTAAATATGTGGGCAGACAAAAAAGCATATAGTTTGGCCCAGGGTCAATAGAATCAAGCTTTTTAGATAAATAGGGTCTTATTTGTCCTTGATTTCATAGAAAATGCATTTTTTTGGTGGGAAAAAAAACATTTTTGATGTAATTTCACGCCTAATTATAAAACATTCCTTGCACCTATGGCTGAAGTAATATTAATGCCCCGTTTAAGTGATACCATGACTGAAGGTGTGGTGGCAGCTTGGCATAAAAATGTAGGAGATACCGTTAAAAAAGGAGACTTGTTAGCCGAGATTGAAACGGATAAAGCTACTATGGAATTGGAAAGTTATCAAGATGGAATTTTATTGCATATTGGTACACCTCGTGGAGGCAAATTACAAGTCAATGATTTATTAGCCATTTTTGGTAAACAAGGAGAAGATGTTTCTGCTTTAATTGCTGCTCATACACAAGGCGCTGCTTCTACTACAAGCACTTCAACAGCAGCACCAACCACTACAACTGCTTCAGCAACTCCTGCTGCAAATAATGCAACTACTATAGATGTAAGTAATATGGAAGAAGTGGTTTTAATGCCGCGCTTAAGTGATACTATGACAGAAGGTGTCATTGCTAAATGGCATAAAAATATAGGTGATAAAGTAACCAAAGGAGAAATTTTAGCAGACATAGAAACAGATAAAGCCACTATGGAATTGGAATCTTACAAAGAGGGTACTTTATTGTATCAAGGTGCTGCCGGTGGTGAAAAAATTTTAGTAAATCAATTATTGTGTATAATAGGTAAGCCTGGCTTAGATATTGATAGTATTGTGAAATCTGTAAAAGTACCACAAAGTGCAGACTTAGCATCCACCACCAATGCTACACCTGCAACCTCTGCAACTCCTTCAACTCCTGCAACTATTCCCACATCTGCGTCTTCTGCGACCACTGCGCCTAAAGTGAATGAAGTTATTAATGAAGGAAGAATTTTTGCATCACCTTTAGCAAAGAAAATTGCCAAAGAAAAAGGCATCGATTTAAAATTTGTAAAAGGCACCGGTGAGTTTGGAAGAATTACAAAAGTAGATTTAGAAAATTATACTCCTAGTGCTAGCTCTGCAACCACGAAAGCTGCTACCCGTATTCATTCTAATTTCATAGGTCAAGTAAGTTATGTAGATACTCCGGTTTCTCAAATGCGTAAAACTATTGCTAGAAGATTAAGCGAAAGTTTATTTACGGCACCTCATTTTTACTTAACAATGAAAATTAATATGGACGCTACCATTGCTGCAAGAAATGTAGTCAATGAAACAGCGCCCGTTAAAATTAGTTTTAATGACTTTATTGTTAAAGCAGTATCTCTTTCTTTAAAACAACATCCAAAAGTAAATAGCAGTTGGTTGGGTGATGTTATTCGTGAAAATCACCACATCAATATTGGTATAGCAGTTGCTGTGGAGGAAGGATTATTAGTGCCTGTATTGCGATACGCAGATGGACTTTCTTTGGATGAAATAAGTGTAACTATAAAAGAATTTGCTAAAAAAGCAAAAGAAAAAAAATTACAACCCTCAGATTGGGAAGGAAGTACTTTCACTATTTCTAATTTAGGAATGTTTGGCATAGATCAATTCACTGCCATTATCAACCCTCCTGATGCTTGTATATTAGCCGTTGGAGGTATTGCTCAAGAACCCATTGTAAAAAATGGTCAAATAGTTCCAGGTAATGTAATGAATGTTACTTTAAGCTGTGATCATAGAGTGGTGGATGGTGCTACAGGTGCCGCATTTTTACAAACACTAAAAGCATATTTGGAAGAACCCATTAGAATGTTTGTATAATAATGGTTGAATAATAGTCGAATGGTATAGAACAACTATTTAAAATATATAGTTATAATTGTGAAAATTATAATTTTAAAATTATTAAATAAAATTTTAAAAAAGACCCCAAGAAACTCTTGGGGTCTTTTTTTTAATCCACATCACAACCTATAGGAGCACCTGGTGCTATAGAGGTAGGTTTAGGAAGAGTAATATCTTTTGGATTATTTATTCTTTCAAGTGCATAAGCGTAATGTGCTTTATGTGTCATATCCGATTTTAAGAGTGCTGATAATTTCACTTTTAATTCTTTGATTTTATCATTACAAATAGTTTTTACTTCATAATTCGCATCTGTGCTTTGACTTACTCCTAATAACCAGCTTAATACTTGTTGTTGAGTTTGTTGTTGAATGCTACCTTGTAAACCCTCGGGAATAGGTGAATACCAAGTATTTTTTAATACTGCATCCACTACATTATCAAAGCCAATAGTTTTGGCTCTTGCTTTATTTTGCACCAGCCTATTCGCTCTTTCTACATTGAATAAAAAACCTAACTCAAAATCACCTAAGGCTTCTGCTGCTGCTAATGCATCAAAACTCATACCTGTTCTTTTTTCAAATAATTCTCCCACTCCATAATACATAGGGGGTCGGGGAGGTATTAATTGTAAAATTCTTTCTGGTATAGTAAGTGTAGTAGCAGATAAGCAATTAACTGCTGCCTCTAATGCTTTTTGTTGTATTGCATTGGATAAAATAGTGGGTTTAATTTGATGAGCATCTCCTCTAACACTATAATTATAGTTAATGCCACCAATTAATTTAGTGACTGCTTCATATTGATAACGGTGATAGTTATACAAAGGAACCAATACATCTTCTAACTTAGCTAGTGGGGTAAAATTAGCTATGGCTTCTTCACCAAATTGTTCCATTGCTTTTTTTCTTACCGCTAAAGCTTGATCTAATCCACTAACAGCATCTGATTGGTTATCCCATAAATGCGCATATGGATGAAAGCCGCTAGCAGCTCTTGCATCAGCATCTGCAATAAATAATAATCCATTGTTAGAATTCTCTGCTAACATATTTTGTAAAAGAGGCGTTTCTTCTACTCCTTTACCAAAATCTTGATACCCATACATAATGGCTCGTTTATCCCAAGCCCCAATTTCATTAGTATAAATTTTAGAAAAATCTATTTCTCCTTTTGCATTCACAAAAATATTTGGATGAGGATAATCCATTACAGAAGCTCGATCGTTGTAACTAGAGGCATAATTATGTTGTAAACCTAAAGTGTGTCCCACTTCGTGTGCCGCTAATTGTCTTAAACGATGAATGGCAGCAGTTCTCATTTTATCGGTAACAGGTTTGCCATTGATATAGGGTGATAAAAGAGAAGTAAAAATGAGATAATCCTGACGAACTCTCAAAGAACCTAAAGTTACTTGCCCTTTAATAATTTCTCCTGTTCTGGGATCGGCAATAGTGGCTCCATAACTCCAACCGCGTGTAGATCGGTGCACCCAGTTAATCATATTGTATCTAATATCCATTGGATCTACTGAGTCTGGAAGTATTTGTACTTGAAAAGCATTTTTATATCCTGCTGCTTCAAAAGCTTGATTCCACCACCTAGCGCCCTCTAATAAAGCTGAACGAATGGGTTCAGGAGTGCCATTATCTAAATAATAAATGATTGGTTTAACAGGCTCACTGAGAAGGGCAGTGGGATCTTTTTTTATGAGTCGATGTCTATTAATTACCATTTTTTCAATGGGCTCACTAATATCGCTTCCATAATCAAAATAGCTGGTTCCAAAATAACCACTTCTAATATCGTATTTTCTGGGTTGATAATTATTGTCTGGAAGTTCAACAAAGCTATGGTGCATTCGAAGTGTGAGTGCTTCTACGGAAGGGGCTACTCTTTGTACAAATCTGCCAGCATCTGCGCCTCCTATAAAAGTAAGGGTTGCTTCAAATTCAGAATTTTTTGGAAAATTTTTTGTGTGGTCAATATAAATAGCAGAGCGTGCTTCATTTAAAGTATAAGTGCCTTGTTTCATTTTTCTAATTCTATCGGCAACGCCGTGTGCATCTCTTAATAAAAATGGAGTAAGATCAATTAAGAGTGTATTCGCTTCCTCGGCTTCAATATTAAAACTAAATAAAATAGACTGAGCGAAAGATTCGTTCACTGCTTTTTGTTCTCTAGGATCTTTGGTAATAGCACGAAAATCGGTATTGGGTTGTGTTAATAACACTTTTTTTCCTATGCGTTGAAAAAATACAATTCTTGAATCTCCAATTTGTCCTCTATCAAGTCCAATATCATTAGAGCCTAATCCGGCAGGTAAAGAATTTACATATAAAAAAGGGGTTTCTAATTTATCAACTAAAATAAAAATTTTCCCTTGAGCCGCATCCCAATAATAAGTAAAGTAACCTTTATGCATTTCCATTGATTTGGTTTTTTCTGCAATCACATTATTTTGAGCTTGCAACAAAAATGGAAAACATAATAAACATAAAATAATACGCATAAAATTGAGTTTAGATAAATAATTAAAAACCTTGCCCTCAAAACTTGGGTCAAAGGCGGAACTGAAATTTAAGTTTTTTTATTAAACTAACCTACTTGTGTACTCAGAAGCTAGATAAAATTGAAACATTCTGCTATTTTGCAATAACTTTGTCCTATGTCAACACCTATTACATTAGTGCTTGGGGCAACCCCAAATCCAGAAAGATATAGCTTTAAAGCAACTAGTTTACTTTTAGACAAAGGTTATGCCGTGTATGCTTATGGCATAAAAAAAGGAGATATTCATTCAACACCTATTCAGCATCAATGGCCAGCAAAAGGAACTATTGATACTGTTACTTTGTATTTAGGCCCAGAGGCGCAAAAGTCCTATTATGATGATATTATACAATTGCAACCAAGAAGAATAATTTTTAATCCTGGTACTGAAAATCCTGAATTAGAAACCTTAGCATCCCAAAATGGTATTCAAACTATGGAAGCGTGCACCTTGGTTTTACTCACTACTGGACAATATTAAGCTATCTCCTTTAATTTTTATATTGACCCCAACTGGATCTATCTAAGTTGCGATATTGAATTGCTTCAATAATATGTTGTTCTTTTATTTCTACTTCATTTTCTACATCGGCTATAGTGCGTCCTAATTTTTTGATTCTATCATAGGACCTTGCACTTAATTGAAATTTTTCCATAGCAGCTTCTAAAATTTTTTCTGTAGCTGTATTAATTTTTACAAATTTTTTCAACATACTACTATTCATTTGTGCATTGGTGTAAATACCCTCTTCATTTTTAAATCGATCTAATTGAATATTTCTTGCGCTTACTACTTTTTGTGCAATGGTGGCAGAGCTTTCAGTGCTTTGTGTTGAGTTGAGTTCGTGATAGGGAAGGGGGCTTACTTCTATATGTAAGTCAATTCTATCAAGTAGAGGTCCAGAAATTTTATGAAGATATTTTTGTATTTGATGACTACTACAATGACAATTTTTATGAGGATGATTATAATAACCACAGGGACAGGGATTCATAGCAGCAATTAAAATAAATCTTGCCGGAAAATGAACTGTCATTGAAGCCCTCGCAATACTAGCAATACCAGATTCCATAGGTTGCCTTAAAACTTCTAAAACCGATTTATTGAATTCAGGTAATTCATCTAAAAAAAGTACGCCATTATGTGCTAAAGAAATTTCTCCGGGCTGAGGATGACTGCCTCCACCAATCATTGCAATGGAAGATAAAGTGTGATGAGGTTGACGAAATGGTCTTTGACTTAATAATTGCTTTTGTAGGGGGATCTTTCCACTAATACTATAAATTTTACTGGTTTCTAAAGCTTCTTTTTTATTTAAAGGAGGTAATATAGAAACTATACTTTTTGAAAGCATTGTTTTTCCTGCCCCAGGTGGTCCAATCATTATTAAATTATGTCCTCCAGCACTAGCAATAGTCAGGGCTCTTTTGGCAGAGGATTGTCCTTTGATATCGCAAAAATCGGGCATTAATTCTGATACATTATTTAGAGCTTTATTATTGCTTGTTGTAGTTAAGTGATTAGATACATCTTTTTGATAATCTAAATTGGGGTTTTGTAAAAAAGAAACTACTTGCTGAAGTGTGCTGAAACCAAATAGAGGTATAGAATCAATCATAGAAGCTTCCTTGTAATTTTCAATGGGAATAACTATTCCATCAAAAGCTTCTTCTGCAGCCTGCATTGTCATAGCAAGCACTCCTTTTATAGGATGTAGTTTGCCATCTAAGCCTAGTTCACCCATACAAACATATTTTTCAATGATGTTTGGGTTGGCTACTTGTTCAGAAGCCGCTAAAATTCCAATGGCAATGGGTAAATCAAATGCCGTACCCGATTTTCTTAAGTTGGCTGGTGATAAATTAATGACCATTTTGGTTCTGGGCATATGAAATCCAGAGGACTTGATAGCACTTTCCGTTCGCTCAAGGCTTTCTTTAATGGCATTATCGGGAAGTCCAACAATACTATACCCCTGACCCATACTCACATTCACTTCCACCGTTATAGTGATAGCATCCATACCTACAATGGCAGCCCCTTTTGTTTTAACAAGCATTTTTGCTTGAAACTAAGGTAGAAAAACCTTCAAGTGTACCGTATTAATACTTGGTTTTATTAATGCTATCTAGCAGTTGCACCACACCCTCTTTTTCTAAAATTAAGTAACCCAATCTATCTTGGCTCACACCTTCTTTAAGTTGATAATGAAAAACTAATTCTTTGTGGTGGACAGTGGTTTCAAAAAAACTAAATTGGATATTTGGGTGTTCTTGTAAGCCTTCGCTTATTTCATATAAATGAGTAGAGAGGATACATAAACTACTTCTTAATTTTTGTAAACCTTCAATAACCGCACTACTGCACTTCATCGCATCTTGGATATTAGTTCCTTTAAATAATTCATCAATGAGTACAAAATATTTTTTACCATCCAATATTTTTATAATGGTATTTTTGATTCTTTGTACTTCATTATAAAAATAACTTTCGCCTTTTACAACATTATCTGTGGTAGTGAGATTGGTAATTAAACCATCAAAAAAACTAAGCTGCATTTTACTGGCAGGAACGCCAATGCCTATATGGGCTAAGTATAATACAATGCCTATAGTTTTGATAAAAGTACTTTTGCCCGCCATATTCGCACCCGTTAGAAAAAGTAAATTTTTATCAGGATGTAAAGAAAGATTATTACTAATAGCGTTACTTACTAATGGATGCATAGCTGCACTCACTTCAAAAATGGGTTGTTTACTTTCTATCCAAGTGGGAAATACAAAATCATATTTTGTAGAAGCCATAGCCATACTGTAATAGGCGTCTAGTTCATAAAAATGAGATAGGAGTTGACGGGTATTATTTTTATAATGATAAAGAAAAAAATGACATAAGGATAAAACGGTCTGTGGGTTGTTAAGTTGAGCAACAGTAGGTAAATTTTTTAGACTGGGATGTTGCGTATATTTTTTTATTTTTTCGACCAGTTGTGCTAAGAGGGGATTTTGTTTATTTGTTTCAAAAACTAAAACCCACTTTTGTAGCTGATGATAAAATAAAACTAAGTGTTCAAGAGAATAACGAAGCAAAGAATAGTCTGCGGCACTTAACCACTGATACCAATAAGCTGCAGGCAAACTAATTTGTGTTGGAATTCTTTTATAATCGGATTCAAAAAATTTCTCAATGACCAAAGTGGTGCCATTGGTAATTTTCATAGCCTCAAGAAATTCCATTTTTTCAATATAGAACTTAATGGCTTCTTGTCTTTGTTCAATAGCTGCAATACTAGATAAAGGTTGTAAGAGGTATTCATCTAATTGAGCTTTGCCGCCATTGGTTTTGCAAAAATTCAAATGAGTAATAAGACCTATGGACTCATTGGTATCATAAAGGCCAATATCTTGTAAAGTAATTTTGTCAACGAGCATAAAAATTACTTTTTAACTCCTTGTAAATTGAAGACGATGTCCTTTCTGAGCTTCGTTAAATTGTCCTTCGTGGTAGGCTTTAAAACCGTTGACAAAAGTGGAATGTATTTGATAAGGGAAACGGACTCCTTCAAAAGGGCTCCATCCACAATGGTATAAAATATTTTCTTTGTTTACTGTATAGGGCGCTTTTTTTAAGAGCACTAGATCTGCGTGATAACCCTCTCTTATAAAACCACGGTCTTTGATTTGAAAACAAGTAGCTACTGCGTGACTCATTTTTTCCACCATTTTTTCCATAGTCCATTTTCCTTCCTCTACATACTTTAACATTAGCATCATACCGTGTTGAATGAGTGGTAAACCTGCGTGGGCTTGAGCATAGGGTTCATTTTTCTCTGACCAGGTATGCGGAGCGTGGTCGGTAGCAATAACATCTAATTGGTTATTCAGTAATGCTTCCCATAAAGCATTTTTGTTGTTGGGCGCTTTAATGGCTGGGTTACATTTAATTAAGTTTCCTAATTGGGCATAATCATTGGAAGTAAAATGTAAATGATGTACGCACACTTCCGCAGTAATTTTTTTATCTACTAAATCTCTTAAATTAGAAAATAATTGTAATTCTTTGGCGGTACTTATATGTAATATATGTAGTCTGGCATCAAATTTTTTAGCTAATTGAATGGCTTTGAAAGAAGATTCAAAACATACTTCATCATTTCTTATAATGGGATGATCTGAAGCTTCTAACTGAGGTTTTACTGCTTCTAATGCAGCTTTATTTTTTTTAATGAGTCCTTCTTCTTCACAATGGGTTGCAATGAGAAGTTCGCTACCTCCAAATATTTTTTCTAGTACCAATGGATTATCCACCAGCAAGTTTCCAGTAGAAGAGCCCATAAATATTTTTACGCCACAGACTTCATTTTTCTTTTTATTGGTTTTTAATATTTCTTCAATATTGTCTTGAGAGCTACCCATATAAAATGAATAGTTGGCCAGTGAATTCTTGGCGCCTATTTGATATTTGTCTTCTAATAAGGTTTGTGTAAAAACTGGAGGTAGGGTATTGGGCATTTCCATAAAGCTTGTAACACCTCCTGCAACAGCTGCTTTAGCCTCACTATAAATGGTGGCTTTATGTGTTAAACCAGGTTCTCTAAAATGCACTTGATCATCAATTGCCCCTGGTATTAAAAATTGATTTTCTGCATTTATCTCTGTAATGGCTTCTTTGGTTTCTATTTGACTAGCTATTTTTTCAATACGCCCATTTTTAATCAGTACTTCTCCTTGTATGATCTTGCCCTCGTTAACTATTTGCGTATTTTTTATAAGGTAGTTATTCATTGAAAAATTAATTTTCTATATGAATGGTAAAATAAATAAAATTCCCTGTGATGTCTCTAATACTAGATAACAAAGCATCTCCTTTATTTAAATTTCTTAATCCGTAACTTAGTTTTATTTCAGGAGAAACAGTAGCATAAGGTAAATAATAACTTATACCAGCTCCCACTTCATAACCAAAATCAATACCTTGTAATGTATTATTATAGGGAGTTCTATTGCTGCCTGGGCCATTGCTGGTAATTACTGCTTTATTAGAACCCAATAAATCGTAATCTATTTTTCCGCCTATAAAAACATAATGGCGCATCATATTAGTATAATGAAAAGCATTGTATCTATCCGATTCTATTTTAAGTGCCAAAGGAATATTAATGATAGCCGAAGAAATATTCATTGTTTTTAAATTAGTATCGCCCACTTCTTTATAGGTATAAATATTTTTAGAACCAGCAATTAATACAGTGGGGTTTAATCTAAGTAAAGTGTGGGCGCTTAAGCGCAAAGTGCCAATTAAACCAAGGTTTAAAGCAAGATTATTTTTAGGATTAATGGCATAGACAGCACCCGCTGTGGGGCTAGTAAATTCTGTATTTCTGTTAAAATTGTAAAAACTATTATTCACACCAATACTCATTCCTAAATAATAGCGCAGGTCGTCGTGGTAAGGCTGATATACTTCACCTCTTTGAGCTTTTAGTGCCCAAGAAATACTTAGAAAAAATAATGCGCTTATAATTTGTTTGCGCAATAAATACTGCATATGCCTAAACTTAATTTTTCTTGTGAAACATTTTTGAATCCTGCTTGCTCTAATATAGTTAAAAAAGCGGCTCCTTCCGGAAATGCCATCACACTTTCATTTAAATAGGCATAAGCTTCTTTATTTCCAGAAAATATGTTACCAATAGTGGGAGTGAGCCATTTCATATAAAAGTTATAAATAGGCTTGAACCAAAAATTAGTGGGCTTTGAAAATTCTAAAATCACCAATTTGCTACCTGGTATTAATACTCTGTGAATTTCTTTTAATCCTTTTTCTAAATCTGCAAAGTTGCGTACCCCAAAAGCCACCATAGCACCATCAAAATTATGGTCATCAAATGGAATATTAGTACTATCTGCTAATTGTAATTTAATTTTTTGTTGAAGCCCCTTTTGCTCAATTTTAATTGCTCCATAGCGCATCATTCCTTCAGAAATGTCTATACCCGTAATTAATTTTGGTTGAATTTGTTTATAAGCGAGTAGGGCCATATCGGCAGTACCAGTAGCTATATCTAATAAATGAATTAGTGGTTTTTGAGCAAAGTAAGCAATGGCTTTTTTACGCCAGCCCTGGTCAATACCTAAACTTAAAAATCGATTTAAAAAATCATATCTTTTAGCAATGGAGTTAAACATTGCCGCTACTTGCTCTTTCTTATCAGCCTTGCTTTGACTATAGGGGACTATCTTATCGTGTGCTAGTGGACTCATAGCGCAAAGATATTGATTTTGTGGTGCTTTTTTGAGTGGGTAGTTCTTAACAAATACTTTTATCTTCGTAGTGAATGAAAGCACGCATTTATAAGTCTACAGGTAGTTGGTATTCGGTGAAATCCGAAGCGGGCACTGTTTATCAAGCAAGAATGAAGGGGGTAGTTAAGTTAGACAATATCACTTCTACCAATCCTATTGCGGTAGGTGATTGGGTGACCTATGAGATGGAAGATGAACAAAGGGGGACCGTAATGATTACAGAAATTTTGGATAGAAACAATTATGTAGCAAGACAGTCGCCTCATAACAAAAGACAAAAACATATTATTGCTTCCAATATAGATCAATCTATTTTGTTAGTGACTTTAAAAGCGCCTAAAACTTCACAAGGTTTTATAGATCGATTTTTAATTTCTTGTGAATTGTATCATATCCCAGCTATTATTGTTTTTAACAAAGCTGATATTTATGGACCTAAAGAAATGAAGGTCTATGAACAAATGAAACAGATGTATTCACAAGTAGGGTATCAAGTTCATTTAATTAGTATTGAGCAAAAACAATCCCTAGATGCTCTTCAAGCACTACTTCAAAATAAAATTACTTTACTCAGTGGGCATAGTGGCGTAGGAAAATCTTCTTTTATTAATTATTTATTTCCTGAACTCGATATTAATACACAAGAAGTAAGTGATTGGAGTGGTAAAGGTCTTCATACTACTACCTTTGCTCAAATGTATGATTTACCTAAAGGTGGTGCTGTGATTGATACTCCAGGGATGAGAGAGTTAGCTTTAGTAAATATTGAAAAAGAAGAACTAGCACAATATTTTCCTGAAATGCGTTCTATTATGAATGATTGTCAATTTAATAACTGTCAGCATATTAATGAGCCAGGTTGTGCAGTGAAAGCGGCTGTTGAAAAGGGAACTATTAGCGAAGCGCGTTTTTATAGCTATATAGATTTATGGCATACTATGCAAGAGCCTATGTATTAAACCAACTCGCATATTTTACATAATTGTTGGCAATTCTATCTATCTCACCAGTAATCATAGCTTCAGAAACTGTTTTAACTTTTTTGGCAGGCACACCAGCATAAATACTACCTTCTTCTACAATGGTTCCTTCTAAAACAACTGCACCAGCGGCAATGATAGAATGAGAATGTACTACACATCCATCCATTACAATACTTCCCATTCCAATGAGCACATTATCGTGAATGGTACATCCGTGTACTAGTGCATTGTGACCAATAGAAACATTATTACCAATATTAGTGGGGTGTTTTTGATAAGTACAATGAATGACGGCGCCATCTTGTACATTTACTTTATCTCCCATTTTGATATAGTGAACATCTCCTCTAATGACGGCGTTAAACCAAACAGAACATTCACTACCCATCATTACATCACCCACAATGGTGGCATTAGGTGCGATATAACAATTTTTACCAAATTGGGGATCTTTCCCTTGAACGGTGAGTATGGTTGCCATAAAAATGCGACTTTTGTACTGCAATTTAATAGTTATTATGTCCTCTATGAATAATAGACAACTCTTTTTTCAGCATTTAGCACAAACTTCAGCAAAGCCTATTGGTATTGAAGTGGCTAGTGCCGAAGGTATTTACATTAAGGATGTTCAAGGAAAATCATTCATAGATATGATTGCTGGATTTAGTGTATGTAATATTGGTCATAGTCATCCAGAAGTTATAAAAGCCATACAAGAGCAAGTAGAAAAATATATGCATATTATTGTGTATGGAGAATTTATACAAGCACCACAGGTGCAATATGCTAAAGCATTAACGAGCGAACTGCCCCCAAATTTACAATCGGTATATTTTACTTCCAGTGGTGCAGAAGCCACTGAAGGGGCTATGAAATTAGCTAAGCGGGTTACTAAAAGATCAAAAATAATTTCTTTTATAGGAGGTTATCACGGAAGTACACAAGGTGCTTTGAGTGTAATGGGAGATGAATATTTTAAAAATGCTTATAGACCTTTATTACCACAGACACTACAATTAAGGTATAATAATTTTGAAGATCTGCAATATATAGATGCATCGGTGGCTTGTGTTATAGTAGAACCTGTGCAAGCAGAAACAGGCATTATTGCTGCGAGTAAAGATTGGCTAGCGGCTATTGAAAAAAAATGTAAAGAACATTGTGCACTACTTATTTTTGATGAAATCCAATCTGGATTTGGAAGAACAGGATCTTTATTTGCATTTCAATCCATTGGAATAGTGCCTGATATATTATTATTAGGTAAAGCTTTAGGCGGAGGTCTTCCCTTAGGTGCTTTTATAAGTCATCCTGCAATGATGCATTTACTTACTGAAAATCCAGTACTAGGACATATCACCACTTTTGGTGGAAATCCAGTTTCTTGCGCTGCGGGTAATGCTGCTTTTAAGGTTTTAAAAAATGAGGGATGGATAGAGGAGGTAGCTGAAAAAGAAAATATGTTACTAACTCAAATGAATCATAGCGCTATTATTCATAGAACACATAGGGGATTATGGATGTCACTACAATTTGAGTCGGCTTCGCTTGCACAAAAAATAGCCGCCACCTGTGTTGAGAATGGCATTATTACCGATTGGTTTTTATTTGCAGAAGATAAAATTAGAATTGCACCGCCATTGTGTATTACAAAAAAAGAACTTCAGTGGGCCCTGCAACAAATACAACTAAGTATAGATCAAGCTGTGGGGTAATTTTATGATGCTTGTATTAGCAATCGCCGGTTCTACAAAATTTTCTATAGAGTGTTTCGTACTTTGGAATGATATGATGTATATCAAAAAGCTTTGCTTCTTTTAATGCATTTTGTTTGAAGGCTTTTAATTTAGCTTCGTCTTTTAATAAGTCGATGGCATTTTTACTCATACTTTTTACATCTCCAATAGCTGAGCTATAGCCAGTTTCTCCGTTGATATTAATTTCATTCAAACCACCAGCATCGGTACTAATAACCACTGTGCTCGCCGCCATTGCTTCCAATGCCGCCAAACCAAAACTTTCATATTCTGAAGGCAAAAGAAATACATCGCTGACAGCTAAAATTTCTTCCATTTGTTCCTGCTTACCCAAGAATCGAACATCTGCTTCTAAGCCATATTGCCTAGTTAAATCTTCTGCCAAAGGGCGTTCGGGTCCGTCGCCTACCATTAATAATTTTGAAGGTAATGCTGCGTGAATATTTTTGAATATTTCCATTACATTATCAATGCGTTTTATTTTTCTGAAATTAGAAGCGTGTATGATAATTTTTTCATTATGCGGCGCAATGACTTGTCTAAAAGCGGCTACTGGTTTTTTATTATATCGGTGTACATCTACAAAATTGTGAATCACTTCTATATCTTTTTTTATATCAAAGTGTTTGTAGGTTTCTTGTTTTAAATTTTCAGATACTGCAGTGATGCAATCACTTTCATTGATAGAAAAAGTGACTACCGGTTCATAGGTTTTATCTCTTCCTACCAAAGTTATATCGGTACCGTGTAAGGTTGTAATGACAGGCACCGACCTTCCTGTTTTTTGTTTTACAATTTGCTTTGCAGTATAGGCAGCAGAAGCGTGAGGAATAGCATAGTGTGCGTGTATTAAATCTAAATCGTGGTTTAAAATCACATCCACCATAGTGCTGGCTAATGCTAATTCATAAGGGGGATAGTCAAACAAAGGATAAGTAGGTACCCTTACTTCGTGGTAAAATATATTCGCGTGAAAACTGTTTAATCTAACGGGTTGTTGGTAGGTAATAAAATGAATCTCGTGACCTTTTTCTGCCAAGGCCTTCCCTAATTCAGTAGCTAAAACGCCACTTCCTCCAAAAGTAGGATAGCAAACAATTCCGATCTTCATTGTAGTGGTATTGAATATGCAAATAACAACTTATTATTCAATAAAGTTTAATTATATTTAAGAATTATTTGAAAGAAAAATATATCATTATGCGTATCCTATTTACCTTATTTATTTGCTTGCCTTTAATGGCTTTGGCACAGACGAATCAAGACAGTGTCAAAATCAAAACCTTAGTGGATGAAATTATGACTAACGGCAAAGCTTATGATTTATTAAGAGAACTTACCAAGAAAATTGGGGGTCGTTTAGCAGGTTCCCCACAACAACAAAATGCAGCAGTATGGGGTAAAAGAAATTTAGAAGCCTTTCATCCGGATAAAGTTTTTTTACAAGCTTGTAAAACGCCAAGTTGGCAAAGAGGAGGTAAGGATTTTGCGTCAATTGTAAGTGTAAATGGAAAGCCCCAAAATGAACCTTTAGCAGCATTGGCTTTAGGTAATTCATTAAGCAGTAATGGACTGGTTGAAGCTGAATTATTAGCCGTGGCCAATTTCGATGAACTTGAAAAAAGAAAAGATGAAGTGAAAGGAAAAATAGTGTATTACCATAGTGTATTTAATCCCACTAGAATTCAAACTTTTGTTGCTTATGGCGAATCTGGTATTTACCGTGGATCGGGTGCAAGCCGAGCTGCTAAATACGGAGCCGTAGGAGTTATGATACATTCATTAAGTACAGCTCCCGATAACGAACCTCATACAGGAGGTATGCGCTATGATGAAAGCTTACCTAAAATTCCTGCAGTTGCTTTGGGCCCTAATGATGCTAAAGCACTTTGGGAAGCAGCAAAAACTTCTACCATTCGTGTGCAAATGCAAACTTATGGATTCTTCTTGCCTGATGCAGATGAGAACAATGTGGTGGCTGAAATAAAAGGCGCACAATTTCCTGATGAAATTATTACTATCGGAGGACATTTAGATAGTTGGGATGTTAATGAAGGTGCTCACGATGATGGTGCAGGTATTGTGCAAACAATGGAAGTATTAAGAGCTATGAAAGCGAGTAATTATGTTCCCAAACGCACTATTCGTTTTGTATTATTTGCTAATGAAGAGAACGGAGGCAAAGGAGGCGCTAAATATGCAGAGTTGGCTAAGCTTAATAATGAAAAACACATTTTTGCTTTAGAAAGTGATGAAGGCGGTTTCACACCCAGATCGATTGGAATTACTAGTAGTGCCGAACAATTTAAAAAATTTCAAACCTGGTCTAGTTTATTAAAACCCTATGGAACAGAAATTACCACTGGTGGTGGTGGTGCCGATATTGGACCATTAAAATCGGCTATGAAAGAAGTGGTATTATCTAGTTTGATTCCAGATAGTCAAAGGTATTTTGATTTACACCACGCTAAAACAGATGTATTTGAAAATGTCAATAAGCGAGAGTTACTGTTAGGAGCTGCTAATATAGCTGCCATCATTTATCTGGTAGATCAATATGGCGTGAATCCATAATACAATATTTGAAAATTAAAAAGACCCTTCATTTTTAAAGGGTCTTTTTTTATTTGTAATTATTATTATTTAAAGAAGTATTATCTACTTAAGTTCATAGATCTTTCTTTGTATAAATTTCTAAAGTAGGGGTCGCGTAAATCTTTTATAAATCGAATTGCTTCTCCAGTACTTTTCATCTCAGGGCCTAACTCTTTATTCACGCCAGGAAATTTTTCAAAACTAAATACCGGCTCTTTGATGGCATAGCCCTCTAGTTTTTTCTCCATAGTGAATTCACTTAATTTTTTCACCCCTAACATTACTTTAGTAGCAATATTCAAATAAGGTATTTGATATGCTTTGGCAATAAAGGGGGTGGTTCTAGAAGCTCTGGGATTGGCTTCTATGACATACACTTTGCCATCTTTAATAGCAAATTGAATATTAATAAGACCTCTAATATTTAAGGCTCTTGCAATTTTTTCGCTGTAGAATTCCATCGTTTCTACTATCAAGGGTGTGAGATTGAAGGCGGGTAACACTGCATTGCTATCTCCGCTATGAATACCAGCAGGTTCAATATGTTCCATCACGCCCATAATATGAAAAGTTTCACCATCAAAAATGGCATCCACTTCTGCTTCTTGGCAACGATCTAAGAAATGATCAATTAAAATTTTATTGCTAGGAATATGTTTTAAGATACTCACTACCGCTGTTTCTACTTCAGCATCATTAATAACAATACGCATTCTTTGTCCGCCAATAACATAGCTAGGTCTTACCAGCACTGGATAGCCCACTTTATTCGCTACTTCGATGGCTTCCTCTGCTGTATAGGCTGTTCCATAATCGGGATAAGGAATATTTAATTCTTTTAGTAAATCGCTGAATCTACCTCTATCTTCTGCAATGTCTAAGCTATCGAATGTAGTTCCAATTATTTTAATACCTCTTTCATTTAATCGTTTTGCTAATTTTAAGGCAGTTTGTCCTCCTAATTGTACAATAATGCCTTCAGGTTTTTCTAGTTCAATAATTTCCCAAAGATGTTCCCAAAAAACAGGTTCGAAATATAATTTATCTGCCATATCAAAATCGGTGGAAACTGTTTCTGGGTTACAGTTAACCATAATGGCTTCGTATCCCGATTCTTTAACGGCTAATAATCCGTGAACACAACAATAATCAAATTCAATACCTTGTCCAATTCTATTGGGGCCACTGCCTAAAACAATTATTTTTTTCTTTTTCGTGGAGATGGATTCATTAGATTGCAAGGTCTTGCTCATAGGTATTAAATTGGGCAAAAATACATCAGCCAAATCATTTCTACGAATTTTTATCCTAGGGTTTTCCAACAGCTTTTACCTTACTAGACATAGTTCCTCCCAGCGGGTGGTATAGCGTTTACTGCGCCTTTCACTTCGCATTTTCCAGTTTTTTTGGGTACCACTAGTGCCAAATTTTACAATATCGTTGCGGTAGGCGGCATTCATATTATCTATGACATTCATTAGTTTTTGGCGTCTTTGGTCGCTAGGTGCTACAAATAAATTGGTTTGAAGACTATTATCGGGCACAAAATCGCTTAAGATAACACCTGCTTTTTTATAAATGGTCCCCGCTTCAAATAAACTTTTGCCTAGCGTGACTACCGCTTTAATAATGTCGGGGCTAAGTTGACTAGGATTGTCCAGTAAAGTAAAGCCACTGACTTGTTGGCCTCTGTGGTAGTAAGTCTTATCTAAATGAACAGGTGCTTTTTTGAGCAAAAAAACACTCACGCCGCAAGCGGCACTATGTTGTCTTCTTAATTTTTCAGCTGCGCGTGTTGCATAAGTAGCAAGGGCTTCTTCTATTTCCTGCCAATCGCTTACTTCTCTTCCAAACATTCGAGTAGTAGCAATCATTTTTTTTTCGTTGCGGGGCGCTTGCATACCGTGGGTTTTATATCCTTTCAATTCCCTTATTAATTTAATACCTGTGATACCTCCCAAAAATCGTTTACCCCAACTAAGGTCTTTGATGCTGAGTGCAAAAGCGGTATGAATACCATAGGTTTTTAATTTTTCACTATAGCGAAAACCAATCCCCCAAATATCTTCCACTGGTGTTTCTTGTAAAGCTTTTTGTATTTTTTGTGGAGTATTTAAAATCACAATACAACCTGTTTTTATTTTATTTTTTTTGGCTAGTCGGTTAGCTACCTTACTTAATACTTTATTAGGCCCTACGCCAATAGATACGGAAATGCCTGTCCAATTTTCGATAGTACTTTTAATGGTAGTACAAAAATTTTCTAAAGCATCGGGCGTAATATGTGCTAGATCTAAAAAAGCTTCGTCCACGGAATATACTTCCACGCAGTTGGGTGGGACTAGTTGTCGCAGGGTTTCCATAACACGCCAACTAAGGTCTCCGTATAAGTGATAGTTAGAAGAAAAAGCGTGTACTTTATTTTTTTCAATGATTTCTTTTGCTTGAAAATAGGGAACCGCCATAGAGATACCTAATCGCTTCGCTTCATCCGAGCGTGAGACAATACAACCATCGTTATTGCTTAATACCACCACAGGAGCTTGTTTAAGTTGAGGTTGAAAAAGCCTTTCACAAGAACAATAAAAACTATTACAATCTACGATGGCTTGCATTTATAAACTATGTATAACAAAACTAACAACCCCCCAAGTGCTATACTGTTCAAGTTGCGCTACTTGAATAATACCATATCTTTTATTTTCAGGCACTAGACTAATACTCTGTTCTTGTATTTGTAATCGACGCACTAAAAATTCTCCATTCAAAACAGCTATCACTACTTTGCCTGAGCTTGCGGGTAAACTTCTATCTACAATTAAAATATCTCCAATATGAATGCCAGCTCCTAACATAGCATCGCTGTTGACGCGAAAGAAAAAAGTAGCGGGCTTATTGCGAATAAGTTGTTCGTTGAGATCAATACCTCTTTCCATAAAATCGTCAGAGGCGGCTCCAAAACCAGTAGCATTGGCCTGTATAATTTGACTCGATTGGTAGTTCTTATTAATTTGTTGGGTAGCTATTCCTTCGCCTGGTTCTCTATCTATAAATGCCATATTACTAAATTTATTAGCAATATTAACTAAAAAATTTAGTATTTAATACATTTATTTATACCCTTTTTTCTCTAAATTTTTACCCGGTTGTAGAGGCTTTTTAGTAGGGGTTGAGTCTCAGTCAAGTAGCCATTATTTATTTCACCCACTGCACTTTTACACTCCAGTGACTACCAGCGTAGATATGAAATTTTTCAGAAAAATTATCCTGGTTCAAGGCAAAGGATAAATTCATTAAGCTATTTAAATAAGCGAGCGGTTTACCAATGGCAACACCACCAAAAGTATTTTCGAAAGGCATCGTTCCAGTGTAAACTAATTTATGCTCTTTAAAAATTTGAACCAGCATTTCATTTTTTGTATGCGAAAGGGTATTGAATTTTTTCCAATTTTCTTGATCAATATTGGTCCAAATATTTCCATATTGAATATCTAAAATATCAATAGTGCCTTGTAGCATTTGACCTACCAATTGTGCTTTTTGAAAACTAAGTAATGTAATAGGACTGGTACTTATTTTACCAACTTGCTCAAAGCGTATAGTATGAGATGCTAAACGAGCTGCTGTAAAAGCATAAACATCTCTTCCGTGAAAAGTATAAGAAGCTTCTGAGTTTTTTCTTCTATTAGTGCTTTCATCAATCTCACGAATAGAATCAATACCTAAGGAAGCAGCAATCAAAGTGAGTGTACCATTATCGGGCGTTACAATGAAGTGACCTGTTTTTGTTTTTACCACCACCGACTTTCTGTTAGTGCCTACACCCGGATCTACCACTGAAACAAACACAGTACCTGCTGGCCAGTAGGGAACGGTTTGATCTAAACGATAAGCCGCTTCCCAAATATTATAGGCGGGTATATCGTGGGTGAGGTCATATAATTTTAAAGAAGCATCTACTGCACTAGCCACCCCTTTCATAGCTGAAACGGCTCCATCTTTAGTACCAAAATCGGTTTGAAAAACTACTATACCATTTTGTGCTTTTAGTGTAATGCAGCAGCTTACAATGGCAATGCTTACAAGAAATATTTTTTTCATACTATTTATAGTTAAAACTACAATCAAAAAAAAGGTCCAGAGCGCGTCTGGACCTTAAAATTATTAAAAAGTTAGCTCATTAAAATTTAAAGACCAGTTTACTAAATATTCTCATTCCATTATATCCCATTTGAACTCCATCCCAAGGTCCTCCTGTTTCGTTGTCACCCGCCCACCATTTTGCTTGTGGATTCACTGCAAAGTCGGGGTGCACATTAAAGATATTATCAGCTCCTACAATCCAATTTGTTTTTTTACTTACTTGAACATTTAAATAAAGGTCGGTGGCAACTTTTCCACTATAATTAAATATTTCTGGAAGCATCATATTTCCATTGGCATCGGAAGGAACTTGAGGATTAATACCATCTCCATTATAGCCAAAGCCTGTTAAAGCAAGAGAACCAAAATAGGTAAGTCTTGTACCTAAGCTTACTTTATTTTTTGTATAATCAAAACTCATTGAGTATTTAGATTTTGGAGCAGATGCTTTTAGAAAATATTTCTCTCTATCATTGAAAAAGGTATTGGCATTATATTCGGTAGTGCTTAAAGCCGCAGGAACGTGAATAGCATCGATAGTTATATTTTGAAAATTGGCTACCCATAAAATCTTAAATCTTTCTTTGGCAGAAATTTTCTTTTGATAATCAATTACAAAGTCAACACCTGTATTAGTTGTATTCACCGCATTGGCAAAAAACTGTGCAGTGGATACACCTAGTGCATTTAATTTTGAAGTTAAAGCAGTAGGTAAGGAAGGATCGCTTGCACTAAATAATCCAGATAATACAACTCTGTCTTTCATTTTGATAGAATAACCATCTACAGTGAAAGTTAATCCTTTAGCTGGTTTCCAAGAAAATCCTAAACTCATATTGGTAGAGGTTTCTTGTTTTAATTTGGGAATACCTGCTAAAGCAGTAATAGGATCGTCATTATTGGCCACGCGTGATTGAACTAGTTGTCCATTAGAAAAAGAAGTAAGGGTATTACTAAAATATTTTTGTTGTAAAGATGGTGCTCGGTAACCAGTGCTAAAAGATCCCCTTACATTAAAGTTATCAGTCATTTTATATCTGAAAGAAGTTTTAAAAGTACTTACAGCACCAAAATCTGAATAATCTTCAACTCTTATAGCACCCGTGAGTAACAATGCACTATTAGGTGTGTATTCCAAGTCTCCATAGGCTCCACCTACGGTTCTGTTTTTACTAATTTTATCATCGGGACTAAATCCAGGAAAACCTTGTGAACCCGGAGCTTGATCAAAAGCATTACTATATCCTTTATAAGAATCAACTTCACCAGTAAAAATACCATAAGCTTCATAGCGTATTTCACCACCATAAGAAACTTTGACACCCCCATCATTCACTTTACCGAACTGCTTAGAAAAATCTAAATTGGTGGTATTTTGTAAGAAATTAAATCCACCATCATCAAAATGTGTTTTACTAGCGCTGCCAATAATAGAAGCATTAAAAGTACCATCACCATAATAATGAAAATTGTTTCTTCCAATGGTATTACTTAAATCCCAATCCCAACCGCCTTCAGTAATGCCTGAAAAGCCTGCAGCCAAAGAAATATCTTGAATATTTGTTTGAATGTGTGGGTTGTAACTAGTATCACCAGAGCCAGATGCAAACATAATACTAGGCACGAATATTAATTTGCCTTGAGCTGTTATTGGAAAACGATTAGGTTTGGCTGACCAGTTTCTAGTATAAGCATAAGCATCTGAATTTTTATTGTTGATACTTCCAAAGGCATAAAATTTTGTTTTTGAACTTAGGGGTATTTCCATATTAAACATAGCTCCTAAAGAATTCATAGAGCCATCTCCAAATCCTTGTCTCCAAGTATTGGTAGGTAAGCCATCTGTTTGGGTGAGATCTGTTGAGGCTGCTTGACGAAAAGTTTTTCCTTGATCTAAAAGATCAAAAGAGAAATTAATAAATCCTCCATTTTTTCCAATGTCAAATCCTCTATTGGCAGAAAAAGAGGTGGTCATTCCATCTATGGGACTACTATATAAATAGTCTTTATTATTTCTAAATTGATAAGTATTAAATTTTTTATCGTAATAACCTGCCATTCCAGTACTAATGTTCCATTCATTTGTATTTTTTCTTAATACAATATTCATTACACCTGCAATGGCATCCGATCCATATTGTGCAGAAGCGCCATCTCTTAAAATTTCAATTCTATCTACTGCTGACATAGGGAAGCTATTTAAATCTACGCCAGAACCAGCGCGACCTCTTGTTCCAAATAATCCCACCAAGGCAGTGCTATGTCTTCGTTTTCCATTTATCAAAACCAAAGTTTGATCAGGGCCTAAACCTCTTAAGGTACCTATATCTACGTGGTCTGCACCATCGGCACCAGATTGTTTGTTATAGTTAAAAGAAGGTGCAACAAAATTCAATGTAGAAGTCATATCCATTCTTGCAGTGTTCAAACCTACTTCCGATAATTTAATCATATCCACCGGTACGGGAGATTCAGTTTTCACCCGACCAGCTCCTCTAGAACCTACAAGAATGACTTCTTGTAAATCGGTATTGCTAGCCACTAAAATTATATTCATTGTAGCACTAGTAACCACTTCTTTTTTTGTTTCAAAACCAACATAGCTAAATTCTAAAACATCATTGCTATTGGCATTGATTGAAAAATTTCCATTTTTATTAGTGGTTGTAATATTTTTTGATGCTACCACTTTTACAGTAACACCTTCAAGGGGAGTTCCTTTTGCATCTTTTACATTGCCTTTAAAATTTTGATTTTGTGCAAAACTGTGTAAAGTAAAAAGGCAACAAAATGCCAAAAACAGGGGGAATTGTTTTGTTCTCATTAGGTTAGATTTGATGTTAATTTACAACTTTTTTAGTTTTTATCCTTAATACGCTATAATTAATTACTTTTATTAAGCCTAAAGCATTAATAATTTGAAGATGGAGGAGATTTTAAAGCATATTGAAAATCTATATAATACCAAATATGCGCAACCCTGGGATCGTATTCAGAAAATACCTCAAAGTGGGGGGGATCGTATATATTTTAGAATCAGTACAGGCACTCAAACTATCATAGCTACCTATAATAATAATATAAAGGAGAATCAAACCTTCATTTATTTTGCCAATTATTTCTATGCAAAGGGTATGCCGGTTCCCCAAATTATTGCAGTGAATGAAGCTTGTAATACCTACTTACAAGAAGATGTAGGGGCTGTTTCTTTATTAGATATTTTGGAGAAAGAGGGTAAAACAGAAAGAGTATTTTCTTTATTTCAAAAAAGTTTAACGGCACTTGCTCAATTACAAATAGTGGGAGCGAAGGGTTTAGATTATGCTCAATGCGTTACTTCAAAATATTTTGGCAAACATTCTATTTTAACCGATTTACTTTATTACAAATATTATTTCTTAGATACTTTACAATATCCTTATGATAAACAAGCACTCATTGATGAGTTTGAATTGCTCAGCGACCAATTAGCTGTAAATCATTTTGATAATTTTATGTTCCGTGATTTTCAAAGTAGAAATATTATGGTGCATCAGGAGGAAGTTTATTTTATTGACTTTCAAGGGGGAATGCAAGGAGGATTGCCTTATGATGTGGCTTCTTTATTATGGCAAGCCAAAGCTGGTTTATCTAATGAGTGGAAAGAAAAATTATTGAATCATTATATACAAGAATTACAAAAACTATTACCAGGTAGCATAGAAGCATCCGCTTTTAAAAAACAATATAATGGTTTTGTATTGTTGAGATTATTGCAAGTAATGGGCGCCTATGGATTTAGAGGTTTGTTTGAAAGAAAAGCTCATTTTTTATCGAGCATACCACTGGGCTTAGAAAATTTAAAAAGTTTTTTACAAACTTATGATTTAGATAAAGACACGCCTGTATTTGCTTCCATTTTGAAATGGATGGTAAGTGATGAAGTAATAGCGCGCTTTACACCTCCCACTGCCAATGCCGATACGCCTTTAGTTATTACTATTCATAGTTTTAGTTATAAAAAAGGGATTCCAGCAGATACCACAGACAACGGCGGAGGTTTTGTGTTTGATATGCGAGGTATTTTAAATCCAGGAAGAATAGAGGCTTACAAAAATCAATCGGGGATGGATAAACCCGTACAAGATTTTTTAGAGCAAAGAACTAAAATGAATGTTTTTTTAAATAGTGTTTGGGATTTGATAGATATCACTGTTGAAGATTATTTAAAAAGAGGATTTACTTCTCTGCAGATAAATTTTGGTTGTACGGGTGGACAACATCGTAGTGTCTATGCAGCAGAACAAACAGCTCGTCATTTAAGAAATAAATACAAAATAAAAGTATTGCTCACCCATACCAATAAAGAAAATTGGGTTAAATAATTATAGTATGAGAGCTATGATTTTAGCAGCAGGTTTAGGTACTAGGCTCAAACCTTTTACCGATTTTCATCCCAAGGCTTTAGCCCAGGTGAATGGAAAATCTTTGTTGCAAAGAAATATTGAGTATTTAAAGTCTTTTGGTATTAAAGAAGTGGTGGTAAATGTGCATCATTTTGCCCAACAAATTATAGAGGCTGTGAAAATTAATGCTGGCTGGGGTTCTCAGGTTTTTATTTCAGATGAAACAGCAGAAGTGTTAGAAACTGGAGGAGGTGTTTTGTTCGCCAAAGATTTTTTTGAAACAGAAGAAAATTTTTTGGTAATGAATGCAGATATTTTAACCAACTTAGATATTGATAAACTCATAGCGGCAGATAAAGTTTTATCTGAAGGGGATCATAATTATATCGCAACTTTAGCGGTAACCAATAGAGCTTCAAGTAGAAATTTATTGTTTACTGCTGAAGGTAATTTAATAGGATGGAGAAATAATTCAAGTCGCGAAGAGAAATGGTCGGCCTCTATGACGAATGACTCTACTGAAAGCCCCACTTATATTGCAAAAGCATTCAGTGGCATACAAATTTTACATAGTTCCTTTTTTACTAAGCTTTCAATGAATGGAAAATTTTCTTTAATAGAAGCTTATTTAGCATTAGCTAGTAAAGGCAGCATTGGGTATTATGACCACAGTGACAGTATTTTATTAGATGTGGGTAAGCCTGAAAATATTGAAAAAGCGGAAGCTATTTTTATTTAGCTTCATTTATTTTGAGTTTATACTTTAATGTATATTTTCTTTTTATCTAAATAGTAGGCAAGTACTGCAAAAAAAGTAATGAAACTTAAGGCGTATACAAAAGAGCCTACTCGCAAATCGCTATTTATATTTTTACAAATATGTTCATAGAACCAGGGTAAGGCTGAAGTGTATACGGGTGCTCCGTTTTCGTCAGTATGGTCAATCCATCTTAGTAAAGCTAATACACGAGGCAAAAAGCCACTAAGTACAAATACAAATAATGGATTTTTTCCAAAGACATCAAAAAAATGACTCCATTTTCCTTTTGCATTTTTAAATTCTAATAAATAAATAAGCATTCCTAAGCTTAGCATAGCAAGTCCGGTGGTATACAATACATAACTACTGGTCCAAATTTTTTTGTTGATAGGAAAACTAAAATCCCAGATATAACCTACAAGTACCAACAACACACCTGTTAAAAGTAGTTGGGCCAACATTTCATAATTTTTTCCTTTTAACTGAATGTATTCGCCCACTAGATATCCTAAAATTACTTGCACGATGGCAGGTAAGGAGCTTGTTAATCCTTCTGGATCAAAAGGCACGCCTTCTCCTTTGTAGATATGTGATATTCCTAAAATATATTGATCTATGCTGTTGCCAAAATAGCCAGATAAACTAAAGGGATGTCCGGGAGCTCCTAAAGCATAAGTGAGTACCCAATAGATTACCAAAATCATCATACCTATGAAAAGTGCTATGCGAGTTTTTCCATAATAGAGTATGATAGATGCAAAAAAATAACAAATAGCAATTCTTTGCAGCACTCCTAAAATGCGCACCATTTCCCAAGGTTTAAAAACCAATCCTGTGTCAGACCATTTTACAAATGGACTCCAATTTAAAAATAAACCAATACCAAAAATTAAAAGTGTACGCTTGGTAATTTTTAACCAAAATTCATTACTACCTGCTTTTTGGAATTTGGGCATTACAAAAGACATCGCATTTCCTACAGCAAATAAAAAAAAGGGAAAGACTAAATCAGTAGGTGTACAGCCGTGCCAGCTTGCGTGGGCTAATGGGCTATAAATATGTGCCCAGGAACCTGGATTATTGACAAGAATCATAAGCGCCACGGTGGCTCCTCTAAACACATCTAGTGCATAATATCTTTGCTGATTCATAGTAGAGTATATTATAAATTAATTACTAATAAATAGTGCCATTTTAATATCTTTGTAAGATACAAATTCAGATGGGAAAAAACATATTAATTACAGGAGGGGCGGGGTTTATTGGTTCACACGTAGTGCGATTAATGGTGACAAAGTATCCTCATTATCAAATCTTTAACCTAGACGCACTTACTTATGCAGGTAATTTAGAAAATTTAAAAGACATCGAAAAAGCGCCTAATTATCATTTTCTAAAAGCTACTATTTTAGAGGCAGATAGTTTGAAAGCCATTTTTGAAAAACATAGTATTACCGATGTCATTCATTTGGCAGCGGAATCTCACGTAGATAGATCTATAGTATCTCCTTTGGATTTTGTGTATACCAATGTCATTGGTACTGTGAATTTATTAAATACGGCCAAAGAATATTGGAAGGGTGATTTAAGTTACGAAAAAGCACACGATGGTTCTTGGGATAAAAACAGAGATCATTTGTTTTATCATATATCCACCGATGAAGTGTATGGAAGTTTAGGAAAAGAGGGGCTGTTTAAAGAAACCACTCCTTATGATCCCAACTCTCCTTATTCTGCTAGTAAAGCAGCTAGTGATCATTTTGTGAGGGCCTATGGAGAAACTTATCATTTACCAACAGTCGTATCTAACTGTTCTAATAATTATGGTCCGAATCATTTTCCAGAAAAATTGATTCCATTATTCATACATAATATTATTAATAAAAAAGCCTTGCCCGTATATGGGGATGGTTTGTATACCAGAGATTGGTTGTATGTCATTGATCACGCAAGAGCGATTGACTTAGTTTTCCATCAAGGTAAGAGAGCTGATACTTACAATATTGGTGGATTCAATGAATGGACCAATATTGACTTAGTAAAATTATTGTGTGCTCAAATGGATGAAAAATTAGGTAGAGCAAAAGGGGAGAGTGAAAAGTTAATTACCTATGTAAAAGACAGACCTGGTCACGATAGGCGCTATGCCATTGACGCAACCAAATTAAATAAAGAATTGGGATGGACACCTTCTGTTACTTTTGAACAAGGGTTGGCTGCTACCATTGATTGGTATTTGAATAATGGACCTTGGTTAGAAAATGTGACTAGTGGAGCCTACCAAACTTATTATGATGCTATGTATTCAAATAGATAAGTGCTGAACTATGAAAATAGAAATGACCCCCTTACAAGATTGTTTTATTATTCACGATACCGTGCACGGCGATGCTAGAGGATATTTTATAGAAACATTTAATCAAAGAGATTTTAATGCAGCCACAGGTCTTTCTATTGTATTTGTTCAAGACAATCAATCTAAATCTAGTAAAGGAGTGTTAAGAGGTTTGCATATGCAAAGAGGTGCAGCGGCGCAAGCCAAGTTGGTAAGAGTTTTGGAGGGAGCTGTATTAGATGTTGTGGTAGATTTAAGAAAGGGTTCTCCAAGTTTTGGACAACATTTTACAATTGAGCTTACCGCCGATAATCATAAGCAATTTTTTGTACCCGCTGGTTTTGCCCACGGTTTTGTGGTGTTAAGTGAGTCGGCAACTTTCTTTTATAAGGTAGATAAATTTTATGAACCAGGTAATGAAGTAGGTATTATGTATAATGATAAAGATTTAAACATTGATTGGAAATTACCTACTTCCGAATTGAAATTTTCAGAAAAAGATAAAACTTTAGGAAGTTTTAAAGAATATTGTGATAGCTTAGGATAAGTGCTTATGATTGGAGCACGAATTGTGAAAAATAAAGTTCATTAAAAAAAACAAAAATTTGGTTTATGAGATGTACATCACATAAGACAAAATAAAATAAATCAAAGACTTATGAAAGGTATCATATTAGCAGGAGGTTCAGGCACAAGGTTGTATCCTATTACCAAGGGTATTAGCAAACAATTAATGCCTATTTATGATAAGCCAATGATTTATTATCCGCTTTCTGTTTTGTTATTAGCGGGTATCAAAGACATTTTAATTATAACCACCCCTGAGGATAGTGATCAATTCAAAAGATTATTAGGTGACGGTAAAGACATAGGCTGTTCTTTCAGTTATGAAGTTCAAGCCGTGCCCAATGGTTTGGCACAAGCTTTTGTAATTGGTGCCAATTTTATAGGAAAAGACAAAGTAGCTTTAATACTGGGTGATAATATATTTTATGGAGCTGGCTTTAGTAAATTGGTACAATCTTTTAATGATGTGAATGGAGCTGCGGTATTTGCTTATGAAGTGAATGACCCAGAGCGTTATGGAGTAGTTGAATTTGATGCTAACAATAATGCACTGTCTTTAGAAGAAAAACCAAAGCAGCCTAAATCAAATTATGCAGTACCTGGTTTATATTTTTACGACAATGAAGTGGTAGAGATTGCTAAAAATATTCCTGCTTCTGCTAGAGGAGAATATGAAATAACGGATGTAAATAAAGTATATCTTCAAAAAAAGAAATTACAAGTAGGTATTATGAATCGTGGAACTGCTTGGTTAGATACGGGTACTTTTGATTCCTATGCAGATGCTTGTGAATTTGTAAGAGTTATTGAAAAAAGACAAAGTCAAAAAATAGGCTGTATTGAAGAAGTTGCCTACAGAATGGGCTTTATAGATCAAGCTCAATTGCTAGTTTTGGCCGATAAATACGCTAAAAGTGGCTACGGAGAATATCTTAGACAGTTAAAAAAGTAGTTTTTCGTCTGGTGACTGGGGGTAGCCATAATCATTATTCCCACTTATACCTTACTGAACAATTTGAATTAATTATTGTTAATAGGGTATGTCATCTTATTCAATTAAAGATTTAGAGCAAATTTCTGGTATCAAAGCCCATACTATTCGTATATGGGAACAGCGCTATAATTTTTTACAACCCTCTCGTACTCAAACGAATATAAGAACTTACTCTGCGCACGAATTAAAGACAATTCTAAACGTATCACTATTAAATAAATACGGGTTTAAAATTTCTCATATTGACAAGATGAGTGCAGAGCAAATGGAAGAAAAAATTCTTACCATTAATCAATTAGATGCTCAAAAAGATAGGATTGTCAATAACCTCATTAAAGAAATGGTTTCTTTGAATATGCCTGCTTTTGAACATCAGTTAGATACTTATATTGCTCAAAAAGGCATTGAAAAAACAATTACTGAAATCATTTTTTCTTTTTTAGAAAGAGTGGGAATTTTATGGATAACCAATCATATCAATCCAGCCCAAGAGCATTTAGCCACTAATATTTTAAGACAGAAAATTATTTATGGTATAGAGAAAACGCCCGCCATTACTAAGTATACCAAAAGAATAGTACTTTTTTTACCAGAAGGAGAGTTCCACGAAATAGGTTTATTATTTGTACATTTTCTACTGAAACAAAATGGCATATTTGTGGACTATTTAGGCGCCAATGTACCTATGGTTGATTTAGAATATTTAGTTAAAGCAGCTCAAGTTGACTATTTATTCTGTCATTTAACATCTCCAGCCAAGAAGTTTAAATTCAATTCTTTTTTAGACCAGATTTCAAAAATAAATCAATCCACTCCCGTGGTTTTATCGGGTCAATTAATTCAAGAGTACAAGGGTAATGTACCTTCTAGTATTCATTTAAAGCGTAGTTTAACTGAAACGCTTCAGTTCATTCACTCCCTATAAATTTACTTCTTCATTCTTGCCTTCCCTAGTGGCAAACAATTGTCCAAGAATTTTCGCTTTCGGTTGATTGTCAATTCATAAATTAAATATTTAAAATTCAAATATTTGATTTTCAATTAGTTACGTACTTATAAACAAAAAATTTTATATAAAATTGATAATCAATGTATTATATTGTTTAACATTTATTTAAAAAAAATTAAACAAAAAAATACTTTCTAATTAGATTTATGTTTAGCTTTACCTTCTTAAAAGTTAAACAATAATAGTATGTCAACCGCAGAATTTTCTTTATTGCTTTCAGACAATGCCGATTTTTTAAAACCCTTTGCCATTAATTTGACCAAGGATCACGAATCTGCAAAGGATCTGTTTCAAGAAACACTTTATAGGGCCTTATCCAATAAAGACAAGTACAATGTGGGTACCAATATAAAAGCGTGGTTATATACCATTATGCGTAATATTTTTATTAATGATTATCGTAAGCGTGCCAAGCAATCTGTGATCTTGGATAATTCTCCCAACGATTTTTTAATTGATCAAACAAGAACAAAGGTTTTGAATGATGGAGTGACTAACTTAAATTTGAGAGAAGTGAAAAAGTTAATTTACGAATTACCAGAACTTTTTAGAATACCTTTTAATTTATATTATGAAGGGTATAAGTACAATGAAATTGCAGAAGAATTAAATGAGCCCTTAGGTACTATTAAAAGTCGAATTCACTTTGCTAGAAAAATATTAAAACAAAAAATCCAACGATATTAGTTGTATGCCTTCTTCTACTAAAAAAGCATTAGTAATAGGTGCTGGTTTTGCTGGCTTATCCGTTGCTACTTTTTTAGCAAAGAAAGGATGGATGGTTACTGTTATCGAAAAACACAATATACCGGGGGGTAGAGCTAGAAAATTTGAAGCCCAAGGTTTTACTTTTGATATGGGTCCTAGTTGGTATTGGATGCCTGATGTTTTCGAAAGATATTTTGCCTCATTTGGAAAAAAAGTGGCTGATTTTTATGAACTCAAAAGACTAGATCCTTCCTATCGAGTTTATTTTGATAAAACGCATTGGGATATGCCTGCCAATTACACTGCTTTAGGCAATTTATTGGAAAGCGTAGAACCCGGTGCCTCCAAGGCTTTAGACCAATTTATGGAAGAGGCTAAATACAAATATGATATTGGTGTAGGTAAATTAGTGCATCAACCAGGAATTTCTATAAAAGAATTTATAGATTTTGATTTGATCAAGGGTGTATTTAAACTTGATGTATTTCAATCAATGAAAAAACATATTGCTCGTTTTTTCAAACATCCTTATATACAAACCTTAATGGAGTTTCCAGTTTTGTTTTTAGGAGCTCTTCCTCAAAATACGCCTGCTTTATATAGTTTAATGAACTATGCAGATATAAAAGGAGGCACTTGGTATCCTGCTTTAG
>CAXBQH010000014.1:0-51411 GCA_963977985.1 uncultured bacterium
TAGAGTACCATTTTTTGTCTTAATCCCAACATGAGCAAATGAATTTTGTGCAACTCCGGTGTTTGTGACTTTAATTCTTCCACCATTGTTGCTTATTGATATACCTGTACCAGATTCAAAATTCAAAGCACCAGTTTTATTTGATGCAGTTACAAAAGTTGATCCATTATCAACAGTCCAACGATTATATACACTATTTACAGAATCTATAAATCCGGTTGGTGCTAATCCCAAGAAGAAACGAACATCTCTTCTTGTCAGTCTTGTGATTAAACTGCTTGGTGCAACTGGTCCTCCTGTTACTGATGGGGTTATTCTTCCCATCATATAACCAGCCAATTCATCTGGTAGATACTTATCATCATTAGACGCATAAGATGCATCATTAGTATAAGTGCTGGAGTTGTATGTGTATGTGCCAGCAGAATATGTTATGTTTCTCGATGGATCAAGAACCACATTTGTTAATGATGAAACAGAAGACCATATTGCGTTGAATTTTCCGGTAGTTCCTCCAACCAAATCAACTATTGCTGCTCTGCTAAAACCATTTGAAACTGGTATTTGATAAGGACCACTGTAAGTAAATGATGTTGCTGGATTTATAGAACCGGTCACCGATGCATTAATTATGATTGAATCGTCTGTGTTTTGAACAAATGTAATACCAGTTCCAGCAATAAGTTGTAGTGTATCTGTGTTTGAATCTGGAACTTGTATATAATCATTTCCATTAGATGTGAACTTAACATATTTAAAGAAGTTTGGTGCTTCAAACACTATTTGCTTATTTGTTAAACTATTAGGTTTACTTTGATAAGCATTTTCAAGATTTTGTAAAAACTGATCTTCTGACATAGGCTCTCCCAATGACTTATAATAAGCAATTTCTTGTCCTAAGTCTTTAAGCACAGAGCTTGAAACCTTTTTAGCAAGATTCATTTCTCCCGCTGCATAACAAGATTGTAAAAATAAATAGGAGAAATAATTGTGTTGATTTCCTCTATTTGAAGTCATACCATAAGGAAAACTTTTTTCATTGGTTTCACTATCCAATTTTCTAAGCAATTGTCTCGCGCTATCTAATTTTCCTTCACTTACTAATGCTTGAGCTACTTGTGCGACTGTTAAACGAATAGAGTTTAAATGTCTGCGATTTTCCTCATCATAATAAACATTTGGATTCTTAGCATTACCATAAGTAAATTTGGTCATTATGTTTTTATAAGAAATATCGGCATCTATATTTTGACCCACCGTAGGTACTAATAAATAAGACATACCTGTTTGTCTTACATATTTATCTAAGCCCATTTCTTTTAACTCCTGAGTAGAAGTGAAACAAACAGGTCTTTTAAATTGAGAGGTAGCAATAATAGCATAAATAGCCATCTCATTTTTTAACATATACTGTCTGTTGGGATTAAAGTCAATGAGTAATTCATCAACAATATTGTCTGTAGGTTTGGCAATGCCAGATGCTAGTGCATTGGCCTTATTCACAGGTACTTTAAACTTATGTGTAGGAAAAATATTCACAGGACCCTCTGCTGTAGAAGCTTGAAATTTTCCTGAAGGATCGGCAATTACATTTCTAAATACGGAATCTAAATCGTGGTAACTAGTTTCTCCAAAGCCAGGGGCTGCATTGTAATAAGCAACATCTAATTTTCTACCGGACACCTGATCCTCTGTGAATATAAGATCAAATTTTTCGCTTTTATTTATTTTATACCTCAACTCTTTCATATACCAATCAGAACCTAATAAACTATTCACCACTACTCTTACATCGGGCCTAATTCCTTCCACTTCTTGTGCATACCATAAGGGATAAGTATCGTTATCGCCAAAAGAGAATAAAATGGCATTCGGAGGACAACTTTCTAAATAGTTACGAGCAAGATCGCGAGGTAAAGTTTTTTGACTTCTGTCGTGGTCATCCCATTCTTGCTGAGCCATTAGTGTAGGCACTGCCAATACACAAATAACAATGGATGCAATAACAGCTATTTGTTTAGATAAGAATTTTTCAAACCATAAAGCAACTTGCAACACCCCTAATCCTATCCAAATAGCAAAAGCATAAAAAGACCCCACATAGGCATAATCTCGTTCACGAGGCTGTAAACTTTGTTGATTTAAATAAATAACAATGGCAATACCCGTAAAAAAGAAAAGCAGTCCTGTAACAAGAAAATCTTTTTTATTTTTCTGGTATTGGAAAATAAATCCGATAATACCTAAAATCAAAGGCAACATAAATAAAGTATTATGTGCTTTGTTTTGATTTTTAATGGTATCGGGTAATTTAGTTTGATCTCCAAAAATGAAATTATCTATAAAGCTGATACCTGTGCTAAAATTACCATCTCTAACATTTCCAAAACCTTGTAAATCGTTTTGCTTACCTGCAAAATTCCATAAAAAATAACGCAAATACATAAATCCAAATTGGTAGTTGGTAAAGTATTTGATATTGTCTCTTAAAGTGGGAGGCGTTCCGTCTTCCACTCCAGCAAATGCTTTAAAGCTCTCCATCTGACCTCTGTCGTTATCTGAATCCCACATTCTTGGAAATAAATGAGCTGAAGGTGCAGAAGACCAATCTCTTTTATAAATTTTACCTGCCACTTCATAGGTGTTTTTTGCTTTTACATATTGATCACCATTTTCTACATTTTCCACTCTATCAACATAGTCTGGTCCATATAAAATGGGCCAATCTCCATATTGCTCTCTTCCTAAATAACCCATTAATGTAACAGGATTATCAACATTGTACATATCTACAGAGGGATCCGCATTGGAACGAATCATAGTAGTGAGATAACTAGTATAGCCTAATAAGAAAAAGATAGTGCACCATATTCCTAATTTTAAAAAGTAAAGACCTTTTTTATTAGCATATCTAATTCCGAAAGCCAATATAATAGCCACTATTACAAAAAAGAACATAAATCCACTAAAGAATGGTAAACCCAAAGAGTTTACAAAACTTATATCTAAAGCGCCCGCCCATTTGATCGTGTATTGAATTAAAAAAACTTGTATAAAACCTGTAATTATAACACCTATTATAAAAGCAATAAAGCTTCCCTGAAAACTGGGTTTATAATTTCTGAAATAATAAACCATCACTATTGCGGGTATGGTTAAAAGATTCAATAAATGAACCCCAATAGATACCCCCATTATATAAAAAATAAAAATAATCCATTTGTCTGCACCTGGTTGGTCGGCCTTGTGTTCCCATTTTAAGATGGCCCAAAAAACTAAAGCAGTAAAAAAAGAACTTAATGCATACACTTCACCTTCTACGGCACTATACCAGGCAGTATCGCAAAAAGTATATCCCAAAGCTCCCACAATACCCGCACCCATAATTAAAATAATTTGAGTGGAGGTTAATGCAGCAGCTGTGCTAGCTTCCACTATTCTTTTGGCAAAGTGTGTAATTGTCCAAAATAAAAATAAAATGGTAAAACCACTTGCCAGTGCACTCATAGTGTTTACTGCCTTGGCAGCAGTTAATGGATTGTCTCCAAAAAGAATAATAAATAATCGTCCCAACAATACAAACATTGGTGCTCCTGGAGGATGCGGAATTTGTAATTTATAGGCACTACTAATAAACTCACCGCAATCCCAAAAACTACCAGTTGCCTCAATTGTCATTACATACACAGCACAAGCTATTAAAGTAACTCCCCAGCCTGTCCAATTATTAATTTTTTTAAAGTCCATTTTTAGCATTTTATTAGTTGCAAACTTAACTGAAACTAACGAAAATGGGAAATTAATGCTTCATAAGTGGCCGCTTTAAGTATATTTTAAGATTTTAAGGTTCACTATAGGTTTTTTATCTTTGAGCCCTTATGAACAAGAACCAATCGGTTGCCTTTCACACCTTGGGCTGTAAACTTAATTTTTCAGAGACTTCCACCCTTTCTAGACAATTAGAACAAGAAGGCTTTGAGAAAAAAGCTTTTACGCAAAAGGCCGATATATATGTAATTAATACTTGTTCTGTTACTGAGAATGCCGACAAAGAGTGCCGTCAATTGGTAAGAAGAGTTCAAAGATTAGCTCCTGAGAGTTTTGTGGTTATCACAGGCTGTTATGCACAATTAAAACCCCAAGAAATTGCAGCTATTCCAGGAGTAGACTTAGTTTTAGGCGCCTCCGAAAAATTTAATTTACTATCTCATTTACATAACCTCACCAAGGGTGATGCCACCAAAATTTGCAGTTGCGATATAGAAGAAGTGACCAGCTTTAAAAGCTCTTATTCTGTAAATGATAGAACGCGCACTTTTTTAAAAGTACAAGATGGATGTGATTATAATTGCTCTTTTTGTACCATTCCAATGGCTAGAGGTAAAAGCAGAAGTGATAGTATTGAAAAAGTGGTTGCGCAAGCCAATCAATTAGAAAGCAAGGGTGTAAAAGAAATTGTGTTAACTGGTATTAATTTGGGAGATTTTGGTAAAAGTGAAGCTAGTGGGAAAAAACATAATGAAAATTTCTTTGATTTACTAAAAGCCCTAGAAAAAGATACTTCCATTCCTAGGTATCGCATCTCCTCTATTGAACCTAATTTATTAACCGAAGAAATTATTGACTGGGTGGCTAGCAGCAAACGCATTATGCCTCATTTTCATATACCCTTACAAAGCGGATCCGATGCAGTTTTGAAATTAATGCAAAGAAGATATACCCGTGATTTATATCAAGATAGAGTCAATTATATAAAAAAAATAATGCCCCACGCTTGTATTGGCGTTGATGTTATTGTAGGCTCTCCAGGTGAAACTGATAATTATTTTAAAGAAAGTTTCGAATTCATACACGCTTTGGATATTGCTTATTTACACGTGTTCACTTATTCTGAAAGAGCAGCCACTAAAGCCCTCACTATTAAACCCATTGTGCCGCTAGCAAAACGACACGAAAGAAATAAAATACTCAGAAATTTATCTTACCAAAAATTACAATACTTTACACAAACACAAATAGGAAGTACTAGAAAAGTTTTATTTGAATCTCCCAAAGCGAGTAAAGAAAATGAGAATAATTTACTTCTAGAAGGCTATACCGACAATTATATTAAAGTAAGCACCCCCTACAGGGAGCAATGGAGTAATCAAATTATTGATTGGAAATTATTGTAAAAGTTTTTGAGAAAAATCATCTCCGAAAATTACCTCCAAGAATTATCTAAGCGAAACCTCAGATGCTTTGAATTCCACTATCATCATCATATTGATACTCTCTAATTTAACATAAACCGATTTTTTACTCGCTTTTACCACTTCCCCTTTCTGTCCCATAAATAAACCTTGATTAATTTCAACCTTGGTTTGAGGCGGAAGATTTGCCATATCCACTACTTGTATAGTAGTATTAGATTGACCTAGATATTTACGAATAGCTTCAATTTCAACATCTCTAATAATAGCTGGCTTTTTTAGAAAGTATAAAAAATTTACTACTCCATTGGTAGATAAAATTTTGATATAATCTTCTTTACTTGCTTTTATAAAAACATAAGACCTAAACAATGGCTCTTCAATAATTTTTTTTCTATCTGACCATTGCCTTTCTCTTTTTTGAACAGGGCACCAGCTTTCAAAACCATTTTTTGTTAATAAGCTGTCTACCTTCAACTCCCATTTCGACTTTGTATAAATGACATGCCAAGTTTTAACACTTGCTGTACTAATAGATTTCATTGGACACTATGCTTTTTTAGCTATTAAATTAGTTTTTGTAAACTCTGTTAATAATTTACTAGACTCATTTATTTGAACATCCTTGGCAACCACTTTTAACCAAGCTTGATACCTATCTTGTTTTGTTTTATCTGGATTATTATAAAATTTATCATAATCTGCTTTTAACGCAGTTACCGTCATAGGTGTTTTTAACTTCATAATGCTCTCATTTTGTTGAATTACATTTTGAAGTTCTTTTTTATACAATCTATATTTATTCAACTCCAAAGAAACTGGTTTATCTACTTGTGCAGAAACCCATTGTAAATTTTTCTTGAATCGAATAGTAGTAGTATCATTTTTAATTTTAGTATTGGCTTTATTAGCAATAGTGGCTAATTCATTAGTATTACTCCAAGGAGTGAATTTAGCTTTTTCCATTTCATCCCAAGGCAAAGCGGAGGGATTATCTTTTTCACGGTATTTCAAAAACTCATATTCATCAGGAAATACAATATCTGGGACCACCCCTTTTCTTTGAGTAGAACTTCCTGTAACCCTATAAAATTTTTGAAAAGTAAGCTTTACAGCACCGTATTCAGTTTGAATCCCCATAGCATCAAGAGGTTTTCCGAAAGCTACATTTCTTTGAACAGTTCCTTTTCCATAAGTAGAAGTACTACCAACGATTAAGCCTCTTTTATAATCTTGAATGGCTGCAGCAAAAATTTCACTTGCAGAAGCGCTAAATTCATTCACCATTACTACTAAGGGGCCGTTATACAAAATACCAGGAGATTCATCATATAGTATTTGAGACTTTCCTTCTTTACTTCTTATTTGTACAATGGGCCCTTTGTCAATAAATAAACCTGCCATTTGTACTACTTCATACAAAGATCCACCCCCATTATACCTAATATCAATAATAATACCTTTTACTTTTTCAGCTTTCAGTTTTTCAACTTCTTTAGCAATGTCTTTAGAACATCTGGCACCATCTTCTCTTTCAAAATCGGCATAAAAATCGGGCAGTAGAATATAGCCAATTTTGTCATTGCCACTTTGAATGATGGCACTTCTAGCAAAACCTTCATCTAACACAATTTTTTCTCTTATCAATGAAACCACTTTAGTAGTTCCATCTGGCTTTCTAACAGTTAATCTTACTTCAGTACCCAAATCTCCTCTAATTAATTTTACTGCCTCTGTAGTCTCATACCCAGTCACATCTACAGGCTCTTCTGCTCCTTGGGCAATTTTTATAATTACATCATTTACTACTAATAACCCAGACTTCCAAGCGGCTCCGCCAGGTTGAATACTTGCAATTTTCACTCCGTTATCATCCTGAGTTAATTGAGCTCCAATACCATAAAAAGTACCGCTCATTTGCTCTGTGAATGATCTTTTTTCAACAGGGGCAAAATAATCGGTATGCGGATCCATTAAACCAGTAATGGTATTTAAAAAAGATTCAAATCTTTTTTCTTTATCAAAAGTTTTTTCTAATTGACTAAATCTTTTTAAATATGTTTTTTTAATAGCAGCGCGTGCATCAGCTTCTAATTCAGTATCTGATTTTACTACAAAATTATCTTTGATAGTATCTTTTGATTTACTACTATCTATTTTTAATTTTGAATGCTTCTCTCTATCTTCTATTAAACTCACATATTTTTCTAGTACCTTATACTTAATAGCTTGATGCCATCTATGAACTCTTTCAGTAGCATTATTAGCATAATTGAGTTTATCTACATCCACTACTAAAGAATCATCAGTAGTAAAATCAAAAGCTTTTTCAATAACGCCTTCAAAAATATTTTTTACTTCTTTGGCTCTTCTTTCATAAATAGCATTGGCGGCAGGTTCGAATTGAATATCAGCACCGTGAATTTCATCATCAATTCTTGTTTCAAAAATTTTTAAAGAATCAATATCAGATTGTAATAAGATATTTTTTTCGGGATCTAAAGTTTTCAAATAAGCATCAAAAACCTCTTTTGAAAATTTATCATCAATAACTCTTGGGCTATAATGTTCACTTTCCACTAATCTACCAATGGTAGATAATAATTTTCTATGCCTAATTTCAATAGATTCATTAGTGGCTGAATGAAAGGTGTTAAAGGCGAAAAATAAGCTTCCAATTAGAACTAAAGTGGTAAAAAATTTCCACTTATTTTGTTTTACATATGTCATAATCTCGTGCATGAAGAATTTCAAAAATAGCATAAATTGCCCATCATAGGACTATAATTGAAATAAAGCCATCATTTTTGTGACAAATTTATAAAAACAGCTAAAACTTCTTTATTAGATTCCCTTATTTGCGTATTTTTGCAACCCCTAAATGGAGAGCGTAGCTCAGTAGGTTAGAGCGACAGTTTGTGGATCTGTAGGTCGTGGGTTCGAAACCCATCGTTCTCCCCAAAACCTATCTTTATCGATTATTCGGTGTGTAGATAGGTTTTTTTATGTAAAGCAGTTTTTATGCAACTATTTTTATGTGCATTAGCAGTGGGTATTTTTGGCTGGCTATTAAGTTTTAGCTTTATCAAACTTTTATTTTATCCCAATACACTTAGTAATAATAAAGGTCGTCCACCACAAAGTCCATTAGTTAGAATACTACAAGATTTTCCTTTAGAAACCATTTTACCCCAAGCATTGAACGAAAAAAGTTTCGAAACCTTAACTCCATTTATAGACGCTCAATTAGATGTATTTTTTAAAGAAAGATTGGTACAAAAAATGCCTGTTATTTCTATGTTCATTGGCGATAAAACCATTAGCCAATTAAAAGAAGTATTTATAGAAGAAATAAAGCAGCTATTTCCCCAAATCACCACTCAATTAACTCCGCTTATAAAAGAACAACTATTGTTTAATATTCAGTCAAAAAGCTCACTTTCAATTGAACAATACCTTCTAAGAGCTACAAAAAAAATAAGAATAGCGTGTTTTTGCCTTGGTTTTTGCTGGGGTATACTTATTTATTACTTAATTCAAGCAGTATAAATTGCCGTTTATACAATCTAAGTGCCATTCTTAGAGATTATGTTAGATATTTGCAAATTCAATAAACCCCTGGTTTTAAAAAGCATCCAATTAGTATGAAAAATATTTATATACTTATTTCTTTTTTGATGATTCAAACAAGCTTGTTAGCTCAAATACCCCCCACAGTGGCAGCGAGAACGGGAGGCGCTAATATGAATCAAGGGCATTTTTATGGAAAAATTGTAGATGCTAATAAAAAGGGTATTGACGGTGTTACCCTACAAATAAAAGGGACCAAATTCGACCCTGCAACCAAAAAAACTTCAGAAGTTATTTTAGGAACTATGTTAACCTCCGCTAATGGTGATTTTAGTTTTGAAAACTTACCATTGATGGGCAACTTCAAACTAAGTATTTCTTGTATTGGATATAAAAAATTAGAAAAGCAATTAAATTTTGGCATTAAAATGGGTGGTGGACAAAGTATGCAAGAAATGATGGCTTTAGTAGATAAAGATTTAGGCAATATTAAATTAGAAGAATCACCCACCGATTTACAAAGCGTAACTGTTAACTCTACTGCTAGGCCACAATTTGAAATGGGTATTGATAGAAAAATATTTAATGTCGATAAAAATATTGTAAGTACAGGACAAACCGCCGTGGAAGTAATGAAAAGTATTCCCAATTTAAATGTTGATATAGACGGTAATGTTACATTGAGAAATGCAACGCCCACTTTATTAATTGACAACCGTCCTACTACTTTAACAATGGATCAAATTCCGGCAGACATTATTGATAAAGTAGAAATTATAACTAACCCTTCAGCTAAATATGATGCTTCTGGAGGTAATGCAGGTATTTTAAATATTGTTTTGAAAAAAAATAAAAAGAATGGATATAATGGCGGTATCAGAACAGGCTTAGATATGCGTGGTAAATTTAATGGAGGTGGAGATTTGAACTTAAGAGATAATAAATTAAACTTCTCTTTAAGTGCCAATATGAATGGTAGAAAGTCCATCAACAGCTCTAAAAATGAAAGACAAATTTTAGGCACACGCCCAAGTTTTGTGAATACCAATAGCGATAACACCAGCAATGGTTCTTTTGATTTTTATAGGGCAGGTGTTGATTATTTACCAGATAACAGAAACTCATTTTCTTTATATACAAATATTGCCCACGGCGGATCGGTAAATTCAGGTACACAAACCATAGATTCTTTAAACGGCAAGCTTCCCATAAGCCTTGCGAATAATTCCAATTTTGATTTCTTAAACAAAGGGGCACAATTAGCTTTCAAGCATTTATTTGCAGAACCCGGACACGAATTAACAGCCGATTTTAATTACAATCAATCCAATAACAATAATGCGTCTACCATTAATTCAAGTTATTTGAATCAAAGAAGCGAAGGTGCGGGTAATAATAAAAATTACACCACTAATATTGATTATGCTCGTGAGTTTAAAAATGGGTTAAAATTTGAAACAGGTATTCGTTATAATACTAGAGACGAGTTTAATAGCAGAGACCAATTCAGAAATAATATTTATTTAAGTAGTGTAAGTACAAAATACAATTACGGTGAAAATATTTTAGCTGGCTATGTCAATTTGAATGGTAAGACCAATAAATTGAGTTACCAAATAGGCTTAAGAGCTGAAAACAGATCTTATACCGTAGATGTTCAAAATCACCAAGGTTTGGATTCTTTACATTTTAAAAAATCCTTTCCTATTTCTTTATTCCCTAGTGCTTTTGTAACTTATAAAATAAATGACAAACAAGATATTCAATTGAATTACTCCAAAAGAATCAATGCCCCTAATTTCTTTCAATTACAACCTTTTCCCGATTATACCGACCCCTTAAATATTTCAGTGGGTAATCCCAACTTGAATCCTCAGTTTACTCACTCTTTTGAATTAGGTTATAACAATGCCTATAAAAAAGGTGCTAATTTTTTAGCCAATGCTTATTATAAGTATAGCACTCAATTAATTACTAATTATATATACAAAGCCATTAACCCCATTAGCAATGACTCTGCATTTTATAGTTCATATATCAATGCCAATACTGCCATTACTTATGGACTTGAATTAAGCAACAAAACAAGCATTGCAAAATGGTGGGACCTCAACCTAAGTTTTAATTTATTTAACTCCTCTATTCAAGCTACCATCCCTGGTCAAGATGTAAATAACAATTTGACTAGCTGGTTTAGTAAAATGAATAATACTTTTAAATTACCTCAAGGCTATTCCATACAATTCAGTGGTCAATACCAAGCAAAAACCATTCTACCTCCAGGTACTGGTGGCAGAGGTGGCGGTGGTTTTGGTGGTGGTGGTTTTGGTGGCGGTGGTTTTGGCGGACCTCAATCAACAGCACAAGGTTATAATTTGCCTTATTATGATTTTGATCTAGCTATTAAAAAAGATTGGACTCTGAAAGCAGGAAAAACAGCAAGTTTATCATTTAGTGTAAGTGATGTGTTTAAAACTAGAGTGAATAAAACCTATTCAGAAAGTCAATACTTCATTCAGAATGTAACTAGAATAAGAGATCAACAATTTTTCAGACTCAACTTTTCTTATCGTTTCGGAAAATTTGATGTAAACTTATTAAAGCGTAAAAATAACAAATCAGAAGATGGTGGAGCGATGGATCAAATGCCTCCACAATAAGCCATTTATTTAAGCGTTTTGCCTTCTAGCATAGGCACAAAAGAGAAAGTATCAAACTTCTCTTGTTTAATGGAGCCGTCTTTCTTTTTGGTAAGTCGCAACATTCTCTGAGATCCATCTGATTCATCTAAAGGAATAATCATTTTACCCAAGGGTTTTAATTGCGCCCATAACTTTTCTGGTATTTTAGGAGCAGCAGCAGTTATTAGGATTTTATCAAAAGGGGCTAATAAAGGAAGTCCTTCAAATCCATCTCCAAAGAAAAATTGGATACTTGGATACTGCTCTTTAAAAACATAAGAAGGAGTTTGTTCAAATAATTGCTTTTGTCTTTCAATACTATATACTTGCGCCCCCAAGGCAGCGAGTATGGTTGTTTGATACATACTTCCTGTACCAATTTCTAGCACTTTTTCACCTTTTTTAACTTGGAGTAATTGTGTTTGGTAAGCTACCGTATAAGGCTGTGAAATGGTTTGATCTGAGGCAATGGGAAAGGCACGATCTTCATACGCAATTTTATCAAAGGCAGAATCTAAAAAATAATGTCTGGGTATGGAATGAATAGCATCTAATACTTTTTCATCCGTAATACCTTTTTCTTTTAAGATATTCACTAAATTTTTTCGAAGTCCTTTGTGCAAATAAGAATCCGTTAAATCTTCCCATTTTCTCATGCTATTAATTATTTTAATTGCATTGATGAAATAATAGTGTTGATTTTATCTTGCAGCCATTGGTAAGTGGTATCAAAACCTGCTTTGTCTTGTAGGGCTGTATGAACACTAAAATAAAATTTTATTTTAGGCTCAGTACCACTAGGTCTTGCTGAAATTTTTGTTCCACTTTCTGTTATAAATTGTAAAACATTGCTTTTGGGTAATTGTATTTTCCAAGTGTCGCCTGTCATTAAATTCTTTCCTACGCCCAACTCATAATCCAATAAGGTAGCAACTGCTTCTCCATCAATGTGTGTGGGAGGCGACTGCCTATACCCTTCCATCATTTTTGCAATTTCTGCTTGTCCATTCATTCCTTTTTTGGTAATACTAATTAAGTTTTCATAATAAAAACCATATCTCACATAAAGTTCAATAAGCTTATCAAATAATGTTCTTCCTTTTGATTTTTCATAAGCAGCCATTTCACACAATATAGCCACCGCACTTACTGCATCTTTGTCTCTAATTTGATCGCCAATCATTAATCCAAAACTTTCCTCTCCACCAATGATATAATTTTCTTTCCCTTCTTTTTCTTTCACTAATTCTGCCACCCATTTAAAGCCAGTTAATACATTGTAACAGTTCACATTATTTTGACGCGCTACTTCATTAATCATTTCAGTGGTAACTATGGTAGTAATGACCATATCGTTTGGTTTTGCGAGCCCTTTGGCTTTGCGCGCTTCCATCATATACGCAAATGCTAGCACCGCAGTCTGATTTCCATTCATTAACACCCATTCTCCTTTATGATTTTTTACACCTACTCCTACTCTATCAGCATCTGGATCAGTTCCTAAAACTATATCAGCATCTATTTCTTTAGCCTTAGCCAAACCTATACTCATCGTTTCACTTTCTTCAGGGTTGGGATAATTTACTGTGGGGAAATTACCATCGGGTATAGATTGCTCTTCCACAATGTGCACTTGAGTAAATCCGTAAGCAGCTAAAACTTTTGGTACCATTGTAATACCAGTACCGTGAATGGGCGTATATACAATTTTTAAATGATGTTGTTGGGCAATCACTTCTGGATAAATACTTAAGGATTTTACCATTTTTATATAGGCCTCATCCATATCAGATCCAATAAGTTCAATAAGTGCAGCTCCCCCTTCCCACTTGACATCATCAATAGATTGAATAGCTTCTACTTCTGTAATTACATTTTTATCGTGCGGTGGCACTAATTGTCCTCCATCATTCCAATAAGCTTTGTATCCGTTATATTCTTTGGGATTATGCGATGCCGTACAAACTACTCCCGCTTTCGCCTGTAAAGTTCTTATAGCAAAACTCAATTCAGGGGTAGGACGAAGCGCTTCAAATAAATATACTTTAATACCATTGGCCGCAAATACCTCTGCGGTGGTTTGAGCAAAAAATCTTGAATTATTTCTGCTGTCGTGACCCACTACTACTGCAATGAGTTCATTAGGGTAAGATTTTTTTAAATAATTGGCAAAACCCTGGGTAGCCATACCAATAGTATATTTATTAATTCTATTGGTTCCTACACCCATAATGCCTCTTAATCCACCCGTTCCAAATTCTAAATTTTTATAAAAACAATCTGCCAATTCATCTCCCGACTTTGATTGCAAGGAAAGAATTGCATTTTTTGTCTCCTGGTCGTAATTGCCAGTTAACCACTTCTCTACTTTTTGTTCTACGGTCAGCGCCATAACAGACTATTTAAAAAGCAATTTTAAGCAATAATTACTAGTTATCCAATTTAGTAAGGATTTTAGATTTTTAGCTTTCAAAAATGGGCTAAATTTGTAGTAGTTTTGTTCCTTCAATTACCCTATGGCTATGATAGCTCAAATACTCTTTATCATTATTAGCGCTTCAGCCATTTTTCTATTTACAAAGCAATTACTTAGAATTAGAAGAAATATTTTCATTGGTAAAAACAACTTACCCAACGACCAAAAAGCCAAAAGATGGAAAAATGTTTTTTTATTGGCCTTGGGACAAAAGAAAATGTTTAAAAAACCAATAGTGGCTTTTTTACATTTAATAGTTTACCTAGGCTTTATTATTATTAATATTGAGCTTCTTGAAATAATGATAGATGGTATATTGGGTACCCATCGTATTTTTGAAACCTATTTTGAAAAATGGGGTTTCCCTTTTTTATACAATTTCATCATTACGATATTTGAGTTATTAGCCGCTTTAGTAATTATGGCTTGTGTCTTTTTTTTAACAAGAAGAAATTTATTAAAATTAAAAAGGTTTATAAGTAAAGACTTGGAGGGATGGCCTCGTACGGATGCCAATTATATTTTAATTGCTGAGATTATTTTAATGAGTTTGTTTTTACTAATGAACGCTGCCGATACTAAGACTCATTTTATTATTTCATCTTACCTACAACCTTTTTTAAGTGGGCTTTCCAACAACACTTTACTTTTTATTGAACAAAGTGCTTGGTGGTTACATATACTGGGTATCTATGTATTTATGAATTATTTACCTTATTCCAAACATCTACATATTATTTTAGCTTTTCCCAATTCTTATTACGCTCCACTTACACCTAAAGGCAGTATGCATAATATGCCAGAAGTTCAAAAAGAAGTATTGTACGCAATGCAACCAGAGCTGGCACCTACCAATGCTGCTGCTCCTTCTAATTTTGGTGCTAAAGATGTAATGGATTTGAATTCTAAAAATTTATTAGACGCTTATAGCTGTACCGAGTGTGGTAGATGTTCTGCAGCTTGCCCCGCCCATCTTACTGGAAAACTATTAAGCCCTCGTAAAATTATGATGGCTACTCGAGATAGATTGGAAGAAGTAGGTAAAAATATAGAGGCGAATTCCCAATTTGTCCCTGACAATAAAACTTTATTACATAATTATATTACTGTTGAAGAATTAAGAGCTTGCACTACTTGCAATGCCTGTGTGGAAGAATGCCCTGTAAGTATTTCACCTTTAGATATTATTTTGGAATTACGAAGGTCTTTAATAATGGAAGAAAGTAATGCCCCTCAAGAGTGGAATAGTATGTTTAGTAATATTGAAAATAATTTTGCACCTTGGAAATTTGCTCCAGACCAAAGAGATGCCTGGACACATCAAGCCTAAAACTCTATATATGAAAGTTAGTACAATGGCAGAAATGATGGCAAGTGGACAAACCCCAGAAGTTTTATTTTGGGTAGGTTGTGCTGGAAGTTTTGATGCTCGAGCCCAAAAGATTACAAAAGCTTTTGCCACCATTTTAGAAAAAGCGGGTGTTTCATTTGCCATATTAGGTAAAGAAGAAGCTTGTACGGGCGATCCTGCAAGAAGAGCAGGTAATGAATTTATGTTTCAAATGATGGCCTATCAAAATATACAAATTTTAAACAGCTATGCTATTAAAAAAATTGTAACCACCTGTCCTCATTGTTTTAATATTTTAAAAAATGAATACCCGGTATTAGGCGGTCAGTATGAAGTCATTCATCATACTCAATTTTTACAAGAATTAATAGAACAAGGCAAAATCAAAATTAGTGATAGCAATGAATGGAAAGGAAAATCTATTACTTATCACGACAGTTGCTATTTGGGAAGGGCCAATGAAATTTATGAAGCACCTAGAAAAGTGTTGGAAAGTCTTGATCTAGAATTAAGAGAAATGAAAAGATGTAAGTCGAAAGGTTTATGTTGTGGTGCTGGCGGTGCTCAAATGTTTAAAGAAGAAGAAAAAGGAGATAAAAGAGTGAATATGGAAAGAGCCGAAGAAGCCATTGCTACTGATGCTGCGTTTGTTGCAAGCGCCTGCCCTTTTTGTAATACGATGTTAACTGATGGTATAAAAAATAGAAGCGAAGAAGTAAAAACAGAAGTACTTGATATTGCCGAAATAATTGCAAAGGCAATATCCTAAAACTAATTTTAAAAATGACTGTAGATTTAAAAACAATATTGCCTGAAAATTTTCACCCCTTATCCAAAACCTGGATTTATCAAAGTAATAGAACTTTTACAATGCCCGAACTTTTTCAAGTAGAACAGCTACTTGAATCTTTCACCCAAAATTGGACAAGCCACGGCAAACCGGTAAAGGGATTTGCAACTATTGTATATGGACAGTTTATTGTGATTATGGCAGATGAAACTATTACGGTTGTAGGCGGCTGCAGCACCGATAGTTCAGTACATATCATTAAACAAATAGAAGAAATGCATAAGGTGCAAATGTTTAATAGAGAACTTTTGGCTTTTTGGATAAAAGATAAAGTTCAAACAATACCACTAACTCAAGTAGGATATGCTTTGGAAAATGGTATTTTAAAAAAAGACACACTTTACTTTAATAATTTAGTAAGTAATAAAGCAGCTATGGAAAAAGAATGGCTGCAGCCCATAGCCCATAGCTGGCTTGCAAAAAAATATGCATTATAGAAAAGAGGTTTGGGATCTTTTTATTTAATAACTGCAGCCAATGCTTTTACTAAATCTTCTCCTCTTAAATCTCTTCCAATAACAACACCATTGGGATCAATGAGAAAATTAGCAGGAATACTTTGAATGCCAAATTGAACTGCTACTTCGTTATTCCAATATTTTAAATCACTCACGTGGGACCAAGCTAAGCCATCTTTTTTTATGGCTTCTAACCATTTAGCCTTGTCTTGATCTAAGGATACCCCCAACACTGTAAAATTTTTATTTTTAAAAGTGTTATAAGTTTTTACCACATTTGGATTTTCTGCACGACAAGGACCACACCAACTAGCCCAAAAATCAACTAAAATATATTTGCCTCTTAGGGAAGATAATTTCAAAGGCTTTCCATTGACATCATTTTGAGTAAAGTCGGGTAGTACAGTTCCTATTTTTCCAAGTCCAGCAGTTTGTAAAGTTTTTTCAATGACTTCAGCAAAAGCTCCTTTTTTTGCAGCTCCGTCTAATGCTGTATAATAATTATTTAAGTTTTCTTTTACAGCAGGAAAAATATTTGCCATTTGGAACAAGAAAAAAGTAGTTACAGGTGACTGATTATTGGCTTTACTAATTTTCACATATTCAGCAATTATGGCATTAGACGCTAGTTCGGACTGCTTACTCATAGAATCTTTTTTAGCAGCCTCTTTTTCTGCTTGCATAGCATTTAAACCACTAAAATAAGATGTCATCAAAGGATCTAATTTCTTCATATAAGATTGATAAAGATCTTGGCTTGCAGAACCTTGGTATACAATTTCTTTTGGGGCATTCACATCTCCTTCCATACTAAGCACATCATTACCAATAAATAGGGGAATTTGAGTTTTAAGCCCTTTAAAAGAAACAACATAAATACCAGTAGAAGCAAGTGTGGCTTTTAATTGAAATTTATTACCCGCTACAGTGGCTGTAGCTACTTCTTTATTAGCCATTCCATCTAAAAGAGTTACTACTGTTTGATCGGGTATATTTTTCAAAGTACCACTTAGTTGCAATGACTGCGCATTTAAAGAAAAGCCGCAGAACAGTAGTAATGATAGAAAAAATAATTTTGTAAATAATTTTGTTAATACTTTGTTCATATGAATATTTTAAAGTTGAATATAGGGTTGGTGCATCAAATATATGAATTTATATTTAGGGCTGATGCCTTTGCTCCAAAACCTTTACCACATCTGAAAGTTGATAGCCTTTGGATTGTAAAAGTATTAAATAATGAAACAGTAAATCGGCCGATTCATCTAAAAATAATTGCTCGTTATTATCTTTAGCCTCTATCACTAATTCAACAGCCTCTTCTCCAAGTTTTTGAGCAATTTTATTAATTCCATTGGCAAATAAACTAGCTACATAGGATTGTTTGGGGTCGGCTTTTTTTCTACTGTCAATAATTTGTTCTAAGTTATCCAAGAATTCAAAATGCTGCAAAGTGGATGCACTTTGTTGATTAGACGCTCCCCAACAAGTATCAGATCCTGTATGACAAACCGGGCCGGTAGGTTGCGCCATTATTAATAGTGTATCTTGATCACAATCCGACAACATTGACTTGTACATTAAATAATTACCGCTTTCTTCCCCCTTGGTCCATAATCGATTTTTAGAACGACTAAAAAAAGTAACTCTTCCCTTCTCAATAGTTGCCTCTATTGCAGCCTGATTCATAAAGCCCAACATTAAGACAGCTTTTGTGGTTACATCTTGCACTATGGCAGGCACTAATCCATCTTTGTATTTTGTAAAATTGATATGCATAATTAGTTAGATTTAATTTTTCTTGATTCTATCTTATAAATATTTTGTTATAATTATTTTGTTATAGATATTTTTTTTGGTATAAATATTTTGTTATAAATTTTTTTTGAATGATTTCATTTATATTCTAACAGCTACTCCTTTTTGTTTCAAATAATTTTTTAAAGTAGGGATGGCTATTTCTTTATAATGAAAAATACTTGCTGCAAGAGCGGCGTCAGCTTTTGCTTTGGTCAATACTTCATAAAAATGTGCTTCAGTACCACCGCCCCCCGAGGCAATAATGGGTACAGGTAAGCTTGATGATAAGGTTTCTATAATATCAAGGGCAAAACCTTGTTTAGTACCATCGTGATTCATTGAAGTTAATAAAATTTCACCCGCGCCCAACTCAACGGCTTGCTTCGCCCATTGAGTGGTTAATGTAGAGGTTTTTTCTCGCCCTCCTTTTAGATATACATACCATTTGCCATCTGCTTCCAATTTAGTATCAATGGCTAAAACAATGCACTGACTTCCAAAATTTTTAGCAAAATTTTCAATCATCGATGGCTGTTGAAATGCAGCAGTGTTCACTGAAATTTTGTCGGCACCATTTTGTAGCATTACCTGAACATCTTCTAGTGTTTGAATACCGCCTCCCACTGTAAAAGGTATATTTATTTTATGTGCAATTTTATTTACCAATGCACTTAAAGTTTTTCTTTTTTCAATAGTAGCTGTGATATCTAAAAATACTAATTCATCGGCACCTTGCTGTGCATAAAGAGCAGCAAGTTCTACCGGATCGCCTGCATCTTTTAACCCCTCAAAGTGCACGCCCTTAACAGTGCGCCCGTCTTTAATATCTAAACAAGGTATAATTCTTTTAGTTAACATTTTTTAAGTTGTATTGAGCTAATGCCGAAAGCGTAATTTTATTTTCATAGATTGCTTTTCCTATAATTGCAGCACTACAGCCTACTTTTTCTAATGCTTGCAAATCCTCTAATGAACTAACACCTCCGCTAGCTATAAGTTGTAAAGTGGGAAATTGTTTGATAATTTTTTGGTAGAGGGCAAGGGAAGGTCCTTCCATTTTTCCATCTTTTTGAATATCGGTACAAAAAATTTGTTGAATGCCTTTTGATATATAAGATTGTATAAAATCAAATACCGATAAATTAGTCTTCTCTAACCAACCGCTAATTGCAATTTTTTCATTTACAACATCGGCCCCTAATAAAAATATTGCTGCTCCAAATTGATGTATCCACTCTTGGAAAAGTAATTCATTTTTAACGGCTATACTTCCAATGGTTGCATAAGTGGCACCCGCATTCAAAACAGACTCCAAAGTGGAAGTGGTTTTGATGCCTCCCCCAAAATCTATGGTAAGTTTTGTATGATGTGTAATTTTTTCTAAAACCTTCCAATGAACTACCTGTCCTGCTTTGGCGCCATCCAAATCCACTAAATGTAAACGCTTCAAACCGGCACCTTCATAGGCTTTAGCCACTTCCAAGGGATCTTCATTATATATCTTTTTTTGTAAATAATCGCCTTGCGTTAAACGAACACACTTGCCTTCAATAATATCTATAGCGGGTATAATTTGCATTTAATGGGTTAATTTAAAAAGATAAAAAATTTTGAATGATTTGTTCCCCCACTTTAGCCGACTTTTCAGGATGAAACTGCACCCCATAAAAATTATTTTTTTGCAAAGCACTGCTATACTCTTTGATATAATTTGTAGAAGCTATGGTGTGCTTACCTTTAGCAGCAAAGTAACTGTGAACAAAATAAGCAAAACTGTTTTCTTCAATTTTATGAAATAAGGGGCCCTTCAATGATTGCATCGTATTCCATCCTATTTGCGGTATTTTAAATGAAGGGTCTTGGGTTTCAAATTGCTTTACCTCTTCCTCAAAAATTCCTAAACATTTTGTATTATTTTCTGAAGAATAAGCACACATTAATTGCATACCCAAACAAATACCCAATACTGGCTGTTGTAAATGAATAATAAGTTCATCCAAATTCCTTTGTCTTAAATATTGCATAGCAGAACTGGCTTCTCCTACGCCAGGAAAAATTACTTTATCTGCAGTTTGAATTTCCTCGTGCGCATCGGTAACCACAGCAGCTACACCCAATCTTTCTAAAGCATAAAGCACCGATTGAATATTCCCTGCATTATATTGTATGATGACTATTTTCATTTTACTTACTAATGACCTAAAATTGATTTTAAAAATGAACTAGTGAGAGATTCTATATCTCCCCCTTTTGACAAAACTTTAATATAAGCAGAACCAATAATAGCCCCAGCTGTATATGCTGAAGCAGTATCAAAAGTATTTTTATCCTTGATACCAAATCCTACCAAAATGGGATTTTTTAATTCCATAGCTTGTAATTTTTTCAAATAGTCGGCTACCAAATTAAAATCTTTTTCTTTACCAGTAGTAGCGGAGGAACTTACGGCATATAAAAAACCAGTGCTTAAACTGTCTAATTTTTTAATTCTTGACGCCGGCGTTTCAGGCGTAACCAAAAAAATAAAATCTAGATGATAGCTTTCAATTATTTTTCCATAAGTGTTTTCAAATTCAAATAATGGAAGATCTGGCAAAATAAGTCCATCCACTCCTACTTCTTTAGCTTTTTTACAAAAAGCTTCAAAACCAAATTGTAAAATGGGATTCATATAGCCCATCAATACCACAGGAATTGAAATAGACTTACGCATATCTTTTATTTGTTCAAATAAAAAAGATATATTCATTCCATTCTCTAAAGCCTTAATACTACTTTGTTGTATCACCTCACCATCAGCCAAGGGATCACTATAAGGCATCCCCAATTCAATAATAGAAGCTCCATTTTTTTGTAAGCTTTCCATTACTTTCATCGTACTATCTAAAGTGGGATACCCTGCAGTACAATACACATTTAAAATGCGTTTTGATTTTTCTTTAAATACAGTTGCGATCCTAGACATATTTTTATTTTACTCTTTATAGATATTGCATATAAGTGGATAAATCTTTATCCCCTCTTCCACTTAAACAAACTACCACTACATCCGTAGTTTTTAAATTCAATTTAGGTAATACCGAAAAAGCGTGGGCAGTTTCTAAAGCTGGAATAATTCCTTCAATTTTTGAAAGATGAAAAGCGGAAGCCAATGCTTCTTCATCGGTGGCACTTAAAAATTGAGCTCTTTTACTTTCAAATAAATAAGCGTGTAAGGGGCCAATGCCAGGATAATCTAACCCTGCAGAAATACTGTGGGGTTCTACTACTTGGCCATCACTGGTTTGCATCACAATACTTTTACTGCCGTGTAAAATACCTGGCGTACCTAATTGTGTAGTGGCAGCACTTAAACCAGAATGCACACCGTGCCCCGCGGCTTCCACCGCTATAATTTGTACACTAGGTTCATTTAAAAAATGATAATAAGCGCCCGCTGCATTACTACCCCCTCCCACACAAGCTACTATATGAGTGGGCAAGTCGTTGCCTGTTTTATCTTTTAATTGTTTTTTAATTTCTTCACTAATAACACTTTGAAAACGAGCAACCATATCGGGATAAGGATGAGGACCTACCACACTTCCAATAATATAATGCGTTTCATTGGGTTCATTGATCCAAGCTCGTATGGCTTCATTAGTAGCATCTTTTAAGGTTTTACTTCCACTTGTAGCAGGTATCACTGTAGCACCTAACATTTTCATTCGAGCCACATTGGGCGCTTGTCTTTCAATATCTTTTTCACCCATATAAACAACACACTCCATTCCCTTTAAGGCACATACGGTAGCAGTGGCAACACCGTGTTGGCCCGCACCTGTTTCCGCAATGATCTTTTTCTTACCTAATCTTTGTGCTAATAAAATTTGACCAATGGTATTGTTAATTTTATGAGCACCGGTGTGACATAAGTCTTCTCTTTTCAAATAAATAGTAGCGCCATATTCTTTACTTAAACGCTCCGCTAAAAAAAGAGGGGTGGGCCTTCCCACATAGTCTTGTAGTAATTGTTGAAATTCAGCTTGAAAACCTTTTTCTTGAATTATTTGCAAATATTGGGTTTTCAAAGTTTCTACATTACCAAATAACATTTCTGGTATATACGCTCCTCCAAATTCACCATAATATCCTTCTGCGGTGGGATTTTGATAATTTTTATCGATATTAAATAAAGGCATTTATAAAAGTTTTAATAAGTTCAATATTTTTATTTCCTGGATGTATTTCAAATTTACTATTCAAATCTAAGGCGACTAAATCTTTTCCTGCGGTGGTAGCTTGCAATACTTGAATACCTTGTACATCATTAATGCCAATACCCCCGCTTAAGAAAAAAGGTTTATTAAAATTTGTTTTTTTGATAAGCTCCCAATTAAAGTGTTGTCCAGTACCCCCATATAAAGCACTGTCGGTGTCAAATAAATAATAAGTAGACACAGTATCAAAATGAGCAAAGTCTGGTAGAAGGTTTGCCACTCTGAAAACTTTTATAACAGGAAATTTTTCTTGAATACGAGCACAATAAGCAACATCTTCCTCTCCGTGCAATTGAATGTAATCAAGGTTTGCATCTTGGGCAATTTGAAGTACTTTTTCAATAGATTCATTTACAAAAACACCCACTTTCTTTACATTAGGGGCACTAAAAGCTGCAATGTCTTCAACACTTAGATGTGCCAAAGCATACCTTTTGGAACTTGGATAAAAAATAAATCCAATAAAATTGACACCCAAAGCGGCAATAGCTTTTGCTTGATCAATATGCGTTATACCACAAACTTTAAATTGCATTTATGTTGTTTTTATGGCTTTTGTAAATTGTTCGAATTCCAAAGCAGGGTTCTCTTTTTTCATAAAATATTCACCCATCAGAAAACCATTGAACCCTTTTTCTTTCAATAATTGATAAGTTTCCACACTATAAATGCCACTTTCTGCAATACTCAATTTTCCTTGAGGAAGTTGATTTTTTAGTGTTAAGGAATGTTGAATATCCACTTCAAAAGACTTTAAACTTCTGTTGTTAATACCAACCATATCTACTTCATCACAAATATGACCAAGCTCTGTTTCATCGTGCAATTCCAACAACACTTCCATCCCTAACTCCTTTGCTGTAGCTGCTAAAATTTGAGTTTGAGTAGCTGTCAAACAAGCAGCTATTAATAAAATAACTGAAGCTCCATAGGCCTTAGATTCAAAAATTTGAAATTCATCAATGATAAATTCTTTTCTTAATACAGGTAGGGGATTTTCAATAGCTATAGTTAAATCAGCTAAACTACCTCCAAAAAAATGAGTATCTGTTAACACCGATATACCCGCCGCACCATAGGCGTGGTAAGCTGCCGTCACTTCTTGCACAGAGGCTTTTTCATTTATCATTCCCTTTGAAGGAGACTTTCTTTTAAATTCAGCAATGATACCTGTAGCACTGGGTTTTAATAAATTTTCTTTTAATGAATATGCTGACTTTGAAAATAAAGGCATCTTTTTAAGAGTAGCAATAGAGATTTGATTTTTTCGCTCTGCTACTTCTTTTACTTTGTGTTCCACAATGGTGGCTAATATATTAGAATTAATTACTTTACTACTCATACATTTTATTTTTGTAAACTAATTAATTTTTCTAAACATTTATAAGCTGCCCCTGATTCTAAACTATGAACAGCAGCTTGAAAGGCTAGATCATAAGTTTTATATTTTTCAGTGACAAACAAAGCCATTGCTGCATTAGATAATACTACCGCATTTTGAGACCAAGTTCCCTTACCTTGAATTATATTTTTAAAAATAGCTGCTGCCTCTTCTACCGTCTTGCCTCCGTGCAATTCCTCACTAAATACTTTTTTCTTACCTAATTGATAAGGTGTCATAATGAATTCGCCTTTTTTATTTATAACTTTTGTGTCGGTGGTTAATGCAATTTCATCGTAACCATCTAAACTATGTATTAAAGTAAAATCCTTGCCAGTAGATTGCAATAAGTAATTATAAATTCTTGCCATTTCTAAATTATAGACTCCAATAAGTTGATATTTAGGTTGTGCAGGATTCACAATAGGGCCTAACATATTAAAAAATGTTCTTACTCCTATATTTCGTCGTATAGGTCCTACTGTTTTTAATGCTGGATGAAATAAAGGCGCGTGTAAAAAACAAATACCCGCTTCTTTAACTTCTTTGGCTAATGCTGCCTCATCATTTTTAAATACATAACCTAGTTGCTCCATTACATTAGATGCCCCACTAATACTTGAGGCACCATAATTACCGTGCTTCACCACTTTCTGAGAAGCTCCTGCCACTATAAAACAGGCCAAGGTAGAAATGTTGAATGTATCTTTCCCATCTCCTCCGGTTCCCACAATATCAATGGCATCTTCCGCACCTAGATTCACTTTTATAGCTAAAGAAAGTAATGCCTCTCTAAAACCCATTAATTCCTCAATGGTAATACTACGCATTAAATAAACAGTGACAAAAGAAGTAATTTCGTGTTCATTATACTTTCCTTGTGAAATATCAATAAGTACTTCTTTGGCTTGGTCCCTTGTCAAAGTTTTGTGCTCAAATAAATATTGTAATATTTTTTTCATACTTAAGATTTTAACCAATTTTTAATAATGGTTGTGCCCAAAGGTGTTAAGACACTTTCAGGATGAAACTGAACAGCTTTCACATCATAGGTGGTATGCTCTAAGGACATAATATACCCTTGATCATCTTTGGAAGTAATAATTAATTCAGGTGGGAAATTTTTTTCATCCACCACCCAGCTATGATAGCGACCCACATTAAAAGTAGTAGGTAAACCTTCAAATAAAGAAGAAGGTGAAGTAATATGCACCTGCGTAGCTACTCCGTGATATACCTGACTTAAATTGAGTAATTGCCCAGAAAAATTTTCCGCAATGGCCTGCTGACCTAAACACACACCAAAAATAGATTTAGTGGCCGCATACTCATTTATCAGTGGCAACAACAATCCAGATTCAGAAGGCAAACCAGGACCTGGAGATAATAAAATTTTATCAAATGCATTTATTTGCTCTAATTGAATTTCATTATTTCTATGCACTTCCAAAGATGCCATAGGCGCTAATTCCCTAATAATTTGAACTAAATTATAGGTAAAGGAATCGTAATTATCAAAAACCAATATTTTCATTTTATCTATATTTGACATTAAGCTTGAATTTTTTCAGCTAATCCAATTGCCGTTTTTAATGCATTCAATTTGTTGTTTACTTCTTGTAATTCATTTTCTGGTACACTAGCAGCAACCACCCCAGCACCTGCCTGATAAGTGAGGGTATTTTGCTTACTTAAAAAACTACGAATCATTATGGCCTGATTACAAGAACCATCAAAACCAATAAAACCTATACATCCCCCATAATAAGATCTCTTGGTGGGTTCTATTGCATCAATAAGTTGCATTGCCTTAAATTTGGGCGCCCCACTCAATGTGCCCGCAGGAAAAGTAGTAGACACTAATTGCAAGGGATTAGTATTCTTAGCTACAATGCCTTCTACTTCACTCACTAAGTGTATTACGTGACTATAATAATGTACTTGTCTATATTGTTTCACTTTTACATCTGTACATAAACGACTCAAATCATTTCTAGCTAAATCTACTAGCATTACGTGCTCAGCATTTTCTTTAGGGTCCTCTAATAAAATTTGGGTCATTGCAGCATCCTTTGTTTCATCACCCGTTCTTTTAAAAGTACCAGCAATAGGATGCACAATAGCTTTTCCATTTTTAATAATTATTTGCGCCTCTGGAGAAGAGCCCATTAATTTATAATCGCCATAATCAAAGAAAAATAAATAAGGGGAGGGATTTACATTTCTTAAAGTACGGTATACATTAAATTCATCGCCTTGAAAATTTTGTTGGTATCTTCTGCTTAAAACAATTTGGAAAACATCTCCACGCAAACAATGTTGAATTCCCTTTTTAACTATGTCTACATATTGCTCATCTGTAAGATTGGAACTTTCCTCCCCTTTTACAGAAAACGGATACTGAGGAAGGTCTTTACTTTTAATATAAGATACTAAGGCATTAAAATCTGAGGGAATACCCGCCAATTTATTTTCACAAATAAATATTTCATCCTTAAAATGATTAAATGCAATTACATATTGGTATAAACGATAACGCATTAAGGGAATTTCAGGAGTACCTGCTTTAAATTCAATGGTATCAAAAAAAGGAATAGCATCATAAGTGGTATAACCAAACAATCCTTGTGCAAAGGAGGCTTCTTTTTGTTCCCCCGCCTTTATTTCATATTGTTGCATATACGCCCAAATACGATCGGGGGTGGTTTGAACATTTGAAATAGTCTCTTTGACTGGTTCTTGATTAGGATATTTAAACTCAATTTCATTGAGAGAGGAAATTTCAATACCTCCTATAGCGTTTACACCAATAAAAGAAAAACTATTTTCTGCTGCGTGAGAATCGGTACTTTCTAACAATATAGTATCTCTATATCTATCTCTCAAACGCAGGTAAATACCTACCGGTGTAAAAGTATCTGCCAACATTTTAGTGACAGTAGTTTCGATCATCAATTTTTGCATATGCGTTCATTCACTTGTTAAAAATTCTTTGACGCGTTAAAAAAAATAAACCCCAACATTACTGTTAGGGTTTATGTATAATTTAACTATATAGTCGTGCTATTACAATACCCTAAAGGATTTTGTATGCCACCACCATATATTGTTTAATTTTTTCATTCTGTTACAAAACTAAGATATTACCCATTTTCCACCAAAAAAATCTATAAAACCCCTTTAGTACTGGGTAATTGTTGACTATGGGGGTCTCTGCGAACAGCCATTTTTATGGCTTTAGCAAAAGCTTTAAAAATAGCTTCTATTTTATGGTGCTCATTATCTCCTTGGCAACTAATATGCAAATTACATTTAGCGGCATCACTAAATGATTTAAAAAAGTGAAAAAACATTTCAGTAGGCATTTCTCCAATCTTTTCTCTTGTAAAAGAAGCCTCCCAAACTATCCAATTTCGCCCTCCAAAATCTATTAAAACTTGAGCTGAGGCTTCATCCATAGGCAGAGAAAAACCATATCGCTCCATTCCTCTTTTATCACTCAACCCCTTAGCAAAAGCTTCTCCTAAACATATACCTACATCTTCAATAGTATGATGTTCATCAATATGTAAATCTCCTATGCATTGAATAGATAAGTCTAATGAGCCGTGTCTTGCTATTTGTTCTAACATATGGTCAAAAAATCCAATGCCCGTTTCTATACTTGCCTTTCCAGAACCATCTAAATTCAAATCAATTTTAATTTTTGTTTCTTGGGTATTACGCTGGTGCGTTACTTGTCTTAACCCCAATTTCAAAAAGGAATAAATGGAAGCCCAAGAGTCGGCCTCAAAAGCAATAGAATCTTTTAGTTCCTTTTCTTGTATTTCACTCAAGGAATGATTCCCTGATTTTAAATAAATGGCTTTGCACCCCATATTTTTGGCAAGTGCTATATCTGACCATCTATCCCCAATGACAAATGAATTTTGTACATCAAAAGAATTATTACTCATTAAATGTTGCAAAAGAGCAGTCCCTGGCTTACGCGTGGGCGCTTTATCTTTTTCAAAACTTTTATCAATATGAATTTCATCAAAAACAAAACCTTCTTTTTCTAAAGTATCTAACATTAATTTTTGAGAGGGCTCAAAATGTTCTGTGGGAAATGATGCGGTGCCTAATCCATCTTGATTAGTAATCATTACTTTATAATATCCAAATTCAGTAGCTATTTTATGTAAATGCGTAATAGCGCCTTTCACAAACCTTGTTTTATCAATACTATCAATTTGATAATCGGAAGAAGGTTCTTCTAAAATAACACCGTCTCTATCTATAAACAAAATAGGTCTCATATATTTTTACTTCTTTGCAGCTTTATTTTTTTGCAGAGCCGCTTTTACTTGACTTACTGTTACCGCAGTGGCCTTATTCGACCAACTGGTTCTTATATAAGTAAGTACATCTGCAATAGCTTCCTCTTTTAAATCGGGGTTTGCAGTCATAGCATTATTATAATACATACCATCTAATGCCACCCTTTCATCATATCCATTTTTTATAATTTTTACCAGCCTAGCAATGTCTTTTCCATTGACATTGGAAGCCCCATCTAAGGGCGGATTCATATTAGGCACGCCCCCACCATCTGCTTGATGGCACACTAAACATCTAGTTTCAAATATTTTTTTACCATTTAATTTATTTTGCGAAAATGCATTGGTTGAAAAAAATAAAATGGTAATAAACAAAATAAATTTCATTGCTGCTTTATATGAATAATGTGACATAGTGAATAGGGTTTTAAATTTTGTATACTTTTTATATTATTTAGTATAAGAAATTTTAAAAATGGCTCCTTTGGAATCATCACTTACATAAAGAGATCCATCAGGTCCTTGTGCTAATCCACAAGGTCTGGCTTTTGCCTTATTGGGATTTGAAACTTTAGCCCCATTTTCAGTACCTGCAAATCCATTTGCAAAAATTTCCCAGTCTCCAGTGGCTTTTCCATTTTTAAAAGGAATAAATGCTACAAAAAAACCTTCTTGAGGAAGTGGGGCTCTATTCCAAGATCCGTGAAAACTAATAAAAGCTCCATTTTTATATTTTTCAGGAAATTGATTTCCTGTGTAAAATAAAACAGCCATTGGTGCCATATGGGCTGGAAAAGCAACCACTGGTTCTTTGAATTCACTAGATCCTTCTTTTTTACCATCGCCACCATATTCTGGAGAAACAATTTTTTTATGTTGAGCAGGATCATAATAAATATAGGGCCAGCCAGCATTATCACCTTCGTTAATAGCATAAAAAGTTTCTGCAGGTAATTCTGCATTTTGTGCATCGGTGTATAAATTGGGATAAAAACTATTTAATTGATCACGACCGTGCTGAGAAACATATAATTGATTGGTCTGCGTATTCCAATCTAAACCCACAACATTTCTAAGTCCAGTAGCATAGCGCTTCCCCTCTTTATAAGTTTGATTCTCCTTAGTGGCATCAAATTTCCATATACCTCCTGCAGAATCCAAGATAGGACAAGGCATCATTCCCTGAGAACCAGGCATTCTATCTTTTTCTTGACAAGCATTGGAATAAGCTCCAATATTTACATAAATATTATTGCCTTTATCAAAAGTGATAGACTTTGAATTATGTTGTCTTTTGTCTAGCAACCCTTTCACAATGGTAACAGGTGCCAGTGGATTGACTACTTCATCTTTATCATTTAATTCATATTTGAAAATGGCTTCATTGGAACTAGCATACAAACTATTGCCTTTAACATATATTCCAGTACCCCCATACTTTGCCCAGCCATTTATTTTATCAGCCACACCATCGTTATTGGTATCTTCTAATCTAATAATTGCATTTCCGTCTTTATTGGGATTATTTAATTTAGCAAATACAACGCCCGACTTTGTAATAGCAATATGTCTAGCTGAACCAATATTATTGGCATATAAATTGGCCTTAAAGCCAGCAGGCAAACTTAATCCTGCATTATCTTGTGCCCCAACAGCTGTTGTTAAAACACATAATGCAATGCTTAAAAATAAAATCTGTCTTTTCATATTATATATTTATTTTAAATTAAAAGAGTCTGTAAATTAATAAAATAAAATTAAACATTGGCATCAGGAAAGTTTAGATCTATCCAAGCTGCCATAGCATCTACCAACTGCGTATTTTCTTGCTCATTTCCCACTGTTATTCTAATGGTATCGGCGCAGTTTTCCAAACTAGACCTATCTCTTACCACTATACCTTTCTCTAACAAAAATTGATATAACTGACTGGCTTTTGGAATTTTGACTAATAAAAAATTGGTATCCGAAGGATATACTTTTTCAACATAAGGCATACTTGCAATTACTTCGGCTAATGCCATTCGCATATCCACCAAATGCATAATCATATCATTTACCTGCCCCACTTCTTCAAGTGCTTGTAGGACTAATTCTTGTGTAGCTATATTAATATTGTATGGGGCTTTCACTTTATTCATATAAGCCACTATCTCTTTACTAGCAAAAGCCATTCCTAATCTTAAACCTGCTAAACCCCAAGCTTTACTTAATGTTTGAAGCACCACTAAATTGGGATAATCTATTAATGAAGAGGCAAAAGAAGCTTGCTTTGAAAAATTTATATAAGCTTCATCAATCACAACAAGTCCATTAAAATGATTTAAGATAGTTTCAATATCAATTCTATCTATGGCATTGCCTGTGGGATTATTCGGAGAACAAATCCAAATAATTTTTGTGTTATTATTTACAAGCTGTTCTATATGAGCAATGTTTAATTGATAATTAGCAAGTAAGGGCGCTTTCTGAATAGCAATATTATTCACTTGGGCACTCACTTCATACATTGGATAAGTGGGAGGACAAATAATAATATTATCTTTTTCGGGAATACAAAAAGTTCTCAATAAATTATCTATACATTCATCACTCCCATTGCCTAAAAATATTTGTGCTGGTTCAATTTTTTTAATAAAGGCAAGTTTCTCTTTTAATTTTTTTTGATGCGGATCGGGATATCGATTATACCATTTAGTCAAAGGAGACCCCAAACTATTTTCATTCGCATCTAAAAGTATAGAGGCCTTACCAGTATAATCATCTTTGGCAGTTGAATAGGGTTTAACTGATTCCAAATGGGGTCTTACTATTTTTTTAATATCAAATTCCATTAATTTCTATTTTTTGAATCTATCCAATTTAATCTTTGCTCAACAGCCTTACTATGTGCTTGTAATCCTTCAGCTTCTGCCATTGCCATTACCGTAGGTGCAATTTGAGTGAGGCCTTTTTCATTTAATTGTTGAAAGGTAATTTTTTTAACAAAAGAATCAACGCTGACGCCACTATAGGCTTTAGCAAATCCGTTAGTAGGAAGTGTATGATTGGTACCACTGGCATAATCGCCTACCGATTCTGGTGAAAAATTTCCTATAAAAACAGATCCAGCATTTATAATTTTTTCTGCCACCTGCGCTGCATTGTTGATGGATAAAATTAAATGTTCTGGTGCATATTCATTAATCATTGAAATGGCCTGCTCCACATTTGACAATACCACCGCTTTAGAATTTTCAAGAGACTTCTTAGCCACTGCTTGTCTTGGCAACTGGGCACATTGTTTTTCTAATTCTTTTTGAACTGCTTGCACCACTTCAAGGGTATTGGCTATTAATAAAACCTGACTATCGGCTCCGTGTTCTGCTTGAGATAATAAATCGGCTGCTACAAAACTAGCAATACTGGTTTGATCGGCATAAACACAAACTTCGCTCGGACCCGCAGGTAAATCTATAGCCACTCCTTCTTGCTGAATGATTTGTTTTGCAATAGTTACAAATTGATTTCCTGGTCCAAATATCTTATGCACTTTTGGTACAGAGGCAGTTCCATATGCCATTGCGCCAATAGCTTGTACGCCTCCTATAGTATAAATAGCGTTGATACCTATTAAAGAAGCAGCATATATAATGGCAGGATCAATTTTTCCATCCTGCTGAGGAGGAGTGCACAGAATTATTTCTTTACAACCTGCTAATTTTGCCGGTATACCTAACATTAATACTGTCGAAAATAAAGGTGCGGAACCACCAGGAATATAAATGCCTACTTTCTCAATACCTATTGATTTTCTCCAACATAAAACTCCAGGCATTGTCTCAATAGTTTGTACTTTTTGTATTTGAGCTTGATGAAATATTTCAATATTTTCTTTGGCTACTTGTATAGCTTTTTTTAAAGAAGGAGCTATTATTTTAGCAGCTTCATCAAAAGCTGATGAACTTAATTGAAAATTAGTTAATGCTACTTTATCAAAGGAAAGTGTATACGCGGCAAGTGCTTCATCTCCTTTTTGTTTCACTTGCATTAAAATTGCTTGCACTTTATCTTTTAAAAGATTTGCATCCACACTCGGGCGCTCCAATAAAATTGGCCAATCTTGTGCTTGGGGTTCTACAAATACTTTAATCATTATAATATCATTTTTTCAATAGGCACTACCAAAATTCCTTCAGCACCTGCTAATTTCAACTTCTCAATAATTTCCCAAAAATCACTTTCATCAATCACACTATGAACACTACTCCAGCCAGCAGTCGCTAAAGGCAAGACAGTGGGGCTTTTCATACCAGGCAATAAAGAAATTATTTTTTCTAAATTATTATTAGGTGCATTTAATAAAACATATTTATTACGCTTTGCTTTTTTAACAGACTCAATCCTGAATAATAATTTTTGTAAAATGGATTCTAAGGGAGACTCTAAAGGTTTTCTTTTTATAAGTACAGCCTGAGAATCTAAGATAGTTTCTGCCTCTTTTAATCCATTCATAAATAAGGTAGAACCACTACTCACTAAATCACAAATAATATCTGCAAGACCAATACTAGGGGCAATTTCTACACTTCCACTAATTTCGTGTATTTCAGCTTTGATAGAATGTTTATTTAAATAGGCTTCCACTAAAACGGGATAACTGGTGGCAATTTTTTTACCCTTCAAATAATCGGGTCCCGTAAAGTTTTCATTTTTTCTTACGGCAAAACTTAGTCTACATTTTCCAAAACCCAAACTGTAAGCTACTTCCACTTTCTTCGCTTTTTCATACACTACATTTTCACCCACAAATCCAATATCAGCAACCCCATCTTCTACATATTGCGGAATATCGTCATCTCTTAAAAAAAATAACTCCAAGGGAAAATTGGTAGCTTCTGCTTTTAATTTATTTACCCCAGCTCCAATATCAATGCCAGCTTCTTTTAATAAGCGCATAGAATCGTCGTGCAGTCGACCTGATTTTTGTATAGCTAATTTTAAATTCATATTATGATATATTATACTTTTTAATTTCTACAACAATTATAACTTTCTATTACTTAAGGTACTATAAATTAAAAGGGCTTACATTTTAGTAAGCCCTTTGGTTGAATATAGTTACATACAAACATCCATAGCCTACCCTTTGGATAGAAAATGCAAATGATGTGTATGATTGTTTAAGTTCATAAGGCAAATCTACAACCCTTTTATAAATTCCCCAACAAAAAAGAATTAAATTGAGTAAATTGCTGATAGTATTTTTAAATAAATCACTTTAATTCAATTTTTTATGCGCTTTTTGCCTCTATGTATGTTACTTACCGTTCTTTCACTTTCTTTTTGTGCGCAGAAAGAAGCTCCTTCTCCTGCACCAGTAGTCGTAACACCTACTACCCCCACAACTCCCACTACTCCTACAGATACTGCAAAAAAGTTGGTTTGGTCGGATGAGTTTGACAAAGCAGGGCTTCCAGATTCAACAAAATGGGCCTATAATATAGGTACGGGTACTAATGGATGGGGCAATAATGAGTCTGAATATTATACCAAGGATTCAACTAATGCAAGAATTGAAAATGGAAATCTTGTTATTGAAGCAAGAAAAGAAAGTAGAGGTGGTAAAAATTATACTTCTGCAAGACTTATTACTCAAGGAAAAGTATCTTGGACCTATGGCAGATTTGAAATAAGAGCTAAACTTCCCAAAGGAGTGGGTTCTTGGCCAGCTATTTGGATGTTAGGCACTAATATTGAAGGAGCAGGAGCAGTAGGTTGGCCTGCCTGCGGAGAAATAGATATTATGGAGCACACAGGTAAAGAATTAGGAGCCATTAGCTTTTCAGCACATTCTAAATTATTGAATTGGACATTAGGTACACAAAAAACCTATAAAACATATATTGATGGTGTCACCGATACCTTTCACGTATATAGTATTGATTGGACAAAAGATATGATTAAGTTTTATGTGGATGGGGTTTTATATTATAATGTACCTAATGATGGAAGAGGAGTAGATTACTATCCCTTTGTAGCACCACAATTTTTAATTTTAAATTTAGCGGTCGGAGGTAATTTTGCAGGTAACACCATTGATGATAGTATTTTTCCTATTAGAATGGAAGTTGACTATGTGAGGGTGTACCAATAATTTGAAAAAATAATTACAATGATGTTAGTAAAGAAATTAATAGTTGTTTTTTTTGTTTTCCAACTTGCATCTACTTCATTAGCTCAAAGTTCTTTACCCCCTTCACCAAAAACAAATGCTCCCATTGCTAATTTATTAGTGGGCACTTATACTAAAAAAGGAAGTCAAGGAATTTATGTATTATCTTTTGACACAAGCACCGGTAAAGCAGTTGAAATAAGTCATACCAACGGGTGCATCAACCCATCTTTTTTAACTATTTCAAAAGACCACGCACAAGTATATACTGTGAATGAATCTACCGAAGGAAAAGTAAGTGTATATGAGTTTGCAGATAATAAACTAAACCTAGTTCAAGAAAAATCAAGTAAAGGTGCCGACCCTTGTTATATTCAACTCAGTCCAGATCAAACTAATTTATTTGTTGCCAATTATAGCTCTGGTAGTATCACTAGCTATCACCGATTTGCCGATGGTCGCCTGTCTAACCCTCAACAATTTATTCAACATAGTGGTAGTAGTATTAATAAATCCCGTCAAGAAAAAGCTCACCTACACGGTGTATTTTTTTCTTCAGATGGCAAATATGTGTTAACCCCCGATTTAGGTTCGGATGAAATATCAATATATCCTTATCAAATTAAAAATGGTCCCCCACTTCAATTACAAAAAGCGAGTAAAATACAATCAGAGCCAGGGGCAGGTCCTCGACATTTATGTTTTTCAAAAAATGGAAAATATTTATATGTGATTGAAGAACTTACGGGAACTATAAGTGTATATAATTTTGTAAAAGGCGTAGCCCATTTTATACAAAAAGTAAATTTACACCCCAGTAATTTTAAAGGTATGGCAGGCAGTGCAGATATTCACTTATCCCCTGATGATCTTTATTTATATGCCACGAATAGAGGAAATGAAAATAATATTGTTTGTTTAAAAGTATTACCCGGTGGTAAGTTAGATCAAAAAAGTATACAATATTATAGCACAGAAGGTAAATCACCACGCAATTTTACTTTGAACAAAGAAGGTAATTGGTTATTAGTAGCCAACCAAGATTCCGATAATATCATTGCTTTTAGAAGAAATATACAAACCGGTGCCTTAAGCTCTCAAGGAGTTTCTATAAAATTATCTATGCCCGTTTGTTTATTGTTTTATTAATACTGTTCAAACCAAACAGGTTTGTCGGCTTCGCCATCTGCATTATAATTAATAAATAATTCTTCTCCTTTTTTTATATCTCTGGTAGTAATGATACTCATTGTCTCAAATGTAAAATCCATATCGTATCTGCAATTAGCTTTTATGGCGTGATTATAAATGGATACATACCCCAAAGCTACAACGGCACTTTTATCATCTTCCCCCCATTCAAAAATATAATCATAGAGTAATGTTTCTTCTAATTTTTTTCTTTGTATAGGATCAAAAACTATAACAGGCGCTATTTCAATGGTAGTGCCCTTTGCAATATCTTGTTGTGTAAATACACCACGACCTCTATTGGGCGAAGGAGCAATACTTAGAAAGGGAAGAATCATACTATAAATATAAGGCATACTTTAGTATTTTTTGTAACTTGCACCTATGTCAGTTGAATTGGAAACACCAGAAATTAATTTAACAGAAGTTTTCTTAGATATTTTATCTAAAGGAGATATGCATCTATTAAGAGAATTTTTAGATGAACAAAATATTAGCGATGTGGTGGAGCTTGTGAATGAGTTTCCAGAAAATGAAGCTACTATTATTGATAATATGACCGTGCACCGTGCGGTGAGTGTATTTAAAATTTTGGATATCAACCAACAAAAGGATATCATTAAATTACTTCCTGCGCGTAAAACTGCTAAAATACTCAATGAACTTCCCCCTGACGACCGTACCGACTTTTTAGAAGAATTACCCAAAGCTGCTATTCGTGATTTAATAAAACTATTGGATCCTGAAGAAAGAAAAATTACACTTTCTTTATTAGGATATCCAGAGGATAGTGTAGGTCGTTTGATGACCCCCGATTATGTGTATGTTTACCCTCATTATACAGTGACTCAAGTTTTAGATACTATTCGTAAATATGGGAAAAACTCTGAAACCATTGATGTTATATACATTATTGATGAAAAAGGAGGCTTAATTGATGATATTAGAATTAGAGATTTATTATTAGCCCAACCACAGGATATTATTTCAGATATTATTGATGGGCGTTTTGTAGCCTTAAATGTATATGACGATCAAGAGCACGCAAGTCAGGTTTTTAAAATGAATAATCGAACGGCTATTCCTGTAGTGGATGATAACGATATTTTATTAGGTATTGTAACTATTGATGATATTTTATGGGTAACCAATGAAGAGTTCAGTGAGGATATGCAGAAAATGGGAGGTACGGAAGCTTTGAATGAACCTTATTTAGATATCTCTCTTTTTAAATTATTTAAAAAGAGAATTACTTGGTTAGTAGTTTTATTTTTTGGTGAAATGTTTACTGCCACCGCTATGGGTTATTTTCAAGATGAATTGGCTAAAGTACTGGTACTAGCAAGTTTTATACCATTGATATTATCCACTGGAGGCAATACCGGGTCACAATCTTCCACACTCATTATACAAGCTATGTCGGTGGGAGAAATTACCACTGCTGATTGGATAAAAATTTTAAGACGAGAAATTACTAGTGGACTTTTCCTAGGAATACTATTAGGTATTATTGGATTTTTTAGAGTGACCATTTGGCATATGATTGCCCCTGGTTTCTATGGACCCCATTGGTTGTTAATAGGAGTTACTATTGGTTTTACAATTTTAGGAGTTGTGGTATGGGGTACAATGGCGGGTTCTATGCTACCCGTAGTACTTAAAAAACTTGGCGCCGACCCTGCTGTATCTTCTGCCCCTTTTGTGGCCACTTTAGTAGATGTAACAGCAATACTTATCTATTTTAGTTTAGCCTATTTATTTTTACAAGGCACTTTATTGTAAGCGAAATTCCAAATTCTTTTTACTACTATTTTCCCATTCTGTTTTTAGTATACTTAGCACAATACTGTCTCTCCTCTTGCCATTAGGAAGGGGCAAGTGATTTCTTAAAACACCTTCTACTGTACACCCTATTTTTTGCATAGCAGCAATACTTCTTTTATTATTATAATCGGCCCTAAATTCTACTCTTTGAAAACCTATTTGTTCAAATGCAAATGAGAGTAATAAAAATTTACAATTTTCATTGAGCCGGGTTCCCCAAACTTTTTTACTATACCAGGTATATCCTATTTGTGTGGTTTGAAAAGACAATTGAATATCATAGAACCTAGTACAACCCACGAATGCATTTATTTTTTTATCAAAAACTATAAATGCGTATGCCGTTTTATTTTCTCTAGCAGCTAAGGCCGCTTGAATATAATTTTCTAAATCTTCCTTAGTTTGTATAGAGCTTAAAGCATAGTTCCACAAATCAGGCTCTTCAGTGACATAGGATGCCAATAGGGAAATATCAGTGGACAAAAGTGGCCTTAATAAGACACGCTCATTTTCTAAAACGATATTTTCTTTAAAATCAAAAGGTATATACACGAGAGACAAAATTGTATTGAAACTTAAATTTCGCACAAATTTTGAACAAATTGACAAATTATTGTACTAAGTAAATAAAGTGGCAATGAAATTGATAAAACTTGTCTTTGTTATTAAAGGGGAATATTACCTTTGGTAATACAAAAATTACAGTTATGCGTATAGTTTTAATGAGCTTTCTTTTATCATTTTGTTTTTTTGTACAAGGACAGGATACCACCGTACAAAAAAAAGATATCATAAGTAGTACTAAGCTTTTTGATCTCAATTTTACCACCAAAGAAATAGATACACTCTATTCCGATGTGATTGACAATATAGCTAACTATAAAGCAATGCATCAATTAAATTTACCCAATAGTGTACCCTTAAGTTTATGGCAAACACCGGTGGTGGCAGGTATGCATTTTAACAAATTGCAAAAAAACATAACTTGGAAATTAGACAATACTGTTTCTCTTCCTAACAATAAAAATGACTTAGCTTTTTATTCCATTGAACAATTAGCTTCATTAATTAAAAATAAAAAAATTAGCTCTTTAGCACTTACTCAATTTTTTATTGATCGCATAAAGAAATGGGGAGATACTTTACAATGTGTAATTAGTTTACAAGAAGACATTGCTTATGCCCAGGCAAAAAAAGCTGATGCCGAATTAGCAGCTGGGAAATACAGAGGTTTATTACACGGCATACCTTATGGTTTAAAAGATTTATTTGCAGTGAAAGGCACCAAGACTACTTGGGGTGCGGCTCCTTATCAAAATCAAATTATAGATGAAGATGCTTTTGTCTATACTAAATTAAAAGAAGCAGGTGCTGTGCTGGTTGCTAAATTTACTTTAGGCGCCTTGGCGATGGGAGATTATTGGTTTGGTGGAAGAACCAAAAATCCTTGGAATTTAAAATATGGCTCTTCTGGATCTTCAGCAGGCTCTGCCTCTGCTACTGTAGCAGGCCTGGTTCCATTCGCCATTGGTACTGAAACCTGGGGTAGTATAGTTTCCCCTTCTACTACTTGTGGTGCTACAGGCTTAAGACCCACTTTTGGTAGCGTTAGTCGAACTGGTGCAATGGCATTAAGTTATAGCTTGGATAAAATTGGACCTATATGTCGCTCTGCAGCAGATGCTGCTATTGTGTTTAATTATATACACGGCACCGATGGAAAAGATGGTAGCGCTGTCAATATGCCTTTTAACTATTCGCCACAAAAAGATATTCATCAATTGAAAATTGCTTATGCTAAAAATTATTTTGATAAAATAAAAGATACTTCTCGTAATGAATTTAAAGTATTGGAAGAATTTAAAAAATTAGGTGTTAAATTAATTCCAGTTAATTTTCCAGACAGTGGCATTTACAATTTCAATATTATGGATGTGGTGATTGGTGTTGAATGTGCCGCTCAATTTGATGAAATGACCAGATTAAATATAGACGATGCCTTAACCAGACAAACAAAAAATGATTGGCCCAATCAATTTAGAACTGCCAGATTTGTTCCTGCCGTTGAATATGTCAATGCTCAAAGACATCGTTATACTCTAATGCAAAAAGTAAATGAGGTCATACAACAATATGATGTTATTATTTGTCCATCCAGAGGTGACGGTAATCAATCAGCTATTACCAATTTAACAGGACATCCTGTTGTTTGTGTGCCCACTGGTTTTGATAAGAAATTAAATTTACCTACAGGGATAAGTTTTGTGGGTAATTTATATGACGAAGCCACTATTTTATCTATTGCTCAAGCTTATCAAAAAGCCACTCAATGGAATAAAGTGCATCCGAATTTATTTAAATAAGCGACATAGCTTTACATAAATAAGAAGTAGTGAAGAAGAAGTAGTACTATACTAATTCTAGCAGCGTTATTTCAGGTAGAATCCCCACTCTTCCTGGATATCCAAGAAAACCAAAGCCCCTATTAACATAGAGTTGTTGGTTATTATTTTCATATAACCCCGCCCATTGCTTATATACCCATTGTACAGGACTCCATTTAAAATAAGGATTTTCAACGCCAAATTGCATTCCGTGAGTATGTCCAGATAATGTTAATTGAATATGGGAATATTTTTCAATCACTTCAGCTTCCCAATGACTAGGATCGTGACTCATTAATATAACTATATCCTCCTTGCTAACTCCTTGCATAGCTAATTCCATTTTACCATATTTTGGAAATCTTGCTTTTGCTCCCCAATTCTCTATGCCCACAATTTTTATAATAGCCTCTTGTTTTTGTATACTAATATTTTCATTCATCAACAATCTCCATCCCAATTGCTGATGCACTTGCTTCAATGTTTCTAAATTTTGTTTTTTTAGCTCTAGTGAATCCCACTTCACATAATCACCATAATCGTGATTTCCTAAAGTACTAAACACCCCATAGGGCGCTTTAATTTTACTAAATACATCCATCCATTCTTTCATTTCTGTAGCACGGTCATTGACTAAATCACCTGTGAACAGCACTAGGTCTGCCTTTTGTTTTTCAATTAACTCCACTCCTTTTAAAACAGCAGACTTGTCTTTTAAACTTCCACTATGAATATCACTAATATGTACAATTTTAAAACCCTTAAATGCTGCTGGTAAATTTTTTAGAGTAATTCTTTTTTTTATTACTCTGTATTTATATTTATTGCCAAACCCATACAATAGCGATAAAAATAATGTGGAAGACAAACCCACGCCTATCCAACTCAAAAAAGTAGATCTTGGAATACCCTTTTCTGCATTTAAAAATTTAGCACCTGCCAAAGAGGCAGCCTGACCCATTGTCCAAAAAGCTCCTCTTCTTAAATCATCCACCAAAAAAAATAATACCATAAAAATTTGGGTGAGCACCCACCCTATACCTATGGAGAAAATATATTGTTTAAAATAGGGATTAGAGATATAGGGAAAAAGCAAGAAGGAACTCAAGCTCATAATACATAAAGCCCAATAAATAATACCTACTGAGGATTTAGTTCCTTGAGAAGACCCCTGTAATAAGATTCTTAAAACGTGGTAAATGTAAAAGTCAATGAAAATCAATACAGTGATGAGAATGAATAGAATCAAGGGGTTTCGCATAATATGTTTTGAGGCACAAAATTAAGGCCAAATTGTTAGCATTTATGCCTTATTTTTGGCAGAAATTAAGGTTATCCAATTTATGGCTAGAATTATAGGCATAGCGAATCAAAAAGGGGGTGTGGGCAAAACTACTTCTGCTATAAATATTGCGGCAAGTTTAGCTGTTTTAGAATATAGAACCCTATTAATTGATGCCGATCCTCAAGCTAATAGTACTACAGGAGTAGGATTTGATTTACATAACATTACCACTAGTTTGTATGATGGAATGATTAACCAAACACCACTTTCTGATATCATTTTAAAATCTGAAATTCCACATTTAGATCTTATACCCTCGCATATTGATTTAGTGGGAGCTGAAATTGAATTAGTCAACTTACCTAATAGAGAGAATGTTCTTAAAGAATTAATACAACCTATTACCGATCAATACGATTTTATCATTATTGATTGTTTGCCTTCCTTAGGATTAATTACTGTTAATGCTTTAGTGGCAGCCGACAGTGTTATTGTTCCTGTTCAATGTGAGTTTTTTGCACTAGAAGGATTAGGTAAATTATTAAACACAATTAAAATAGTTCAAAGTAGGTTAAACCCTGAATTACAAATTGAAGGTATTTTAATGACAATGTATGATGGAAGACTTCGATTAAGCAACCAAGTAGTAAGTGAGGTAAGAAAGCATTTTGATGAAATGGTTTTCTCTACCATTATTCATAGAAATACTCGTTTAAGTGAAGCGCCTAGTGTGGGTAAACCAGTTATTTTATATGATGCTGATAGCAAGGGAACCGTCAACTATTTAAACCTAGCTAAAGAAATTTTACAAAAAAATGGCATGACCAATATGAGTAATGCCGAGCGTATAATTGATTAATTATGAGTAAAAGCACACCTAATAAAGATCTCATAGGGAAAGGACTTCGCTCTCTTTTGCAAAACATAGATGCGGATTACAAAAATCCAGCAGGAAGAGTACAGCCAGCAGCTATTGAAAAAGCAGTCGCTACCAATCGAATACCTTTAAGCGAAATTGTTGTCAATCCTAAAAATCCAAGAAAAGATTTTGACGAAAAATCTTTGAAAGAATTGGCAAGCTCTATTCAAATACACGATTTAATTCAACCTATTACTGTAGCACAATTAGCCAATGGTAAATACCAACTCATTGCGGGTGAGCGCCGTTTGCGTGCTGCAAAAATAGCTGGCTTAAACGATTTACCTGCCTACATTAGAACTGGCAATGACAAAGAATTATTAGAATTAGCCTTACTTGAAAATTTACAAAGAGTTGACCTTAATGAAATAGAGATTGCCCTCAGCTATCAAAGAATGATGGAAGAGCTAAATTATACCCAAGAAAAAGTAGCAGAACGAATGGGAGTAGATAGGTCTACTATTTCTAACTATATAAGACTTCTGGAACTTCCTCCCAGCCTTCAAGCAGCACTTCGTAATGGAAGTTTAAGTGTGAGCTTGGCTAAATTATTATTAGGAAAAGAAATTGAAAAACAATTATTCTTATTTAAAGAAATTACTGAAAAAGGCTTAACTGTCAAACAAACAGAAGAGCTCATTCGTAAAATGAATTTAGCAGGCAAGTCTTTTAAACCTTCCATCGCTAGTACAAAAAATCAATTATCACCTGTCTATAAAAAATTAGAAGATAAATTAACGAGTCATTTATCTACTAAAGTTGTTTTACAACACCAAAAAAATGGTAGCGGAAAAATTACTATAGAATATTCAGACCTCAATGGCTTAAATAAAATACTAGAAGCAATGCAATTGAGCATTAGCTAGTAATATTTATAAATGGAATTTATTTAGGATGCGGCTACTACACATTTTACTACTGTTGATCCTCGTGCAGCCCACTGCCTACAGCCAAGATAGTGTTACTCTCAAAAATAGCGATACACTGCAACATCATATTCCCCAAAGAGCTACTCGAAGATCGGCCTTAATACCTGGATGGGGTCAGGCTTATAATAAACAATACTGGAAAATACCCTTGGTCTATGGTGTATTAGCCATACCTGCCTCTACTTATGTATATAATAATGATATGTATGAAAAAACAAAATTTGCCTATGAAGCAAAATTCAAAGCAGCTCAAGGAGATAACAGTGATGTAAGCAAGATAGATCCTAAGTTGCAAAATTTAAGTTTAGGTTCGTTACAGAGTTATAGAAATATTTTTAGAAGAGATAGAGACTATTCCATTATGTGGATGATACTGGCTTGGGGATTGAATGTGGTAGACGCTACGGTTTCAGGTCATTTAAAAGAATTTGATATTAATAACAACCTCTCCTTGAAAATGACGCCCTTTATTCAACCACAACAACAACTTACAGGACTCTCTTTACAATTTCATTTTAAAAATGATCATACAAAATAATTAAAATAAAGGGATATGAAAATTGCACTTATAGGCTATGGTAAAATGGGAAAAGCTATTGAAGAAATTGCTTTACAAAAAGGACACGAGATAGTATTAAAAATTGATATTAACAGCATTGCAGATTTTACCAAAGAAAATTTACAAAAAGCAGAGGTAGCCATAGAATTTACAGGACCCCTCACTGCTTATGAAAACATTACTAAGTGCCTAGAGTGGAAGGTACCTGTGGTATCTGGCTCCACAGGGTGGCTGGACCAATTTGAAAAAGCCAAAGAACTCTGTAATCAAAATAATGGATGTTTAATTTATGCAAGTAATTTCAGTATTGGCGTGAATTTATTTTTCGAAATAAATAAACAGCTAGCACAACTTATGGAACCCTATAACCAGTATGATGTTTCTATGACTGAGACGCATCATACAGAAAAAAAAGATGCCCCCAGTGGCACCGCCATTAGTTTAGCAGAACAAATACTAGCACAATTGGGAAGAAAAAAGAAATGGGTGAATGCTGAAACCAATAATAATGAAGACTTATTGATACGCTCTCTTAGAATTGATCCCGCCCCAGGCACACATACTATTAACTACAATTCCTCTATTGATAGTATTGAGATAACTCATACCGCACACAGCAGAAAAGGTTTTGCTGCTGGAGCCTTGCTGGCAGCAGAGTTTGCGAATAAAAAAAGAGGTACCTTTACTATGAAAGACGTACTTGGTCTTTGATAAAAAGTATATGCTATCTAAAAAAACGCAATACGCATTAAAAGCGCTCTCCTATATGGTGGAGCATAATAATGGTGCACCAATTTTAATAGCCACTATAGCTGAAGAAAAAAAGATACCCATTAAATTTTTAGAAAATATTTTATTAATACTAAGAAAAGCTGGTTTTTTAAAAAGCAAGAAAGGAAAACACGGTGGCTATTTTTTTGCAATGCCCCCAGAAGAAATTAAGCTATCTGCCCTATTTAGAATTTTAGAAGGCCCCATTGCACTGCTCCCTTGTGTAAGTTTAAATTTTTATCAAAAGTGTGAGGATTGTGATGAAATTAAATGTGGTATAAATAAAATTATGACTGCCGTTCGTGATAATACCTTGACTATTTTAGATAATGTAACTATTAAAGATTTAACGCACTTTTAGATATGAAAAAAATTAGTCTACTTTATTTGCTAATGATTTCCCTGAACGCCTCCTCACAAAGTTTAATTGGGGGAAATAATATTTTAAAAACAAATCTTAGTGCCGATTTGTTGAATAACTATAATATCACTTATGAAAAAAGTATTAACCACTTTATTTCTTTGTCGGTAAACTATAAAAGTATGCCCTTACAGCGCCTTCCCTTAAAGTCTCTTGCAAAGAAATTTATTGACAATGATAATTTAGACTTTGATAATTTTAAATTTGGAAATACCACTCTTACTTTCGAAGGTCGTTTTTATTTAGGGTTATCTAAAATGTCGGGATTTTATATAGGACCCTATATTCGATATGGCAACTACGATTTATCGGTTCCTGCATCTTATACTTATACACCAGAAAAAATTTTCCCTTCGGATATTGTAAAACCCATTACAGCACTTGCTACTTTAGATGGAACCATTCGAACACAAAGCTATGGCGCTAATATTGGAATGCAATTTCAACTCTTAACCAAATTAGTGTTAGATATTTCTATCATTGGTGGACACTATGGTACTTCCACTGGAAAGCTTGAATTTACTCCTCCGGTACCCTTTCCAAAGCCTGCACAAGTGGCTTTGCAACAAGTTTTAGATAACACTAAGGCAAATCCTTTTACTTTAAAATCTACAGTAGACGCCAACAAAGCCACTGTTGATACTGAAGGTCCTTGGTTGGGTTTAAGAGGACTAGGCATTGGTCTTGGTTTAAGATTTTAAATACATTAATTTTACTTACTCAAAATAGTATCAAATGTCTGCTCCATTTTTACAAGATTTATTTAAAGGCCAAAGTTATGATCCACAGCAATTTTTTTTAATTGCAGGGCCTTGTGTAGTAGAGAATGAAGAACTAGTGTTTGAAATTGGAGATAAGGTTTCTAGCTTATGTAAGAATTTGGGCATTGCCTATGTATTCAAAGCAAGTTATAGAAAAGCCAACAGAACAAGTGCTAGTTCATTTACAGGCATTGGAGATACTACTGGTTTAGCATTAATAAAAAAAGTAGGTGAAAGTTTTAAAGTTCCTACTACTTCTGATATTCACGCACACGATGAAGCTGCCATTGCTGCTCAGTATATTGATATACTTCAAATACCTGCATTTTTATGTCGTCAAACCGACCTACTCGTGTCAGCTGCAGTTACAGGTAAAATTGTAAATGTAAAAAAAGGACAATTTTTAAGTGGGGCTTCTATGAAATTTGCAGTAGATAAAATTAAATTAGCGGGCAATGATAAAATAATGCTCACAGAAAGAGGAAATACTTTTGGCTATCAAGATTTAGTAGTAGACTATAGAAATATTCCTGCTATGGCAGAAAATGGTACGCCTGTAATAATGGATTGTACTCATTCTTTACAACAACCCAATCAAACTAGTGGTATTACTGGAGGTAATCCGCTATTAATTGAAACTATTGCGAAAGCTGCTATTGCCACTGGCGCACACGGTTTATTTATTGAGACGCATCCACAACCTGCAAAAGCTAAAAGTGATGGCGCGAATATGCTTCCTTTAGACAAACTGGGACCTTTATTAGAAAAATTAGTGAGATTAAAAAAAGCAGTCAACTAACTACTTACTTTCTAAAAATATTTCATAGGATTTCTTTTTCCTAGTAAAATATACCTGCGCATACTTCTCCAAAAAGCAAGCACCATATATACTATCACTGGTGAACCTAGGGTAAGAAATGAAATATAGATAAACCACATTCTTATTTTACTAGTAGCAATGCCCAACCTTTCCCCAATGGCAGTACAAACACCAAAGGCATAGAATTCAAAAAAATCTTTAATTTTTTGCATATAATAGTTGTTGAAGCTAACTGCAATATAAAAAAAAGTGGACATAAAGTGTATTTTTTGCTTTAACAAGCATCAAATTTGGCTTACCTTTGCCCCAATTTTAACAACTAAATTTAGTACAATGGCTTTTGATATTGAAATGATCAAAAATTTGTATGCAGCTATGCCTGCAAAAGTGGAGGCAGCTCGTCAATTATTAGGTCGCCCTCTTACCTTATCTGAGAAAATTTTATTCTCTCATTTACATAACGATCAAAAATTAGAAAGCTTTGAAAGAGGTGGTTCCTATGTTGATTTTGCACCAGATCGTGTTGCTATGCAAGATGCCACTGCACAAATGGCTTTATTGCAATTTATGCAAGCAGGTCGTCCCAAAGTGGCGGTGCCTAGTACGGTTCATTGCGACCATTTAATTTCTGCAAAAGTGGAAGCCAAACAAGATTTACAAGTGGCTACTACCGAAAGTAAAGAAGTGTATGATTTTTTAGCTTCTGTATCCAATAAATATGGTTTAGGATTCTGGAAACCTGGTGCAGGTATTATACACCAAGTAGTATTAGAAAACTATGCTTTTCCTGGAGGTTTAATGATAGGAACCGATTCTCATACAGTGAATGCTGGTGGATTAGGTATGATTGCCATTGGCGTGGGTGGTGCAGATGCTTGTGATGTAATGGCAGGTTTACCTTGGGAATTAAAATGGCCCAAGCTCATTGGAATTAAATTAACTGGGAAATTAAGTGGATGGACAGCTCCTAAAGATGTGATATTAAAAGTAGCAGGTATTTTAACTGTTAAAGGTGGTACAGGTGCTATTGTAGAATATTTTGGAGAAGGTGCTACTAGTATGAGTTGTACAGGGAAAGGAACTATTTGTAATATGGGTGCCGAAATTGGTGCCACCACTTCTACTTTTGGATACGATGCCAGTATGCGTCGTTATTTACAAAGCACAGGTCGTGCCGATGTTGCAAATTTAGCAGATAGTGTTGCCACACATTTAACTGCAGATGCGGAAGTGTATGCGCAACCTGAAAAATATTTTGATCAAGTAATAGAAATTGATTTAAATACTTTGGAACCACATTTAAATGGTCCCTTCACACCAGATTTAGCTACCCCTATTTCAAAAATGAAAGAAGTGGCAGCTGCAAATGGTTGGCCCACAAAAATTGAAGTAGGTTTAATTGGTAGCTGTACCAATTCTTCTTATGAAGATATCAGCCGTGCAGTGAGTTTAGCCAAACAAGTTGCCCAAAAAGGTTTAACCACCAAAGCTGAATATACCATCACACCTGGTTCAGAACAAGTAAGATATACTATTGAAAGAGATGGTTTTTTAGAAGTATTTAGTCAAATAGGTGCTAAAGTATTTGCGAATGCTTGTGGACCTTGTATTGGAATGTGGGAAAGAGTGGGTGCAGAGAAAAAAGAAAAAAATACCATTGTACATTCCTTCAACAGAAATTTTGCAAAGCGTGCCGACGGCAACCCCAACACTTATGCTTTTGTAGGATCTCCAGAATTAGTAACTGCTTTAGCTATTGCAGGCGATTTAAATTTCAATCCTTTAACAGATACACTTACTAATAATAAAGGAGAGCAAGTGAAACTCGACCCTCCTAGTGGAGAAGAATTACCTGTAAAAGGTTTTGCGGTTGAAGATGCGGGCTATCAAGCACCTGCTGCCGATGGATCAAAAGTGGTGGTTGCTGTGGATCCAAATTCCAAACGCTTACAACTATTAGACCCCTTTGCCCCCTGGGAAGGAACCGATTTAAAATCTTTAAAACTATTAATAAAAGCCAAAGGAAAATGTACCACCGACCATATCTCAATGGCAGGTCCTTGGTTAAAATTCCGTGGTCACTTAGATAACATTTCTAACAATTTATTAATTGGGGCTGTTAACTTTTTCAATGAAAAAACAGACCAAGTAAAAAATCAAATCAATGGTAATTACGATACAGTACCCAATACACAAAGAGCTTACAAAGCAGCTGGCATAGGAACGATTGTAGTGGGAGATGAAAACTATGGTGAAGGTTCCTCTCGTGAACACGCTGCTATGGAGCCAAGACATTTAGGCGTAAGAGTAGTTTTGACAAAATCCTTCGCTCGTATTCACGAAACCAATTTAAAAAAGCAAGGTATGCTGGCTTTAACTTTCGCTAATAAAGCCGATTATGATAAAATATTAGAAGACGATACCATTGATGTAAATGGATTAACACAATTCACTGCAGGAAAACCTTTAAGTTTGGTATTAACTCATAAAGATGGATCGGTAGACACTATTGAGGCGAATCATACTTATAATCAACAACAAATTGAATGGTTTAAAGCCGGTGGTGCTTTGAATATTATCAGAAAACAAGTAGCCGGATAAACTCATTCAATTTTTATTACTCCAAAACCCTCCCTATACAAAGAGAGGGTTTTTTAATTATCTTTAAATATGATTCGTACAGCACTGACTTCATTTGGAATGAGTGGAAAATTATTTCACGCCCCATTTATTGATGCACACCCAGATTTTTATTTAGTAGGTGCTTGGGAAAGGTCACAAAAAAATATTCAAGCTATTTATCCTCACACCCAATCTTTTAGTAGTTATGATGAAATATTAAATGATTCTAGTATTCATTTAGTAATTGTCAATACGCCCAACGACACGCACTATGAATATACAAAACAAGCCCTTTTAGCCGGCAAACACGTAGTCACAGAAAAAGCTTTTACTGTCACCGTTCAACAAGCAGAAGAACTAGACGCCTTAGCTGAAAAATTAAATTTAAAATTAGCTGTATACCAAAACCGTAGATATGACGCCGATTTTTTAACCATTCAAAAACTAATAGCAGAGGATAAAATTGGTGATTTTTTAGACATTCAAATTTCTTTTGAAAGATATAGAACTACTTTAAGTCCCAAAGTTCACAAAGAAATCAATACCCCAGGAGCAGGGGTTCTTTTCGATTTAGGTCCTCATTTAGTAGACCAAGCATTGTTATTAAGTGGTTTACCCAAGGCAGTATTTGCAGATATTAGAACCACTAGAAAAATAGGAAAAGTGGATGATTATTTTATTTTAATACTATACTACTCTAACCATAGAATTATTTTAAGCAGTGGTATGGTATTTATGCAACAGCTCCCTGCCTATAAAATTTATGGCACCAAGGGTTGTTTTATAAAATATAGAGCAGATGTGCAAGAAGATGATTTACTTGCTGGAAAAAAACCAGGTACTGCACATTGGGGAGAAGAACCCAAAGAAAAATGGGGCGTATTAAGTACTGATACTGACGGTAACATAAGCGCTGAAATAATTCCAAGTCTCAAAGGCAATTACGGAATTTTTTACGAGAAAATGGCCCAAGCCATCAAACATCATCACCCTTTACCCACTAGCGCAAAAGAGGGACGAGATATTATACGCATCTTAGAAGCTGCAAGAATAAGCTTTGCACTTCAGAAAATAGTGGAGATTAAATAATAATTTCCCAATGTCACATCCTTATTTTACAGCCATTCAAAAAATTTTTGAAGCGCACCAAAATTCAAAAGTTGCCAAAAGTTCAAAAGCTTATTTGTTGAATCAATTTGAATTTTATGGAATCAGAACTCCTTTAAGAAGAAAATTATGCCATCAGTTTTATAAAGAAAACCCCCTTACTAATGCTAAAGAACTTGAAACGCTGGTTAAAGAATGTTTTGGTGCAGACCAAAGAGAAATGCATTATTTTGCTATTGAGTTATTAGGTTATCATAAAAAATTATGGTCAAAACAAACCATTTCTTTAATAGAATGGATGATTACTCATAAAAGTTGGTGGGACTCGGTAGACAGTACTAACTCTCATATTATTGGAAAATTTTTTTTACAATTTCCGAACTATATTCCATCCACCACTTTGAAGTGGAATAAGTCCTCCGATCTTTGGCTTCGAAGAATGAGTATTTTATTTCAATTATTGTATAAGGAAAAAACCCAAACGGATTTACTTTCTAAGTATATTGAAAATTGTCAGATAGAAGAAGACTTTTTTATTCGTAAAGCCATTGGATGGGCATTAAGATCCTATGCATATACCCATAAAAAATGGGTGATTCATTTTGTAAAGAATCACCCACTATTATCAACTCTTTCTAAGCGAGAAGCACTCAAGCACTGTTAAGACTTCATTTTCGCGATCTATTATTACATTTTTTTAGCGTCTTCTAAAAACTTTGCTAAACCAATATCGGTTAAAGGATGTTTTAGTAAGCCTAAAATTGAATCTAAAGGACAAGTGCATACATCGGCTCCTGCTTCTGCAGCTTTCACTATATGTAATGCATTACGAATAGAGGCTGCTAATATTTTTGTTTGAAAACCTTGTACATCATAAATATGTCTAATTTGACCTATTAATTCCATCCCATCCCAAGAACTATCGTCTATTCTTCCAATAAAAGGAGAAACATAAGTGGCACCTGCTTTTGCCGCCAAAATAGCTTGACCCGCAGAAAACACCAATGTGCAATTGGTACGAATTCCATTATCGGTAAACCATTTAATAGCTTTAATGCCATCTTTAATCATAGGCACTTTCACTACTATATTTTTATGAATAGCTGCTAATTTTTTTCCTTCTTCCACCATACTAGCAAATTCAGTAGAAATAACTTCAGCACTAATATCACCATTCACTAATTCACAAATAGCTTTATAATGAGCTGCAATAGCTGCCTCTCCTTTTACTCCCACTTGTGCCATTAAACTTGGGTTGGTGGTAACACCATCTAAAATTCCTAAATCATTGGCTTCTTTAATTTGAGCGAGATTTCCAGTGTCAATG
>CAXBQH010000015.1:0-48518 GCA_963977985.1 uncultured bacterium
AATTTGCTCAGTGGGGCGTTTTAAAATTAATTCAGTTTCTGTGACTTCCACTGTAATATCACGATCTAACTCTTGCGCTAAAGTACCTTTGGGTCCTTTAACAGTTACCACTGAATTACTTACAGTGACAGTTACCCCTTTAGGGATACTTACTGGTTTATTTCCAATTCTAGACATAGTCGATTTTTTTATTTTGTTTTTTATTTGATGGCTTTCAGCCCCGACTAAAGGCTTAAGGACAAATCAAATAATGATTTAATTTTTTTCTTTGCTACTTATTATGAAATAGCACATAATACTTCACCCCCAACATTGTTGGCTTTTGCTTGCTTATCTGTTAATACTCCTTTTGAAGTACTTAAGATAGCAATACCTAAACCATTACTGATTCTTTTAATTTCAGCTGGCTTAGCATATTGACGCAAACCTGGTCTGCTAATTCTATCTAAAGAACGAATAGCAGGTTGCTTTGTAGAAGGATCATATTTCAAGGCAATTTTAATTAAACCTTGTTTGTTATCATCTTCAAATTTGTATTTCAAGATATATCCTTGATCATACAATATTTCAGTGATACGCTTTTTTAAGTTGGAAGCAGGAATTTCAACAATACGGTGTTGTGCCATTTGCGCATTGCGTATTCTTGTTAAGTAGTCTGCTATTGGATCTGTTACCATATTACTATTTTAAATCAGTTCTAAATTTTGTTAATGAATTACCAGCTTGCTTTTTTTACACCTGGGATGGAACCATTCAAAGCCATATCGCGAAGAACAATTCTTGATACTCCGAAATAACGAATGTATCCTTTAGGACGACCCGTTAATTGACAACGATTTTTTAAACGAACAGGTGATGCATTTTTAGGTAATTTGTCTAAAGCGGTGTAATCACCTGCAGCTTTTAAAGCAGCGCGCTTTTCTGCAAATTTTTTAACCATTGCTTCACGCTTTTTTTGTCTGGCTTTGATAGATTGTTTTGCCATATTTCTATTTTAAACTTTTAATTTAGTTATTGTCTTTTTTACTATTCTTGAAGGGCATACCTAATTCTTTTAATAATTCATATGCTTCTTCATTAGAGGCTGCAGTAGTCACAAAAGTGATATCTAATCCAGTAATTTTATTTACTTTATCAATATCAATTTCAGGAAAAATGATTTGCTCAGTCACTCCTAAAGTATAGTTACCACGACCATCAAATGCTTTATCACTGATTCCTTTAAAGTCACGCACACGAGGTAATGCAACTGAAACTAAACGATCTAAAAACTCATACATTTTCTCTCCTCTCAAAGTTACGCGAGCGCCAATAGGCATTCCCTTACGCAATTTAAAGTTTGAAATATCTTTTTTAGACATAGTAGGTACTGCTTTCTGACCAGTGATCATAGTTAACTCGTCTATAGCGATGTCTACTAATTTTTTGTCGTTAACAGCGCCATTAACGCCGCGGTTAATACAAATTTTTTCCAACTTAGGAGTTTGCATTACAGACTTGTAACCAAACTTCTTCGATAAAGCAGGCACCACTTCTTTGGTGTACTTAGCTGCTAATCTTGGAGTATATTTTACTGTGCTCATTATTTAATTACCTCCCCTGATTTTTTTGAAGTTCTTACTAATTTACCGTTCTCTCTTGAACGCTTTACTTTGGTAGCAGCAGCATTTTTTGCATCCCATAACATCACATTACTAATGTTAATAGGTGCTTCTACTTTAATAATACCGCCTTTAGTGTTGGAAGCAGAGGGTTTGGTATGTTTGGTGGCCATAGCAACACCTTCTACTATTACACGACCTTTTTCAACAATTACCTCCAATACTTTGCGAGGCTTTTTCAAGTCCTTGTCATCTCCGGCAATCACTACTACAGTGTCGCCTTTCTTGATGTTGAATTTGGGTTTAAATCTGTTACTCATAATTATTTATAATTTATAACACCTCTGGTGCTAATGAAACAATTTTCATATAACCTTTATCACGCAATTCACGCGCCACTGGTCCAAAAATACGGGTACCTCTTGGCTCGTCTGAAGTGTTTAATAATACTACTGCATTGTCATCAAAGCGGATATAAGATCCATCTTTACGACGCAATTTGTTTTTGGTACGAACAATAACTGCTTTTGATACAGTACCTTTTTTGATACCTCCTGCAGGAATGGCGTCTTTAACAGTTACTACTATTTTGTCACCAATCTTTGCGTAGTCTTGTCCGCTATTGCCTAGTACTTTAATACAAAGCACTTCTTTGGCTCCACTATTATCAGCTACTTGTAGCCTACTTTCTTGCTGAATCATTTTTTTTAGCTTTTATCCTTCCTTTTTCAAGGTTGGGTGAATACAGTTTATTTTCTTTTAAATTAGTTTACTTAGCTTTTTCAACTACTTCTACTAATCTCCAACGCTTTGTTTTACTTAATGGACGCGTTTCCATTATTTTAACTACGTCACCAATAGTGCACTCTTGTTTTTCATCGTGCGCGTGGAACTTAGTTGTTTTTTTCACGAACTTTCCATAAATCGGGTGTTTCACTTTTCTTTCCACGGCAACAGTAATGGTTTTATCCATTTTGTCGCTGGTGACAACTCCGATTCTCGTTTTGCGTAAATTTCTTTCTACCATTGTTATTAATTTTTGGTTCGTTGCTCTAATTTTTATTTCTCTGATTTTAATTTCTGTGATTTTAAAATTAGATACCTAACTCTTTTTTCTTTAATTCCGTTTTTAAACGGGCAATATCTTTACGAAGTCCGCGAATACTCATTGGATTCTCTAAAGGAGAAATGGCGTGAGCGAACTCTAGTTTTTTAAGTCTTAATTGATCTTCATCAATACGAGCTTTTAAGTCTGTAATGGTGAGTTCTTTTAAACTTTTATTGAAATCATATTTTTTGTCTGCCATAGCGAATGTTTTTTAAATTACAAATCTCTTCTTGTAACGAATTTTGTTCTGATAGGAAGTTTTTGTGCTGCTAAACCCATTGCTTCTTTAGCAACTTCTGGAGTAACACCATCTATTTCAAAGATGATGCGTCCTGGTTCAACCACTGCAGCCCAGAATTCAGGGTTACCTTTACCTTTACCCATTCTCACTTCTGCTGGTTTGCGTGTAATTATTTTATCAGGAAAAACACGAATCCATACATTTCCTTCTCTTTTCATTGCACGCGTCATTGCTTGACGAGCAGACTCTAATTGTCTGTTGGTTAACCAAATGGGATCTAATGATTTTAAAGCAAAAGAACCAAATGCAATAGAAGCACCGCGCTTCGCAGTTTCGCGAATGCGTCCTTTCTGTTGTTTTCTATGTTTACTTCTTTTTGGCTGTAACATATAGTTATTGTTATACTCTTTTTATAATTTAATTATCTTTTTCTTCCACCTGAACGACGATCATTACCACGATCATCACGACGATCTCCGCCTGGACGATCTGCTCTTTCTCCACCCTCTTTACCACCTACAAAGTTGGGATTCAATTCGCGTTTTCCTAAAACCTCGCCTTTACAAATCCATACTTTGATACCAATTTTACCATATACTGTTAAAGCAAATACGCTAGCATAATCGATATCCATTCTGAAAGTATGTAAAGGAACACGGCCTTGTTTGATTTCTTCACTTCGTGCAATCTCAGCACCACCAATACGACCTCCCACTTTTACTTTAATTCCTTCTGCACCCATTCTTAAAGTAGAAGCGATTGCCATTTTAATAGCACGCTTGTAGTTAATACGATTTTCAATTTGACGCGCAATAGTATCTGCAACAATTGTTGCATCTAATTCTGGACGACGAATTTCTAAGATGTTGATTTGAACATCATCTTTACCTGTTAACTTTTTCAACTCCTCTTTAATACGATCTACTTCTCCACCACCTTTACCGATGATGATACCTGGTTTTGAGGTATGAATAGTTACAATCAACTTACCTAAAGTTCGTTCAATCACAATGCGAGCTATGCCGCCTTTGCTAATACGCGCATTTAAATAAGTACGGATTTTATGGTCTTCAATTAACTTGGTAGCGTAATCTTTTTTATTGCCGTACCAGTTGCTTTCCCATCCGCGGATGATGCCTAGTCTGTTTCCAATTGGATTTGCTTTCTGACCCATAGTAATGGTTTAGAATATTTATTTTTTTAAATCTGATTTCGAATCTACAATCATAGTAACGTGATTACTACGCTTACGCACTCTGTATCCACGGCCTTGTGGAGCGGGGCGCATACGCTTAATGGTACGACCACCGTCAACAAAAACTGTTTTTACCACCAAGCTGCTATCAGCTGCGTTAGCACCACTATTTTTTTGTTCCCAATTATTAATAGCACTTTTCAACAACTTTGCTAAAGGCACAGCGTTGTGTTGTGGATGGAACTCCAAAATTGCCAATGCTTTTTCCACTTCCATACCACGAATGACATCTGCTATTAAGCGCATCTTACGAGGGCCTGTGGGATAATTTTTTAATTTAGCTACTGCTTCCATTTCTTAATGTATTTATGACTACTTTTTTATTTCTTAGCTCCTGCGTGTCCTTTGAAGTGTCTTGTGGGAGCAAATTCACCTAATTTGTGACCTACCATAAACTCAGTAACATAGACTGGAATAAATTTATTTCCATTGTGTACTGCAAAAGTATGTCCCACAAATTCTGGAGAAATAGTACTACGACGACTCCAAGTTTTGATCACTGCTTTTTTTGTTTTGCCTTCGTTCATACCTCCCACTTTTGTCTCGAGGTTATGATCTATATAAGGACCTTTTTTAATCGAACGACCCATAGTTTATGAGTTAATTGTTTTATTAAATTAATTTGTTATTTTTTTACCATTACGGCGTTGGATAATTAACTTATCACTTCCTTTTCCTACTGTTCTGGTTTTTTCACCTTTTGCATATTTACCAGTTCTACTTCTTGGATGACCACCAGAAGCTCTACCTTCACCACCACCCATCGGATGATCTACTGGGTTCATAGCCACCCCTCTTACACGAGGACGAACACCTTTCCAACGAGTTCTACCTGCTTTACCAGCTGTTTCCAAATTGTGATCGCTATTAGAAACAACACCTACTGTCGCATAACAATTAATTAAAACTTTACGCAATTCACCAGAAGGCATTTTTAATACTGCATAATCATCTTCTTTGTTCGCTAATTGTGCAGAAGAACCAGCACTGCGAACTAATTTACCACCTTGACCAGGTTGCATTTCAATATTGTGAATGATAGTACCCAAAGGAATTGACTTCATAGGCAATGCATTTCCTACTTCAGGAGCAACATTTTCACCAGAGGCAACTTTGGTACCCACTTGTAAACCTTGTGGGCAAATGATATATCTTTTTTCACCATCAGTATACTGTACTAATGCAATAAATGCGGTTCTGTTGGGATCGTACTCTATAGAAACTACAGTAGCTTCCATATCGAATTTGTTTCTTTTGAAATCAATTAGACGATAATGTTGTCTGTGTCCACCACCTTTATAACGCATTGCGCGACGACCTTGGAAATTTCTTCCTGCCGTTTTCTTTTGTGGTTCTAACAAACTCTTTTCAGGTTGGTTAGTAGTAATCTCAGCATAGGCATTCCCGATTCTCCAACGGGTTCCTGCTGTAATGGGTTTGTACTTTCTTAATGCCATTTTTTTTCTTTTACATTTTAAAGACTTTTCAGTCTTACGAATTTTTCAGCTTCGCGGGCTATTGTTTATTATATAGTAGCGTATAGGTCAATGGTTTCACCTTCTGCTACTGTTACTAATGCTTTCTTATATCCAGATTTGATTCCAGAAATAATACCTGCTTTAGTGGAACGAGTTTTGAATTTGCCAGGAACTACTAATGTGTTGATGTCAACTACATTCACACCATAAAATTGCTCAATGGCAGATTTGATTTCTAATTTATTAGCTCTACGGTTTACTTTAAAAGCATATCTTCTCAACTTTTCTTGTTGTCCGTTTGCTTTCTCTGTAAGAATTGGCTTTATTAATATTTCTGTTAATTTCATAATTATAATTTTTAAGTAGTGCTACTTATGCCACTACCGCTTCTTCTTCATTAAAAATTTTAGCAGCACCTTCAGTAATAATTAATACATCTGCATTCATAATGTCATAAGTATTAATGTCAGCTAACAAAGTACTAGCTACATTAGGAATATTTCTTGTACTTAAATGAATATTATCATTGTATTCAGGTAGTACCACCAATGTTTTTTTATTGTCAAGCTTTAACTGACTAATCATAGAAGAGATAGTAGCAGTTTTAGGTGCTTTCATTTCAATATCTTCTAATACAAGAATGGCTTGATCTATGGCTTTATGAGACAATGCAGAAATTTTTGCAAGATCTTTTACTTTACGATTTAATTTAAAATCATAGCTATGAGGTTTTGGACCAAATATGGTACCACCCCCTTTGTATAAAGGGTTACGGATATTACCCTTACGAGCACCACCTGTACCTTTTTGCTTATGTAATTTTCTGCTAGCACCTTGCACTTCTGCACGGGTCTTCACTTTATGTGTTCCAGAACGACGCGCAGCTAAATACTGCTTCACTGCTAAATAAATAACGTGGTCGTTAGGAGTTGCACCAAAAATCTCAGCAGGTAATTCAACTGTTCTGCCGGTTTTTTTGCCTTTTATATTTAATACTTCTAATTGCATAAATGTCGATTGTGAGGTGATTACTTTTGGATTAAAACAATGGAACCATTATTGCCTGGTACTGAACCACTGACAAGTACATAGTTTTTTTCAGGAAATAATTTTAAAACTTTTAAGCCTTTAGTTTTAACGCGATCAGAACCCATACGGCCTGCCATACGCATACCTTTGAAAACTCTTGAAGGATAAGAAGAACCACCAATAGATCCTGGTGCACGAGAACGATCGTGTTGTCCGTGAGTAGCTTCACCCACACCACTAAATCCGTGACGCTTCACTACCCCTTGGAAACCTTTTCCTTTAGTGGTACCTACCACTTCAATATCATCCCCTTCTTGAAAAATATCAATAGTGACTGTTTCACCTAAAGCTTTTTCAATAGAGTAATTGCGGAATTCTTTTACAAATCTTTTAGGAGCTGTCTGCGCTTTCGCGTAGTGATTAATTTCAGACTTTGTAGAATGCTTTTCTTTTTTGTCGCCTAATGCTAACTGCACTGCGCTGTAGCCATCATTTTCAAGTGTTTTTACTTGAGTGACTGTGCAAGGACCTGCTTCAATAATGGTGCAAGCAATTTGCTTACCATCTTGACCGAAAATGCTGGTCATGCCAATTTTTTTTCCAATAATACCTTTCATCTGTTTGCGGTTTATGCCCCGCGCTTGGTTGTGAGGACATCCGATGATGATGCTACAGTGTATCTTTCGATGTTAGTAGCTCGGATTCAATCCCTGTTTGCTGCCGACCTTTTCCTGAGTTTTCTTTTTTGGCTTTACGCTTAAAAGAAGGGGAAGTACCGGAAGTAAACAAACCTCGAAGGGCCTGTTTATATTTTTCTTTTATATTTACCAGCGCTCCTTTTTCAACTGATGCATAGTCTCAGTGATTGGGAGATGGATGTATATATCTTAAGCCTTTATCTCCACCTCAACACCTGAAGGTAAGTCTAACTTACTTAGGGCGTCAACTGTTTTAGAAGAAGAAGTGTAAATATCCAACAAACGCTTATGTGTAGCGAGTTGGAATTGCTCACGACTTTTCTTATTGGCGTGTGGTGATCGTAACACAGTAAAAATACGCTTGTGTGTAGGTAAAGGAATAGGACCTGTTACTACTGCACCTGTACTACGAACAGTTTTTACGATTTTCTCAGCAGACTTGTCTACCAAGTTGTGATCGTAAGATTGTAATTTTATTCTAATTCTTTGAGACATAGCTATTTTTCCCAAATTAACTTGGGGTTGCAAAGGTAATGGGTTGCCGGTGAATATTCAAGAAATAAACTTCTTTTTTTCAATTATTTTTTAAAATAGCTAGGGCATAAAAAAAGCCCTTCTGCTTTATTTGAGAAGGGCTTTTATATATTGATAATCAATATTTTGACTATTCTTCTTCTTTCACCTTTCCTTTGTTCTTAGCTATCACTTCTTCAGCGATATTATTAGGTGCTGGATTGTAGTGACTAAATTCCATAGTAGAGGTAGCGCGACCTGAACTTAAGGAACGCAATTGAGTAACATATCCAAACATTTCGCTCAAAGGAACTTTCGCCTTAATAACTTGTAAGTTACCTCTGCTATCCATTCCTTCTAACATTCCACGACGACGGTTTAAGTCTCCTGTCACATCTCCCATATATTGGTCGGGTGTTACCACTTCCACTTTCATAATAGGTTCTAATAAAGTAGGAGTTGCTTTTCTACCTGCAGCTCTGAAAGCAGCTTTCGCACATAATTCAAAAGACATTGAATCTGAATCCACATCGTGGTAGCTACCGTCGGTAACACGCACTTTCATATTATTCACAGGATATCCTGCTAAAACACCTTGATTCATTGAAGTTTCAAAACCTTTAATGATAGCGGGTATAAATTCTTTAGGAATCGCACCTCCAAAAATATCATTTACAAATTGGAAAGATTTGTCCGTGTTTTCTGCTAACCAAGTTTCATCAGCAGGTCCAATTTCAAATTCAATATCGGCAAACTTACCACGACCACCTGATTGCTTTTTCAAAACTTCACGATGTTCAATCTTTTTACCGAAGGCTTCTTTGTAAGCTACTTGAGGATTACCTTGATTAATTTCTACTTTAAATTCACGACGCATACGATCTACAATAATCTCTAAGTGTAATTCACCCATTCCAGATAAAATTGTTTGACCTGTATCTTCATCGGTTTTTACACGCAAGGTTGGATCCTCTTCTACTAATTTAGCAATAGCCATACCCATTTTATCAACATCTGCTTGAGTTTTAGGTTCTACCGCAACAGAGATAACGGGCTCAGGTATAAACATATTTTCAAGTACGATAGGATGATTTTCATCACACAATGTATCTCCTGTTTTAATTTCTTTAAATCCCACTGCCGCAGCAATATCACCTGCTTCAATAAAATCAATAGGATTTTGTTTGTTGGCAAACATTTTCATAATACGAGATATACGCTCGTTCTTTCCACTACGCATATTCTTTACATAAGAACCTGCATCCAAATGACCAGAATAACATCTAAAGAAAGCTAATCTTCCTACAAATGGATCGGTCATAATTTTAAATGCAAGCGCAGCAAAAGGCTCTTTAGCATTAGGCTTACGAGTTATTTTCTCACCCGTATCTGGATTGGTTCCTTCTGTATCTTCTACATCTACTGGAGAAGGTAAGTAACGACAAACTGCATCTAAGGCTGTTTGTACACCTTTGTTTTTAAATGAAGATCCGCACATCATTGGAACAATACTTAAATCGATACAAGCTTTGCGGATAGCTTCGTGTACTTCTTCTTCTGAGATAGAATCTGGATTTTCAAAAAACTTCTCCATCAATTTATCATCGTATTCTGCAACAGCTTCAATTAATTGAGCTCTCCAATAATCAACATCTTCTTTCATATCATCTGGAATTGGATGTTCTACATAAGTCATACCTTCTGTAGCATCATCCCAAATAATAGCTTTCATTCTAATTAAATCAACTACCCCAGTAAAATTATCTTCAGCACCAATAGGTAATTGTAAGGGAACTGCTTTAGCACCTAACATTTCTTTCACTTGGTTTACCACCATTAAAAAGTCGGCACCCGCACGGTCCATTTTATTAACAAAACCAATACGAGGTACTTTATAACGATTTGCTTGACGCCATACAGTTTCTGACTGAGGCTCTACCCCATCCACTGCAGAAAAAAGAGCAATCAATCCATCTAATACACGCATTGAACGCTCCACCTCTACGGTAAAATCCACGTGACCTGGAGTATCGATGATATTAAAATAGTAAGCTTTAGTTCTTTCATCTTTTTTACCTAAAGTGGTAGGAAATTGCCATTGGCAACTAACCGCTGCAGAAGTAATAGTAATACCTCTTTCTTTTTCTTGTTCCATCCAGTCTGTAGTAGCGGCACCATCGTGTACCTCACCTATTTTGTGGATCATACCAGTATAACGCAAGATACGTTCTGTAGTAGTTGTTTTACCCGCATCAATGTGCGCAGCAATTCCAAAATTTCTTTGTAGTTTCAAGTCAGCCATAAAATGGTTATTTTTTTATTTTAAATGGTCCTATTTTCTGAGGCGCAAAGTTAACGATATTAGTAATTGAAAGGCGGATTCAGGATTTTTTTTTCCAACAAAAAACCTCCCTATATTAGTAGAGAGGTTTAGTCTATTTTAAGGCTGAAAGCCTATTTAGTTTTTACATTTTGAAGTGAGAGAAAGCTTTATTAGCCTCTGCCATACGGTGTGTATCTTCTTTTTTCTTAAAGGCACCACCTTCACCCTTTGTAGCAGCAATTATTTCATTAGCTAATTTGTCGGCCATAGTTTTTCCGTTTCTCTCGCGACTGTAACGAACCAACCATTTCATACTTAAAGAAATTTTTCTATCCGCACGAACCTCAGCTGGAATTTGGAAAGTAGCTCCACCAATACGACGACTACGAACTTCCACTGAAGGAGTGATGTTAGCAATAGCTTTTTTCCACATTTCATATCCATCTTCACCAGTGAACTTGTTTACTTTCTCCAAAGCATCATAAAATATTTTATAAGCTGTCGTCTTTTTACCATCTAACATTACATTATTAATGAAACGAGTTACATTAACATCGTTGAAACGAGGATCTGGTGCTAGAGGAATTTTTTTAGGTTGTGCTTTACGCATGTCGAATAGGAGTTAGTGATTACTTATTTAATTATTTTTTTGCTTTTTCTTTCTTAGTACCGTATTTACTTCTTGATTGCTTACGATCTTTCACACCTGCAGTATCTAAACTTCCACGCACAATGTGGTAACGCACCCCTGGTAAATCTTTAACACGACCACCACGAATTAAAACAATACTATGTTCTTGTAAGTTGTGGCCTTCTCCTGGGATGTAAGCGATAACTTCAATCTTATTGGTCAAACGCACTTTTGCTACTTTACGCAAAGCAGAGTTAGGTTTTTTAGGAGTAGTAGTGTATACTCTTGTACAAACACCACGACGCTGTGGACAAGCGTCCAATGCTCTTGATTTACTTTTAGCCCTGATAATTTCACGGCCTTTTCTCACTAATTGTTGAATAGTAGGCATTTATTATGCTGTTTTTTTCGCTTATTTGTTTATAAAAATTTTGGAGGGCAAAGGTAATGGCTGTAGCCCAATTACCAAAATGTTTAAAGGCTAATTTTAAAAAAATACCCCCAAGCTTTGATTTAAAGGTTATTAGAGCTAGAAATTAAACCAAAAAAGGCTGATTTTCAGTTCTTTAAACATTAAGAAGGAACTTTCACTAACCAATGATGTTTATCTGGAACAATCCCCACTCTTATATCATTCAAATTTTGCTTTAAAGCAGGGGCTACTTTTAATTGATCTACATTAAAATTCATATCGTAGTCCTTATAGGTAAGCTTAGCAATATATGAAACCACGGCAGCCGTTCCCACTCCAAAGACTTCTTGCAACACTCCTTTTTTATGCGCTTGCACAATTTCATCCACCGATAAATTTCTTTCTTCTACCACATAGCCCATATCTCTTAATAATGTAATGGCACTATCTCGAGTAACTCCTTTTAATACAGTTCCTCTTTCTAAACTTGGAGTAATTACTTTTCCATCTATGACAAACATTACATTCATCATACCTACTTCTTCCACATATTTATGCTCAATGGCATCTGTCCATAAAACTTGGTCGAATCCATTTTGTTGTGCTAAGTGAACGGGATATAAACTACCGCCATAATTACCTCCATTCTTTGCAAATCCAACACCCCCTGGAGTAGCTCTTGTATAAGTATCTTCAATAATAATTTTCATAGGTGTAGAAAAATATGGACCAGAAGGACCTAAAATTATCATAAACTTATAAGTAGAGGAAGGTCGAACTCCTAGGAAAGGATCTGTGGCAATAATAAAAGGTCGAATATATAATGAGTGTTCTGGCAAACTCGGAATCCATCCTTTGTCCAAATTAATTAGTTGTTGCATACCTCCCATAAATATCCATTCAGGAACTTGTGGCATTTGCATTCTTGCAGCTGAAACATTAAATCTTATAAAATTTTGATCGGGTCTAAAAATGACTACTTCCCCTTTATTATTTTTATAAGCTTTAATACCTTCAAAAATTGTTTGTCCATAATGCAACATAGCAGAAGCAGGATCTACTTCAAATGAAGCATAAGGTTTGATGACCACATTTTTCCATTCTCCATTTTCATAATCGGCCATCAGCATATGGTCTGTGAAATGTTTACCAAACTGAAGTGTTTCAAATTTGAACTGAGGTAAACGAGGATGCCTTGTTTTTGTGATAGGTATATTAGGGTACTGCATTATTGAAATTTGTGAATGATAATTTCGAAATACAAAGAAACAATAAAACTAGAATACTTACAACTGTTATTTTTCAATCTGATTCATTTAAGTTAATTTTCCAACGAAATGAAAGATAAAAAAACAATATTACCCCCCAGTGTCATTGTCTCTTTGTACAAAGATAGTTGGGTGATTGCTGAAAAGGAAATAAAGCCAATAAAAACTGAGAAAAATAAAAGTTCAAAGGAGCAAGCAATAGAAACTTCTGAGCATACCACCACTACTTTAAAATATTTAGGCGACCATCATAAAAAAATACTAGTCATAGTAAATGATCCTGATTCTGTGTATTTAAATGAAACCGACTTTATACTTCTTACTTCCATTTTAAATGCTTGCAGACTTACCATTGCCGATATTGCACTGGTGAATAGAGGTAATCAAAAACCCAATTTACACGAAATGCTTACAAAACTTCCCTCCACATTAGTGATTGCTTTTGATATTGAGGCCAAAGATTTAAAAATTAAATTACCCACCACTTTATATAAAACTATTGCCTTAGGAGACACACATTTATTATTCAGTGCAGCCTTATCTACTATGCAAGGCACTGGTGCCGATGCCAAAAAAGAAAAAGCAAAATTATGGACGGCACTCAAACAAATATTTCAATTATAAAAAGACCCAATGACTACTTTAATTTTTGCTACTAATAATGAACATAAAATTAAAGAGATTCAATCTTTAGTGCGTAGCGATTTTAAAATTATTACTTTAAAAGAAGCAGGCATAGAAATTGATATTCCAGAACCCCATCCTACTTTACAAGAAAATGCTTATGAAAAAGCAATAACGATAGCTCAATTAAGTCAACAAAATTGTTTTAGTGAAGACACAGGATTAGAAATAGAAGCTTTACAAGGTGAACCAGGTGTCAAAAGCGCCAGATATGCGGGAGAACAAAGAAATTTTCAAGCTAATATTGATAAAGTATTAGAAAAACTAAAGGATAGAGAAAATAGAAAAGCACAGTTCAGAACAGTAATATGCTTAATTTGGAATCAAGAAGTTTTTTATTTTGAGGGCATCTGCAAAGGAACCATAGCAACCTCTATGCACGGCGAAGAGGGATTTGGATATGATCCCATATTTATTCCAGAAGGGGCACATAAAAGTTTTGCACAAATGACAATGGAAGAAAAAAATAAATATAGCCATAGGCAAAAAGCCGTAACAAAACTTTTTACATTTTTGAATTCCATATAGTCCAAGAAGCTTCTGCTTGTAAGTGAAGCATTTCTAATCCATTTTGCACTGTAGCTCCTTTTTCAATTCCATTTTTCATAAAAAGAGTTTTTTCAGGATTATATATTAAATCATACAAATGATGCTTGGGTGTTAAAGCTTCATAAGGAATGGGGGGCGCTTTGTCAATAGAAGGATACATTCCCAAAGGACTTGTATTTATAATAAGGGTATGTGCTTCTACAAGGGAGGGCGTTAATTGATCATATGCAATAGTGTTAGTATCCAAAGAACTATTAGCTTCAATCCTATTCCCATTTGAATTTCTTGAAACCAATTGATAGGTTATATGTAGTTTTTCTAAAACCCATTGCACTGCGGCGGCAGCACCTCCTGTGCCCAGAATAAGTGCGTGGGTATGATGTGGTTTTAAAAAAGGCATTAAAGATTTTTCAAAACCTATTACATCGGTATTATATCCATAAAGTTCATTATTATATTTTCGAATACAATTACAAGCTTTAATGGCTTCTACTACAGGGCTGGTATGTTGTAAAAAACTAATGACTTCTTTTTTATAAGGTATAGTAACATTGAGTCCTTCTAATTGAGGATGCTCGCTCCATAAAGTAGGGAATGCATCGATAGATGCTATGGGAAAATTATCATAGGTTGTACTTGCAATATTTTCCTGTAGAAATTTTTGAGTAAAAAATTTCTGTGAGAAAGAATGAGAGAGAGGAAATCCAATTAATCCAAACTGACGCAACATTATTTATTTAAGTATAAATCAAAAGTATCACCTCGTAAACCTATACGCATTGATTCTAATGCAATAATTTCAGAAGGTGCTATATTTCCTAGATTCACATTACAACCCACCAATTCCAAAAAATACAATTGTTGCGCTTTTTGAGGCGCTTCCCATATAATTTTTTCTGCAGGAATTTTAGTTAGAATTTCTTGTACCAAACCCTCGCGCACTTCCCCGCTTCCTCTGTAAATACCCACATTACCCGCTTCTCTGGCTTCTGCTATAACATAAGAAGCTCCGGCTTTTAATTCAGCACTCATAAGTTCAATCCATTGATAAGGTGGAATGATATGTGCGGCGTCCTTACTGCCCACTTCACTTAATACAGTAGCAAATTTTGAAATTTTTTCTATATATCCACATTTCTCTGCGTGAGGAATGGTGATAGATCCATCACTTACTTCAATTAAATCAATTTTGTAATCCTTACACATCGCCACATAATCATCAAATTGATTTCGTATTACAAAAGCTTCAAATAAGGTACCTCCAAAATACACAGGAATGCCTGCAGCCTGGTACAATTCAATTTTATTTCTCAAATTTGGTGTAACATAGGAAGTACCGAAACCTAATTTTATCATATCGGTGTACAAACCTCCCACACTAATAAAATTTTCAGCCTCACCCAAACTCAAGCCCTTATCCATAACCATCGTAAGTCCAGATTTTCTTGGCTTTTGTTCTCTTACAGGTATTTGAGTTAATTTAAAATTCATAGGAAGATTATTTTTCAAAGAATTACTAGCACAAAGTTACTCGAAAAAAATTAAGATTTTTTTCCCTTTTTAAATTGCGCAATTAATTCAGCTACTTTTGGATCGTGTACAATTTCAGGATAAAATTTGGTGAATTTTTTTAGTTGCTTGGACGACTTTGATAAAGCCATTTCTAATTGAAGTAAACCTTCGGCAGACTTACCCATCATAAATAAAATAGCACTTCTATAAAAAATAAAAATTACTTTTCCTTGGGTGGAGATATAAGCAAGCTCTGTTTGTTCCAATGCAGTATCTAGTTGCTCATTGGCCACTAAACATTTGATAAGATATTCCCATCCCACAATTTGCTTGGGTTTATTTTTAACCACCGTGCCAAAAAATTGAGCAGCTTCTTTGAATTGTAATAAGTTCAAATAACACTCTCCCATTAAAATATAATACTCATTAATGTGTTTGTGAATTCTTAAAGCGTGCTCTAATTGCTTAATGGCTAATTCCCATTGTTCTTCCTGCATATAAGTACCTGCAATTTTTTGGTACAAACGACTATCATCCGGATTTAAATGAGCGGCTTTTTTATAATGAAACCTAGCTTGTGCAAAATTTTTCATTCGATGATAACAATGTCCGATGGCCTCGTAAATAACATCTTCTGGCCTTGACAATTCCAATACTTTTTCTAATGCCTCAATAGCTTCTCTGTATTTTCTAATACGCAAAAAAGCATCCCCCATATTTCTATAGGCATAATCAAATTTTTCATCAATGACAATAGCATACTGATAGGCATCGATAGCTTTTTCGTGTAATTTAATACCTTGATAAGCTGCTGCTAAATTGAACCAAGCTAAAGCATTGTAGGGTTGTTCGTCAATGATGCGTTGATGTAATTTGATACTCTCTTCATTTCTTCCAGTAAAGTCGGTCCAAAAACAAATTTTATATAAAGCTTCTTCATTCGTGGGGTCTTCTTCTAAAATTAATTGCAAGCAATCAAATACTTTATCAAAAGCTTCGTGATCGTCATATACATCGGCAAGCTCAAATAAAACCTCTGTTCTTTCTGAACCTTCAAATAAATGCAAGGCTTCTTGCAATAATACTATAGCTTTCTCAGGTTGATCTAATGCTAAATACGCATCTGTTTTTAATATGAATAAATTCATATCCTTATGATCATACAATGCAGCAGTATCTAATAAATGTAAAGCCTCTTTATATTTTCGAGTAGCCAATAATAAATCGGCCTTTTTAATCATCAGTAAAGCAGAAGAAGGATACCTATCTAGTGCAATGTTAGCGGCTTCAATTGCTTCTGTGATTTCATCTTTTTCATCAAGGTGCTCTATGATGCGTTCAAAATCATCTTCCTCTATATAGGAATTGGCTCTCCCCAACTTTAGATTCTGGTAGCGCTGCATCAACTCGTGAATATCCCCTCCTTCCTCATCACGATGATTATCAAACATAGATTATAAATTTTTAGGTTAGTAGTAAAGCATTGATTATCAATTAATTGAGAAAAATTAAAGGATTCTCTTTGCTTTAATTAAATATACAATTAACCCATTAAATATTGGTATTTTGTTCTTCACATACCCCCCTAAATAAGTTAAAAATATTTTTGTGTCTGAAATTTTAAAATTCTTACCTTCGTAATAGCTATGCGTACTATAAAAAACATATTCTTTAGCATCTGCTTAAGTGCTTTGTTATTACTAACTATTCATAGTTATGCCTCCACTATTGTAAATGGTAGTTTTGAATCCAAGAAAATGGCTGAGAAATACAGTCTTAAAAACCTAGGAAATCTTACGCATAAAACAGCTACTTTCTACACTTTAAAATCTAGTTTAGAATTTAAAGGAGTAGCTTCTGTAAATATGAGTGGTTCAGAAATGAATAGCAATTATCTTAAATACAATAAGGGCAACATTACTTATGTTATTCCTTATCGTTATAAAATGGTTTTATCCAAGTTCAAAACTCCTACTGCAGTTCAACCTTAGTAGCTCCTTTATTTTTCGTCAATAGACTGATAAATTTCTTTATTAAAATTAAATATACTTGAAGGCAAAGGGCTTAAATCTAATTTCGTCGCCTCATATTTAAATATTTGTCCATTTTGTTTTGTGAGGGTGTAAGCAAGTACTACACCAGGGATATCTTTAAAAATCCATTCAAACTCATTCACTGTTAAACTTAGTTCTTCGGTATATTCAATATTGTACACAGTACTATCACTCATAGTATATTGTAAAAATTTGCAATGATACCCCCAACGAATAGCTGTGGTATCTGAAGTTAAAGGCAGAGAAGATACTATAGTCAAATGAGATACTGGTGGATAAGTAATAGTTTGAACAAAATGACTGTTGCCTATATCTTTTAAAATATAAGCTTTGTCTGATTGTTTATTAAAAATAAAAGATTGAACTAAAGCGGTGGTTGAAAGCATTGTCTTACATTGATTTCCCTTTACAAATACATCTTTAGTACCCAATACTATGGGTATCCCATTTTTTTGAACTTGACTAATTTGAAATTGAAGAGCGCACTCACCCACTTGCTTGTTTTGTGCACGCAATGAAGCCACTGTGAAAAATAGGCTTAGGATTAGGGGGGTAATTCTTAAGCTCAGGATAAGGGGGATTTAAATTATTTTTTTGTTTTGTCTTTTAAAGCTTGGATTTTTTTCTGAGACTCCACCATCTGCTCATATTTCATTTGCCAATTACTTTTTTTCTTTGGCGTTTTACGCTTGATTTCAATAGCAGCTAAAATTTTATCGTGATTAATGATAAATTTTTGAATGACAAGCTGCATAAGTAAAGTAATTATATTGGATACAGTATAATACCAAGTGAGCGCCGAAGGCAATCCATTAAATATGAAAAGTAAAATGAATGGAAAAATATAAGGCATATATTTTAACGCAGGATTATCTTGTGTAGGAGTCATTGCCATATTATACACAGACATTAATAAACTGGTTAACACTGCAGTGAGTGTAAATAAACTTATATGATTTCCAAAAGTGGGTATAGAGAAGGGAAGTGTCGCTATAGAGTCATAGCTAGATAAGTCGTGGCTCCATAAAAATGACTGCCCTCTTAAGGTAATATTTGAATTGAAGAAACTATACAATGCAAAGAAAATTGGAATTTGTAATAAAGCTGGAATACAACCTCCTAATGGGTTTACACCTGCTTCTCTAAACAATTTCATTTGCTCCATAGCAAAACCTTGTTGATCATCTCCTAATTTTTTCTTGATCTCATCTAATTCAGGCTTCAACACTTTCATCTTGGCACTACTTAAATAACTAGAATAAGTAAGAGGAGAAGTAACCACTCTTATAAAAATGGTTAATAAGAAAATAACCCATCCAAAGTTTTTAATAAAACCTGCGAAAAAATCAAATACAGGCATTAAGATGTATTTATTAATAGGTCTTACAAAAGAATATAAGTCTCTTCCTAGGTTTACAATTTTTTCCATTTCAGGAGCCTGTGCCTTCAGAATTTTAAAATCGTTAGGGCCATAATAAAGTGATAAGGCAATAGAGGCATTGGACCCCGCCACTTTTGTTTGCATTTGTGATTGTAGCGCTGCTAAATTATGACTGCTGTCAATTTTTCTTTGCCAATTTAAATTACCAGTGGCAAAACCATCTTTAGAAATTAAAGTGGTGTTAAAAAATTGTTGTACCAATCCTACCCATTGAATGGGTTTTTCAAAAGCCTTGGTGGTTTTACTAGAAATATAATCAAAATCGCCACCTTCTGAAAAGCATATATTAGACATTTGGCGCTCATAAATAGAAGATCTTTCTTGTTGATAAGAATGTACATCCCAAGTAAAATTCAATTGTTTATTAGTAAGTAGTTCATCGGCACCTTCTAGTTGAATATTCCAATCTACATTATATTTACCTGCTTCTAACACAAATTGATGGCGAATAATTTTTCCACTTGGACTAGTATATACATATTCTATTTTTTGAGCCCCCTTTTCATCTGTGCTTACATTTTTGGTAGGGAATAGAACTTGATTAATTTGAAGTACTTTGTTGTCCCCCACATTTATAGGATAATTTAAAGAACTGCTGTCTCCTAGTTTTACTAATTCCTTTTTATAGTTGGTATATTTTTTGAGCGTTACTTCTGCTACTTGCCCTCCCCTGTTACTAAACTTTACTTTGACAAGGTCATTCTCTATATAAGTAAATTCTTCTTTAACAGTATCTATATTTGTAACGCCAGTAACTTTGGTGGAATCTAAGGGTACTGAATTTTGTAAGGCCACTGCTTTTTCGGCACTTGCTTTGATCATTGCAACAGAATCATCAAAATGCTTTTTATAAGCAGCCATTTCGGTTTGTTGCTTGTTGGTATACCAGAAATAAATAAAAAATAAACCTGCCAATAATACAAAACCAATGACTGTATTTTTATCAGTATTCATATACAATTTTTAATCGTAATTAACGAGGGCCAAAGGTATTGTTTTTTTACAAATTTCGGCTGTATTTACCCCCCACCTGATAAAGTGCATTGGAAATCTCCCCTAAACTGCAATATTTAACAGCTTCCATTAAAATAGAAAATATATTTTCATTCTCCAGTGCCGCTTTTTGGAGCTTTTTTAAATAGGGGCCACTTTGCTTGAGATTTCTTTTTTTAAACTTAGCAAGGTTTTCAATTTGCCTATTTTGCTCTGAAGTGGAAGATCTAAAAATGGTTTGCGTATCGGCATTATTTTTTTGATGGGGCGATATAAAACTATTGACGCCAATAATAGGAATAGTGCCTTCGTGTTTTTTAGTTTCATACAACATACTTTCTTCTTGAATTTTTGTACGCTGATACATTCTTTCCATAGCACCCAAAACACCTCCTCTATTACTCATTCTTTCAAATTCAAGCAACACAGCTTCTTCCACTAAATCAGTAAGTTCTGTAATTAAAAAACTTCCTTGTTGAAAATTTTCAATTTTTGTAGTACCTAATTCTTTATTGATAATTAATTGAATAGCTAAAGCCCTTCTTACACTTTCTTCCGTAGGTGTAGTAATGGCTTCATCGTAAGCATTGGTGTGCAAACTATTACATTGATCATAAATCGCATATAAAGCTTGCAGGGTAGTTCTAATATCATTAAAATCTATTTCTTGCGCGTGTAAACTTCTGCCACTGGTTTGTATATGATATTTTAATTTTTGAGACCTTTCATTAGCTTGATATTTATATTTCATTGCATTGGCCCATATTCTTCTTGCTACTCTTCCAATGACAGCATATTCAGGATCCATTCCATTACTAAAGAAAAAACTAAGATTTGCTGTAAAATCATCAATGTCTAAACCTCTATTTAAAAAATATTCAACATAGGTAAAACCATTGGCCAGCGTAAAAGCTAATTGTGTAATCGGATTTGCTCCCGCCTCTGCCATATGATACCCTGAAATGGAGATACTATAAAAATGTTTGATTTTATTTTCAGCAAAATAAGCTTGTACATCACCCATCATTCGCAATGCAAACTCTGTGGAGAAAATACAAGTGTTTTGCGCTTGATCTTCTTTCAAAATATCAGCTTGTAAAGTACCTCTAATAGAAGCCAATACTTCTTGTTTTATTTTTTGATACACTTGGGGTGACAATACCTGATCTCCCGACACCCCTAATAATTGTAAACCTAAACCATTATGCCCTTCTTTACTTTGTAATGACTGCTTACTATTAAAATAGGTAGGTATTTCTACATTCTTAAATAACAATTTCATTTTTTTATGAACAGAAGGCCATAATTTATTTTCCGTAATATATTTTTCACAAGCTTGGTCAATGGCCGTATTAAAAAATTGAGCCATTAGAATAGGCGCAGGACCATTAATAGTCATACTTACTGAAGTACTTGGACTGTTTAAATCTATACCACTATATAATTTTTTAGCATCATCAATGCAGGCTACATTCACACCAGCATTGCCAATTTTACCATAGACATCTAATCTTTTTTCAGGATCGTGCCCATATAAAGTGACACTATCAAAAGCAGTAGAAAGACGAATAGCACTCTGACCTTTACTTAAAAAATGAAATCTTGCATTGGTTCTCTCTGGACAACCCTCACCTGCAAACATTCTGGTAGGATCTTCCTTATTTTGTTTCCATTTAAAAACACCTGCAGTATAGGGGAAATATCCTGGTAAGTTCTCTTTTAAATGCCATTGCACGATGTCCCCCCAATCTTTATATTGAGGAATTTGGACTTTTTGAAGACGAGTCCCAGAAAGGGTTTCAAATTGAATGGGATGTTTTATTTTTTTTCCATTAGAAACTACCTCTACAAAAGCTTGTTGATACAATTTACTTTTAGCTGGCCATTCCTGAATAATTTGTTTTACTTCTTTGTTGATACTTTGTTCAATGAGCTGATTTTGCTTTAGAATTTTTTTATCTCCACTGAGTGTTGGTTCCTTTAAAACTTCTTGAAAACAATACCACTTAGAAGCCCTTAGTTTTTGTTCTTCGATCCATTGATTATTTTTTTGAATGACAGCAACAATTTCTGATAAATAATTTATTCTTTTATGGGGCACAATGGGCGCAGCAACTACTTGATCATTATAATTTACTTTCCAAGGAAGTGTATTCCACTTTATAGAATGTGTTTGATCAACAATATCCACTAGCGTATTATAAATTGTTTGCATACCTGGATCATTAAAATGTGATGCAATGGTTCCAAAAACAGGAATTGCATTTTTTTCTTCAGACCAAATATGATGGGAACGACGATATTGTTTTCTTACATCTCTTAGTGCATCTAAACCTCCTGCTCTATCGAATTTATTGATGGCAATAATTTTTGCATAATCAATCATATTTATTTTTTCTAATTGTGTGGGAGCACCAAATTCTGGCGTCATCACATACATAGGTATACTCACATAGTCAACAATGGTCGCATCATTTTGTCCTACCCCCGCTGTTTCAACTATGATGGCATCGTACCCTGCATCCATTAAAATAGATAACACACTATCCATAGAGCCTGCAATAGAATAGGCATCTGATCTGGTGGCCAAAGAGCGCATAAAAACATTAGGATGATGATTGGCATTCATTCTGATGCGATCCCCTAGTAAGGCCCCACCTGTTTTTCTTTTACTAGGATCTACAGAGACAATCGCCATAGTTTTTTGAGGATTGGCTAATAAAAAATATTGCACCAATCTATCACAAACACTCGACTTACCTGCACCCCCTGTTCCAGTGAGCCCTAGAATAGGAATATTTTTTTTATTTTTTGGAGCAACTTTGTTTACCCATTTTTTAGTGGGATTATTTTGCAGTAAGGTAATGGCTCTACTTACCGCACGAGGATCTATTTTTTTAGAAAAAGATAAGGGAGGAAATTTCTTGTTTGAAAATTCTTTCAATGGATAATTACAGTATTGAATCACTTCCTCAATCATTCCTTCAATACCTAATTTCAATCCATCTTCAGGTAAATAAATTTTAGTAATACCTATTTTTTTCAAATAAGCGGCTTCCTTGGGTAATATGGTACCCCCTCCGCCTCCTACTATTTTTATATGTGAATAGCCTGCGTCATTTAATAATTTTCTTACATAGCTGAAAAATTCAAGATGTCCTCCCTGATAGGAAGTAATGGCAATACCTTGCACATCTTCTTCAATGGCTGCGGCTACAATTTCTTCTGCGGAGCGATTATGACCTAAATGAATAATCTCTGCTCCTTTTTCTTGTAACACACGACGCATAATATTAATAGAAGCATCGTGACCATCAAATAAACTGGTGGAAGTAAGGATACGAATATTATTCATATTTCAAAGCTAACAAATGTTAGCAATATGAACAACTAAAACCCCCTATGCTTTTTGGGATGCGTACTTTTTTGCAGCAGCAATAAAATGAACAAATAAAGGTGCTGGGTGTTCTACAGTACTTTTTAATTCTGGGTGATATTGAACTCCTATAAAGAAGGGATGCTTTGGCAATTCAATAATTTCAACAAGACCTAATGCGGGGTTCAATCCGCTGGTCACCATTCCTTTTTCTTGAAATAATTTTAAGAAAGTATTGTTAAACTCATAGCGATGGCGATGTCTTTCGTTGATATGTTGAGTACCATAAATTTTATAGGCCAAAGTATCAGTGGCAATAGTACAAGGATAAGAACCTAAACGCATAGTACCCCCCTTCATTGTAATTCTTTTTTGATCTTCCATCATATCAATCACTGGATGTTCAGTATCGGCATCCATTTCAACAGAGTGTGCCGTTTTTAAATTTAAAATATTACGAGCAAACTCAATCACTGCCATTTGCATTCCCAAACAAATACCAAAAAATGGTAAATTATTTTCTCTAGCATATTGAACGGCTAGTATTTTTCCTTCAATTCCTCTATTACCAAAACCGGGGGCTACTAATAAACCGTGTAAACCTTCCAATTGTTGATTGACATTAGAGGCATTAATTTTTTCACTGTGCACATTCACTACATTCACCTTCACCTCACACATAGCACCAGCGTGAATAAAACTTTCTAAAATTGATTTATAAGCATCTTGAAGTTCTATGTATTTTCCAATCAGGCCAATATTAACAGTGCCTTTAGGATGTTTCAATTTATCTAAAAATAAATGCCACTTGGTTAAATCTGCCTCTTTGTAATTTTGAATATTTAATTTTTTGAGTACAATTAAATCTAAATTTTCTTTTTGCATTAACAAAGGCACTTCATAAATAGTGCTAGCATCTAGCGACTCAATAACATTTCCAGCTTTCACATTACAAAAAAGAGCAATTTTTCTTTTGATGTCATCATTGAGAGGTTTTTCGGTTCTACAAACAATGACATCGGGATGCACTCCTGTTTCACTTAACATTCTTACACTATGTTGTGTAGGTTTTGTTTTTAATTCCTTGGCTGCATTTAAATAAGGTATCAGCGTTAAATGAATAACCATCACATCTTCTGCAGGTAATTCCCATTGTATTTGACGAACTGTTTCTATAAAAGGAGTACTTTCTATATCACCCACCGTACCACCAATTTCAGTAATGACAATATCAAATTTCCCTTCCTGACCCAAGAGCAACATACGACGCTTAATTTCATCTGTAATATGTGGTACTACTTGAACTGTTTTGCCTAAAAATTCACCCGCTCTTTCTTTATTTATAACGGTTTGATAAATTCTACCAGTGGTAACATTATTAGCTTGAGAAGTGGGTGTACTTAAAAACCTTTCATAGTGCCCTAAATCTAAATCTGTCTCAGCACCATCTTCTGTAACATAACATTCTCCGTGTTCATAGGGATTTAAAGTACCCGGATCTACATTAATATAAGGATCGAATTTTTGAATGGTGGTACTTAAACCTCTGGCTTGCAATAATTTTGCTAAAGAGGCAGCAATAATACCCTTTCCTAAACTACTAGTTACACCCCCTGTTACAAAAATATATTTTGCCATAAATTTAAATTCGTTCATTTTTTAAAATAGAGCCTACCCAAAAGTCTTTTACTTTTGTGCATAAACCTATTTCAAAATGGTTTAATTACTTTTTTGGACCTATCTTTATTTGGAAAAATTCTTAGAGGTCATACAAACCTACGCTAAAAAAAGGGGGCAACAAAATCAGGGACTACAGACAACAAAAAATGTTTATAACTGTTATATAAAAGTGAACATCTTCAAAAAATTAAATCAAAATCAATGAAAAAAGCCATTTATATCCTTACCAGCGTCTTTTTGACAGCCATTCTAATTAGCTGGAATTGGACCCCCACCCAACATCCAAAAGTGGAGAAAACCGATGTAATTGAGTGTTTGAATATGGAAACAAAACAGGCTTACCAATTAGAAGCTAGCACTCCTGCTTTTGCTGCTTTACACCCATCGCCCATTAAAGTGTTACCTGAAAATTTATTAGGCACTATGATGACATTTGAGGCAGCCGACGGTAAACAAGCAAGTGCTTATTATATTGCTGCAAAAAAGAAAACAAATAAATATTTAATTGTTATTCAAGAATGGTGGGGGTTGAATGATAATGTTAAAATGGAATCTGATAAATATTACACAGATTTAGGAGATGTGAATGTTATTGCGGTTGATATGTATGATGGAAAAGTAGCGGCCACCCCTGATAGTGCTATGAAATTAATGAGAGGTGCAGATATGGGAAGAATGACTGCTATTATTCAAGGTGCAATAAAATATGCAGGTAGTAAAGCCTCTATTTATAGCGTGGGTTGGTGTTTTGGTGGTATGTGGAGTTTACAAACAGCAATTCTAGCGGGTCCACAAGCCAAAGGCACAGTAATGTATTATGGTAGACCCGAAACTAATATGGATAAATTAAAATCTATTCAATGTGATGTCATTGGATTTTTTGGCAACCTCGATCAAAGTCCATCCCCTGCTATGGTGAATGATTTTGAAAAAAATATGAAGGAAGCTGGAAAAAACTTAGCAGTGAATAGATATCAAGCAGGTCACGGTTTTGCTAATCCAAGTAATCCTAGTTATAATGCAGCTGCTAAAGAAGATGCTTATGCCAAAGCGATTGCTTTTTTAAAAGCGCATTAATGTAGTGGTATCTTGAGTTACTAATATCCTTGATTTTTTACAAGATAATTAGCGACATAATCTTTCACGCCTTCTTCTAAGCTTGAAAAAGGAGCTGTGTATCCAGCCGCGCGAAGCTTATTCATATTGGCTTGCGTAAAGTATTGATATTTATCTCTAATATCTGAAGGCATATCTATAAACTCTATATTAGGAGTTAAGCCTTGTGCTGTAAAAGTGTTAGCAGCTAAGTCATAAAAACTTCTTGCTTTTCCTGTACCTAAATTATATAAACCATTGTTGGTACTCTTCCAATGAGAGGTCATCATTTCGTGCATCATCCAGCCAATCACATTCACTAAATCTTTCACATAGATAAAATCTCTAAGTTGTTCTCCATCTTTAAAATCGGGTCGGTGACTTTTAAATAATTTTACCACTCCGGTTTGCTTAATTTGATGAAATGCGTGAAAAATAACACTGGCCATTCTTTCTTTGTGGCCTTCATTAGGACCATACACATTAAAAAATTTCAAACCAGACCAAAAACTAGGATGTTCATTTTGTGCAATAGCCCATTTATCAAATTCATTTTTTGAAACTCCATAAGGATTTAAAGGCTTTAAATTTTCTACAATACTGTGGCTATCATCGTACCCAAGTTCTCCGCTTCCATAAGTAGCTGCCGACGATGCGTAAATAAATGGAATTTGTTTTTGGGTGGCATAGTTCCAAAGAGATTTTGAATAGGCAACATTCAGTTCTTCGTGAATTTGATAATTAAATTCTGTGGTATCTGTTCTTGCGCCCAAGTGAATGATGATATCAATTTTATAGGCATCTGAATTACATTGATCTATAAAAGCTTGTCGCTCTATGATTTTTAAATACTTTTTGTCTTCCCAATTTTTTCTTTTGGCCTCAACTCCAAAGTCATCCACCAATAATAATTGAGTAAAACCTTTTTCATTTAAATACTGTACCATTACAGATCCAATAAATCCTGCAGCTCCTGTAATAACTATGGTGGGTGATGTTTTCATTGAATTAAGAAGCTAATTTATTTTCAATGGCGCAATCATATTTATTTTTCCAACTAGAAATAGTTCCCCAGTTTTCTCCTTCCACAGTAATGTGACCCTCTGTTACTTTACCAAGTACCGTACATTCAATATTCAATTTCTTGGCAGCTGCTTCGATATTGGATACTGCAGAATGAGAACAAGAAACTACTACTCTAGATTGTGCCTCACCCATCCAGTAAGCATCTTTTCTTATGCTATTAGTGTGAGCACTTACTTCAAAACCTTTATGATTGTAAAAAGCCGATTCTAAAAGTGTAATAATTAATCCTCCTTCACTAATATCGTGGGCACTTATTATGGATTTGTTTTTTATTAAGGAGGAAATTAATTGATGTAATGAAAATTCTTCCTCTAAATCGAAATAGGGCGCAGGAGAATAAGGCATTGCCTTCAATGTATGTAAATATTCAGAAGAACTAATATCATTTCTTTGCTTACCTAATAAAACAATAGTATCACCTGCATTTTTAAAATCTAAATTCATTTTATTTTTAATGTCTTCAACAATCCCTACCATTCCAATAGTGGGAGTTGGAAATACAGGCCCATCGGGGTTTTGATTATAGAAGCTCACATTACCTCCTGTAACAGGAGTATTAAATTTTCTACAAGCAGCTCCCATACCTTCTACTGCTTTTACAAACTGATAATATACTTCAGGATCATAAGGATTACCAAAATTTAAACAGTTGGTCACACCAATGGGTTCACCCCCTGAGCATACAATATTTCTTGCAGCTTCTGCAACAGCAATCATTGCCCCCTGATAAGGATTGGCAAAAACATATTTACTATTACAATCTACTGTCATTGCTAATGCTTTGCTAGTTCCTTTAGCTACTACCACCGCTGCATCACTTGGTGCATTAGTAGAAGTATTAGCAGCACCCACCATACTATCATATTGAGTATAAACCCAACGCTTAGAAGCTATATTAGGTGTTTGCACCAATGCTTCCACACTGGCTTTTAAGTTGTCTGTATCAGCAACCTTATTTAAATCAAAGGCATTTACTTTTGCAAGATAAGCGGGTTCTTTAAAGTCTCTTGTATATTGCGGAGCACCTCCTCCTAATACTAATTCATTAGCAGGCAAGGAAGCTTCTAAATTACCGTGCATATAAAAATTTAATAAGCCATCGTCGGTCACTTCTCCAATATTACTACAAGACAAATCCCATTTTTCAAATACCGCTAATACTTGTGCTTCTTTTCCTTTCTCCACCACCATCAACATTCTTTCTTGGCTTTCACTTAATAATAATTCCCAAGCTTTCATATTTTGTTGACGCGTGGGCACTTTATCTAAGTCAATGCGCATACCTACTTTGCCTTTTGCACTCATTTCTGCAGTAGAACATATAATGCCTGCAGCGCCCATATCTTGCATACCTACCACACCACCTGTTTCAATTACTTCTAAACAAGCTTCTAATAATTTTTTTTCTTGAAAAGGATCACCCACTTGCACCGCAGGTAATTCTTCTACACTATCTGCAGTAATTTCTGCAGAGGCAAAACTAGCGCCCCCTATTCCATCTTTACCAGTAGCACTTCCTACAAAAAAAACTGGATTACCTTTTCCAAGTGCAATGGCACTTACTGTCTTTCCTGCTTTCACAATTCCTACGCTCATTGCATTCACCAAAGGATTTGTATGATAACACTGTTCAAAATATAATTCACCGCCTACCGTAGGTACACCAAAACAATTTCCATAATGACCTATACCGTGCACCACCCCTGCAAGCAACCTTTGCGTTTTTTTATCTTCTAATTTTCCAAATCGTAAACTATTTAAGGAAGCAATGGGTCTGGCACCCATAGTGAAAATATCTCTTTGTATACCTCCAACGCCTGTGGCAGCTCCTTGAAAAGGTTCCAAGGCACTGGGGTGATTATGAGATTCAATTTTAAAAACAACTCCATAATTATTTCCAATATCCATTAAACCTGCATTTTCTTCACCAGCGGCCACCAACATTCTTCCTCCTTCACGAGGTAAGGTTTTTAACCATTTAATTGAATTTTTATAACTACAGTGCTCAGACCACATACCACTAAAGGCACACAATTCTGTGAAATTTGGAGTACGCCCCAATTTTGTTTTTATACTTTCAAACTCTTCTGCTGTTAATCTTAGTTGCTCTGCGGTCTTGACGGAAATTTCCATTAGAATGCTCTTAAAATTTTAATGAGGCGAAGTTACAAAAGGGAGACTGAAGCTTAAGCTTCATTTACCAACATCATCAAAGCTGCTATGTGTATGAAAATAAAAATTCAATTGGAAACCAATACTTTAAATTGAATATAAATATTATTTATTTTAATAATGTTTATATTTTATGTATAAAAATTGGAAAATTAAAATTCTTTACGCTTAAAGAATAAATTTATTTTTTATTTTCGCTCAGAATTTTGAAATAATCACCCTAATTTATACATATATTTTTTTTATTAATATTAAATCCACCCTATGGCAGTATCAAAACTTGAGTATATCTGGCTAGATGGTTACAAGCCTACTCAATCCTTAAGAAGTAAAACAAAAATTGAAAAAAATTTTAGTGGCAAATTAGCCGACTGTGATGTTTGGTCTTTTGACGGATCATCTACAGAACAAGCCCCTGGAGGTTCCAGTGACTGTTTATTAAAACCAGTTTTTATTTGTAAAGACCCAGGACGCAGAGATGCTTATTTAGTAATGTGTGAAGTACTAAGTTCAGACGGCAAACCACACCCTTCAAACGGAAGAGCAACTATTGATGATGATGATAATGATTTTTGGTTTGGATTTGAACAAGAATATTTTTTATGGAATCCTGCCAACAATAAACCATTAGGATTTCCAGAAGGTGGATATCCAGGACCACAAGGACCCTATTATTGTTCTGTAGGTGCTAACAATGCATTTGGTAGAAATATTGTAGAAGAACATTTAGACGCTTGTATTGATGCTGGATTGAATATTGAAGGTATCAACGCAGAAGTAGCTGCAGGACAATGGGAATTTCAAATTTTTTCAAAAGGTGCTAAAGAAGCCGGTGATCAAATTTGGATTGCTCGATATTTATTAGAGAGAATTGGTGAAACTTATGGTGTTTCTATTAATTGGCATTGTAAACCATTAGGCACTTTAGATTGGAATGGTTCTGGTATGCACGCCAATTTCTCTAACACAACTTTAAGAACCTGTGGTAAAAAAGAAACTTATGAAGCTATTTGTGAAGCCTTCCGTCCATTTGTAAAAGAACATATTGAAGTATATGGAGCAGATAATCATTTAAGATTAACAGGTAAACACGAAACTGCAAGTATTCACGATTTTTCTTTTGGCGTATCTGATAGAGGTGCCAGCATAAGAATACCTATTGGTGCGGTGGAGAAAGGTTGGAAAGGATGGCTAGAAGATCGTCGCCCTAATTCTGCAGCAGATCCTTATAAAGTGGCTGCTAGAATTATTAAAACTGTAAAAACAGCAAAGATTTAATAATAAGTATATAGTTCCCCTTGGATAAATTTTTCAAGTGTAATCCCCCAAGCCAATTGGGGGATTTTTTGTTGATTACTCTTCCTATAAGCCAAGTTAAATGCCCATAACTTTGACGCATTGTCTACCATAAAAAAAACGATATGTCTTTAAGATTTGAAGCCATTAACTATGTTAGTCACGAAAAATCTAACAATGCTGGTGTACCCTCACAAAAAATTAGCGCCATCTTTGGTGAAAATGTTTTTAATGTAAAAACAGCAAGAGAATATTTAAGCGATGAAGCTTATAAAAGTTTAGTCAATAGTATTAAAGGTGCTAAAAAAATTGATCGTGCAGTAGCGGGACAAATTGCAACAGGCATTCGCGCTTGGGCAGAATCAAAAGGAGTGACTCACTTTACGCATTGGTTTCAACCTTTAACTGGAACGACTGCAGAAAAACACGATTCGTTTTTTACTTTAAAATCGGATGGTACAGCCATTGAAGAATTTGATGGCGCTGCATTAATACAACAAGAACCCGATGCTTCTAGTTTTCCTAGTGGAGGCTTGAGGGCTACTTTTGAAGCAAGAGGTTATACTGCTTGGGACCCTTCTTCACCTCCCTTCATTATAGAAATTGGAAATGGAAAAACTTTATGCGTGCCTACCATTTTCGTTTCTTATACCGGTGAATCTTTAGACTATAAAGCACCTTTGATGAAAGCCACAGAAGCTTTGAATAAAGCAGCGGTGACTGTTTGTAATTTATTTGATAAAAATGTAAGTAAAGTAACCCCCACACTAGGATGGGAGCAAGAATATTTTGTAATTGATGAAGCTTTGGTAAATGCAAGACCCGATTTAGTGCAATGTGGAAGAACAGTATTTGGTGCAGCTCCTGCGAAAGGACAACAATTAGAAGATCATTATTTTGGTTCCATTCCTGAAAGAGTGTATGCCTTTATGCGTGATTATGAAAATGAATCTTATAAATTAGGTATTCCTTTAAGAACTAGACACAATGAAGTAGCACCAGCGCAGTTTGAGTGTGCCCCTATTTTTGAAGAAGTGAATATTGCAGTAGATCATAACATTTTACTGATGGATGTTATGAGTAGAGTTGCTAAAAGACATCATTTGGTAGTTCTTCTTCACGAAAAACCTTTTGCAGGTATTAATGGAAGTGGTAAACATAATAACTGGAGTTTAGCTACCGATACTGGCATAAATTTATTAGCTCCAGGTAAAACTCCTAAAACCAATTTAATGTTCTTGACTTTCTTTGTCAATACCATTAAAGCAGTGCACGATTATGCTGATATTTTAAGAGCCTCCATAGCTTCGGCTTCTAATGATTTTAGATTGGGTGCCAATGAAGCCCCTCCAGCCATCATATCTGTTTTTGTGGGAGATTACCTCACCAAAGTTTTGAATGATGTTGAAAGCCGTGTAGGTACAAAGTTTGATGAACAAGATGAAGCTATCTTGAAATTAGATTTACATCGCAGCATCCCAGAATTATTATTGGACAACACCGATCGTAACCGAACTTCTCCATTTGCTTTCACTGGAAATAAATTTGAATTTAGGGCAGTAGGATCTACCGCCAACTGCGGTCATCCTATGACTATTTTAAATACCATAGTTGCCGATACTTTAAACAAATTTGCTGCCGAAGTAGAAACTTTAACGGAGAAAGGAGATAAGAAAGAAATTGCGATTATGCAAGTCATTCAAAAATATATAGTCTCCAGTAAAAAGATTTTATTTGAAGGTGATGGATATAGTGAACAGTGGCATAAAGAGGCGGAGAAAAGAGGCCTTCCCAATTTAAAAACTACTCCTATTGCATTAGATGCAATGGTTACAGAAAAAGCAAAAAAATTATTTGAACAAAATAATATTTATTCCCATAGTGAATTAGAAGCCCGTTATGAAATTGAGTTAGAAAAATATATCAAAAAAGTACAAATAGAAGCACGAATTATGGGCGACTTAGCTACTAATCATATTATTCCTGCTGCGCTCAAATATCAAAACGAGTTATTGAAAAATGTAAACTTACTTAGAGAAGCCTCTTTACCTGAAAAATTATACAAAGGTCAATTAGCTTTATTAAAAGATGTGAGCACACACATACAACAAGTATATGATAATGTAGATGCAATGGTGGAGGCAAGAAAAGTAGCCAACAATATTGAAAACACTAGAGAAAAAGCCATTGCCTATGAAGCCAAGGTGAAAGCGCAATTCTTTGATAAAATTCGCTACCACGTTGACAAATTAGAGCAATTAGTGGATGATGAGTTATGGACCTTGCCTAAATATAGAGAGTTATTATTTTTAAGATAATACATTTGAGTAAAATAAAGGGCTCCTTCACGGGGTCCTTTATTTATTTTCATTAGAGGATATTTTTTAAAGCTTTTATATTCTTTCAAAAGCTTTAAAAAATTATAAAAAGCTTTAAAAAAAACATCATCACTTCATTTTAAATGTTTCTAAAAACTTAGTAGTGAAATTTCCTTTTCTAAAATCATCATTTTGCATTAATTGCAAATGAAAAGGAATGGTAGTTTTTACACCTTCAATAACATATTCACTTAAGGCACGATACATCGTGTTAATAGCTTCTTCACGCGTTTGAGCAACTGTGATTAATTTACCAATCATAGAATCATAATAAGGAGGAATCACATAGCCAGCATACACGTGACTATCGACACGAACACCGTGTCCGCCTGGAGTATGCAAAACAGTAATTTTTCCTGGAGAAGGTCTAAAATCGTTATAAGGATCTTCTGCATTAATACGACATTCTATAGCGTGTAACTGTGGCTCATAATTCTTTCCTGAAATTTTTTCTCCTGCAGCTATTTTAATTTGTTCTTTAATTAAATCATAACTCACTACTTCTTCGGTTACACAATGTTCCACTTGAATGCGTGTATTCATTTCCATAAAGTAGAAGTTACGATGTTTGTCCACCAAAAATTCTATGGTACCCACACTTTCATAGTTAATAGCAGCCGCCGCTTTAATAGCAGCTTCTCCCATTCGCTTTCTTAGTTCTGGTGTCATAAAAGGTGAGGGAGACTCTTCTACTAATTTTTGATGTCTTCTTTGAATGGAACAATCTCGCTCACTCAAATGACAAACATTTCCATATTGGTCGCCTGCTACTTGAATTTCAATGTGTCTTGGCTCTTCCACAAATTTCTCCATATACAGACCATCATTTTTAAAACTAGCCGCCGCTTCCATTTTTGCTGTAGTGAATGCTTTTTCAATTTCATTTTCATTCCATACCACACGCATACCTTTTCCACCTCCACCTGCAGTAGCTTTAATAATAACAGGGTATCCAATTTCTTTTGCTAATTTTTTTGCAGCTTGCACATCTTCCAATAAACCTTCCCCACCAGGCACCACAGGCACACCTGCTTTAATCATTGTTTCTTTAGCAGTAATTTTATCTCCCATACTATTAATCATATCGGGAGTGGGGCCTATGAATTTGATTCCGTGGTCGGCACAAATTTGAGCAAACTTTGCATTCTCTGCTAAGAAACCATAGCCAGGATGTACAGCATCTGCATTGGTAATTTCACAAGCAGCCATAATGTGTGGAATATTCAAATAGGACTCTTGTCCTTTGGGGCCTCCAATACAAACAGCTTCATCAGCAAACTTTACGTGTAAACTATCTTTATCTGCAGTGGAATAAACAGCCACTGTTTTAATACCCATCTCTCTACAGGTTCTTATAATACGTAAAGCAATTTCGCCACGATTGGCTATCAAAATCTTTTTAAACATTTTTCTTAATTAAAATTTGAAAAAGGGGGTCTGACTTAATCTGGTTGTACCAAGAATAAAGGTTGATCAAATTCCACTGGACTGGCATCTTCTACCAAAACTTTCACAATGGTTCCTTTAAATTCACTTTCAATTTCATTAAATAGTTTCATTGCTTCAATAATACATACCACTTTACCTGGAGAAACTGCTGTTCCCTCTTCTGCCATTAATGGCTTATCAGGGGCTGCTCTTCTGTAAAAAGTACCTATCATCGGACTTTTAATAGTGAGTAAATTATTGGCAACAGCTGCAGAAGGGGCAGAAGGAGCTGCCGGTGCCGCGGGTGCAGGGGCGCTTGCCGCTACTGGAGCAGTAGCATATGTTGAAGCAGGCATAGTGCTAACAGTAACTCTTTCTTCTTTTTGTTTAATGGTGACTTTACCGTCTTTGTCTTCAATGCTAATTTCACCAATATTACTTTTGTTTACCACCTTAATTAAATCGTGAATTTGTTTCAAGTCCATATTTGCAATTTTGGGTAAAATTGGGCTTTTTTTATCGATTTTTGCCAAAAAAAGGCATTTTTTTATTAAAAATGACCGTTTTTTAATAAAAATAGCCCCAAGTCATTGGAGCTATTTTTTATGATTTTAGTAAGATTTTAAGCCAAAAATGAAGGGCAAAGTCACTACTTAACGCGCTCTACATATTCGCCGTTTTTGGTATTAATTTTAATTCTTTCGCCTTCGTTTACAAATAATGGCACCATTACGGTAGCCCCTGATTCAATGGTAGCGGCTTTCAAAGCACGAGTGGCGGTATCCCCTTTTACTCCGTTTTCACAATAAGTAATTAATACTTCAATTTTTTCAGGAAGCTCCGCTGCTATAGGAAGTTCAGTTTCGGTATTAATAAATACAAAAACCTCTGCGCCATCCATTAAAAACTGAGGGGCGTCAATCATTTCCTCTGCCAAAGCAATTTGTTCAAAATTTTCATTATTCATTAAGTTGTAACCACTGTCATCTTTGTATAAATATTGAAAAGCCTTCTTCTCCACACGCACTGGATAAATGTTTTCTCCACTGTTCCAGGTTTTTTCAATAGATCTATTATTATCTACCCCTTTTAATTTAGCCCAAATTTTAGCTGCTGCACGGGCAGTTTTATTTTCACCAAATTCCACCACAGAATATAAACTTCCGTCTAACTTTAAAATCATTCCACGACTGATGTCTGAAGTTGTTGCCATAATTGTTTTTTTAATTTGTATTTGAGAACAGCAAAAGTAGGATATGAAAGCCATTTATAAAAAAACCTTCAATTTTTGTTGCAAAATAAGTGTAAAAAAAACCTCAATTAGCCTATTTTTGCGCCACAATTAACAAAATAGCCAAATGTCAGTATTAGTCAATAAAAATTCCAAGGTCATTGTACAAGGTTTTACAGGAACTGAAGGAAGTTTCCACGCCACTCAAATGATTGAATATGGTACCAATGTTGTAGGTGGGGTAACTCCAGGTAAAGGTGGTACAGTGCATTTAGAAAAACCTGTATTTAATACGGTGGCTGATGCAGTTAAAACAACAGGTGCCAATGTGAGTATCATATTTGTACCTCCTGCTTTTGCTGCGGATGCAATAATGGAAGCCTCTGACGCAGGTATTGGCTTGGTGGTTTGTATTACAGAAGGTATTCCTGTTCAAGATATGGTGAAAGTAAAAAATTACTTACAAGGAAAAACAACTCGTTTAATAGGGCCCAATTGCCCCGGTGTTATTACAGCACAGGAAGCCAAAGTAGGTATTATGCCTGGTTTTATTTTCAAAAAAGGCAATATTGGAATTGTATCAAAAAGTGGTACGCTTACTTATGAAGCTGCCGACCAAGTAGTAAAAGCAGGCTTGGGTGTAACCACTGCTATAGGTATTGGTGGAGACCCTATTATTGGAACCACTACTAAAGAAGCGGTGGAATTATTAATGAATGACCCAGAGACTGAAGGTATCATTATGATTGGCGAAATTGGAGGAAGTATGGAAGCCGATGCTGCTCATTGGATTAAAGATAATTTAAGAAAACCTGTGGTTGGCTTTATTGCTGGTCAAACTGCTCCTGCTGGTAGAAGAATGGGACACGCAGGTGCCATTATTGGTGGTGCCGATGACACAGCAGCAGCAAAAATGAAAATTATGGCAAGCTGTGGTATTAATGTAGTAGCGAGTCCTGCAGATATTGGAATAACTATGGCAGCCGCCCTACAAAAGAAATAGAAATAAATTAAATACCCTATCATCCCTTATCCAAAAAGATAAGGGATTTTTTTTATTGTAAGTTTGTCTTATGAAACACGCTTTATTTATTTTCTTTTTTTGCTTGTATAATTATACGCTCATAGCTCAAAAAAAATTATTTATAAAAATAGAATGTGTAGCACCGCAAAAATTAAAAACGGGAGAGACTGTAAAATTAAAAGTAGCCATTAACCATAATTTTAAAAAAGAAAAAACAGGCACCCTTCAATTATTACTTAAAAATCATTCAACAAAAGATGCAGTCGATGAGTCGTTTTCAAACAGTGCGGCTTTACAAAAATTTACAACGCTATTACAAAAAAAATTCGAAACTGAATTTCCGTTTACGGTACCCCTTCATTATAGCGATAGCTTTGACATTGTTTTAATAGCAAAACTGGCGAACCTAAAAGATAGTATTGGCTTTGTTGTGGCTACCAATAAAATAAAAGCTTTTGGAAAAAAAAGTTAAATATCTCATCATTGGTCAGGGCCTGGTGGGCACTTGGCTGGCTAATTTTCTGCAAGAAAAAAATATTTCTTTTTTAATTATTAATGACGATAATAGTCCCTGCGCCACAAAAGTAGCCAGTGGTGTGATGAACCCCGTTACTGGAAGAAGAATTGTACAAACTTGGATGATTGATGAAATATTACCTTTTGCAGTAAATAGTTATGAAGCTTTTGAAAAGAAAACCAAAACTAAAATCATTACCAAAGCCCCCTTGGTATTAATTCATCCTTCTCAACAAATGAAAGATAGCTACCACTATCGATTAGAGCACGATAATAAATATTTAAAAACAAATAACACTGTTCAGTGTAACTCTTTTTTTCACAGCCCTTTTGGTACAGGCGAAATAGATTATTGTTACTGGATAGATTTACATCATTTTTTAGCCGCGGGGAAAAAACAATTGGAACAACAATACATCAATGCTAATTTTAGTTTTTCCGATTTACAATTAGCCACTGAGGGTATTCAATGGAAAAACATCTTTGCTGAAAAAATTATTTTCTGTGATGGACTTAATGCATTGACAAATCCTTATTTCAAATTACTGCCCTTTGCACCCAACAAAGGAGAAGCGCTTATTGTAGAAATAAAAGGTTTGCCTACTGAAAATATGTATAAAAATAATTTATCGATAGTGCCTTGGAAAGACCATTTATTTTGGGTAGGCTCAAGTTTTGAGTGGGAATATACAAGCACCCAGCCTACGGAAGCATTTAAACAAAAAACCATTGAAAGCCTCAAAAGTTTACTTAAAATTCCATTCGAAGTGAAGGACCATATTGTAGGTATTAGGCCAGCCAATACTGAGCGAAGACCTTTTGTAGGCCTACACTCCCATTATTCCCAAATAGGTATTTGCAACGGGATGGGTACCAAAGGTTGCTCCTTAGCCCCCTACTTTACCCATCAATTAATGGAACATATGGAAAATAAAGCACCCCTAAATGATGAGGCCAATATTGAAAGATTCAAACATTTAATGAACGCTTAAAAAATTGAGCGCTTAAATAAAAAAAATTTATACTTTTAATCATATACTTATAACACCCATACCATTACTATGAACCAAAATCAAGCAAATCATTTTTATAATATTCCTATTGCCTATCGCAAAATGGAAAATTTACATATTGTATTTTGGCTTTTTAAAGATATTGCCTGGTGTATGTTCTGGAAGCCATTAGGTATTATTATGATTATACCTACACTTACCATTTCTATAATTATTGCTTGGAGAACTAGAAAAATATTCTCTGAACTCTGTCATAATATAGCCATTAGTGTTTGGATCACAGCCAATTCATTTTGGATGTGTAGTGAATTTTTGGGGGTGGATAATTATCTTGTATATGGAACCATAACAGTAAAACAATTAGCAATGATTCCATTTATTACAGGTGTATTAATTCTTGCTTATTACTATTTAATTTATAAGCCAAGACATTCACAAGAAGCCGCCACTTTATAATTTTTTATAAATATTTTTTCAATTGATGGGCTCTTATAGCTGTCATAATTCCCAAAAGGCTAATTGTTAAAAAAGCCCACCTGAGCCCAATCGCTTGTGATAAAAATCCAATAATGGGTGGACCAATTAAAAATCCAAAAAAGCCCACTGATGAAACCGACGCTAAAGCAATACTCACTTTGCTAGGTTCTGTGGTTCTACCCACCGTGCCATAAATAGTAGGAATCACGGAAGAAGCTCCAAATCCCACTAACATAAATCCAATAGAACTAACTATTAAATGAGGATAGGAGACCGCTACTACTATACCTAATGTTACCAATAAACCACTTAATATTAATTGTTTTCTTGCACCCCAGTAATTAATTAAATTATCAGAAAACATTCTACCTGTTGTCATACTGGCCATAAAACATACATACCCAGTAGTTCTCCACTCATTGGATACTTTTACAATATCTTGAAAATATAAACCGCTCCAATCAAACATCATTCCCTCGCAAATCATATTACTAAATGCAATTAATCCAAATTGCCACATTAAAGGACTGGGTTTATTCCAAATTTTAGCCTTATGATTTTTATTAGGCTCTCCAGGTAAAAGATAAGGATATCCAAAATATAAAAAAATCCAACCCGCTATAGCCACCACTGTAAATTGTTGTAATGGTGAAATAGCGTGAGCTACAAAAAAGCCACCCAAAAGCCCTCCCATAAATCCGGCCAAACTCCAAAAACCGTGAAACCTAGAAGTAATACTTTTTTCAAAAAGTTTTGATAAAGCTGCTGCTTGTGTATTTACGGAAACATTAAATAAATTTCCAGCCATTCCAAAAATAAATAAAGCAATGGCTAAAAAAGTAGTAGAATTTACAAAGCCCAATACTAAGAGTGAAAGAGGATATAAAATGGAGGCAAGAATGATAATTTTTTTACTGCCAAATTTAGCAGTGATAGTTCCTGAAATTGGAATGCCTACAAAAGTACCAATGGGTAAAAAAAACAAAAAGCCACCAAAGGCTCCATCACTTAATCCTAGTTGCATTTTAATATCTGGAATACGACTGGCCCAGCTAGCAAAACAAATACCCGTTAAAAAGAAAAAACAAGACAAAACAATACGACGAGCTTGCAGAGATATGGCACTATCAATCATAGCGCAAAGATGAGGATTTTCTAGGAATTGGGCTATATTTGCTCATCAAAACTCTATCAATAGAAATTTATGTATCGTACACACCATTGTGGGGAATTAACTATTCAATCTGTCGATAAAAATGTGACATTGGCTGGCTGGGTTCAAACCATTCGAAAATTTGGAGCCATTACTTTTATTGACCTTAGAGACCGCTATGGAATTACGCAACTTTTAATTGGCGAAGAATTACAAGCGCAATTAGAAGCTCAACCCTTAGGTCGTGAATTTGTAATTCAAGTGAAAGGAAAAGTAATTGAGCGTTCTAATAAAAATTCAAATATTTCAACAGGAGAAATAGAAATAAAAGTATCGGAGTTTACCATTTTAAATTCCTCAATGGTTCCTCCATTTACTATTCAAGATGATACCGACGGCGGTGATGATCTTAGAATGAAATATCGTTTCTTGGACTTAAGAAGAAATGCAGTCAAAAAGAATTTACTGTTAAGATATAATGTGAATCGTGCTACTAGAAACTATTTACACGAAAAAGGATTTTTAGATATTGAAACTCCTTTTTTAATAAAATCAACACCTGAAGGGGCTCGTGATTTTGTAGTACCTAGTAGAATGAATGCAGGAGAATTTTATGCATTGCCACAATCCCCTCAAACATTCAAACAGTTATTAATGGTAAGTGGTTATGACCGTTATTATCAAATTGTAAAATGTTTTAGAGACGAGGATTTAAGAGCCGATAGACAACCAGAATTCACTCAAATAGACTGTGAGATGAGTTTTGTGGAGCAAGAAGATATCTTACATATGTTTGAAGGTCTAATCAAAAGCATTTTTAAAGAGGTTAAAAATATTGATTACACAGAAGCAGTGCAAAGAATGACTTGGGAGGATGCAATGTGGAACTTCGGTAATGACAAACCAGATATTCGATTTGGAATGCAATTGTGTAATTTAAAAAAGCCTGCTCACGTTTATGTCAATAAAAAAGATAATGCAGCTCTTATCCAAGGTGTAGATTTTAAAGTATTTGAGGAGGCCGAAACAGTAATTGCTATTGCTGTCAAAGGCGCTAGTGAATATACGCGCAAACAATTAGATGAATTAACACTGTGGGTGAAACGCCCTCAAATAGGAATGAATGGTATGGTATTTATAAAATGCAATACCGATGGCAGTTTTAAAAGCAGTGTAGATAAATTTTATTCAGAAGAAAAATTAAAAGCTATTGCCACTGCAGCGAATGCCACGGCCGGTGATTTAATTTTAATATTAGCGGGCGCGGAGGAAAGAACGCGTAAAGCTATGAGTGAATTAAGATTAGAATTAGGAAAGCAATTAGGCTTACGAAAAGAAGATGAATATAAATTATTATGGGTGTTAGACTTCCCTTTATTTGAATATGATGAAGAAAATAATCGTTGGGTGGCAAGACATCATCCCTTTACCTCTCCTAAGCCAGAACATATAGACATAATGATTCAAAATGAACCTAGTATTAAAGAAGCGGCTAAATATTTGGAACATCCCTATGCCAATATCAAAGCCAACGCCTACGATATGGTCTTGAATGGTAATGAAATTGGTGGAGGCTCTATTAGAATTTTTCAAAGAGCCCTTCAAGAAAAAATGTTTGCTGCCCTTGGAATGAGTAAGGAAGAAGCACAGCATAAATTTGGTTTTTTACTTGGTGCTTTTGAATTTGGAGCGCCTCCGCACGGTGGTATTGCTTTTGGATTTGATCGTCTCTGTGCTTTATTAGGTGGTAGTGAAAGTATTCGTGATTTTATTGCCTTTCCTAAAAATAACAGCGGACGCGATGTGATGTTAGATGCCCCTAGTAGTATTGATGATAAACAATTTGAAGAATTACAAATTAAATTGAACTTAAAGTAAATAATAGTTTTACATTATGGCGCCAAATTTAAAGTTATATACCATTCTCTCTTACCTACTTATTCCCATTGCTTTATTTTTTGGTTTTTTGGATATCATTTTTTTATTTTCTTCATTGGCTAATCCAAGTGCTTTAATACTTGTATTTATTTTAGCTTGTTTAGTTATATATACTTTTGCTAGTTTTAGATTTTTAAAAGGAGGTATAGAAAAAGAATTACCACAACCCTTAAAATTAAAAGACTGGATAAAAGTAAATGCCTATGTAAGCTTCTTTTTATGTAGCTTATTTTTTATTAATTCAATAAGCGTATTGGTTTCTACCAATGCAGTTTTAATGAAATTTATAGATGAATTTTTAGAACAACAACCTACCCTTCCTAAAGAAATTACCCATCAGCTTATTTTATCTTTATTAAGAGGGGTTTCTATATTTCTTTTGTTTACAAGCATCATAGGGCTTATTCATATTAGAACCAGCCTTCGTCTAGTAAAACAATATGAGTATTTATTTGAATAGCTATGAACCCATCCATTCCTTTAGCGGAAAGAGTAAGACCTCGTACACTTAGCGATTTAGTTGGACAGGAGCATCTTTCAAGTGAGCAAAGTGTTTTACAAAAAGCAATAGCTAAAGGCAAAGTACCTTCTATGATTTTATGGGGCCCTCCCGGTGTAGGAAAAACAACTTTAGCCACTATTATTGCCTCTAGTAGTAAAAGCCACTATTTTCAATTAAGTGCCATCCAAAGTGGCGTGAAAGAAATAAGAGAAGTCATTGAAGAAGCAAAATCAAATCCAGGAACCATTGTATTTATTGATGAAATTCACCGATTCAACAAAGGACAACAAGATGCCCTTTTAGGTGCTGTTGAAAAAGGTATCATTACATTAATTGGAGCTACTACAGAAAATCCAAGCTTTGAAGTGAATAGTGCTTTATTAAGCAGATGTCAAGTATTCATATTAAAAGCTTTAGATGAAAAAGCATTGCTTCAATTAATTCAGCAGGCCATTCAAAAAGATGATTTATTCAAAGGAAAAAGTATTGACATTAAAGAAACTGAAGCTTTAATTCAATTATCGGGCGGAGATGGTAGAAAATTATTGAACCTACTTGAATTAGCCGTAGAAGCCTTCATTGAAATAGAAAAAAACAATGCCCCCATTATCATCACCAATGATTGGGTTATGCAAGTTGCACAAACCCAAATTGCTTTGTATGATAAAAATGGGGAGCAACATTATGATATGGTATCTGCGTTTATAAAAAGTATGAGAGGCAGTGATCCCAATGCAGCTGTGTATTGGTTATCTAGAATGATTGCAGGTGGAGAAGATGTAAAATTTATAGCAAGAAGAATGTTAATTTTTGCTAGTGAGGATATTGGTAATGCCAACCCTAATGCATTTTTATTAGCCAACGCTTGCTTTGATGCGGTTACAAAAATTGGATATCCTGAAAGTAGAATCATATTATCTCAATGTGCTATTTATTTAGCAAGCTCTCCCAAAAGCAATGCTTCCTATGAAGCCATTAACCAAGGGTTAGCCCTCGTGGAAAAAACAGGCAATTTACCGGTACCCTTGCATTTAAGAAATGCACCCACAAAATTTATGAAAGACTTATCCTATGGCAAGGACTATCAATATGCTCATAAAGGTGAAAATAATTTCATAGAACAAGAATACCTTCCCGATGCTATTAAAAATACAACCCTCTTCCAACCCCAAAAAAATACTAGAGAACAAGAAATAAAAAAATTTTTGCAAGAGCGCTGGAAAGGTAAATATGGTTATTAAGTTTTTTAAAAGAGACTGTTGATTTAATTCCTATTTTTGAACTATGAGTTACACAAAAGATTTACGATGGATTACTAAATCATTTACAGAATTAACTTCTAATGAATTATACCAACTATTAAAATTAAGAAGTGAAGTATTTGTGGTGGAACAGAAATGTATTTTTTTAGATATGGATAATAACGATCAAAAAGCATTTCACACCTTAGGTTATTTAGAAGATGAATTGGTGGCCACTACTCGCTTATTTGATAAAGACATAATGTATCAAGGATATCAAAGCATTGGCCGAGTGGTAAATTCCCCCAGACATAGAGGTAGTGGCATAGGCAAAGCCTTAATGCAGTATTCCATCAAAGAATGTGAACGATTATTTGGAAAAGGTCCTATTAAAATTGGGGCTCAACTTTACTTAAAGAAATTTTATAATGAACAGGGATTTGAACAATCAGGAGCCGTTTATTTAGAAGACGAGATAGACCATATCCCTATGATTCGACCCTAAAAAAGTTTTCTATTTCATTTCAAGTGCTAAAAACTTAGCCGTATGTGTTTTTGAAGATTTGATCATTTGTTCAGGTGTTCCCGTAAATTGTATTAAACCTCCTCCCTTACCCCCTTCAGGACCTAAGTCTATGATATGATCTGCTACTTTTATCACATCCATATTGTGTTCAATAACTAATACAGTGTTCCCTCTATCTACCAATCGGTTCAACACACCAATAAGTAATTGAATATCTTGAAAATGTAAACCAGTAGTAGGTTCATCTAAAATATAAAATGTTTTACCTGTATCTTTTTTACCTAATTCAGTGGCTAATTTAACCCTTTGTGCCTCTCCTCCACTTAAGGTAACTGCAGATTGACCAAGTGTTATATATCCCAAACCCACTTCTTGTAAAACTTTTAATTTTCTATAAATAAAGGGTACTGTTTGGAAAAATTCACAGGCTTCCTCTACTGTCATATTTAAGACATCACTGATTGATTTTCCTTTATATCTAATTTCTAAGGTTTCTCTGTTATATCTTTTGCCCCCGCATTTTTCACAGTGCACATAAACATCTGGTAAAAAATTCATTTCAATAACACGCATACCACCTCCTTCACAAACCTCACATCTTCCACTTTTAACATTAAATGAAAAACGACCCGCTTGATAACCTCTAATTTTAGCTTCTGGTACTGAAGCAAATAAAGTTCTTATATCTGTAAAAAATCCACAGTAAGTAGCTGGGTTACTTCTAGGTGTTCTACCAATGGGAGACTGATCTATTTCAATAACCTTATCAATATTTTCGAGGCCCTCTGCTTTACTAAAAGGCATTGGCTTGGTTTTACTTTTATAACAATACTGAGAAAGTATGGGATATAATGTTTCATTAATTAAAGTCGATTTTCCGCTACCACTTACTCCAGTCACTACCGTAAAAGTACCTAATGGAAAACTGCAATTCACTTTTTGTAAAGTATTACCTGAAGCTCCTACGATATTAATTTTTTTCCCATTTCCACTTCTTCTTTGAGTAGGTATTTCAATTTTCTTTTTACCAGCTAAATAAAGTGCAGTATCAGATTTTAACTTTATAATTTCTTTCGGTTTTCCTTGAGCTACAATATGACCACCGTGAAAACCTGCTTGGGGGCCTATATCTACTAAATAATCGGCTGCCATCATAATATCTTTGTCGTGCTCTACTACTAAAACCGTATTGCCAATGTCACGAAGTTGTTTTAAGGCAGTAATTAATCTTTGGTTATCTCTTTGATGCAATCCAATAGAAGGCTCATCTAAAATATAGGTAATGCCTTGTAATTGTGATCCAATTTGTGTGGCTAAGCGAATTCTTTGTGATTCACCCCCACTCAGGGATTTAGAAGGTCTGCTTAAAGATAAATAAGACAAACCCACATTCATTAAAAAAGAAATGCGATCATCAATTTCTTTTAAAATACCAGCTGCAATTAGCGTGTCTTTTTTATCTAAAGAAGAGGGTAATTTTTTAAACCAATCTTGTAAAGCATCCAAATGCATTTCATTTAATGCAGCAATATTTTTATCATTCACTTTAAACCATAAACTTTCTTTTCTCAATCTTGCCCCTTGACAAGTAGGACAAATATTTAACTCCATATAAGATTCTACCCAAGATTTCAAGTGATCGGTACTTTGAGATGAAGTGAACCATCTTTTCATCATTGGTACAATACCTTCATAACTTCCCGTATATTCATTGGGAATATTTTCGTCGTTTAAATCTAAATCCAAAGTGGAGGAAATATTTTTATCTCCAAATAATATCAAATCCAAATGAGCTTTAGATAAATCTTTTATGGGTTTATCTAAATTTATTTTATGTTTTCTGGCAAATAGTTTTATTTGATTAAACACACTAGCTTCTCTGGCTTCTCCCAAAGGATGTATAGCTCCTTCATTAATACTTAAAGAATGATTAGGCAATAGTAAACTCATATCTATGGCATACACATTACCCAACCCTTTACAATTGGGACAGGCACCATAAGGCGAATTAAATGAAAAGCTATTGGGAGAAGGTTCTTCATAGCTTAAGCCAGTACTTTCACACATTAACATTTTTGCAAACTGAACTAATTTGGTTTTGCCCTCTTCCAAAACAAAAAGCAAATCCTTTCCCATCTTTAAACTTTGCGCAACACTTTCTGTTAACCTTGTTTTCATAGCATCGGTAACAGCCATACGATCAATTACTATTTCAATGTCGTGAATTTTATATCGGTCAACTTGAAACTTGGGCCTAAGCTCAATAATTTCTCCATCTACCCTTGCTTTTACGAATCCTTTTTTTCTAATTTCTTCAAATAATTCTCGATAATGTCCTTTTCTTCCTCTTACTACAGGTGCTAATAAATTAATTTTTTTGTCTTTGAACTGGGTGAAAATATTTTGAATAATTTCAGCCTCAGAAAATTTTACCATCGGTTTGCCAGTATTATAACTATAAGCTTTTCCAATACGAGCAAATAATAATCTTAAAAAATCATATAATTCAGTAACAGTTCCAACCGTCGATCTTGGATTTTTATTGGTTGTTTTTTGTTCAATGGCAATGACGGGTGATAGTCCTGTTATTTGATCTACATCGGGTCGTTCCATTTCTCCCATAAATTGTCTTGCATAGGCACTAAAGCTCTCCATATAGCGCCTCTGACCTTCATTGTATAAGGTATCAAAAGCCAGGGACGATTTACCGCTTCCGCTGACACCGGTAAAAACCACTAATTCATTTTTGGGAATATCAATATCAAAATTTTTGAGATTATGCTCTCTGGCACCCACTACATTAATATATTCTTTAATTTGGCTCATAGAAAGGGTTAAAGTTATAACAACCTTTTTAAATAATTTGTTTAGAACAAAGAATAAACATTTAGTAATTTTGTAAAAATCAAGGCCTTGCCAAAAAAACATTATACCCTAGCTCAAATAGTAAGTATCAGCCTTGCTGCTAGCTTATTTTTAATGAGTTTTATTGGGGGTAAAAATGAGGCCTTTCTTTTTTTAAATACCAATTTAGGAGGGGCGGCTGATACCATTTTTAAATACAGCAGTTACTTAGCAGAAGGATGGATTTGGATTCCCTATTTCATAGTATTAGTGGGCTATTACAAAAAGGATACTAGTTTTATTTTATTGAACTTTTTAGTCTCTACCCTTTTAGTTCAATTTGCTAAAAATTATATTTTTGAAAATGCTATGCGCCCTATGGCAAGTGGTATACCTAGTGAAAATATACATACCGTTAGTGGCGTTGAAATTCATACATTCAATAGTTTTCCCTCTGGGCATAGTGCCACAGCTTTCACTTTATTTATCTTAAGCACTTATCTTTTTAATAATAAACCAGTTTTTATGATGGGTTTATTGTATGCCATTATTTGTAGCTACTCTAGAATTTATTTAGCACAACATTTCCCTTTAGATGTAGCCGGAGGCATAGTGGCGGCTTGTATCAGTGTTCCCTTGAGTATTTTTATTAGAAAAAAATTAAATAAAAAACCATTTTAGTCATTGAAGTTAGTTCTCATTCACACAAATTTATTATGTATAGATATTTTTTAATAATAGCAAGCACCTTCTTTTATTTTAATACAAATGCTCAGGATACTACTCATAATATGCATTCTAATGTACCCTTAGTATATAGCAATATAACAGATCAACAAATTATTAGTGGCAGAAAGAATAGCCCTACACAATTTAATAAGCCCTATGTAATTTTAATTTCAGCCGATGGCTTCAGATCTGATTTTGCGCAAATGTATGAAGCTAAAAATTTACAAGCACTTTCCCAGCAAGGGGTTCGTGCTAAATTTATGACACCCTCTTATCCTTCAGTAACTTTTCCCAATCATTATAGTATTGTTACAGGCTTATACCCCTCGCACCACGGGTTGGTAGATAATAGTTATATCGACATTCCAACGGGCGCTTTTTATACAATGAGTAATAAGAAAATGGTGGCTGAAGGTAAATGGTATGGAGGCACTCCTTTATGGGTTTTAGCAGAAAAGCAAAAAATGATTAGTGCTAGTTTTTATTGGGTAGCTTCTGAAGCGGATATTCAAAATATAAAACCCACTTATCACTATATTTATAATGAAAAAATTGATATAGCTACGCGTATTAAAGCTGTCAAAGATTGGTTAAGTCTTCCAGAAGAACTAAGACCCCATTTTATTACTTTTTATTTCCCTGATGTAGACCACGATGCACATAATTTTGGACCAGATGATGCACAAGTAAAAAAATCAGTGCAATTTGTAGATAGTAGTATCAACGCACTACAAGCATCACTTTCAACTTTACAACTTCCTATTAATTATATTTTTGTATCTGACCACGGAATGGCCAAAGTGGACAATGTTAATACTAAAGCTTTACCCAGCAGTATAGATACCACTTATTTTACGGTACCCTGGGGAGATACTCAACTTCATTTATATGCCAAGGATAAATCTAAAATTGCCTCCACCTATGAGGCTCTAAAAAAAGATACTAGTGTTACCGTGTATACCTTAGATCAAACTCCCAACTACTGGCATTATAAAAAATCAGATGACCGATTCAATAGATTAG
>CAXBQH010000016.1:0-46821 GCA_963977985.1 uncultured bacterium
GTAACGCTTGTCACTCCGGTTGCTGAATTGCTTAATGTACCGCCACTAAATGAAAGCCCTGTCCCGATAGTTACATTGCTAAATCCACCAGAGCCATTGCCATATAAAATAGATGTTCCACTTGTGGCTGGAGCATAACTACCAGCCGGTTGTTTATTATTAAATGTTGTGAAATCTGCTGAAGACAAATATCCATTTGTGCTTGCACTTGCTTGACTAATATTCACATTAACACCTGTTTGACTTAATGGAGCAACAAAATTAAAAGTACCTGTAGAAGCTGCTAATGATTGTGCATCAACATATGTTTTTATAGCTTTTACACTCGGATACTTTGTATCTGATGTGGCATCTGTTATGACATTAGTACTTTTATTAGAAATATCTTCTTTTGTAGCCAATGAAGAAGTTACAGAAGCAGTATTGGCTTTAGCTCCCAAGGATGTAGTAACATCAGTCAAATCTGCTTTTAATGCAAGTGCTGTTGTTACATCTGCAGTTTTGGCTCTAAGATTTAATTCACGATATATTGCTGAACTATCAAAGGTTTTTGCAGCCAATTGAGTAGGGGTTACATATTTTGATACGCTATCAGCAATATTTAATTTTGAATCTAACGCTGCATTTACTGTTGCAGCAGTTAATGATGTTATATTAGAAGCTACTATTGCATTTACCACCGCTTTATAAGGAGCCAACATAGTAGCTGTATCATTTGAGGATAATTTAGTTCCTACCGTATTAGTTAAATTTTGAACAGTTTGTGCTTTTGCATATATAGCTAGCATTTTAGCCGTATCTGATATATTCAATTTACCATCCAAGGTTCCAGAACTTCCAGAATACAATGCATAAGGCACAGTTCCAAATGGAGATGCACCTAAATCAATTAATTCTTTTGTATAATCCCAGCTTTGTAAAGGAGAAATAGGCTGAATAGCAATTTTTAACCCTAAAAAATAAGGTCCTTTTGCCCACTCTATATTGTTTAAACCAGCCACTGTACCACCAATCCTTGTACCATTACCAACACTTATATTAAATACTCCAGATCCATCTGTGGATGTTTTGTGTAGTTCCGTTAATACTTTTATACCAGTAGCAGAAGTTTGAATAATACTTGACTCCACATAAATAACCCTGTCTTTTGCTGGATTAGAATAATTATCCCTTGCAATAGCTTGGAAAAAGATTCCATTACCTGTTACCTGGGCATTTATTTTTGACTGAATTGAAAAAAAGCAAATAGTAAAAACTAATGCTGATAGAATTTTTTTTAACATATCCGGTTATTTCGATGTACAAAATAGACGGATATCTAAATTTTTATCTACAAATTACTATGTAAGTATGTTTCTCTTATCTATTCGAGACAAATATCTAGAACTAAATTGTTCTATTTAGACAAACAAAACATAATTTGTAAATTAATGAAAATATTCTGAAGGTGTTTTGCCGGTTTGTAACTTAAATGCATTAATAAAATTACTTCTAGATACAAATCCAGCTTTCTTAGAAATTGCCTCCAATGTTAAATTATCTGATTCCCCGGACTTAACAAGTTGAATAACATATTCAACTCTAATTTTATTTTTCCATTCCGAAAAATCAGTACCTAAGTTTACTTTAAAATAATAGCTAATATGATGTTTTGGAATTTTAGTTTCATTTGAAACCAATGTTAGGTTAAAATCTGGTTTAGTAAAGGGTATTTGCTTTAAATATTCTTCCAATTTCTCTGCAATCAATTGAAGTTTTTCTGAAGAAATTTCAAAATCTTTAACACTTTTAGTGGCTATTTCTTCGTTCAACATTAACTTGGATGAATTTTTATTCTCATTGTTAATTTTATAATCCATCCTCGGAAGACCATACAAAATATTTGGGAAAAAGAATATCACCAAATTTATGAAAATTAAAAAAGTTAACCCTAGGGCAAATGCACCCCAAGGATAAACGGTTATACCTTCATTAAAATTCCAATTGTAAAGTAGTTTAGCTACATAGTAAAATATACTAAAATTAATTATATAGTTAAAACTTAAAATTAAGATTAACCATCTAAAAATTAATATATTCTGAAAATGTTTCCTTAAATCATCCTTATAATGCTTATATACTAATATAAATGCAGCAGTAGTATAACTTATGGCCAAGATAGAACGAAGGAGATAAGAAATATTACCAGAAAATAAAACTGGATCAAAATTTAACATTACTATCCGATTCTGAATTACATTTTCTGCAAATAGTAATTTCTTGTCTATTGAATAAAAATAATATCTGCTTACATTGATTAAATATATAAATGCAGGCAAAAAATGAATCCAATCTGATTTTGATAATCTTGGATCATCTTTTAATACGCCCCTAACATAAAAAAATAATACTGGGCCTGTTAATACAATTAATGGTTGGAAATGTACTAAAAATATTACTCCTAAGTATTTATTATCTGAATACATTGTAGAATAATGTATTACATTAAATAAATTAATCAATACTAAATAATAGATTAAATAGATATTTACTCTATTCGTTTGTTTGATATTTAAAAGCATTAACAAACAAACAAATAAGCCAAACATTGAAATTGTAAACTGCATAATTCAAATTGGTATATGAATTTATGGACTTATACAATATTTTTCAAAAAATAGACATTTGTCTAGATTTTAGTATACTGTTTGTTAATTTTAGCTTCCAAAATTGTCCTAATATCAGTCTAAAGTTCTTCAAAATCGGGTACTATGGTGGCAAACAACTTTCCAATAGTTTTTACATTTTCACTATTGCTTTAATGGCAATTTTATCTTCATTTTGTAATCTTATATAATACACGCCTGAAATTAAATCACTTGCGTATAAATTACAGCTATTAAGTCCTGGAAAATTATAGGTGGCCTCCACGAGTTGTTTTATAACTGTTCCACCACCATCCAAAAGTTGTAAAAGCGTATGTCCTCCATTGGTCCTAAATTCTATTTTTGTAAAATTAGTAAAAGGATTAGGGTAGCAAAATATCATTTCATTTTTAGCAAATGCTGCACTATTATTGTAAACACCACATACACTTGCATTTATAAAAGGTATTGTTGGAAATTGTTTCAATAAAATTTCAGTTTCTTGACTAGATGAAACACAGAACCAGTTTTGTAAAATGGTACTATAAATTGATCTAAAATCAAATTGAAAAGGTATATTATCATTTACAGTTGCATTAGTAGGTAGGTCTGGATTTGTTCCAAAAACTCCTCCTCTCACATTTTTACCAAATAAAAAAAGTGGAGCAGCGGCACCGTGATCGGTTCCACCACTCGCATTGGATTTAATTCTTCTTCCAAATTCGGAATAAGTCATACCTATAACTCTGTCTTCTATTTCTAAACCCACCAAATCGGACTGAAAAGCTGAAATGGCATCAGATAACACTTTTAACAAATTAGCGTGATTTCCAGTGGTAGTATCAGAGGCTACCACTTGATTAGAGTGAGTATCAAATCCACCATAATTCACCATATAAACCTTGGTTTGTAAACCTCCTTTAATTAACCTGGCAACAATTTTAAGTTGTGCTGCCAAACTATTATTAGGATAAGTGACTTGTTGTGTCACACTATCAGATACTTGTTTTAATCTACTACTATATTGATTGGATTGTTTAGCTACAGTTCTTAAATAAGTCAACTCATAACCTGCATTGTTATTTGTTACTGGCAGGGAGTTGCCATCTAATAAATTATATGCCGAACTAGGGTCGGATACACTTAAAGCCATATTTACAACTGGACCCTGACAAGTGAGAGTAGCTATAGATCCAATTTGAATAGCTAATGGATCTGGATTATTAGCATTGGGGTATGAATCTGGGTAACCAGGATATTCTGAATTTAAAAAACGACCTGCCCATCCTGTATTTAAATATTGATCACTATTGGAGCCAGACATCCAAATATCAGTAGCTCTAAAATGGGAAAAATTAGGCTGAGGGTAACCCACCGATTGTACAATGTTTAACTTCCCATCATTAAAGAGATTTTGTAAAGAAGACATAGCAGGATGTATACCTGTGGCATCATTTCCAACAAGTTTTAATACTTTTTTTTCTGGAATGGCAATATTATTTCGTGCATTATAATAATTACTATAATTACTAATGGGTATGACTGTATTTAAACCATCATTGCCTCCAGTGAGTTGAATTATAACTAAAGCATTATTATTTTTAGAACTAGCTAATGAATTCAAATTTAGTAATGGATGGTCTTGAATAGCAAATACCGGATTACCACTTATAACAGTAGGGGCTAGAATGGCTAAACTATTTTGTATAAATTTTCTTCTTTCCATTTTATTGTAATTGATAATCTGGAAGATTCATTATATACTTTAATAAATTTTTAAGTCGGGTGTTCACAATATTAAAATTAATAGTAGTAGGATTATTAAGATAGTTATTCCAAGCCTCTGTCCAATAGTAGTCGGTGGTTTGTCCTGATAATAAAATTTGAATTTTTAAATTTGATTTTAAACTGCTACTTATATCTGTGGAAAGTAAAAAATAAAAAACACTATCTATTAAAATATTTGGATCTGCAGGGTTGGTACAAATATTTTTAATAAATTGAATGGTGTTAATAATAATTTTTTTATTGTTTCTAGTGTATCCAGTTTCTAACATTAAATCGGTAAATTTATTTCTTTTGGGTAAAGTATCGGTATTGATCCAAAGTTCATTATAACTTGGGGCTTGATAATAGGCAGGCCAGCCAGCTACATTGGGAGGATCTACCGGGTTTTGACCCATAGAAATAAGCTGGTTCACTATATTGTTATAAAGAAAATAGGAATCTGAATAATCTGTAGTGGCATCAGGAAAAATAATTTCAAATTGCCTTAAAAAGCTAATAATAAGATCTTGGGGGCTTTTAATTTGACAACCTATATTCATAGTATCATAAAAGTGCTCACTTTGAAATAGTAATTTTAAAACAGGTTTGATTTCATAATTATTCTTTATAAAAGTAGTAGCTAAAGGAGTAATAATATTTGATTCAACTTGGTCATCAATGTAGTAATAAACAAAGTATCTATATAATTTTCTACATATGAATTTTGCTACATCAGTTTGTTGGAATATCATATTAATTAACTCATCAGTTTCATTAGCCCCGCTATTACTTGTTTTTCCAACGATAATAGTATTATTATAAAAGCTTGAAAAAACTTTATCAGTAGTATCGTGCCTTGTACTATCAAAAACTGAATTGAAATTTGTATCATATTTCCAGCCTGTGAGTACTTTGGCAGCCATTTTAACATCAGACTCACTATATTTCACTCCACCATCTTTTCCCACAGTAAATAATTCTTGTAATTCCCTTCCATAATTTTCATCGGGGGCTGTTTTGGTATTTAAATAACCATTTAAATAACGGAGCATACCAGGGTCGGTAGTGATGGCTGTCACTATTTTTTTAAAATTACCTACACAATTATTTCTTAATATTTGATGATGCTGATAAAGCATTGACCCATAAACAATAGTGTCTGCTTCAGTACCAAAATGATTACTCAAAAAAGTGGTCATCTTTTCTTGAATATTTCTTTCTTGGTTTACTAGAATACTCATCATCCATTTTTTATAGGAGCTGCGTCTAGCACTATTAATAGTACCATCTGTTGTAATATCATTTATCCAAGTTTCACCTGCTGCCACTTTAGGATCAATTAAAGTGGATGAATTATAATCGTTTAAAGGATAGGAATTGACTTGTTTTGAGATGGTTAAAAGCTGATCAACACTTGCATCTAAACCCAACTGTGTAAAATAATTTATATCAGCAATTTTTGCTCCGAACATAGTGCGGTTTAGCAAGTGCTTGGCGACAATATTATTCCAAGCACCAGTATAGGTTTTAAGGCCTAGTTTACTCGTTTGGGGGGTTGCTGCCATTTAATAAATTATTCAATAGTAATTTATTAAATAAAATTATAATTTCATCAAATTTCGATGTATAATTTATGTTTTAACAATTGCTTAATTCAGGTTCGATTCCCGGCATGGCTACCACATCTATCACAAATTGTGTAAATAGCCCAAATACTTTTTTACATTATTATTTTTCGAAGTAGGGTATTTCGTCGTTAGAAACCTTTTCTTTTTGTTGCCAATAAGCAAGAGAAACAATAGTTCCTTCTTCTGTTTTTAGTTGACGACCAAAAATGGCATTAATCGCATTGAAAGTAAGATCGGTAACGCCCACTGTAAAGCTAGTAGGAGCTGGAGGTGGTGTTGGTGCCGCTGGTGTAGGAGCAACTGTTTCACCTTCTGCTGAACTAGGGGAAGGAGCTGAGGGTGCTGCTTTTGGAGCAGGGCTTTCTACCACCACAACTTCATATTTATTGAATTCTAATAATTTTTTTAAAAATGCTACTCGCTCCGCACTTGCGTTTTTTTCAACTATAGCACATTTCGCAGTACCTAAGTCTTCAAATTCGTGATTTTTATTAATAGCCATAATAATTTATTTAAATACCGATACTTAAATGGTGTATATAATCGTATACCCAACTTGCTAAGCCAGTAATAATAATACCTAGCACGCAGACATACAAGGCAAGTTGTGTGATTTTAGGTATGCTTAATTTTTGAATAGGAGTATCTTGCTCTTCCATAAAAATAGCTTTTACCACTTTTAAATAATAGAAAAAAGAAATCACCATATTTAAAGAGGCAAAAATGATTAAGCCATAATTATCTTTAGCGGCGCCTGCCATCAATAAAAATAATTTACCAAAAAACCCAGCAGTGGGGGGTACGCCCGCTAATGAAAATAAAGAGATGGTAAGCACCCAAGATAAAAATGGATTGGTTTTATAAAAGCCTTTAAAGTCTGAAATATTTTCTTTATTCGTTAAAGCACTTACTACCGATACCACACCAAAAGCTGCAAGATTAGAAAATACATATATGAGCACAAAATAAACTAAAGAAGTAGATCCTTCTTGTGAACTACCAGAAATTCCAATTAATATAAAACCTACCTGAGCAATAGATGAAAAAGCTAAGAAGCGTTTAAAATTATTCTGTCTTAAGGCGAATAAATTTCCTATGAGTATAGTGGCAATGGACAATACTACTAGTATAGAGTACCAAAGACTAGCTAATGGAGTAAATACTTTATATAAAATAGAAGTAAAAGTAAATAGAACCGCTGCTTTAGAAACTACAGAGAGAAATGAAGTTACAGCTACCGGCGCACCTTCATATACATCCGCTGTCCAAAGATGAAAAGGAACAGCAGATATTTTAAAAGCAAAGCCCGAAACCAATAATATAAAAGCAAATGTTTGCATAGGGGTATTGCTCAAATGGGCGGTTAATATATTAAAGCTAAGGGTACCAGAAGTGCCATACAAAAAAGAAATACCCATTAATAAAATGCCGGAAGAAAATGCAGAGGATAAAATTAATTTCATAGCAGCTTCTGAAGATTTTCTGTTAGCTAAATTAAAATTGGCAGCTGCTGCTAGTGGTATGGTTGACATTTCAACACCTAAATAAAACATTAGTAAATTACCACTAGAAATCATAAAAAACATACCTAATATAGAAGTGCCTATCAATAAATAAAATTCAACTATTTGTGGATGATTTTTTAACCAAGCGTAGGATTGCATTGAAATAATAAGTAATGCAAGATTTAATATATTTTTTTCAAGTACTATTAAGGCATTGGTAGAAAACATACCATTAAAAATAGCACCCTCGCTCATACTAAATAAACCCGCTGCAAAATTTACAAGTAAAAAGCAGTTTATAAAATTTAAAATGCTTTCATTACTTCTTTCTTTACCAATTTTAATAAAAAGTAAGATAAAAATAAATAAGCTTAATAAAAGCTCCTGTCTGAGTAAAAGGTAAATATTAGATGACATTAGGCTAATTTATTTTAGGGTAAGGGCTTTATTGAATTGATTGATTAAAATATCGGTAGAGGGCTGAATTAATTGGTGGATTAAAAAAGGTGCCATACCAATAATTAAAATACCTATGATTAAAATTCCTGCAGCTAATTTTTCATTCCAGCTTGCATCACTTAATAAAGCGTTTTCACTTGAGATAGGTCCCATTATAGTTTTGCCGGTAGCACGAAGAATATATACCGCCGTCACCACTATGGAAGCTGCAGAGATAATAGTGGCTACTCTATAAGCTCCTACACTATTTTGCCAAGATCCCATAAAAACAGTCATCTCGGCTACAAATCCGCTGAAACCAGGAAGACCTAAAGAGCATAAACCTGCAATAACAAATACAGTTGATATAAAAGGCATCACTTTTAATAAACCACCTAGTTGAGCCACCATTCTGGTATGGGTTCTAGCATAAATCATTCCAATAGCAGCAAAGAAAAGAGCTGTCATTAACCCGTGTGATACCATTTGAATTACAGCTCCATTCATAGAAGTTTGATTTAACATACCAATACCTAGTATTACAAATCCACAGTGACTAATAGAGGAATAAGCATTGATGTATTTTAAATCGGTTTGCATCATTGTTGCAAAAGCACCATAAATAATGGCAATAGTAGCTAGTAAAATAATAATCCAAGCATAAGTTTGAGCTGCTTGTGGCATTAAAGTGACAATTCTCAAACATCCATAGCCCCCTAATTTCATAGATATACCGGCTAAAAACATAGAGGCTGCTGTGGGAGCAGAAGCGTGTCCATCGGGCACCCAAGTGTGAAAAGGGAAGAGGGCTGCAAAAATTCCAAAACCTAAAAATAAAAAGGGGAAGAAGAAATTTTGAATTCCTAGCTCCATACTTTGTTTGCCAATTTCTACCATATCAAAACTATGGGTATTATAATAAATGCCCATTAAGCCCACAAATACTAAAGCAGAACCTGCCATAAGCATTAAGGCTAATTTCATAGCACTATTTTCTTTTTGACCACTTCCCCAAATTCCTATCAATAAAAATTTAGGAATAACTGCCACTTCTAAGAAGAAAAATAAAGTGAATAAATCTAATGAAATAAAGAATCCATAAGCGCCCACACTTAATAATATCAATAAGAAAAAATATTCCTTAGTTAATTTTTCCATAGTCCAAGAAACAAGTATGCCCGCAACCACAATCAAAGAAGTTAATAAAATCATAGCCATTGAAATGCCATCAATGCCCACGTGATAGTTAATATGTAAAGCCTTGAACCAAATAAAATTATTTTCAAATAAATAAGTATTTGTATTGCCTGTGGCTCTTTGCTGCATATAGAAATTTAGTAGTCCTATAGAAGCTATCAGTTGTACTATAGAGCCAGCTAATCCAATAACTCTAATTTGTGCGACTGTCTTACTCAATAAAATAAGTAAAGCAGTTAGTAAAGGCAATAAGATCAACAATGATAAATTCATATACATATTTTATTTCCAGATATAAATAAATAATACCGATAAGGCTAAAACTCCACCCAGAAAATACAAGGCATAATTTTGAACCTTACCCGATTGCACTCCTTTAATGGCGGTTGAAATTTTTGAAGTGGTTTTTGCAAGTAATAACATAAAACCATCAACTATATTTTTATCCGCCCAAGCGATGGGCTGTCCTATGAAAGGAAATATTATTTTTTTAGTGATCCATAAATACAATTCGTCGATATAAAACTTTTGGTAAGCTATTTTGTACAAGCCATTCAATGTAGCAACTACTTTATCCGATTTTGTATTTTGAGTTTTATAAAAACTAGCAGATAGTAAAATAGCCAATAAAGACAATCCTACAGGTGCTATAGAAAATAAAATATTGATATGTGTCTCTAAAGCTGCTCCATCGGAAGTGATATAGTTTGAAAATGGAATAAATCCTACTGTGATAGCGCAGGCTGCTAAAATCACTAAAGGTAATTTCATTGTCCAACTGCCTTCTGAGTGCTGGTGCGCATTATGATGTTCATCGCTGTGTGCTTTTGAAGCAGCTTCTTTACTCCAAAAAATATTAAAATACAAACGGAACATATAAAAGCTAGTGAGTGCTGCTGTAAATAATGCAAGCCCATAAATGAATTTATTTTCTTCAAAGGCGGCAGCTAAAATTTCTTCTTTACTAAAAAATCCTGCAAAGGGGGGTATGCCTGCAATGGCCAAGCAAGCAATTAAAAAAGCAATATGCGTAATGGGCATTAATTTTCTCAATCCTCCCATATCTTTCATTTCATTACTATGCACCATATGTATTACGGCGCCTGCTCCTAAGAATAATAAACTTTTAAAAAAGGCGTGTGTAAATAAATGAAACATAGATGCCATATAACCTAATCCGTTTTCTCCACCATTTTTTGAAATACCTAAGGCAAACATCATATATCCAATTTGTGACATTGTGGAGTAGGCAAGTACTCTTTTTATATCTGTTTGAGTGCAAGCAATAATGGCAGCAAGTAGGGCTGAAAAAGCACCCACATAAGTAACAATCATTAAAGCCGATGCGTCTAATGAAAAAATGGGGAATAATCGAGCCACTAAATACACACCTGCCACCACCATCGTAGCCGCGTGGATAAGCGCAGATACTGGAGTGGGACCTTCCATAGCATCAGGTAACCAAATATGCAATGGAAACATAGCAGATTTACCTGCGCCACCCATAAATATTAATGTTAATCCCCAGGTAAGCATACTTGCTCCTAAAAAACTAGCACTCGTCATATTTATGTATTCAGTGGATGAAGTAGTAGTTAATTTTTGAATTAAAGTACTCATATCTAAAGTACCTCCATAAAAGCCCATAATCATAATACCAATTAAAAATCCTAAATCGGCAAAGCGCGTTACAATGAATGCTTTTTTGGAAGCGGCTACAGCAGAGGGTTTATTATAGTAATAGCCAATGAGCAAGAAACTAGAAACACCTACCAATTCCCAAAACATATATACTTGAAAAATATTTACTGATAATACGAGCCCTAACATAGAAAAAGTAAATAAAGATAGAAATGCAAAGTAGGTGGAAAATCGTTCCTCGCCTTTCATATACCCTAAGCTAAATAAATGCACCATTAATGAAACAAAAGTTACCACTATAAGCATCATAACTGAAATAGGATCAATGATAATGCCCATATCAATAGACACTCCTGGATTAAATTGTAACCAAGTATATTTAAAAGCAATTATTTTTTGATATACACCATTTACTTTTCCATCTACAAAAAAGTATTGCTTTGCTGCTATGAAAGAAAGAAGGGTAGATGTCAATAAAGAAAGGGTTGAAATAATGCCAGCTGTTTTTTTAAAATAGCTGCGACCTCCTATGCCCAATAATACAAAACTAGCAAGTGGTAATAAAGGTATCCAAAGTATATAGTTGTAATTTGACATAATTATTAAAATTTCATTTCTGAAGCATTTTCTACATCAATAGATTGGTGAGAGCGATATAAATTTATAATTATAGCTATTGCAACGGCAGCCTCTGCGGCAGCAATAGTAATAATAAACAAAGAAAAAAATAAACCCTCTAATTGAGCTGGAAATAAATATTTATTAAAAGCAACAAAATTAATATTTACACTATTTAACATTAATTCAATAGACATTAGCATTGTAATTAAGTTTCTTCTAGTAAATAATCCGTACATACCTATAAAAAATAAGGCGGTGCTTAGAAAAAGTATATGTGTTAAGGGTATTTCATTCATAATTTAATTTTCTTTTTTAGGGAGTGAAATAACAGATCCAGTGCTAGGTTTCATAGCAATTACAATACAACCTACCATAGCAGCTAATAATAAAATACTAACCACTTCAAAAGGTAAAATATAACCATAAGCACTAGTGCTTAACATTTGAGTGCCTATTTCATTGATATTGGTATTAAAAGGTTGGGCTGATAGAGTGGTAAAACCATAATGCTGAATCATATTAAAAGTAAAACCCGCGCCTAATAATGCTGCTATAGAAGAAAAAATAATTTTTCTTGTGTTGGGCTTTACCATTTCCTTGCCTGATTCTTGTGTTAAGAAAATGGAGAAAATTATAAGCACTACAATACCACCTACATACACAACAATTTGAATAGCAGCAATAAATTCTAATTGCATCCAAAAGTAAAGTGCTGCGATGCCTACTAATGAAAATAATAACCAAATCGCTGAACGAAATATTTTAAGTGAGGTAACTGCTAATAAAGCAGTAGCTAAAATGAATGTAGCAATGGTGTAAAATATAATAGTGGATATATTCATTATTCTATGCCCTCCCTTATTTTAGATCCTGGTTTATTTAATACTTTAGTTAATTGAGTTCTATCAAAAACACTGTGTTCAAAATTCGGCGCCATTTTAATTGCATCACTTGGGCAAGCCACCACACATAAATTACACATAGTGCATAATTCTAAGCGGTATACAAGAGCGTCTATGGCTTTTTTCTTTTTACCCTCAGCAGATACCTCAAATTTGGTAACTACTTTAATAGTGCCATTAGGACAAGCTAACTCACAGGCGGTACATCCTGTGCAAGCGTGTTCATTGTTTTCATCGTGTGGCATTACCACTTCTCCTTTAAATCTTTCAGACATTAATAATGTACTGCGGTTGTCTGGATATTGTTCTGTTATAATTTCTTTGGGATGTGTATAATAATAACCTGTCTTACGCATTCCTTTTAATAAGGAGCTAATGCCTCTAACAACTTCTAATATATATTCTTTCAAAAACATTTTTTCTACTTCATTTAATTTTAAAAATACCAACCTAATATAGCAATGATGGCCACTAATAATAGGTTAAACAAGCTTATAGGTAATAAATATTTCCATTCTAAATTCAATAATTGATCTACCCTTAGTCTTGGGAAGGTCCATCTAAACCACATAATCAAAAAAATCAGAAAAAATGTTTTTCCCATAAACCAAATGGAAGAAGGAATATAATCCATCATATGATTAAAACTTTCCCAATGGCTTATATGAAGTGGCATCCATCCGCCAAAAAATAATGTAGCGCCAATAGCACATACAATAAATATATTAATGTATTCTGCTAAAAAGAATAAGGCAAAGCGCATACCAGAATATTCGGTATGAAATCCGGCTGTTAATTCTGACTCAGCTTCTGCTAAATCAAAGGGAGCTCTGTTGGTTTCAGCAGTAACGGCAATAATGTATAAAACAAAAGCAATGATAGCCGGAATATGTCCTTTAAAAATCCACCAGCCATTTTCTTGTGCTTTGATAATTTCTGAAATTTGTAAACTACCCGTTAGTACTACAATAGTTAATACAGCAAAGCCAGCAGACAATTCGTAACTCACAATTTGTGCGCCACTTCTCATAGCTCCTAAAAGAGAATATTTATTATTACTTGCCCAGCCTGCCATTAAAATACCAATGACGGATAAGGAAGAAACAGAGGAGATGAATAAAATACCAATATTGATATCCCAAATTTGAAAATTCTTAGCAAAAGCTATGGGAGCAAGAAGTAACATACCCACCATCATTACTACAAAAGGTGCCAAATTGAATAAAAATTTATCAGCCTGATCGGGGGTTAAGCCTTCTTTCATAAGAAGCTTTAATGTATCTGCAACTGTTTGAAAAATTCCTCCTGGCCCTACACGATTAGGTCCCAAGCGAATTTGTATTCGAGCAGCTACTTTTCTTTCCATTAATACCAATACCAATCCTAATAGGGCAAATAAACTTATAGATAATAAAATAACAATCACGCATTCTATAGCAAGCGCTAAAGTGGGATTGAACTTCATAAATAACCAATTCTGAATATTGGTCGTAATTTCTTCTAAGCTAAACATTTGTTACTTTACTATTTTTTATTCAATGCTTTTTTATATTATCTATCAATTCTAAATTATCTATCAATATCTGGGATAACTAAATCAAGAGTACCCATACTTGCCATTAAATCTCCAATTTTACTTCCTGCTGCTATGTGATTGAGCGCAGACAAGTTTGAAAAACCGGGAGATCTAAATTTAATTCTATAAGGAGTGGTGCCGCCTTCACTTACTACATACACGCCTAATTCTCCTCTAGCTGTTTCTACTCTTGTATAAAATTCACCTTTAGGAATTTTAAGAACATTTTTTGTTTTACCCACAAAATCGCCTTCTGGAATATTGTCAATGAGTTGTTCAATAATGCGAATAGATTGATTCATTTCTTTGACGCGCACCATATATCGTGCAAATGAATCTCCGGCACTTTCTATTACTTCATCAAATTCTACTTTATCGTAAACTTCGTAAGGATAAATTTTTCTTATATCACAACTCACGCCACTTGCTCTAGCAACGGGTCCAGTGCAACCATAGGAAATAGCATCTTCTGCACTTAAAATACCTATTCCTTTGGTTCTACTTTGGAAAATCACATTATTAGTTACTAAATCTTCGTATTCTGTGACTTTAGTTTTGAATTGTTGAATAAAAGCTTTTACTTTTTTCTGAAAATCGGGGTGTATATCATACATCAATCCTCCGGGAACTATATAATTCATAGTTAATCTTGCCCCGCAGGTATCTTCCATAATTTCTGTGATCATTTCTCTTTCTCTAAAGGCATAGAAAAAAGGAGTGAAGGCGCCTAAGTCCATAGCCATAGCACCTAACCATAATTCGTGAGAAGCAATTCTTGTTAATTCACTTAAAATAACGCGTATATATTTAGCTCTATCAGGTACTTCAATTTGTACACCTTTCTCTACCAATAAAGCGCAACCTAAATTATTTATATGAGAGGACAAGTAATCCATTCTACTAGTCACATATATAAACTGACGATAGGTTAAACTTTCACACATCTTCTCAATGGAGCGATGAATATATCCTAAGTGCGGTTCAATTTTTTTTATGGTTTCACCTTGTAAGGTTACCACTAAATGAAGTACACCGTGGGTAGCAGGGTGTTGAGGACCCATATTAATGACTAATTCGCCATCGGTTCCTAAGGCACTGGTATCTTTTATTATTTCCGTTTGAGAGTACATCAGTCAATTATAATTTTATCATATTGATAGGATCTTCAAAATCTTTTCTTAAAGGATAATAACCTTTGGAGCTATCAAATCCTTTGGGATTTTCCTCTTCAAGAATTAATCTTCTTAAATCGGGGTGATGCGTAAAGTGGACACCAAACATTTCAAAAACTTCACGCTCTAAAAATTCTGCCGTTCTCCAAATATCACACACCGTTTCAACGACAGGGTTTTCTCTATTTAAAGTAGCTTTTATAACTATACTTTGACGATGTGTGGTAGCAGACAAATGATACACCATCGTTAAATGTGTTTTAAAATCAACACAGGTAAGACAAAATAAATAATTCATCTCTAGAATACCTGTTCTTAATGAAGACATCAAGGGTTTAAGTGCGCCCGCGTCTACTATTACATTTAACCACTCGCCTGTTTCATCAAAATTGGCAGTGGGGGCTAGAGAACTGATATATTGTTTTATTTCTTCTTGGGTCATTGTTACACTTTAGTTACAACTTAATTACACTTTAAATTCACCTCTAATTTGTTCGCGGGTCATTCCTAATTTAATTTTCTCTTGCAAAGAAATTAATGAATGCAGTAAAGCTTCAGGGCGGGGAGGACAACCAGGAATATACACATCCACAGGAATGATATGATCGGCGCCTTTCACTACAGAATAAGTATTGTAAAAGAAAGGACCACCGCTAATAGCACAGGCGCCCATTGCAATCACATATTTAGGATCGGCCATTTGATCATATAATCTTTTTAATACAGGAGCCATTTTATTTACAATAGTTCCTGCTATAATAATGACATCGGCTTGACGAGGAGAAGCTCTTGCCACTTCAAAACCAAAACGAGAAAAATCATATTTGGCAGAAGCAGTTGACATCATTTCAATACCACAACAACTCGTTGCAAAAGATAAAGGCCATAAAGAGTTCGATCTTGCCCAATTAATAATACTATCAAAAGTACTTACAACAATTCCTCCACCGGGTGTTTCGTGAACAATACCTGGGAAAGGTTCTTTTCCTGTGATTTTTTCTGTTAACTCCATTTTAATGCGCCTTTTTTATGAGCATATAAAAAGCCCAAGAATAATATAAATAGGAAGACAATAATTTCAATTAAAGCTACCATACCTAGTTTTTTTACTACCACCGCCCAAGGATATAAAAACACTAGTTCCACATCAAAAATTAAAAACAATAAAGCAAATAAATAATAGCCCACATTGAATTGATGCCAAGGAGAACTTTGAGTAGGTATGCCACATTCATAAGCCTGTCCTTTTTGTGGGTTTTTGCTTCCTTTAACTAGTATTTTTCCAATTAAAATACCCCCAGCAGAAAATGCAATAGCGGCAATTAATAAGGCAATTAATGAAATAGGACCCATAGTAAATAAGGTATAAAAATGAAGCTGTAAAGTAGTAATAAATTGGCTAATAAATACTTAGGTAATCCACATATAATCCACCCTTTGTAAAATTTTATTGTATCGGTGGCCTGGGATTGTAAGGTGGAATCTAAAGGTGTTGGAAAAATGTAAAAGTCCCCTAAATTATTACTTCTAAAGCAAGGGGGCTTATAGTGATTTTAAGTTCTTCGCTATCAGTGAAAAGATTTTCCCCATCCATATGTATAGGTGCGTTTTTAGCATACAAAATACGAGCATTACTACTTGCTATAACATCTACTTTTGAGGATTGATGAATATTTTTTTTAAATAATCTGATGGCTAAAATACAAGCTTGTATTTTATTTAGCACGCCAATTTTTACTAATTCTAATTTCCCATCTTGAATATTAGAAAACGGGGAAATATAGGCATTGTTTCCAAATTGATTAGCATTGGCAATACTTAAAGAAAATACATTTTCGGTAGCACCATCATTCACACTTATTTCAATGGGTTTATATTTCCAAAGACTTTTAAAACTAGCTTTCATATAATTGAGTAAACCGCGTCCTTTGCTGTTTGCAAAACAGTGTGCTACTACAGCATCAAAACCTATACCTGCTGTGCAGAAAAAAGCTTTGTTGTTGATATAGCCAACATCCATTTTTATAATAGTACCAATTAAGGCTGTTTGAAAAGCTTTTGTATAGTTCAAAGGAATTTTTAAATGTCTTGCTAATCCATTGCCAGAACCAACTGGAATAATGCCTAAGGGTGTTGATTTTCCCACTAATGCTGAAGCTACCTCGTTAATAGTACCATCGCCGCCCACTGCAATAATTCGCGAAGCTCCTTGCTCCAGCGCTTTTTGAGCTAAGCTAAAAGCCTCCTTGGGTTCTGTGGTTTTCCAAAGAATATGATTAGGATCGGTTTTAATGAGAGCGCTAATTTTTAAAAAACTTTCCTGATTATTGGATCCAGCGTTGGGATTAACAATGTAATAATTCATATACTTATCGCCTTAAAGCGCTTACATTACTTGAGAAAATCTTAACTGCTATAGCTAGTAATATGACGCCAAAAAATTTACGCACTGCTAATAAACCCGCAGGCCCTAAAAGTTTTTCAATAAAAGCAAGCGACTTCAATACTATATAAACTACTACTAGGTTAATGAGTATTCCTAAAGCAATGTATAATTCATCAAAGTTCGCTTTTAAGGACATTATAGTAGTGAGTGTACCACTACCCGCAATAATAGGAAAAGCAATGGGTACCACAGCTCCAGCGGGTGCATTTTTATCTCCTTTAAATATTTCGTGACCCAAGACCATTTCTAATCCTAATAGAAATATGACAATAGAACCGCCCACTGCAAAAGATTTTACATCTAAACCTAATATTTGTAAAAATGGTTTACCCAAAAATAAAAACAGAATCATCAATGCCCCAGAAATTAAAGTCACTTTAAAAGATTGAATGACCCCCGTTTTTTCTTTCATTGCTATTAATAAAGGAATAGAGCCTACAATATCAATAACAGCAAATAAAGTAAAAACTATAGTGATTAACTGGTCAAAATGAAATTCCATAAAAAAGCTTTGTATGAAGGTACAAAGCTTTTTTAAAATGGGTGGTGAAGTCTTAATTCCATCGTATGCCCACCATCCACATTGTGCCAATGGCATTATAACCATTAATTTCTTGAAAGACGGTGCCTCCTAAATTTTGCGCATCTGCATAGAGCACTATATGAGGGTTATATTTGTATTGAATATGTGCATTTAATAGGGTATAGTCTTTTAGCGTGACATCCTGCACGCCATAGCCACCTACATCATACCTTTTACTTACATATTTTGCCGATACACTACCTTGTAATGTAGCGCTTAATTGATAGTTCCATTGAATGCTTGCGGTGTTTTTAGGTCGTTTTAATAAATAGGCATAAGTAATTGTATCGGTAGTGGTGACTCTGTTTTGGTTGGTTTCCTGTCCATTCATTAAAGTATAGTTGAATAAAATTTTATTTTTTTCATTGACTTGCCAATTCATTTCAACTTCCAATCCATTTACTTTTTGTTGGATATAATTGAAAAAGTTGTAATCAATATAATTATAATCTATGCCATTGTTTATAATTCTATTATAATAAACCGCCCTGGTATATACAAAATTCGTTTTGTATTCCAGGCCCACTTCTGTATTAAAAGATTGTTCTGGTTTTAATTTTTCATTATAACTTAATTGATATAGAGAAGGCGCTTTATATCCGGTAGAGGCACTAGCCAACCAGCGCCAATTTGTATTGAAGGCATAAGAGGGACTGATAGTAAAAGTTTGATTATTGCCATAACGGTTATTCTGATTCATTCTTCCTCCTATTTCTAATATCCATTTTTGAGAGGCATCCTTAATGAGTAAAGAGGAATATAAGGCAGTCTGGTATTGAAATGTGTCTTTAAAGTTGTCATTGTAAGGGCCATACTTACTTAAAGAGATATAAGTTTGATGATAGGAGCCGTATCTAAGATCAGTTCCTACAATCCATTGTATATTTTGAGAAAGGGGGGTGGCGTAAAAAGCATCTACAAAATGAGATTTACCTGTATACTGGTTGTCTTCATAAATCATATAAGTTTTATCAAGACTATCATTTTTATATTGTCGGTCCTGTGTGCTTAATTGATATTGCAATTGAAAAGTAGTATTATCTTTTTTGTATTTCAGCAAAAGGCCTGACATTCTAGTGGCATTGTGAAATTTTTCATCTTTATCATCTTTGAAAGCGCCGTAATCGATATCGGCATTATAACTTGTTTGATGCGTAAATACTTTTAATTTCCAAGAAGGGTTAAAAGTATAGTTGATATTTGCCCACCAATTATTATTATGGTAGCCATCTTTATCAAAATTATTTTTGCCTGTGATATCGGTGGCAGAAGAAAATCCAATGGCAGATTCGTTTGTGCCTCCAATAGCATAATTAATTTTACCCATACTTTTACTATGTTGTAAATTAATTTTATGGGTACCATAAGAGCCTGTGCTAATGTCTGTTGAAAGTTTAGCCATTGCATTATTTTTAGTAATAATATTAATAACGCCCCCTATAGCATCAGATCCATACAGTGTACTTTGGGCGCCTTTTAAAATTTCAATGCGCTCTATCATATATAATGGCACTAAGTTTAGATCAAATTCATTGCTAATCATTGAAGGATCTCCCACGGGGATTCCATCTATTAATACCAAAGTTCTTCCACTAGAAGCTCCACGCATATAAATGCTAGGAACTGTTCCAGCATTACTCAAACTTCCTGGCAGATTCAATCCTACTTGATCATTTAAAATTTGCGCAAGCGTTCTTCCTGCATTAGCTTGTAGGGTTGCAGCATTAATAACACTTACCACTTTGCCAGTGGCATTTTGTTTTTGTACTACTTTGTTGGCAGTGACAATTACTTCTTCTAAAGTGTTTAGTTCGCTTATTTTGGGAACTGTGTCTTTTTGCCCAAAGAGGAGGGTGGTGATGACTAGGCTCACCGAGAGCGTGATTAATTTTTGGCTCATTGTTTTGTTTTTTATTGAATGAACAATGAGCTTCCTGTAGAAAGAGAAACATAATTGATTAAGAAACGAAAAAGAAATAAGTTGCTTTTTTAAAAGCCAAAAATTTCTGTTGTCCACTCTTAATTTTTTTACCATCTCTGCTTTTTACCCGAAAGCTGTTGATTTACTTAGTGGAGGCAGGTCTTCTGGCTTGTTCTTCTATGAATGCATCCTTCCCAAATGGCTTCAGTGGATTTTTTGCATCATTAGCTCTTTGCTTAGAACTCACAGCTACGGGAATAGCTCTCGATTTGAACGAGATTCCCTTTTAATCATTGGTATGAACCTCTACCAAAAACAAAACTAATCTTTATAGGTGCTATCTTATTTTTTTATTATTAACTCACTGTTGAAAACTTAATCATTTTTATTATATTTATCATTCATTGTTGTTTTATGAAGCAAAAGCAAGGCATTAATTTTTTTAGTCTTACTATGATAGTGGTCAGCTTGGTGATTGGAATGGGTATTTTTAAAACCCCAGCCACCATTGCTGCTAAGTCGGGAACTCCTTTAATTTTTTTTTGTGCCTGGTTCATTGGTGGTGTGATTGCACTTTTTGGAGCATTAACCTATGCAGAAATTGGTCAAAGGCTTCCAGTGATGGGAGGTTATTATAAAGTTTTTGCTCATTGTTATCATCCTGGTGTTGGCTTCACTATTAATATTTTAATTCTAATAAGTAATGCAGCTTCTTTAGCGGTAGTGGCTTTGATTGGCGCCGACTATGTAAGCGATTTATTATTTGGTCAACCCTCTGGTACTTTTTTCAATATTATGGTGGCATCTATTTCAGTGGGGCTTTTTTATATTGTTAATTTATTAGGATTGAAAACCAGCAGTCGTACTCAAAATATTTTAACAGTAGTAAAAATCTCTTTAATTGTTTTATTAATTTCTTCTTTATTCAAAGGAGTAACCATTCCTGTACACGGTATTAATGAAGGAAAAATATATACTTATGATGGCAGTAATGGAGCACTTTTATTATTGGTAAGTTTAGTTTCTGTTTTTTTTACTTACGGAGGCTATCAACAAACCATCAATTTCGGTTCTGAAGTAAAATCGGCTAGTACTATGCAAAGAGGAATTGTGGTTGGAATATTAGTGGTATTATTTTTATACCTAGCTATTAATTATACCTATGTGCAAGTCATTGGATTTGATCAAATGAAAAATGCAAATGCTATTGGTTCGCTATTATTTGAAGCTTGGTTTGGTAAACTAGGGGCCAAAGTATTTGATTTTGCGATGGTATTAAGTGTGCTTGCTTATGTGAATGTAATATTAATGAGTAACCCTCGCGTGATGTTTGCGATGAGTGAGGATAAAGTACTTCCTGCACTTTTTCAAAAAAAACATCCGGTGACCGAAGCGCTAATACCGGGGCTTACTGTTTTTGCAATTACCACTATACTAGTTACATTTTTTGGTAAAGGAGTTGATGATGTGCTTAGCTTTAGTATTTTTTTAGATTGTATGGGTATGAGTACTTCGGCTGCCACTTTACTACTATTAAGAAGAAAAAAACAAGGTCAAGATAGAGTCAGCGGAGCTTTGCAAAATTGGACACCTTTTTTCTGTGTGATTTTTGTAGCATCCTATGCATTAGTGGCTTGTGCAGTAGTCATTGATAAACCCTATTCCGCTTTGACCGCCATTATCCTGCTTTGTTTGGTTCTAGTTTTATATAGAATCTTTTATTATAAACCCAGGCGCTCCGTATCTATTTAATTGCCACTTAACAGCAGGTTTTAGGGTAATTTAAACTCAATTTATAGCTAAAAAACCAGTCATATAGCCTTTTATCGTTCTTAAAGGCTGTTCAGCATAGGTCTTTTCCGCCTGTCTAAAATTTAGTAAACTGGGCCTTTATGTAGTACTTTTGTAGTCTACATAAGTGCTAACAATGCGATACATGAAACATTTAATAACGGTAATTCTTTTATACTCATCCATTAATTTAATGGCTCAAACGCCCACTAAGTGGGACTTACAATCTTGTGTACAATACGCTATACAACATAATATCTCAGTGCAACAAGCAGATATTCAAGCAAGAATTGCAAAACTTCAAGCTACTTTGGCTAAATCCAACCAACTTCCTACTATTAGTGGAAATACAGGTATGGGTTTAAGATTGGGCCGATCTATTGACCCCACCACCAATGGTTTTTCCAACACTCAATTTTTATATAACAATTTTGGAGTGAATGGAGGTATGCAATTATTTAATGCAGGTCGATTAAAAAATAGTGCAGAAGCGAGTAGTTTGAGTTGGTATGCAAGTGAAACCGATAAACAAACTATTGCTAACGACATATCCTTGAATGTGGCCACTTTTTATTTACAAATATTATCTGCTATTGAACAATCGGAAATTGCAAAAATTCAAATACAACAAACCAAAGAACAGTTGGTGGCTACTTCCAAAAGGGTAGAAGTGGGACTATTGCCAGAATTAAATTTATTAGAATTAGAAACTCAGCTAGCCAATGATAGCAGTAGTTATATCAGTGCTATGGCTAATGTACAGCAAGGTAAATTAAATTTAATGGCCTTATTGAATTTGGATGCCTCTCAGAATTTTGACATTGTAGCACAACCCGTAGATCAAATTAAATTACAATCTTTTGCCGATTTGCAACCAGACTATGTATTTAATTTTGCTTCTCAAAACTTGCCTAATGTGAAAGCGGCAGCCTTGAGAGTCAAAGCGGCTCAAAAAAATACTTTAGTAGCCAAAGCGAATTTTTATCCCAGCATTAGTTTTGGATACAATTTAAGTTCCAATTTTTCTAATCAGTTTAATTATATAAGCGGTTATGAAATGAGTGGATTCAGTACGCCCAATGCAGCAACGCCTTTTGTGAATGTGAATAACAGTAAATATTATGTTCAATCTCCTGTTTATACACCCATCTCTGCTTCACGCAATTGGAGCTCTATTTGGAATGGATGGAATAATCAGGTTAATAATAACTTCGGACAAAGTGTTGGTTTGCAAATGTCCATACCTATTTTTAATGGCAATCAATCAAAAATAGCGTATAAGCAATCAAAATTAAATTTACAAAATGTAACTCTTCAAGAAGAAAATACACAGCGTAAATTAAAACAAGATATTTATGCAGCCTATACCAATGCTGTGGTAGCTTTTAATAAATTGAATGCTACTCAAAAAGCATTAAACGCTGCAGAAAAAACATATCAATTTGCTACTAAGAGATATGAATTAGGATTATTAGGAACTATTGAATTATTAAATAATCAAAACAACTATTTAAAAGCTAAAGTCAATTTTAAAACAGCTCAATATGAATATGTCTTTAGAATTAAATTACTAGAGTTTTATAAAGGAGAAGCTTTAACATTATAGAAGTAAAAATAAATACAATGAATAAGAAAATAATTTGGATAAGCGTTAGCGTCGTAATACTGTTGGGGCTTTTGATAGGCCTTAAAAAAGCGGGTATCATTGGCAAAGTAGACGGCGTAGAAGTTACTACTGAAAAAATACAATTAAGAACCATTACCGAATCGGTGAATGCTAGTGGTAAGGTATATCCTGAAGTAGAAGTAAAAGTAAGTCCAGATATTTCTGGAGAAATTGTAAATCTGTTTGTAGAAGAAGGAGATAAAGTGACCAAAGGTCAAGTGTTGGCTAAAATTTATGCCGATATATATTCTTCTCAAAGAGATCAAGTTACTGCGAATGTCAATCAGGTGAAGGCGCAATATGAAAATGTAAAAGCGGCTTTAAGTGGTTTAAAAACTGCTTATGAAAATAGTAAAGCCACCAATGAGCGCTATAAAAAATTATTAGCAGATAAAATTGTTTCTAGAAGTGAATATGAACAAACTGAACAAGCCTTTCGTTCTGCAGAATCTTCCTATAATTCAGCTAAAGAATCTATTAGAAGTGGAGAAGCACAAATTCAAGGGGTGAAAGCACAATTGGCCAGGGCAGAAAAAGATTTAGCACGAACTATTATCACCTGTCCTATGGATGGTATCATTAGTTTAATGAATGTGAAAAAAGGAGAGCGTGTGGTAGGAACAGCACAAATGACTGGTACTGAAATGATGCGTGTAGCAGATATGAAAAGTATAGAAGTGAGAGTAGATGTTGGAGAAAATGATATTACAAAAGTGAAACTAGGAGATACTGCACTAGTAGAAGTAGATGCCTATAATAATAGAAAATTTAAAGGTATTGTATATAAAATTGCAAATCCAATTACTTCTACTGCAAATACAACTACTTCAGCTGCTGAAGTAGCCAATTATAAAGTACATATTCGTTTGCTTGCTGAAAGCTATGCTGATTTAGTAAAAGACAATAATATTTTTCCTTTCAGACCTGGTATGACAGCTAGTGCTGATATTCAAACAAAGTCAAAAATGAATGTGGTGGCTGTTCCCTTGAACGCAGTTACTACTAGAGATAAAGATGGAATGGGAAAAGATACCAAAGTGGGTGCTATCAAAAAAGATGATAAAGCTCCTGAAAACAATTCTAAAGAAGAAGACTTATCTGAAGTTGTATTTGTTTTAGATAAAGAAAACAAAGTGAAGATGGTAAAAGTAAAAACAGATATTCAAGATCTTAACTATATTGAAGTAATGGGATTAAAAGTAGGAGATGAGGTTATAACAGGTCCCTATAGTATTGTAAGTAAAACTTTAAAAGATGGTACACAAGTTAAAGTGGTAAGTAAAGAAAAGCTTTTTGAAGAAAAGAAATAATTCATTCATTATCATAGAAAAAGGGGTGTATTTGAAAAGTACACCCCTTTTTTATTTGTTTCGTATGTTTGCGGTATGGAAAACCGTTCAATAGGTATTATTGGAAGTGGAAGTTGGGCCACAGCTATTGCTAAAATAGTAACCGACAATGGCCATTCTATTAATTGGTGGGTACGACAGTCTTCAAATGTTGATTACTTTATTAAAAAACATCACAATCCTCATTATTTAAGAAATACTTATTTTGATATCTCTTCCATTCAATTCACTACCAGTGTTAAAACCCTAGTGGCAGACTCTGATATCATTATTATAGCAGTGCCTTCTATACACATAGCTGCTGCTTTAGAAGGTCTTGAGGCAGGTGCTTTTAAAAATAAAAAAATTATCTCAGCAGTTAAGGGGGTGCTACCTAAATACAATATTTTATTAAATCAGTATCTGGAAAAACAATTTGATTTTTCTATAGAGCAATATTTTACCTTACTAGGTCCTAGTCACGCGGAAGAAGTAGCAGCAGAGCAACTTTCTTATTTAACTTTTTCTGGAGTTAATCCCCAAGCAACAGAAGAACTAGCTGCACATTTTAAAACTGACTATATCAATACCAGAATTAATGATGATGTTTGGGGCGTACAATATGCGGGGGTTGCAAAAAATATTTATGCCCTAGGGGCAGGTATAGCTCACGGATTGGAATATGGAGATAATTTTTTAAGTGTTTTTATTGCAAATGCGGCCCAGGAAATGGATGTATTATTATCTGCCATCCAAAAAACAAAATATACCAGTGAAAAAAATATTCAACACACCACTTCTGTGTATTTAGGTGATTTACTAGTAACCTGTTATTCTTTACATAGTAGAAATAGAACTTTTGGTAATATGATTGGCAAAGGGTACTCTGTTAAAGCTGCAGAATTAGAATTAAATATGGTGGCCGAAGGTTATAATGCGAGTAAATGTATTATGATCATCAATGAATCTCTGCATTTGAATTTACCTATTATCAAAGCTGTTTATCAAATTTTATGGGAAGGTCACAACCCTTCTTCTACATTCAAAGACTTGGAGGGAATATTAATTTAAGCTAAAGGAAAATCTAATTTTCTATCCAAAAAAAATCACTGGCAATTCCATCTGCAAAAAATTTAGCTTTCTTAGTAAGTGCATATCCATTGGGTGTAGCATATACATACGCTAGATTTATATATTTAGGAAGTATGCTCTTACAATGTTGCCAATAGGCTTCTCCAAAAACTGATTGTATATAGGCAATGGAAAAGCCTTCACTTTTTCTAAGGGAAAGCATCATATACTCATTAAATTTTTGAGTAAGATTGAGGTTTTCCAATTCAAAAGGCACCAAATCATTTTTAATAGATTGAATGTATAGAGCATTATTGGACACATTCCATTGTCTTTGATGTCCATTATAAGAGTGTGCGGAGGGTCCTAAGCCTAAATAAGGTGTCTGATTCCAGTAATGACTATTATGTTTACTTTTAAAACCGGGTTTACTGAAATTAGAAATTTCATAATGCTCCAAACCTGCAGCTTCCAATGCATTTACCACTATTTCAAATTGTCTTGCTTGTTGTTCCGTATTCACAGGGTCCATTTTATTTTTTTCAATCATAGAAAAAAGTGCTGTTTTCTCTTCCACTGTTAATGCATAGGCAGAAATATGATTAATGGAATAATTTAGTAGTTGTTGGATATCTGCATTTAAATCTTTGTCACTTAAATGAGGAGTTCCATAAATGATATCAGCGCTGATATTGGTAAATCCAGCTTCAATAGCAATTTGAATAGCTTGATGTGACTGCTCTACAGTATGGGCTCTATTCATCCAAGCCAATGCTTGTGGTTGAAAACTTTGAATGCCTAAGCTTAATCTGTTTACTCCAAGTGAACGCCAAGTTTGAGCTGCTTTGGCCGACATATCATCGGGGTTTGCTTCTAAAGTACATTCAATTTCAGGCGCCAATGTAAAATGCTTTTGAATGGCTTGTATGATTAATTCCAGCTCATTTTTATCTAATAAAGAGGGCGTGCCACCCCCTAGGTAAATTGTTTCAATGGGCTGATGTAGGTAATTTTTTTGTAGCTCAATTTCACTTATAAGTGATTGAATAAATTCTTCTTTCTGATGTGTTTGTGTTGAAAAATGAAAATTGCAATAGTGGCAAGCTTTTTTACAAAAAGGTATATGAATGTAGATGCCTGCCATACATAAAGTTACACAACAAAGCTAACTATTAGTTACTAATTATGCATCAGGTTACTTATTTTTGTAGTAGATGATTTTATCTTTTAAAAAAGCATTTTTTCTTTTAGGAACTGGCGTCTTTTTTTTGGCTTCAGCTCAAAAACCTACCCTTATTTCTGCAGTAGATACTTCTCAGTGGATCAAAGATACGCTTGTTAAAAAAGATAGCTTAATGATACAGCATATTCTTGCACTACCTAGGACTTATCAAAAAGCAGATGCCTGGTTTATGCAAGAGCAGTTAGCAGTAAAAACCGATAGTTCACTTAATTATTTAAAATCGTACAAAGAATATTATAGTAATAAAAAGAATGCTTTTAAGTTGTATGATCAAAATTTAATAACCCCCAAGGGCACTCAAATTATTTATAAAATTGAACAACGGTATGCTGTGGCTGATAAAGATGGGTTATTTTATTTATTGATGGGTATTATTTTAGTTTATGGTTTTGTTCATAATATGTATCCTCAGTACTTTCAAAAATTATTTAGTCAATTTAGTCAATCATCTATGCGTATGATTCAAAATAGAGAGCAATTGATAAATAATAGTTTAGCCTCTTTGTTATTGAATCTTTGTTTTATATTAAGTTTTTCTTTGATGGTGTCTTTGCTCATTTATCAGCGTCATTTGTTGCCCATTTCATTTTGGTTAGTGTATTTTTATATCTGTTTATTTTTTACGAGTTTATATGTAGGTAAATATATTTGTTTAGCCATTGCGGGTAATGTTTTTAATACGAAAGAATTAGTAAAGAATTATATTTTTGTAGTTTTTTTAATAAATAAAGTATTGGGCATCTTACTGTTACCCTTTATACTAATTTTGGCATTTGCTAAGCCCATATATTTTTCTGCTGCACTACTAGGGTCGGCGTTTCTTGCTGTACTGCTTTTCTTATACAGATACTTGTTTTCGCTTACCTCTGTCAGAAATAAATTGCATATATCTTCCTTTCATTTTTTTCTTTACCTTTGTGCCTTCGAAATTCTGCCCATTTTGATTTTGTATAAATTAGTGGTGCAGTATTTTGGCGGAACCTATTAATTGCTGAATTATAAAATGGCATAGAAATGAGTGTAGAAAAAAAGGTAGTACCTGCGAAGTCCATTAAAAAAATACTGATTTCTCAGGCGCGTCCCGAAAGTGAAAAATCTCCTTATTTTGATTTAGAGAAAAAGCATAAAGTATCATTGCATTTTCATCCCTTAATTCAATTAGTACCTATTCCCTCTAAAGAATTTAGAAAATTTAAAATTGATATTGCTACATTTACGGCAGTGGTTTTTACAAGTAAAAATGCTATTGATCATTTTTTCAGAACCTGCGATGAACTAAAAATAAATATCAATCAGGATACTAAATATTTTTGTATCACTGAGTCGGTAGCTCTTTATTTACAGAAATTTATTATGTATCGAAAGCGCAAAGTGTTTTTTGGGGCTGATGGAACCAATAAGAAGTTATTTGATGTGCTGAATAAACATAAGACCAACGAGAATTTCTTGTATGTATGTAGCGAAAATCAACAAGACAACGAAATTGTAAATTGGTTAAAAGACCATCAATGTAAGTTTGACTTAGGTTATATGTATAGAACTGAATTCAGTGATATTAAGAAAGTATTTGATGAACATAGTTTTGATGTTATTTGTTTGTTTACGCCCAGTGGTTTGAAAAGTTTATTTCAAAATATGCCCCATTTTAAGCAAAATGGAACTGCTATTGGAGCATTTGGTTCAAGTACTTGCAAGGCTGTTGAAGATGCAGGCCTTCAACTTCATATTAGAGTACCTAGTCCACAAACCCCAAGTATGATTGCTGGTTTAGAGCAATTTCTTTCTTCTTCTAGTAAAAAGAAATAAATAAATTGCATTCCAATGAATGCAAATAACAAGCCCAGTAATAATCTTATTCACGAGACCAGCCCTTATCTTTTACAGCACGCACATAATCCAGTGCATTGGGAGCCTTGGTCCCAGGAAGTATTAGCCCTCGCTCAAAAACAAAATAAGCCCATTTTATTAAGTATTGGCTATGCCGCTTGTCATTGGTGTCACGTAATGGAAAAAGAAAGTTTTGAAGATGAAAAAGTGGCCCAATTTATGAATGCGCATTTTATTTGCATTAAAGTAGATAGAGAAGAAAGGCCCGACATTGATCATATTTATATGGATGCTTTACAAGCTATGACCGGTGCTGGCGGTTGGCCTTTAAATATTTTTTTATTACCCAATGCTCAACCTTTTTATGGGGGAACTTATTTTCCTCCTACACCTATGGCGCAAAGAGCTTCTTGGATGGATGTTTTAGTAGGGGTTAAAAATGCTTTTGAAAATAATTATGAAAAATTAGAGCAGCAAGCAAGTACACTTACACAGCACTTGGTGAAAAATAGTATTGTTGCTTCTAGCCCCGCCTCTGAAAATTCTTTGAATGAAGGTTTAGCTTCGCTGCAGGAAGTAGCACTCATAGCCCAGCGAATTTTACAACAAGCCGATACACAGTGGGGAGGTTTTGGTAATGCCCCTAAATTTCCTCAAACATTTGTTGTACAAATGCTTTTTAGAAATTATTATTTTAATGGCCACGAAGCTTCTTTAGTGCACGCTATTCGAAGCATTGATAAAATGATTCAAGGAGGCATCTTTGATCCTTTAGCAGGAGGCTTTGCGCGTTATAGTACTGATGCGCAGTGGCAAGTGCCTCATTTTGAAAAAATGCTTTACGATAACGCATTGTTCATTTCCCTTATAGCAGAAGCTTATCAAATCACACAAAAAAAATCTTATAAAAAAGTGATAGAACAAACACTTCATTTTTTAAATACTGAATTAAGTAATGAGGCTGGGGGTTACTACAGTGCATTGGATGCCGATAGTGAGGGAGTGGAAGGAAAATTTTACACTTGGACTTTTGAAGAAATAAAATCATTAGTGGACGCTTCTATTTTTAAAGAATTCTGCGCTTATTATCAAATAACTGAAGCGGGTAATTGGGAGCACACTAATATTTTATGGACGCAAGAACCCATAGAGAAAGGAATGAATGAAGCATTTGAAAAAGCAAGACAAACCCTATTGGAAGCGAGAGCTAAAAAAATAAGACCCGCTTTGGATTATAAAATAATTTTAGCTTGGAATAATTTAATGATAATAGGGCTTTGTAAAGCCTATGAAGCATTAGGTAATGCAGCGTATAAGCAAAAGGCAATGGATACTATGCATTGGATAGAAAAAAATATGTTCAATGCGAAAGAAAATTATTTCTACCATACCCATACCCAAGGGAAAAATAAATCATTTGCTTTTTTAGATGATTATGCAAGTTTAATTCAAGCTTATATACAATTACAAGAAATTACTGGCGATATTACTTATATTGAAAAGGCAGTACAATGGATGCAATATGTTCAAAAACATTTCATCACAGAAGAAGGTATTTTTTATTACTATACGCCCAATTATCAAAAAGATATTCTACTTAGAAAAATAGAAAATTACGATGGGGCGCAACCCAGTGGTAATTCAATGATTTGTGCTTGTTTATATTATTTAGGCAATTTATTAGAAAAAGATGAATGGTTAATTCAATCAGAAAAAATGATTCAATCAATGCATAAATTAATACTACAATATCCAACAGCGTATAGTAATTGGGCAAAAATTTTTAGCATTATGACTCAGGGGTATATGTCGCTAGTAGCTATAGGCCCAACAGTCAGAAATGATATTGAAAAAGTTTTGTTTAAGTTTTTACCCCATAAAATGCTGGTCTTTGTGCCCAGAAATTTCTCTATCATTCCTATGACAATGACTAAGCAAAATATTGAAAATCAATATTTTATATGTAAAAACAGAACCTGTTTTCCTGCTGTAGCAACACTTAATGATTTTTTAGCAAAAATCTAACAACAAATGATTTAATTTGCATTACCCATATTTGCAGTGAGAATCAATGCTTTCTGCTTAATAAATAATTCAAATTTTTCATTTCAAAGTAAAATTTAAATAAAAAATTTGCTTTTAATAGGGTGATGAACCGGTAAATATAAATTATGAAGACAAGACTGAATAAATTTCCTTTTAAGTTTCCCATTGTTTTAATGACAATCATACTTAGTTCTATTGTTATATTGTCTTTTAAGCCAACTAAGTTTCGTTCAGATCCCAATATGGTTTTAATTCCCAGTGGTTCTTTTTATATGGGCCCTAGTGATGAACAAATTGATATGTCAATGCTGAACAGAAAAAAATTAGTTTCAATTCAAAGTTTTTGGATGGATCGTACTGAAGTTACTAATGGGCAATATAGAAAATTTGTAAAATATGTAGCTGATTCTTTAAAGTATTTAGCAGTATTTGGAGGTGGAGTGAACCAAGCTGATGATACTGTTAAGGTGGATTGGAATAGAGCCTTAAAAATTAATACCAACAGTAAAGCTGTGATTGAAAAATTAAATGAACTTTTGTTGAGTCCTGATAATCGTATTCAAGGTAAAATTGAAATTGATCCTACTAAATTAGTTTATAGATATTCTTTTGTGGATTTAAAAGCAGCAGCAAAAGCTTCCAAAGGCTTAGAGCAACCCTTAAGTAATTTTTTGGTTTCACAAACAGAGGCTGTCTATCCTGATACGCTAGTTTGGATGCGTGACTTTTCTTATTCTTACAATGAACCTTTTACTCGTTTATATTTTTCTCATCCTTCTTACAGTGAATATCCAGTAGTGGGTGTTACTTGGAAACAAGCCGTAGCTTTCTGTCATTGGAGAACCAATAACAGTAATTTTTATTTAAATAAAGGAAATAAAAAAGACGAAAAGATTGATGGCATTTACCGTTTACCTACTGAAGCTGAATGGGAATATGCGGCAAGAGGAAATTCCAAAACCAATGCAATGTATCCTTGGGGATCTCCTTATACTAGAACCAAAGAGGGCAGACTCTTAGCTAACTTTAAACCTGGTAGAGGTGATTATTTTGGAGGAGATGCCAAAAATGATAATATCTATACCACCAAAGTGCAATCCTTTACTGAAAATGGATATCGATTATTTGATATGGCTGGTAATGTGGCAGAATGGACTAGTTCAGTATATTATGAGGGTAGTAATAATTTTGTAGGTGATTTTAGTCCTGATATACAATACAACGCTAAAGAGGATGATCCCATTTCTATGAAAAGAAAAGTTATTAGAGGGGGTTCTTGGAAAGACATTGCCTATAACTGTCAAGTAAGTACTAGAAACTACGAGTATCAAGACACCGCTAAATCATATATTGGATTTAGATGTGTATTATCAATGGCACCCAGAATTAATTAATTTCATTTATTCATTCATCGTAACAAATAAAAATTTAAATATTTCAAATGTCAAATTCTATTTCTCCAAAAACAAATAAAATAATAAATGTTGTTTTCTCTTTGGGAGCAGCAGTGGTTATTATAGCAACATTGGCAAAAATTTTACACCTTTCTTGGGCCGATTATGCATTAATAACAGGTTTCATAACAGAAGCTGTCATTTTTACTATATATGCATTTTTGCCTCCTCCTGAAGTGGGAGATGCTACCCACGCTCCTCAAGCAGGTGCAGTAGATTCTGTGATGGCACATTTAGAAGCTGCTAAATTAGATGGCGAAGCGTTTGAAAAATTAAGCAATAGCTTTCAACGCTTAAATGATACAGCTATGTATTTGGGAGATTTAGCAGAGGTATCTAAAGCCAGTAAAGATTTTACAAATAATATGAAAGAAGCGGCTACTAATTTAGTTTCCATAAAGGATGCCGCAGGATCAGTTTCTTCTAATTTAGGAAGTTTTGCTTTAAGTACAGAAGGAGTAAAAAATTTGAGTGATCAGTTTGCTATGATGAGCAAAAGTATGGAAGCTATGAATGCTTATTATACAAAATTGGCTGAAGCTTCTAATGCAATGTCAAGTTCTGCACAAGATGCATTAAGAGCTAAAGAACAAATTGCTTTATTAGCTGATAATCTTACTCAATTAAATAAAGTGTATGGCAATATGATTATTGCAATGCAAGGCCGTTAATTTCACCACCCCTATTTTCAATTTATTAAAATCTAGTATAGATGTCATTACCTAAGGAGCCGAGGCAGAAGATGATCAACATTATGTATATAGTGTTAACTGCTTTGTTGGCATTAAATGTATCTAGTGAAATTTTAAATGCTTTTAAAACTATTGAGCAGAGTTTAGGTAATGCCAGTAAGGTTATTGAAAGAAAGAACACTGATATTTATAAGTCTTTAAAGGCAAAAATGTCAGATCCTAAAACTGCTGAAAAAGCCGCCATTTGGGCCCCTAAAGCTGAAAAGGCGCACGCTTATGCAGATGCTATGTACGCTTATATTGAATCGTTAAAGCATACTTTAAAACAAGAATCTGGTTTAAAAATAAAAGACGGTAAAGAGGAATATAAAGAAGACGATTTAGACGCCACTACAAGATTGTTTTTAAATAATAAATCTAGTGAGACTAAAGGAAAAGAGCTATATAATAAATTAGTGCAATTCAAAGCCGATTTAACATCCATAGATCCAGCTATTGCGAAAGAAGTAATTCCGAATTTACCTTTAGATTTATCTATTCCTACCACTAGTAGTATTGCAGGTAAAAACGATTGGGCCTATGCTTATTTTCATATGACACCCACAGTGGCTGCTGTTACTATATTAACTAAATTTCAAAATGATATTCGTAATAGTGAGGCACAGGTTGCTGAATATTGTCATAAAGAAATTGGTGAGGTTGAATTAATTTATGATCAGTTCAATGCATTCGCTGCTTCTAATTCCCAATATTTAATGCAAGGCGAAGAATTAGTTATTACGGCGGGGGTAGGTGCTTTTAGTAGTGCGGCTAAACCCTCCATTTCCATTGATGGTGTTAATGTGCCTATCACGGCCGATGGTTCTGCAACTTATAAAACTACTGCTGGTGCTCCAGGAGCTAGTTCCAAAAAAGTTAGAATTTCATTTTTAAAACCAAATGGAGAAACTGCTATAGTAGAAAAAGATGTTAAATATACAGTAGGTACCCCAGCTGGTTTGGTAATTTCCACCGATAAAACCAGGGTTTTTTATAAAGGACTTGAGAACCCTTTAAGTATTACTGGAGGTGGGGGTGCAGAAAAAATTAATGTTACTGTAGAGGGTGCAGGTGCCAGCGTTAATAAGGCGGGTGCTGGACAATACATTGTAAAGTGTACACAGCTTGGCAATGTAATAGTGAATGTGAATGATGGTAAATTATCTCAGAAAATATCGGTTCCTGTGAAACGAGTACCAGATCCTATTGCTATAGTGGGAGGAAGTGCAGGGGGTAATATGACGGCGACTAAATTTAGAGTACAACAAGGCGTGATTGCCGATTTAAGAGATTTTGTATTTGAAGGCATTAAGTTTAATGTAATTTCTTATATAGTAATTTGTACTGGTAAAGGATTTGAAGAACCTGAAGTAGCTGAGGTGAATGGAGCTGCATTTGCAGGAGGTGCTCAATCTTTGATTAGAAGATGTCAACCAGGTACTACAGTTACCATTGGAGAAATTAAAGTTACAGAGCCCGGCGGAGGTTCTAGAAAATTAGATCAAACTATTACTTTTATTTTACAATAATAGAGTCTTATGTATAAGACTATTTAATTATTAAATGTAAAATTGAAAATTAGAAGATATGAAAAAAATAATATTACCCATTAGCTTAGTCGTTGTAGCATTTTTTTTGGTTGTAAATGTTAATGCACAATTTAATTATAAGAAAAAAGCTACTAAAGATACAGTGGCTACTAAAACTGCTGAAGTAGCGCCCACCACTGCTGTTAACACTACTTCTACTAGCACTAACAAGCCCCTAATTGATTCTACTATAAAATCTACGAAAACCGTTGATACTGTTATGGTAGGAGGATTTAATGCGAATAATAAAAGAAGCTTAAGACCTAATTATGGTTTTTTTAATGAAAATAATGCTTCTAGAAAAGCAGTACAACAAAGAACTCCATTGGCTTATCAAAAATTAAGAGAAGAAGATGCCTTATTTAGTGAGTTTGTTTGGGAAGAAATTGATGGCAGAGAAAAAATAAACAGGCCCTTTATTTATCAAGCCTATGATGATAGTGGAGATCAGCGTTTTTTTGCGCTTTTATTAAGAGCTATTGAAAATGATGGGGTAGTGCCTTTTTCAGCAGAAGGAGGAGACGATCGATTTACTAAGCCCATTAGTTTCGATGATGTAAATGCAATGTTGAAAGGTAGTTTGGACACACAGTTGGTTCAAAATATCAATAATCCCAATGTATTTGATACTTCTATTATTTATAATACCAAATTAGCTCCTAACCCAGATTCTATTTACACTTTCAGATTAAAAGAGCAGTTCATATTTGATAATAAAACCAGTAGAATGTATTGTAGAATTATTGGACTTGCTCCAGTAGCTACTATTGTAATAAATAATAAACCTATCAAACGAACTTTATTTTGGATTTATTATCCTGAATTAAGACCTACGCTTGCTAAAAATCAGGTGTATAATCCTAAGAATATTTCTAATAGAATTACCTGGGAAGAGTTATTTGAAAGTAGATATTTTAATGGATACATAGTAAAATCTACTTTAGATAATTATAATGACAAGATGTTGAACGCAATGTTTAAAGATCCCAACAAACGATTACTAGAAGGAGAAAAAATAAGACAAAGAATTTTTGACTATGAGCAGGATCGTTGGGTGTATTAATGCGAGCGATCTAATTCCATTTTATCCAAAGCAGTTTTAATTATTTTTGCTTTATGGGCGCCTACTATTTCAGTGAGTAATTCCAGCTTCGCTTCTTTTATTTTTTGTACCGATTTAAAATAGATTAATAATAAATCTTTGGTTTTAGGGCCAATTCCTTCAATGTGGTCCAGGCTATTTTCAAGGGCTCCTTTAGATCTTTTGCTTCTATGAAACTGAATGCCAAAACGGTGTACTTCATCTCTTATGGTTCTGATGAATCGGTGCGCCTCCGATTGCGGGTTTAATTTTAAAGAGTCTTTATCACCCACAAAGAAAATTTCTTCTAAATTTTTAGCCAGCCCCACAGTGGTAACATTTTGTTGAATGCCTAATGTTGTTAAAGCTTCTATGGCTGCATTTAATTGTCCTTTTCCCCCATCAATTATAATAAGTTGAGGAAGTGACAATTTTTTTTCAATCATCGATTTATATCTTCTATACACCGATTCTTTCATACTGGCAAAATCGTTGATGCCCACTACCGTTTTTATATTAAACTTACGATAATCTGATTTGCTGGGTTGCCCATTTTTAAAGCAAACCATTGCTGAAACGGGGAAGGCGCCTTGTATATTTGAATTATCAAAACACTCAATATGTACTGGAATTTCTTTTAAATGTAATTCCTCTTGGAGTTCCTCTAAGACACTATTGTCAATAGGGGCATTTACTTGCACTAATTTTTGTTTATACTCCCAGTCTTGTAAAGCATAATTCGCATTTTTTTGAGATAAGGCTAAGAGTTGTCCTTTATCACCTTGTAAAGGAATTGTATATTTTATACCCGGTAATGTATCTTCTAAGGCAAAGGGAATAATAATTTCTTTAGCATTGGAAGCCAAATTATTTCTAAAATAGTGAATAGCAAAAGAAAGAATAGTTTCTTTATTTTCTTCCAAAGGCACTGATAAGGGTAACATATGTGTTTGTATGATGCGCCCCTCTTGAACCATCAAATAACTCACATAGGCCTGATCTTCCTTATGGGCAATGGAGAATACATCCATAGGATGCTGGTGTTTAGTATAGACTACCGATTTTGTAGTATAGGTTTCCAGTTCATCAATTTTTCTTTTAGTACTATCAGCTTTTTCAAATTGCAGTAGTGCCGCTTCTTCTTTCATTTGTGTATGTAAATGCTCAAGTACGGGTTGAATATTTCCTTTTAATAAATGATGCACCTGTTCAATGGAAGCGTTATATTCTTGCTCAGATTGAAAATTTTGACAGGGCCCTAAACAATTTCCCAAATGGTATTCTAAGCATACTTTGAATTTGCCCAATTCAATATTTTTTTTTGTAAGTGGCAGTGTGCAAGTTCTTAAAGGAATGGTTTGTTTAATATGTTTCATCAGTTCTCTCACTGCCAGTGGATGTGTGAAAGGACCAATGTAGGTAGCGCCATCTTTTATTTTTCTTCTAGTGATAAATACCCTGGGAAAAGATTCATTTTTAATAACAATATAGGGGTAGGTTTTATCGTCTTTTAAATTAATATTATACTTGGGCTGGTAATTTTTAATGAGCTCATTTTCTAAAATAAACGCATCGTGTTCTGAGTTGACAATAGTGAATTGAATATCTTCAATTTTATCTACTAATTCAATTGTTTTTTGATTTTCTTGTGTAGTGAAGAAATAAGAACTCACCCTTTTTCTTAAATTCTTAGCCTTACCCACATATAATAAGGAGCCTTTGCCATCAAAATATTGATAGATGCCTGGTTCTTGAGGAATGCTTGATTGAAGGGTCTTGAATTGTTCTTTTTTCATACCGGCTACTGCAAGCACAAAAATACTTTATATTTTTATCACTCCTTCTAATCTTCTTTCGCCTATTTGCTGACGCCACATTGCATAGTACAAGCCTTTTTCTAACAATAAAGAGTCGTGTGTCCCTTGTTCAATGACTTGTCCTTTTTCTAATACATAAATTCTTGTAGCGTGAATGATAGTGGAAAGTCTGTGTGCTATCATTATGGTAATTTGATCTCTTTGTACCGATAATTGTTTAATGGTATCTGTAATAGATTCCTCTGTGATACTATCTAAAGAGGAGGTAGCTTCATCAAATATTAATAAGTGTGGATGTCTTAATAGGGCTCTAGCAATAGAGAGTCTTTGTTTCTCCCCACCACTTAATTTTAAACCACCTTCTCCAATGAGGGTGGATAAGCCATTGCCACCTTTGTCTAAAATATTACTACAACTTGCTTTAGTGAGTGCTAGTAGCATATCCTCTTCGCTAGCAGCGGGTGCCACAAAAGCAAGATTTTCTTTTATAGTGCCTGCAAATAATTGTGTGTCTTGCGTTACAAAGCTAATTTGATTGCGCAATTGACTCATATCAATATTATTTGAATTCACATTATTGACTAATATTTCTCCTTCCTGTGGTTGGTATAAGCCTACTAATAATTTTACTAAAGTACTTTTCCCGGCACCTGAAGGGCCAACAAATGCAATAGTTTCCCCTTTTTTTGCCTCAAAGCTTATTTTGTCAATGGCTTTAAAGTTCGCAGTTTGATGTTGAAAACCCACTTCTTTGAATGCTAAATGTTGGATAGGTCCAATGGCAGTAGGGTGAGAAGGTGTTTTATCGATAGGCTTTTTCATTAAAGCATCGAAGTTTTGTAAAGAAGCCTCCGTCTCTCTGTAACTTAAAATAATACTTCCAATTTCTTGCAAGGGGCCAAAGATGAAAAAGCTATAAAACTGTAAAGAGATAAGTTGTCCAACGCTTAGAATTTCTTTGAAAATTAACCACATTAAAGTGAATGTGATGACTTGTCTTAAAAAATTCACCATCGTGCCTTGAATAAAACTCAAAGAGCGAACATTTTTAACTTTCTTTAATTCAAGGGCTAATATTTTGTAAGTATTATTATTTAATCTTTGAATTTCTTGTGAGGTTAAACCTAAGCTTTTGATTAGTTCTATGTTGCGTAAACTTTCTGTGGTAGTACCTGCTAAGGAAGTTGTTTCTTTTACTATTGTTTTTTGAATGATTTTAATTTTTTTACTTAATACATTGGTAACATAGCCAATGAGGGTGGCACCTCCCATATAAATGGGTATGATAGACCAATGTAAACGAGTAGCATAAATAGTCACGAAAATGACACTTACAATAATTCCAAATAAAACATTTACGATATAGTTTATAAATTTCTCACAATCGGTTCTAGCTTTGGTTAAAATAGATAAAGTTTCACCGCTTCTTTGATCTTCAAAAGCTTGATAGGGAAGTTGCATAGAGTGCTTTAATCCGTCGGTAAATAAAGCGGCACCAAATTTTTGAATGATGACATTTACTGTATAATCTTGAAATGCTTTAGCAATTCTGCTAACCATCGCAGTGCCTACTAGTAATAACAACATATGGCTTACTCCCCATAAAAAGTCGGACTGAGTTCGGTGAAGGCCTGCAGTATCTGAAAAAGGATTTTTAGCAAATTGATCAATAAGTTTACCAAAAATCATTGGGTCAAATAAAGAAAATGTTTGGTTGATGCCTGCTAATATAAAAGCCAAGAAAACCAAGCCCCTGAAGGGTTTAATATATTGAAATAAAATTTTCATAATTCGTTTTTTTCAAGGGGCCAAAGGTAATGAATCTGAGCGGCTTTTTGTTCAAAGGGAAAATTATCCACTTGCTGTTGAAAAATCTTACCACCACTCTCTATCCCTTTCAAATTGAATCAGCTACATTAGAGTAGTCATTTTACTATATATTTTCACTGTAAAATTTGAGTATTATGTTGTGGAGAAAATTTAATGGAGAAAAAATTGTGCTTCCTATTAAAGAAGCAGTGAAGCAAGCCATTGTTGCAGAGTCTGAAAGAAAGACTAAATTAAAAGTATGTATAGGTACAGATAGTCAAGTTAAAGCAGGTATTACTGAATTTGCTACTGTCATTGTATTTTTAAGAGAGAACAATGGTGGTTTTATGTATATCCATAATGATAAAACAAACCAAAAATACCATCTCAAAGAAAGAATGTTAATGGAAGTGGCTAAAAGTATTGAAATTGCCTACGATCTATGCGATTTATTTATAGAACATAATATTGAAATGGAGGTACACGCCGACATTAATACCAACCCTCAATTTAAAAGCAATGATGCTTTAAAAGAAGCAATGGGGTATATTTTAGGAATGGGATTTGCTTTTAAAGCTAAGCCAGAAGCTTTTGCCAGCAGTTGTTGTGCAGATAAAGCTGTGAATTAATCTGCCCATAAATTATTGTATTGCTCAATACAGGCTAGTACTTCATCAATACCTATTTTTTTCTCAGCACTAGTGACAATGCCTTGTGGTAAAAATTGAAAATTTTTATGTAAGGTTTCAAAAAATATTTTTACATTTTTTGATACTACGGTTGCTTTTTCTTTGTCAGATTTTGTAAAAATGAGAGTATAGGGAATTTCCCATTTATATAATTGTTCCACAAATGCTAGATCAATTTTTTGTGGGCTATGTCTACTATCAATTAAAACAAAAACCTGATTTAAATTTTCTCTTTTTCTTAAGTAATTTTCTATCATTTGCTCCCATCTTCTTCTGCTACTTTGAGCCACTTTAGCAAATCCATAGCCAGGTAAATCTACAATATACCATTTATCTCTCTTGGCTTTACTAGCACTATTACTTTCAATTTCAAAATGATTGATAAGTTGTGTTTTGCCAGGAGTGGCAGAGGTTTTTGCTAAATTTTTCTGACCGCAAATGGCATTAATAATGGAAGATTTACCCACATTACTTCTTCCAATAAATGCGTATTCAGGAGCTTTGATAGTTGGGCATTGATCAAAGCTAGGACTAGAAATTAAATAACTTGCTTTGGCAATTTTCATAACCTCCCCACCTTTATTTAGCAGCCCCTTCTGGTTTTGTAGGCGGCCTTTTAATTTTTAGGCTGTCTGCAGGATAGGTAGCTTTTAATGTGTCCATAATATTTTGGCACCATTTAGTTAAAGTAGCTTTTTCTGCGTCTGTTAATTTTGCGTCGGTATGAACCAGTGTATAAGAGGGTAGAGGCATTTCTCCTTCTTTAATTTGCTCTATGACTTCCTCTAACTTATGATTTTGCTTTGCAATTCTATATCCCGCAAATTCATTAAAATTAAAATGGCGTTTTCCATCTTTGATATGGTCACTTAGCCAAAAATTGATTGGCTGAATAGCTGCATACAATGGATATTTTGTATTATTGGAGTGACAATCAGCACAAGCTTTATCAACAATAACTTTAACACTATCTGGCATTGGATATAAAGTAGTAATATCCTTAGTGATATCTCCTGAATTATTTTTAGCAGGTCGAATAAATTGAATAGCAATTAATGCTACAAGTAGCCCAATGAGTATTTTTTTGATCATTTTTTTTGATTTAGTGTTATCATTAATTTTACTTTTGACAGTTTTTGTTTTGTTGGGTTTAACAAAAACTGGCATCACTTAAAGATAAGCTTTATCTACAAAACAATTAAATTAATACATCACCGGTCATTTCAGTAGGCACGGGAATTCCCATCAATGTAAGAATGGTGGGGGCTATATCACCCAATTTGCCTTTTTGAATACTGCCTTTCCAATTTTTATCAATAATGAAAAAAGGCACTAGATTAAGTGTATGCGCTGTATTAGGGCTGCCGTCTTCATTAATCATATAATCGGCATTGCCGTGATCGGCTGTTAAAAAAATGGTATAACCGTTTTCTAATCCCGCGTTCACTATTTTTTCAACACAGCTGTCTACGGTTTCAACGGCTTTAATTACTGCAGAAAATACACCAGTATGACCTACCATATCTGCATTAGCAAAGTTGAGACAAACAAAATCTGGATTGCCTGCTTTTATTTCTGGAAGTAATTTTTCAGTTAATGCAGCGGCGCTCATTTCAGGTTGTAAATCATAGGTAGCCACTTTAGGAGAAGGGGCCATAATTCTAGTTTCACCCTCAAAAGGTAATTCTCTGCCTCCACTAAAGAAAAATGTAACGTGAGGATATTTCTCCGTTTCTGCTATTCTAATTTGTTTTTTATGATGTTTTGCTAAAACTTCTCCCAAAGTATTTTCTAAATTATCATTTTCAAATAGAATATGTACATTTTTAAATGACTCATCATATTTGGTGAGCGTGGTATAATGTAAGTTTAATTTTTTCATTCCAAAATCGGGAAAATCTTTTTGGGTGAGCACTTCTGTAATTTCTCTACAACGATCTGTTCTAAAATTAAAACAAAGCACAGCATCGCCTTCTTGAATGCTTGCCATAGGCTTGCCCTGATGGGTTATCACAGTAGGTTTAATAAATTCATCCGTAATATTTTGAGCATAATTTTCTTTAATAGCCTGGGTAGCTGATGTGGTTGTGGGCCCCACACCCTTCACTAGTGCATTATAAGCTAATTGAACTCTTTCCCATCTTTTATCTCTATCCATAGCATAGTATCTGCCACTTACAGAAGCAATTTTTCCAACAGAATTTTTTAAATGATTTTCAAGATTTTCAATAAAACCTAATCCACTTTTAGGATCGGTATCTCTACCATCAGTAAAAGCGTGAATAAAAACTTGATCTAATCCCTTTTCTTTACACACATCACATATAGCTTGTAAATGAGAGGTATGTGAATGAACGCCTCCATCACTTACTAATCCTAATAAATGCAAGGGCTTTTTATTTTGTATGGCGTAGTCAATAGCGGCTAATAAATTGGCATTTTTTGCCAATGCACCAGTTTTGATAGCAACATTGATTCTTTGTAATTCTTGGTAAACAATTCTTCCTGCCCCTAAATTTAAATGTCCCACTTCGCTATTTCCCATTTGACCTTCTGGTAATCCTACTGCTTCCCCACAAGTTACAAGTGTAGTATGGGGATAGTTTTTATATAAACTTGTTACAAAAGGTACATTTGCTTGTTGAATTGCATCTGAGGAAGGCACTTTTCCTAATCCCCATCCATCCATAATAACCAACATTATTTTTTTTGACATAATTCCTACTTTATTTTAACCTTACCTTTGTTTGTATAAATTTGTACCACAAAGTTTCAAAATACTAAGCAGACTACAAACTTTATACTCTTGTAAAATTAGAAAATGAGTAAAAAAAGCAAATTCAACCATTCGCCTAACAATAATTCCTCCATTGTGTATAGCACTCATCCTGAGCAATTGCACTTTTCACAAGAAGAGAAGGAAAATATAGTAGCACCCGCAGATCAAGCACTTCGCATTATTTTAGAGACAAAACATAGAGCTGGAAAAACAGTTACCATTGTTTACGGATTTGAAGGTAGTGAAGAGGCTTTAAATGAACTGAGTAAAGCTTTAAAAAATCATTGTGGTACTGGAGGATCGGTGAAAGAAGGAGAAATTATTATTCAGGGCGATCATCGTCAAAAAATATTTCAATATTTAAAGCAAAAGGGATATCAAAAAACCAAGCTCTAATAGAAAATTTCTAGATGCAATCTCTTTTTTAATTCTTGCACTAATGGATACTGTGCTGCAATTCGTTCGTATTTCTGTTTACTATTTAAACTTAAATGCAAGGGGACATCTTCTTTTTCACTAGCAGTTACCAATATATTAAATTGAATAGCGCGATTATGAAAATGTTCCCATACTTTTTCTAGCAGTTGTATTTTTTCTTGTTCTACAAATTTTTGGGCAGTTAAAGCAGGTACTGTAATAGTAAAATGTGTTTCATTTTCTATTTCTAGTTGAGCCAATTTAAAAGTACTGGCGACAGAGTGTTTGGAAGCTTTTTCTAAATTTTCAGTGAAAGTATCCCAACATTTTTTCAAATCGGTGATATTTAGTGGAATGGATTCAATGACCTCTTCAATTTTATATTTTTCTCCATACTTATTTTGTAGTGCTGTAAGTAAATTTTTATGATTTCCTTTTTGTGCAGGAGTCGCAGAGGGTAAAGGAGTCTTAGTGGGTATAGAAGTCGCAGAGGGTGTGCTAGGTGCAGTGGTTACACTGGGTGCAGTAGTTATATTGGGTGTAATGGATTCACTGGGTGGAGTAACTGCTTTGGAAATTGGCTTTTCTGAGAGGAAGGGAGCTTCTTTACTAACTACAATATTGCTTAGTGGAATAATTTTTTTTATCCGAATAGGGTAATGACTATTCGTTAATTTTTTTTTTACCACTTGGCTTTCATCCAAGCTGAGTTCTATAGCTTCTTGTAAAAAATTGAGTTTGATAATGGCCATTTCTACGTGCAATCTCTTATTACGAGCCATTTTAAATTGAATCTCTGCCTCGTTTAATAAATTAAGCGCACTTACCAAATAAGCAGTACTCATTTCTTTAGCAACTTTAATATATTGGTCGGTCCATCCCTCAATAGATTCTAATAAGGAAGCGCTAGCAGGGTCTTTACATACGAGTATATTTCTTATAAAATTAGCAAGCCCATATAAAACCATATCTCCCTCAAATCCTTTTTGATTGATTTCGTCGTATAACAACATAGCTTGGGTAAGGTCTTTGGCTACCAGAAATTCAAGCATTTTAAAAAAGTAAGCTTCGTCTAAAATATTCAAATGCTCTAATGTATTTTGATAAGTTACTGCGCCATTGGAAAAACTTACTATTTTATCTAATATACTTAAAGCATCACGCATACAGCCTTCACTTTTTTGAGCAATGAGTTGTAAAGCATTTTTTTCAGCCTGAGTATTTTCCTTGCTCATTATTTCTTCTAAATGGGAAACTATATCTTTAGAAGTAATTCGTCTAAAATCAAAAATTTGACAACGACTTAAAATGGTGGGAAGTATTTTATGTTTTTCTGTAGTAGCTAAAATAAATATGGCGTAGGGGGGTGGTTCTTCTAATGTTTTCAAAAATGCATTGAAGGCACTGGTACTTAACATATGCACCTCGTCTACAATATATACTTTGTATTTACCAGCTTGCGGTGCAAATCTTACTTGCTCTACGAGGGTTCTAATATCATCTACGGAATTATTAGAAGCTGCATCTAATTCGTGAATGTTTAAGCTAGCGCCTTTTTCAAAACTCACACAAGAAGCACAGGTATTACAGGCTTCTCCTTCTTTAGTGATTTGGGTACAGTTAATAGTTTTAGCTAGAATACGAGCGCAAGTAGTTTTTCCCACTCCTCTAGGTCCACAAAATAAAAATGCGTGCGCCAGTTGTTGATGTAAAATGGCATTTTTTAAAGTGGTGGTAATATGCGATTGCCCCACTACTGTTGTAAAGTTTTGGGGTCGGTATTTTCTAGCAGAAACGACGAAATTATCCATAGCTGACGCGCAATATACACATTCAAAATCAAAAGTATCCAACTGTTGCTTAAATCTTATCCCCTAAAGGAGAAAGACTTTACAGGGGCTTATTTTACACTATAATCCATAAATGGATGTCTTTCAAATGTGTGTAAAGTTGGGTTAAAAATATGCCTAAAAGTTACCATTTGTCTGCTGGGTTTGCCATTCAAGCTTTTATAAATATTCAACATCTTGGGATTCCAGTCTGCCGCCCAGCCCATTTCATATCCGGTATACTGTTTTATCTCCATTAGAATTAAAGAGCAGCAATAAATTAAATAACTATCTACACCCAATGCTTGGTATTTAGGTACCACCCCAAAGGCTAATCCCGTTAATTTATTATTGCTTTTATTCCACTTCATCCATAAGAGGTGTAATTTTTGTAAGAGTCCTAAACGACCATTGAAAAATTTAAAATATTGATTTACATCGGGGATATTAATAAACATAGCAATGGGCTCTTCTTTATAATAAGCAAACCAAATTACTTTTTCATCCATCACTGCTTTCAATGTTTTAAATAATTTTAAAATTTGTTCCAATGTGATTGCTTTTTCTTCGCCGTGTTGAGCCCAAGCACTATTATAAATATGTACAAAGTCCTTGGCAAATTTTTCTAAATTATTTTTATCTAGATGCAGCGCAGTATAATCTTGTTTACTTTTAAATTTATGATAACGCTCTTCAAATCGGGGAGGTAGGGGTTGAACAGGATCTAATTCATAATAAAACTGATTATAATAATTTTGAAAACCATAATGAGTCATCAAGGTTTCATAATAACTTGGATTAAAAGACATTCCATACATAGGCTCCTTGTCAAATCCCTGTACCATAAGCCCCCACCATTTATCTCTGTCTCCAAAATTAATGGGACCATCCATTGCCTCCATACCATTTTCAGTGAGCCACTTTTGAGCAGTCGCAAAAAGTAAATTAGCAGTGTTGGGGTCGTTGATACAATCAAAAAATCCTACACATCCCACGGGAAAGTCTGTTCCTTTGTTTTTATAGCTTTCATAATAAAAAGCAGCGATGCGGCCGGTAACCATACCTCGATCGTTGCGGGTAATCCATCTCTTAGCATCTCCAGTTTTAAATAATTTATTTTTATTTCTATCAAAAACTTGTAATACTTCATTGTCTAAGGGGCGAATGTAATGAGGGTTGGTTTTATTTAATGTCGCATTTATTTCTAGAAATTCTTTTTCTAAAGCGGGTGTGTTTACTTCAACAATATTAATCGCCCTATTCATAGTTGAAAATTAAAACTTTTTTAAAACACTTAATGCGAACAAGGCGGCTGTTTCTGTTCTAAGTCTTGTAGGACCTAAATCTATGGCCTGAAATCCTTGGCTGATGGCTAAGTCAATTTCGGTGCTAGAAAAATCACCTTCAGGTCCAATCAGTAAAACGAGTTCAGAAGCCGCTTCTATTTTTTTAATACTTAATTTATGGGTGGGAGCACAATGGGCTATTAATTTTTGGGCCTCTTTGGAAGTTTGAAGCGCTTCTTTGAATTTGACAGGAGTGGCTAAGAGGGGCAACCACACTTGTTGACTTTGTATCATTGCCGATTGTACAATATTTTGAAATCTTTCAAGTTTAAATTTTTCAAATATAG
>CAXBQH010000017.1:0-46468 GCA_963977985.1 uncultured bacterium
AAGAATTGGGTTTGCAACATGGTATAATTCATGAAGCTATTTATGATCAATCAACAGAAGGTAGGTTGAAATTTATGGGTAACGCATTTTTAAATAGAATGCATGTATTTCCTGAACTCAAAACTGCTGTAATGGCTATTCCTAAAACAGATATTTACAAGTTTGAATTAAAAACAGGGGATACCGAGGGATTAGTTAATTATTTGTTATCAATAGAAGGAATTCATCTTGCTGCCATTGTTATTGACCGCGAAGAAGAAAGAAAATGGAGTTTTAGGAGTAAAGGTAACTTTGATGTTAATATATTTGCACGCACACATTTTGAAGGAGGGGGTCATACCAATGCTGCGGGAGGAAGATCTTCAAAATCGGTGGAAGAAACTGCTGAAGATTTTAAGAATATCATAAAAAATTATACATCACAATTAACACAATTAAAATAAAATGATAAAATCAAGTTTAAAGTTAGTGGCTGCTATTATGTTGTTTGCAAGTTGTAATCAATATGAAAAAGCCCCCTCTGGAATGCCTTACAAAATTACACACGGAAGTGGTAATGAAAAATTATTACAACAAGGGCAATTTGTTAAATTAAATGTAGAGTATAAGTTAAAATCTAAAGACACTACTTTAAGTTCCACATTTGGAGTGATTCCAGTGTATTTCCCTATTGATACTACTCGTTTAGGTAAATATACTTTCACAGAAGTAATTATGAAATGTAGAAAAGGAGATAAAGTAGATTTCTCTTTAAGTATTGATAGCTTAGTGAATATGAAAGTTCTACAATACAATGAAGTATTTAAAGCAAAAGATATTATTTTGGGTAAAGTAGAAATATTGGATGTATTCACAGATGTTAAATTAGTGGATGCTGATTATAAAAAAGAGCAAGACAAAGAGAAAACAAAAGAAATAGGTATCATTGCTGCCTATTTAGCAAAAAATAAAATTAATGCCATTCAATCGCCAGAAGGAGTATTTGTAGTGGTGAAAGAAGCAGGCGATGCGACCAATAAAATTGATTCAACCAAAGTGGCAAGTGTATTTTATAAAGGATATACTTTGAAAGGAGAAGTGTTTGATTCAAATATAAAACCTAACGATTCCACTTCAAAACCTTATGATGTTAAAGTGGGAACAGGAAGCGTTATTCCTGGTTGGGATATTGGATTAAAATATTTTGGTAAAGGTGGAAAAGGAGCTTTATATATTCCTGCAATGTTAGCTTATGGCCCTCAAGCCAATGGTGTCATCAAAGCTTATGATAATTTAGCCTTTGATATTGAAATTAAAGATGTTACTATAGCTCCAAAAACAGCTGCTCCAAGCACTGCACCTGCAGCTAAATAAATGAATAAATAAAGTTAATGCATAATTAACTTACTAAAAATAAATGCCTCTCTTACAAGGAGAGGCATTTTAGTATACTAAATTATTGCAAATAATATTATTGTAAATACTTAAGTAATTGAATAATTTGAGAAGCTTCTTTCACATCGTGCACTCTTATAATATTTGCCCCATTGAGCAGTGCCACTGTGTTTGCAACAGTAGTGGCATTCAAAGCGTCTTTTGATTCAATACCTAATGTTTTATATAAACTTGACTTTCTTGAAACTCCTATTAAAATAGGAAGACCTAGTACTTTTAATTCTTTTAAATTTTTAATTATTGTAAAATTTTCTTCCACCGTTTTACCAAAACCAAATCCAGGATCTATCACCCAATTTTTAATGCCATAACTCAATAATAATTTCTTTTTGGATTCAAAATACTCCAGCATTGATTTCATTATATTCTCTCTCAGTTCCACTTGGTGCATAGTATGTACCTGTCCAGTTATATGCATACCAATATATCCCGCATTATATTTTGCTACTACTGCTAACATATTATTATCGAAAGATCCAGCACTTATGTCATTAATAATAGGAACACCCATTTTTAAAGTAGCTTCTGCAACAGAGGCATAAAAAGTATCAATGGATATAAGTTGTTGAGGAAATTTTTTTAAGATAGCTTCAACAATAGGTAGTAGTCTTTCCAATTCAGTCTTAGCTTCTTGCAATGTAGCCTGCGGTCGGGTGCTTTGTGCTCCAATGTCAATAATAGTGGCCCCTTGTTCTATAAAAGCCTCAGCTTGTGCCAAGGCAGTTTCAATATTGGAATGTCTACTGGCTTCATAAAATGAGTCTGGAGTTATATTTAAAATCCCCATCACTTGGGGACTACTTATATTCCAAGGTAGATTATTGGCAGGTAGATGAAACATACTATAATATAAGCTTTATTGATTATCTTGCAGTAGTTCAAAGATATTAATTAACAAAGAAATTGGGTGAAATTTAATGAGTCAAACTTCCGCACAATTTGATCAAGCTATTGCTTCCTGTAGTGATATATTTATAAAAAAAACCAAGGATTACGGAACTGCTTGGAGAGTACTGAGAATTATCTCAGTGGTAGATCAAATTTTTATTAAGGCACTTCGTATAAGAACCATTCAAGATATTGGCACACAAAAAGTGGACGACGATATTCAATCTGAATTTAAAGGTATTGTTAACTATGCAGTCATTGGTTTAATACAATTAAAATTGGGAGATCCTAAAGTAGAAGAAATTGATGTAGCGCAAGTTCAATCTCTGTACAATGAACAAGTGTTATTCGCCAAAAATACAATGCTTGATAAAAACCACGACTATGGTGAAGCGTGGAGAGATATGAGTCAAGAAAGTTATGCCGATTTAATTTTAATGAAACTAATGCGCATAAGACAAATTTTAACCAACGACGGAAAAACACTTATAAGTGAAGGTATAGATGCCAATTTTATTGATATTCTTAATTATGCTGCATTTGCTCTAATTCAAATGGCAGAAGGTAAACATTAAATATAGGGGTATGCAATCTTTTCTTAAAATACTCAGGTGGACGGTAGGTTTACTTTTTATTTTTTCTGGTTTAATTAAAGCCAATGATCCGTTGGGATTAAGCTATAAAATGCAAGAATTTTTCGATGTCTGGGGCATTCAATTTCTCAATGACTATACTTTGGCTTTAGCGTTAGTGATGAATACGCTAGAAATTGTAACAGGTATTGCCTTACTTATCCAATATCCCTACAAACAAACACTTTGGATTTTATTAGGTCTCATTGTATTTTTTAGTTTTTTGACAGGGTACGCTTTATATTCAGGAAAAATAAAAACCTGTGGTTGCTTTGGAGATTGTATTCCTTTAACTCCTAAAACTTCTTTTATTAAAGACCTAGTTCTTTTAGTAAGTATTATTATTTTACTTATCAATCATAAAAAAGTTAAATCAAACCTTCCTACTTACCTTGGTATATGTATTTTGCTTCTAAGTACTGCGGGTGTGGGTTATGGACAATATTATGTATTAAAGCATTTACCTATTATAGACTGTTTGCCTTATAAAGCAGGTAATGATATTATTGAAAAAATGAAGCTTCCCGCTGGAGCCATTCAAGATTCAGTAGCGATACAAATGGAATTTGAAAAAAATGGTAAAACCTACTTTTTTGATGCCAATCATTTCCCTGAGCAATTTGATTCTACCTATGTTTATAAAAATAGAAAAGAAATTATAGTAAGAAAAGGGAATGGGCTATTACCAGCCATTGTTGATTTTGAAATTACTAACCAAGCTGGAGCCGATACCACCCAAGCTTTATTGTCAACAGAAATTCCCTATGTATTAGTGATGGCAGGAAAAATAGAAGCAACTATTCCTTGGGAAAATGTGATGACCTCTTTACATAAAAAGTATAAATTAGTTTTCATTGTTACTGCTGATAAATCTGGAGCTCAACAATTTTTACCCAAAGAAAATATTTTAATAGGAGATATCACTATGCTTAAAACTGCTGCAAGAGTTTGGCCAAGCATTCTTGTTATGAATGGGTCTACCATTATGCAGAAAATAAGTTACATCGATTATCTAGAAAAATAAAAGTTATTTGATAATAACTTCAGTAATGGTATTTTCACCCATTTTCTCATTGACCCTTTCTATAATTTGCATTTTTTGAAATCCTAATTCGTTTTTTAAAGGGCCAATACTTGTTTGTATAAAAAGTGTTTGATCGAAAATGTAAATTTTATCAGTATACTTTGCAATAGTGACACCCATCATTTCAAGCCATACCTCTTCTATTTGGGCAGAACGAAGGCCATTTTTTAGTTTACTTCCTTGTATAAATTCTTTGAGGGCTTCCCCCAATTTAAATGTTCCCATAGAGCGCACAATTTAGCACTTATTATAGTTCTATCAATTGGTAATTATTTAAATATTTGCCTAATAAATTATTCATTCTATCCTTATGGGTATCTGTTATAAATACTTGACCATCGGTTTGATGACTCACCCAGTCAAGTAATTGAACCATTCTTTGTTCATCCAACTTTTCAAAAATATCATCCATTAATAAAAGGGGAGAGAAGCCTTTGTGTTTTTTGATATATTGCCACTCCGCCAAACGAATGGCAAATAATAAACTTTTTCTTTGGCCTTGAGAAGCTTCTTGTTTAAATCCTTGCCCTTGTAAGGTAATATGTAAGTCATCTTTATGAATACCTACCGTGGTTCTTTGTAATAAACAATCTTTTGCATAGGCATCCTTTAACATATCATTGAAGGAATTTGTATGTAAGGCCGATTCATAAGTAATATGAATGGAATCATTATTTTGAGCTAAATAATTATACAATTTCAAAATTTCTGGAAGTAAATCATCTAACAAAGCTTTTCTATATGTATAAATAGGGGTACCATTATCTATGAGTTGTTGGTTCAATGTTTCCAGTAAAAGGGTATCTACACTTCCTAATTCGGAAGCCTGCTTTAACAAGCTGTTTCTTTGTTGTAAAATTTTATTGTATTGAATTAAAAATTTTAAATACTCTGGATATAGTTGTGATAATAAACTATCCATTAATTTTCTTCTTTCCTCACTATGTCCAGTAATTATTTGAACATCATCTGGAGCAATCATTACGCAAGGAATCTTACCTATATGTTGAGATAATTTGGTGTATAGTTCTTCATCGAAGTAAAATTCTTTTTTTGAATTTTCCCTAATAATACAAGTAATGGGTATGACATTTTTTTGAATAGTATATTTTCCTTCCATTCGCATACCCTCATACGCGTGATGAATATTTTGTGCATCGGGTCGGTTAAAATAACTTTTAGTAAAAGATAAATAATAGAGGGCATCTAAAACATTGGTTTTACCAGTTCCATTACTTCCTACAATGCCCACAATACGATGCGTGAATTCAAAATGTTTTTGAATATAATTTCTAAATTGAACAAGGGTAAGTTGTTGGATGGCTACCATAGCTGCAAAATACAAAGGGAATGGTTTCCACCCTTTAAAATTCAAGAAAAGAGTGTAATTTTATTTAAAATTTATAGCATGACGCTTATTAGTGAGCAACAGCTTCCCAGTATTGTTAAAAGATTGGCACATCAAATTTTAGAAACTTATCCTGGTTTAACCAATGCCGTTATCATTGGTTTACAACCCAGAGGTGTGTATTTAAGTGATCGTATTGTGGCTGCCTTATTGAAGGAATTACCTAGCGATCAGGTAACCTATGGGAAATTAGATATTACTTTTTACAGAGATGATATTAGAAGAGAACTACACTTAGCTACACAAACCGATTTACCTTTCAGCATAGAAGGAAAAACTGTGATATTAATAGATGATGTTTTATTTACGGGTAGAACCATAAGAGCTGCTTTGGATGCTTTACTTTCTTTTGGTAGACCCTCTAAAGTAAGTCTTTGTGTATTAGTAGACCGTAAACCTAGCAGAGAATTACCCATTCAACCTGACTTCGCAGGAAAGGAAATGGTTGATATTACACCCTATAAAGTCAAAGTGAGATGGAAAGAGAACGATGGGGTGGACGATGTTATTTTATTGGTGGATTAGAAAAAATTGCATTAACTTTGTTTTTTAATGGCACTCTCTACCAAACATCTTCTTGGTATCAAAGACCTCAAAACCGAGGACATTCAGCTCATTTTATCGACCGCAAATCAATTCAAAGAAGTTTTACAAAGACCTGTTAAAAAAGTACCCACTTTAAGAGATGTCACTATTGTAAATCTTTTTTATGAAAATTCTACCAGAACTAGAATTTCCTTTGAATTGGCTGAAAAAAGATTATCTGCGGATGTAGTGAATTTTACGGTGTCTAATTCTTCCGCTGCAAAAGGGGAAACATTATTAGATACTGTCAATAATATCATAAGTATGAAAGTGGATATGGTGGTAATGCGCCATAGCGCTTCAGGTGCTCCTCATTATCTAGCTAAAAATATAGAGCCAGCCATTATAAACGCAGGGGATGGCATCAATGAACATCCTACACAAGCTTTGTTAGACGCTTTTTCAATGCAAGAAAAAACGGGGAAATTAGCCGGATTAAAAGTGGCCATTATTGGTGATATTATGCATAGCAGGGTGGCTTTAAGTAATATTTATTTACTCAATAAAATGGGCGCTGAAGTAATGGTTTCAGGTCCACCTACTTTAATACCCACTTACTTACAAAAAGCGTTAAATGTACGAGTAGAATATAATATTGATAAAGCCTTAGCTTGGTGTGATGTTGCTAATGTATTAAGAATTCAACTAGAGAGACAAAATCAACCTTTATTCTCCTCTTTAAGAGAATATAACCTGTCCTACGGCATTACTAAACAAAGACTAGATAAACTTAACAAACAAATAGTCATAATGCATCCTGGTCCCATTAATAGAGGGGTAGAAATAGATAGTAATGTAGCCGATAGCCCTCATTCCATCATTTTAGACCAGGTAGAAAATGGGGTAGCAGTTAGAATGGCCTGTTTATACTTACTTACGGGCAGATCCCAACCTGCTTAATAACGATAGTTCACCATAGTTCTAAGAATTTTACTACTTTTAAGCTATGCAAAGAATCTGCTTATTTCCTGGAACATTTGATCCTGTCACCTTGGGTCATATTGATATCATAGATAGGTCTTTACCTTTATTTGACAAAGTGGTAGTGGGCATAGGTATTAATGCTTCTAAAAATCCAATGTTTACCGCAGAACAAAGAAAACAATGGTTTGAAGAAATATATAAAAATCAACCCAAAATAGAAGTAGCCATTTACGATGGTCTTACTGTCAATTTTTGCCAATCAATAAAGGCTAATTTTATTTTAAGAGGCATTCGCTATGTGAGCGACTTTGAATATGAAAAAACTATCGCTGATGCCAATAGAACAATGGATAGAAATATTGAAACCATCTTTCTAACAGGAGAGCCGAAATATACTTCAGTGGCTTCCACAATTGTTAGAGATATTATTAGAAATGGGGGAGACGCTTCTCATTTCTTACCTTCTGCAGTTATCAAAAGTTTAAAAAAGTAATTACTTAATATTTCTTTTTAAATTTTACTTAGTAAGACAAGTTTTTAAGAGTAAAACAAAATTTTAAGAGTAAGACAAGATTTTAAGAAGCTTGAATTTTATTTTGATAAGCCTCTATCACTTCCCTGATAGTTTCATAAGTATTGGCTAAACAATTTTTAGAATTCTCTAAAGTATGCCATTCTAATTTTTCTATATCTTCCAAAACTTGTGGATCTCCTTTTTGCACATTCGAAATAGTCATATGAAACCAGTAGGTTCTTTTTATAACTTCTTCATTGAGGTAAGTATCAAAATAAGTATGATTTGTAAATTTTAATAATTCGTGTAATTGTAAACTATGTATACCTGTCTCTTCCTGAACTTCTCTTAGCGCACAGGTTTGAATGGTTTCCCCTTCCTCTAATTTACCTTTAGGCAAATCCCAAAAACCTCTTCTAAAAATCCATAGAATTTCGTGATGAGGGTTGGTTACCAAACCACCTGCTGCAATTATTTGTTTGGGCATAAAAATGTGTATAGTATTTAGTAAATCCTGAAGCGAATCTAGTGAATTGACTTTACATTTGCTGCTAGAAATTACTTTTATGACAAATCAGAAAGCCGTTGCTGAAAAACTACTTCAAGTAGGTGCTGTAAAATTAAGTCCCAATGAACCTTTTACTTGGGCCAGTGGCTGGAAAAGTCCTATTTATTGCGATAATAGAAAGGTATTATCCTTCCCTTATGTAAGAGATTTTATAAAAAGTGAAATGTGCAATGTTATTTTTGAAAAATTTGCAGAAGCAGATATGTTGGCCGGGGTAGCCACTGCGGGCATACCTTGGGGTGCAATGGCAGCAGATCAATTAAAGCTTCCCTATATTTATGTCAGACCCAAACCTAAAGAACACGGACTAGGCAATCAAATTGAAGGCGCTTATAGTTCAAATAATAAAATTTTAGTTATTGAAGACTTAATTTCTACGGGTAAAAGTAGTTTACAAGTAGTGGATGTATTGAAAAATGCAGGTTTGAATGTGGTGGGAATGGTTTCCATATTTAATTATGGATTTACTTTAGCTGACGAAGCTTTTAAAAATGCAGGGGTTTCTTATTATTCTTTAACTCAATACACAAACCTTATTGAATTGGCAGTAGAAAAAGGTGAAATAGATAGCGCCACACAAAGCATTTTAATGCAGTGGAGAGAAAGCCCCAGCACTTGGAATAGGTAAATATTTCTTGGCATAGGTAAATATTTGATGCCTACTTTAACAATGCCTCCTTTAAATTTAGTTTTTGATAGGTTTCAAATGCAACAGGCACCGTTTTAGTAATCCAGCCTTTTGAAATGATGGCAGACCCTCGAATAGTAATTTTTATAGGTTTATTTAAAAGAATATCCATACTATTTTTGAGCAATTGTCCTAAATCTACCTCTATTTTAGCAGGTAAACTAAATGAAGCATTGGCGCTAATAGGAAAACTAGTTTCTGTTGAATATTGTGTAAAAAATTGATCATTCAAATAAATGGAACAATCTAATTTCTTTAACTCCATATTAAAATGGTTGGGATTATAATAGGCAAAAGAACCTATAAAAGTATTCTTGCCAAAACTTGCTTTTTCAATTTTTAAAGACTCAATACCTTTAAATTCTAAATTTTTAGGGGTTGCACAAGCCATTAACAATACCACACTGGCTAGAAAAAGATATGAAATGAGTTTCATAAAAAAATTTATATAAAATTATTAGTTAATTGGAAATTGTAAAAATATATTTACATCCTTTATCAGAGAAATATGCTTATCACCGATTATCAATATTTTGGAAATATTTGCTTTTTTGAATTACTTCATCAACAAACACATATTTATTTTGATAAAGAGGCCTCCTTTTCTAAAATGAGTTTTAAAAATAGAATGGTTATTTTAAGTGCCCAGGGGCCCTTGCATTTAACTATTCCCATAAAGGGTGGAAGAGACCAAAAAACCTCCATAAAAGAAATTCATATTGCTTATGATACCCCTTGGAGAGCCCATCATTGGAAGGCCATTAGTACTTGCTATAAAAGAGCTCCTTATTTTGAGTACTATGAAGATCAAATAAAAAATTTATACACAGTTCAACAAGACTTCCTCATTGATTTTTTAATGTCTTGTCAAATTTTTGTACAAAATGCCATAAAAGCAAAATGGATAATTGAAAAGGAAAATAAAAATGGAGGGTCAAAATTGATACCTGCTTGGCAACCCAATAATTTTACAAAATTTCCAGTTAAAAATAAATACCAACAAGTGTTTACTAGTGAAGAGGGATTTATACAGAATCTCAGTATACTTGATTGGTTATTTTGTGTGGGTGGGAAAGAAATTAGTAAACAATTACTCGATCCATAGGAGTATCTTCTTTGGTAGGATGTTTCTTTAAAAATTCTGAAGTCCACTTTTCAAATTGTTGCATTTGCTCCCATTGTTTACTATTTAAAATAAAATCCATCGCTTCTTTTTGATCTTGAGACTTGGCTAATAAATCATTTAAAATTTCTCTTTTTAATTGATAATTAGTGTAAATGGCGCGCATTAATATTTTTTCTGCCACTTCCATTTCAGCCTCCTCATCTTTTTCAGTAAAACTAGCAAATTGATTTTCAACCACTCTAGATTGTAACCAACCCAGCGTTTTTTGCACCATTTGTTCGTAGGAAGTATTCAGTAAATTTTTATTTCTATCTAACTCATTGGGACTTAACATAGCCACAGAGGATTGATGATGCTTTTCAAGTTGATGTTTGTGTTTATGAATAGAGGTATAAATAGTAGATGTTTTAGTAGGTAATGCTAGTGGTTTAGTAGCTACCCATTTTGATTCCCTATTAACTATGGAGGAACTCTTGGGGTTTAAAGTAATATTATTATGGAGCGTAGGTTTTTTAAAAGGTAACCAAATCATTACACAAGCCATTAAAGTAACCAACATCATTTTAGTCGCATTAAGGCTATTGAATCTTTTGGTATTTGTCATTGATTTTACTCGGTACAAAAGCTCATTAGGTAAATTTAAAATTCCCAAAGCCCAAGGCAAAGACTTAAATACGGGTGTAGGCTTTACAGATATTGTGGCAATTTTATAAATGGCATTCAAATAAGTATTGGAATTACCAGAAGTATTAATTACAAAATTATCACAAGCAATTTCTCTTTGCAGGCTAATCTCTTTATTCAATAAATAAGAAAAAGGATTAAAGAATAAGACCACTTGAATTAGTGTTGTAAAAATATTTAAAACATAATCATTTCTAAGTATATGCGCCCATTCGTGTAAAATAATAGATTCTAATTCTTTTACAGTTAATTGATTCACCAAGGCTATGGGAAGTAAAATTATGGGCTCTACCCATCCAAAACTAATAGGAGAGGTAATGGCAGTAGAAGTGCCTAATTTAATTTTTCGAGTCCCCCTGCTTTGTGGTAACTTATTTAAAAAGGAAGTATAGGAATCTGATTCAGCAAAATTGGATGTTCTTACTAAAGAAGATAAATGATAAAATTGAAAAAGAACTTTAACTAATAAAAAGAAAAGCACTACTAAGTATAAAGTGCCTATGATGGAAAACCATTCAATAGAAGCCAATTGAAATAAAAAATTTATTCTTGCATTTAAAAAAATAAAACTTTCTATTACCACTGCAGCTCCCCACTGTGGATAGAAAAGTAAAATTAAAAATTGCAGTAAACTAAAGCCTTGAAAAAAGATAGCCAAATTATATAAATGACTAGCTTCTATACGAATGATTTCTTTTTCTTGTAAAATTTTAAAAAACTGATAAACCAAAAATAATATAGCCGCAAAGCCAATATTATTGACTAAAGCAAAGGGTATGGAAGAGGTTATAGTTGAAAACAAAGGCATATGGTTTATTTGCGCTCTAATTTTTGAATCATAGATTTAATTTCAGCTAAATCACTTTCTGAAGGTTTCTGTCTACCTAAAGCTTGTAAAACAAGTTGAGAAGTGCTGCCATTAAATAATGTTTGAATCATTTTACCAATAAATTGCTCTTGTGCTTTTTCTTTTTTTAAAGTAGGGGTATAAATATGAGTTTTGGCACTTACATTTCTAGTTACTAGCCCTTTTTCGTTCATAATTTGCATTAACTTAAGCGTAGTAGTATAGCCCACATCTTTTGTTTTTTGTACAATTTCGTGTACCTCTCTAACAGTGGCACTTTCTTTTTCCCATAAAATACTAAGGATGTCTAATTCACTTTCGGTAGGCTTAAGCGTTTTATTCATATGTTACGATTATATTCGTAAGCAATCTACGAATTAATAGGAAAAACAAAAAATCCCCCTGAAAAAATTCAGAGGGATTTATGTTAATTTTTTATAAAAATAAAGCTAACTGCTAGATTTTATTAATTGTCAATTATTTATAAATGCTACTAATTTTTCTTCAAGTAAGAAGAAAACTTTGCATTTTGTTCATCGGTTAAAGCTTTACCATTAACAGTAATCTTACCGTCTTTAATTTCTAATTTAACATTGTCAACAGGAGCAATACCTTCCTCTTGTAATGCTTGTACTAGTGTTTTAGAATTTGCAGTAATAGTTACAGTATGTGCTGTATCCTTCATTAAGTTGGTACCTGCGGTTGAATCGGTATTAATTACAGATATTTCCACAGTTTGTGTTTTAGTTTTTGCAGTTCCTGTTGGATGCATTTTAGCCAAAGTAGGCGCTAAAACTAAAGATACAATTGACATTAACTTAATTAAAATATTCATTGAAGGCCCAGAAGTATCTTTGAAAGGATCTCCCACAGTATCTCCAGTAACTGAAGCTTTATGTGGTTCCGATTTTTTATAATACATCTCGCCATTTATTTCAACCCCTTTTTCAAAAGATTTTTTTGCGTTATCCCAAGCGCCACCCGCATTGTTTTGGAAAATACCCATCAAAACACCACTTACTGTAGCACCTGCCAAGAAACCACCTAAAGCTTCAGGGCCTAATACAAAACCAATGAAAATAGGAGAGATGATGGTAATAGCTCCAGGTAACATCATTTTTTTAAGTGAAGCTTCTGTACTAATGGCAACACATTTATCATATTCAGGCTTACCAGTACCTTCCATAATTCCTTTGATAGTTCTAAATTGGCGACGCACTTCCTCCACCATAGACATTGCAGCTTCACCCACAGCTCTAATAGCTAAGGAAGAAAATATAAATGGAATCATTCCTCCTACAAATAAAGCGGCTAATACATCTGCCTTATAAATATCAATGCTTTGATTTTGCGGCATAGCCACACCTACGAAAGCAGCAAATAATGCTAATGAAGTTAAAGCCGCAGAAGCAATGGCAAAACCTTTTCCACTTGCAGCAGTTGTATTTCCAACAGCATCTAAAATGTCTGTTTTTTCGCGCACTTCAGCAGGCAATTCACTCATTTCAGCTATACCACCTGCATTATCAGCTATAGGACCAAATGCATCAATGGCTAATTGCATTGCAGTAGTAGCCATCATTCCTGCAGCAGCTATCGCTACTCCATATAAACCTGCACAAGCAAAAGAAGCATAAATACCAGCAGCTAAAACTATAATGGGATAGAAAGTTGATTCCATTCCAATAGCTAAACCACCAATAATATTAGTAGCGTGTCCTGTACTAGATTGTTTAATGATACTTAACACTGGTCGTTTACCCATAGCAGTATAAAATTCAGTGATGATACTCATTAAAGTACCTACTATTAATCCCACCGCTATAGCACCAATAACTCCATTTCTTGTGAACTCTACACCTCTTAAATACAAAGTTTCTGGTAAAACATTGGATACAATGAAATAACAAGCAATGGCTGTTAAAATCATTGAACCATAATTACCCATATTTAAGGCTTTTTGAACTGAAGCAGTATTTAAACCTGCTTTATCACTAATTCTAACAAAAAAAGTTCCTACTATAGATAATAAGATACCCACACCTGCAATTAGCATTGGTAATAAGATAGGAGATAGGCCACTATAATTATCTTGTAAAACTGTCCAAGTTCCAGTGACAGCATCTTTAGCGCCAGTAACTTCCTGACCTAATACCATTGTAGCTAAAACAGTAGCCACATAAGAACCAAATAAATCAGCACCCATACCTGCTACATCACCTACATTATCACCCACATTATCTGCAATGGTGGCTGGATTACGAGGATCATCTTCTGGAATTCCAGCTTCAACTTTACCTACTAAATCTGCACCAACATCGGCTGCTTTTGTGTAAATACCACCACCCACACGAGCAAACAATGCAATAGATTCAGCACCTAAAGAAAATCCAGTTAAAATTTCTATAGTTCTTAACATACCTTCTGCATCACCCTCAGGAGCGAAGTAATGTTTAATAATTAAAAATAATCCTCCTAAACCTAATACGGCTAATCCCGAAACTCCTAAACCCATTACTGATCCGCCAGTAAATGAAACATTTAAAGCACGAGATAAACTTGTTTTAGCTGCTTCTGCTGTTCTTACATTGGCTTTGGTAGCCACTTTCATTCCAATATATCCAGCTGTAGCACTAAATACAGCACCTATGATAAAAGAAATGGCAATACTCCAATGACTACTTGCATTTTTTGAAGCCATAAAGCCCAATAATAATGCTACTATTACCACAAAATAGCCAAGAATTTTCCACTCTGCTTTCAAAAAAGCCATAGCACCTTCACCTATGTAAGTGCTAATTTCTTTCATACGGTCGCTACCTGCCTCTTGTCTAGATACCCAATTGAATTTCAATAGAGTATATAATAAACCTACAATACCCATTGCCGGAACGGCATAAAATAGAAGATCTTTCATAGCTATACTTATTCTTTTGTTTTCGGTTAAGATTCTTTTAAGGTCTGCAAAAATAGGGGGTAAAACTCAAAAATGGGCAAAAAAGGGCAACTTTACTCAACTAGTGCAGTAGTATCTACTTTGCCTGTAAAAACTGAAGCAATTTCCTTGCCTTTATAGATGGATTTATTAAACTTATTACCTAGAATAATAATAGTGGCCGACTCATTAATTAAGCGGGTAAATACAGTATTATTACCGTGCCACCAACCATTATGGTATACTAATTTCTCTTCATTGGGTTTTGCCAAAATACGCCAACCTAAACCATAGTTATGGTAATACTTATTAGTGGGACTTTGGGGTTGAAAAGCCATTTCTAAAGTAGAAGCTTTTACAAAAGTTCCTTCTGTTAATGCTTTATCCCATAAATACATATCTCTGGCTGTACTGTATACATTTTTATCACCATAAATGCAATCATACTTTTCAATTTTATAAGGCACCAAACGAGCATTGTAAGAAGGCAAATATTTATCTAAACTTTGGGTGCTAAAAATAAAAGTATTCTCCATTTTTAATGGCTTAAAAATAGTTTCAGCCATATATTTTGGAAAATCTTGTCCAGTAATTTTTTCAATGATTAATGCTAAGATGACAAAATTGGTATTACAATATTTAAAAACTTTATCGGGTTTAGCAGCAGGAGCGGGTCTTTTAGCAACCATATAATCTAGTACATCCTGATTTGTATAGAACCCTTGTTTGTAGGGAGTTTCAGTACTAATAAGTTTTAATTTATTAACCCAACGACCTTTTTTATTTTTTACTTTCACAGAAGTATATTTTCGAGACTCCATAAAATTGGTGTAGTCGGGTAATCCACTTCTATGGGAGAGTAGTTGCTCAATAGTGACTTCCTTGTAAGGAAATGAAGCAATATATTTTGTTACAGGTGCTTTTAAATCTAATTGATTTTGTTCCCACAATTTTAAAGCAGCCATTCCGGTAAAAGTTTTTGAAATGGAAGCTAGATGAATGGGCGTTTCTGGCAACATTGCTGTTTTATCAGAAAAATTTGCATACCCTTTATAGTCTTCAAAAATAATTTCCCCATTTTTAGCTACTAATATTTCTCCACTAAAACCTTTGTTGGCTAATAAAAATTCGTACTTGGCTTTTACTTCTGCGATTAACCTTTCTTTTTCATCTTTTTTTGTAAAACTTTCCGTGTTTTGAATATTTAAAAAACGAGGGCCTTGACCAGTGCCACAAGCAATACTTAAAAAGAAAAATCCAATAAATAAAGTGAATCGAGTAAACATCTGTTAGTTTTATAAGGCGGCTATAACCATTAATAACCACAAAAATAACGACAGAAGTACATAATTTATTGTTAATGAATACTAAACAGCTAATTTTTTTTAACTTTGTTCAATGAATAACTTTATGACTACCAGCTATCCTAAGGATAAAATCAAGGTTTTGTTCCTAGAAAATATTAGTGACAAAGCGGTACAGTATTTTAAAGATCAGGGATATACAGATGTAAAAAAAATATCCGGGGCTTTAGGGGAGGAAGAATTAATCAAGGTTATTAAAGAGGTACATATACTTGGCATTCGCTCCAAAACATTTATTTCCAAAAAAGTTTTAGATCACGCCAAAAAATTACAAGCCATTGGGTGTTTTTGCATAGGTACGAATCAAGTAGATATCAAAGCTTGTAAACAAAAAGGAGTAGCTGTTTTCAACGCTCCCTACAGTAATACCAGAAGCGTAGCAGAACTTGTAATAGGTGCTTCTATTATGCTCATCAGAAAAATAGTAGATAAAAATACAGCGGCTCATAAAGGTATTTGGAATAAAGAAGCCAAAGGCAGTTATGAATTAAGAGGTAAAACCTTAGGTATTATTGGCTATGGTAATATTGGAACACAATTAAGTATTATGGCTGAAGCAATGGGTATGAAAATTCAATATTATGACATTGAAACTAAATTGCCTTTAGGAAATGCCAAAGCTGCCAAATCTATAAAAGATTTAGTGAGTAGTTCTGATATTATTTCCTTGCACGTTCCAGAAACAAATCAAACTAAAAATTTAATTAATAAAACTATTATTAGCCAATGTAAGCAAGGATCCATTTTAATAAACTATGCTCGAGGAGAAGTAGTTGATTTAAATGCCCTAAGCAAAGCCATTATAGATAAAAAAATGGCGGGAGCTGCCATTGATGTATTTCCTATAGAGCCAGAAAAAAATGGAGATTCATTTACCACTCCGCTTCAAGGACTACCCAATGTTATACTTACACCACATATTGGTGGATCTACAGAAGAGGCCCAAGAAAATATAGGGGAGGATGTAAGCATAAAATTATATCAATACTTGGAAAGAGGCGTTTCTTATGGTTCACATAGTATTCCCTCCATTAGTTTGCCCCCTGTGGAAAATGCGCATCGAATTTTACATATACACAATAATGTTCCAGGGGTACTGAGCGCCATTAATACCCTTATGTCTAAAAATAAAATAAATATTGTAGGCCAATATTTAAAAACCAATGATGAAATTGGTTATGTAGTATTAGATGTAGAAACTAAATTATCTAAAACTGCATTTGCAGTTCTTAAAGAAGTAAAACATACTATTCGAGCTCGTATGTTGTATTAATTTTCTTTTATAGCGTTATAGCGGCTAGCATTTTTTTAATTTCTGTGGTATCTACACCAGTAGCTTGTAAATTTTCATTCATTGATGTTTGAATGTAATTCATTTTACTATCTAGTTGACATCTTGCACTACTATGTATTTCTGTGACACCTGTAGCTTGAATTATTTCTTTGATATTTGAAGAGCGAACGCCCGATCCAGGCATTATAATAATTCTACCACTTGCTTTTTGATGTAAAGTTTTTATGAGCGATAAGGCATCTGCTACCTGTGGCACTTGACCACTGGTTAAAATTCTTTTACATCCAGTTTCAATAATTGCCTCTAGGGCTATCAAAGGGTTCTGGCATCTATCAAAAGCTCTATGAAAACTTATTTGCATAGAAGGCCCCGCAATATCAACCAATTCTTTGGTTCTTTTAGTATCAATACTTCCATCTGCATTTAATAAACCAATAACTGCACCTTTATATCCCAATTCTTTAATAGTTAATAAATCGGACTTCATCACTTCAAATTCAATAGAGCTATATAAAAAATCGCCACCTCTAGGTCGAATTATAGGAAATACCGGCTGAGTAGTGAAAGACCTCAGCGTTTGTAAACTTCCAAAAGAGGGGGTAGTGCCTCCTTCTTGTGGATTTTCACAAAATTCAATTCTATGTGCACCTGCTTTCAATGCACTAATAGCTGCTTCCACTGAAAATACCGCAATTTCAAGTACTGTTGACATATTAATCTAATGAAGAAGATTCAAATAATTTATTTTCTGCCATTGTGTGTACTGCATAATTAAAACCTTTATGCAAAGCGTAAGCACCTGCTTCTCCTTTTTTATTTAAAGCAATAAAACAAACTTGAATATCTTTTGCTTTTTCCTTTTTAATTTTTCTAATTCTTTCTACCACAATTCTACAAGCCTCCCTAGGAGATTTACCTTGTCTCATTTGTTCCACTACTGCACTCGCACCTGCCACACGAATTACATCTTCTCCTTGACCAGTAGCGGCCACCGCACCCACTTCATTGTCTACATATAAACCAGCTCCGATGATAGGAGAGTCGCCCACGCGTCCTCTCATTTTGAAACCTGCACCACTAGTGGTGCAACTACCACTTAAATTTCCAAAACTATCTAAAGCAATCATTCCAATGGTATCGTGATTCCACTGTCCATTCATAAGTTTAGTAGGAGCCATAAATGAAGGATCTAACTGACTGGTGGATTGTTTTCTTTCAATATTAATTACTGGTTTATATTCAGATTTTTTTAACCAGCCCTCATAAGATCTCTTGGCATCTTCAGAAAGTGTATCAGGCTCTAAAGTAAATCCTTCAGCAATTGCAAATTGTTGTGCCCCTTCACCCACCAACATTACGTGGGGTGTTTTCTCCATCACTCTTCTCGCTACAGAAATAGGATGTTTAATTCTTTCTAAAAAAGCAACGCTGCCACAATTAAACTCGTGATCCATAATAGATGCGTCTAGTGTTACGTGTCCATCTCTATCTGGATTTCCACTCAATCCTACACAACAATTAATTTCGTCTTCAGTAACTTTCACACCATTTTCAACGGCGTCAATGGCTTTGCCACCATTACCAATAATTTTCCAAGCAGCTAAATTGGCTGCAATACCTGCATCCCAAGTAGAGACCACAACGGGTGGAATACCCGTATTCATATTTTTCAAAATTTTATTTTCGCTGTTTAAAGAAGAGGTGGAAGCAGGAATAAAACCTGTAAGTGTAAAACTTGAAATTCCTACACTGCCTAAATTTAAAAATTTTCTTCTGTCCATATGCATTACAACATTGATTTTATAGTTTCAAGATACGAACAATGCATTTATTTTTAGTACTTTTAACTATTATATTTTATGCAAGAAATTTTTCAATTATATGGCTGGAATGTCATCAGTTATCAAAGCATACAACAAGGCTTAATCAATAGCACTTATTCTATTCAAACTACCCAAGGCGACTATATCTTACAATCTATCAATCATTCCATATTTAAAAGCCCCTCCACTATAGATAATAATATCAATGCTATTTCTACTTATCTACAAAAGCATCATCCAAATTATCTTTTCACGCATTTAGTGCCAAGTGTAAAAGGGACTACTTTGGTAAAAGCAGGAGAAACCTACTATAGGGCTTTTCATAAAATAAATGGATATGCTTTAAATGTATTAGAAAATGAAAACCAAGTAAGGGAGGCTGCTCAGCAATTTGCGGGATTTACCCAAGTGTTAAAAAATTTTGAGGCAAGTCAGTTAAAAGATACTTTGCCCAATTTTCATAATTTAACCTTAAGGTACCAACAATTTTTAGAAGCTATTCAGCAAGGAAATACACAAAGAATGGCAGCGGCGCAAGAGGCCATTACTTTTTTACAATCTCACAAAAAATATGTAGATATCTATACTCAATACATAGCGCATAAAGAGGTAAAAAAACGCGTCACACATCACGATACTAAAATAAGTAATGTACTTTTTCAAAAAAATAAATCAGAAGAGAAAGCTATTTGTGTCATTGATTTAGACACCGTAATGAGCGGGTATTATATTAGTGATGTAGGCGATATGTGTAGAACCTGCCTTTGTGCTGTGAGCGAGGAAGAAAAAGATTTAAACAAAGTAAAGATAGATCCTAAAAAATGGAAAGCTTTAGAAAATGGATACCTCTATTATATGCAAGAAGAATTAAGTGCTTTTGAAAAAGACCATTTTTATTATGCTGGCCAATTTTTAATTTATATGCAAGCGCTTCGCTTTTTAACAGATCATCTTAACAACGATATTTATTATGGTGCTGCCTATGAAGGACAAAATTTAATGCGCACACTCAATCAAATTCGTTTGCTTGAAGAATATAATAAACTAGTAAATTAAATTATTTTAAAAATTAATTATCTCTGTAGTTTAAAGCAGGGGGCCGATCTCCTAATAAAGCTTGATACTTATAATTGCCTTTGAGCAAATTAAATTCTTCTTTGGCTTTTTGAATAGTGGTAGGTTGATGGTACAAATCAATGGCAGTCATTGCCATTACTTTTGCAGCATTGATCATTCCCTTAGCAGCAATATCTGTAGTGCCACAAGATACGGCCTGCCAACTGTGTGCAGGTGTTCCTGGCACCCAAGTAGCAGTGCTTAAACCTACCGTTGGTACTGTATAACTTACATCACCAACATCGGTAGAACCTCCTCCCGATTTTTCATCTATTCTCATTGGAAAAACTTTTTGTGCATCTTCAATAGGAGGGATATTACCCATAAAACTTTTTTGCAAGTTTCTTGCAAACTCTTTTTCAGCATCGGTATAAGTAATGCCACCAACTGCTTCTAAATTAGTTTGCATCAATGTGGCAAGAGTTTTATTTAAAAGTAAATCGTGGGTGCCATCAATAACTTCATATTTCATAGAAGTTCCTGTTCCCAATGCCGCTCCTTCAGCAGCTTTGGTTACTCTATCAAAAATGGCAACCACATTATCTCTTTTGGGGTGTCTCACATAATAAAATACCTCAGCATAATCTGGAACTACATTAGGAGCTTTACCTCCACTTGTAATAACATAATGTATTCTGGTTTCTTGTGGAATATGTTCACGCATCATATTTACCATCTGATCCATTGCTTCCACACCGTCTAAAGCAGAACGACCTAATTCCGGTGAAGCTGCAGCGTGTGCAGAAATACCATAAAATCTAAATTTAGCCGACTTATAAGCTAAAGCACTACCCATAGTAACTTCATTTTTATTGCCGGGATGCCAATGAATGGCAACATCTAAATCGTCCATCACACCAGATCTCACTAAATACACTTTACCACCACCACCTTCTTCTGCAGGACTTCCATACAAACGAATGGTCCCTTTAATTTTTCCAGCCTCTATTAATTTTTTTATAGCAATACTAGCAGAAACTGAAGCAGTTCCAAATATATCGTGACCACAACCGTGTCCTGCATTTTTTCCGGCAATAACTGCTTTTTGTGCATTACCACCTTCTTGCGCTAAGCCAGGAAGAGCATCATATTCTGCTAAAATTCCAATAATTGGTTTGCCAGCACCATAACTAGCCATAAATGCAGTGGGCATACCTCCCACACCAGTGGTAACGGTAAAACCAGCTTCTTGTAAATGTTGTATATGCAAAGCCGCACTTTTAGATTCTTTAAAACCCACTTCAGCATATTCCCAGAGTTGCCTTGAAGTTTTTTTGTCTTGTTCAAACGCATTATTTAAAATGGTTTTAACTTCTTCTTTTAGTTTTTGAACAGAAGGGTTTACAGGCAAAGAATTTATCTGTGCTTTAACAGTGAATGAAAATAAGCCAATGCTTAAAGTGAGTAGGAGAGGTTTCATAAGTTTCATTTTAATAATCTTCGTTCGTAGCAAAATCATTCTTTCTATTTTTCCATTTACCTCTGGTAAAATCTGGAATTAATTGAACTTGTCCATTTTCAGCGATAGATTTTTCAGAGAGGGGAGTAATGGCATACCAAGTAGCTAAATCATAGACATCTAATTGAAAAGGAACATTCCTTTTAATACATTCTACAAAAGCATTGTCTACAAAAAAGTCCATTCCGCCGTGTCCAGCCCCCACAGCATCAGATTCATATTTTTTCCATAAGGGGTGATCATATTTTTTCAAATAGAGTTCTGGGTTTTCCCACTGGTGCGCTTTAGGTGAAGTACCTTCTATATAAATATGACCTGCTGAAAATTCTCCCGCGTGAAAATCCTGCCATAAACCCTGTGTGCCCTGCACCCTAAATCCTAAATTATAAGGACGAGGTGAATTGGTATCGTGGGTAAGTAAAAAAGTCTCTCCATTGGCAGCTTGAATAGTAGTGGTTACTATATCACCTAATTTAAATTTTAATTTCGCATTTGGGTGATTTTCACCGCCTTTGGGGTGCTCAATTATATATTTATGTAAACCTCTTGACTTAGTGGCTACAGAGGATAATCGAGTCAATAAATTACCTCTATTAATATCGGACATCATAGCAATTGGACCTAAGCCGTGGGTAGGGTACAATTCACCATTTCTATATAATGAATGGTTCGTACGCCAAGCAGCTTCACTAAAGCCTTTACCTTTACCAAATTCAACGCCAGATGCACTATCAGCAGAATTAGGACTATTAAATTTAACGCCTCTTAAATCGTGTTCATACCCACCTTGTAAGTGTAGTAATTCCCCAAAAACACCTTTTTTAACCATATTATATACCGCTAAAACATCTCTGCGGTAGCATACATTCTCTAAACACATCACAGGAATACCATATTTTTCACTTGCGTTCACTATATCCCAACAATCGGATAGTTTAAGTGCCCCGCAGACTTCCACACCAGGAATAACACCATTTTTAATGGCTTCCAAAGCCTGTGGAATATGCCATTCCCAGGGCGTAGCAATAATAACTCCATCAATATCGTGTCTTTTTAAGAGGTTTTTATAGTCTTCCTCACCATTTTTAAATTCTATAGCAGCAGGCCTGCCAGCGTCTTTAAGTATTTTTTGAGCATCTGCAAGCATTCTAGGGTCTGGATCGGCAAAAGAGACGATGACTGTATCTTTTCTTTGACATAGCATTTCTAAATGGCTTTGTCCTCTAAATCCAGTACCTATAATACCAATACGGATAGTATCTTTTTTGCTTGGAGATTGGGCTTTAATAAATTGAGGGGATAGACCCAAGGCCATAGAGGTAATTCCTGCATTTTGTACAAACTTTCTGCGACTTAATTTATTTGACATTTTTAATGGTTTAGTAATACAAAATACAAAAATATACTTGAATAAAACATATGTAAAACATCCTGCAATGGTTTAAATACTGGCTTTAAATAATGTCTTAGATAACCCTTAGATAATCCCTTATATAATCTTAATATTATCTTTCTAAAGATCAATCATTTAATACTCTGAATTAGATTTCTATGTTATTTGTACCAGTTTGAATGATTTTAAATACAATTGATTCATAGACTATTATACACAATTTAAGCTATAATTTATCCTATAATTAACATTATGTTAAATAGCTATTATAAATACAATATGATATTATAAGAAATAGATAACCCCCATTTTTCTATAGTTATTCTTTAGGATTATTAATCAGGTATTAATTACTAATATATTTATGTTAGATAGATAGATGATTAGGATTTGTTTACCTCTCATTTTTCTCTGATTGTTATTCTAATAAATAACCCCCGACAGCTCGAGGGTTATTCTATTAATTTCGATTAATAATATACCTTGAAGTACTATTGATACTTGTCGTGTAATTTATCGTAAATATTGAATTTGGCGTCATATTCGTCAAATGCTTTTTGGTCCTTACCTCTGGCTTTATCTCTTTTATAGCCATATAAGGTGGCCAAGAAATCGACCGATCTGGCTGCCACATTCTTTTCACCTCTTTCTAGTTTCTCTTTGTCTTTGATAACATTATAGGCTTTGCTAATCCACTCAATGGCTCCATCTACTTTTTCTTTGATGGGCGCTTCGAGGTTAGTGTTAATTTTTCTAACAGAATCTAATTGAGCTTTATAAAATGCATCAAAAGCAATTTTCTTTTTAGGATCTTTAGGTGCAGCGGGCTTGTTAGCGTTTATAGCTTGTAAAGCTTTAATATTTTCTGCTACTTTTTCATCTAAAACAGTGAATTGATTATAATAACTAATGCCCACATTAAATGCTGCAGCAAAATTTTTCTCATTCATACTAAAAGCCTTTTTGTAAGCTTCAGCAGCCTTTCCAATATATTTATCGGAATTATCTGCACTCACACCTTCAGCATTTTTGCCAGACATAAACATATCTCCGAACATTTGACATTCTAACTCAGATATATGTCCTGAAGCCACTAATTTATCAAACATTACTACTTTTTCATCCAAATTATAGTTCTTATCAATATAGTCGGTACCATACTCTACCCAGCTTTCATTAGGATAAGCAGCTGTTGACATAGCCATATATTTATCGAAATTGGCTTTGTCTTTTTTAGTAGTGAGTTGTACTAAAATATATCTGTAAGCATCGGCCAATTCTGGATTGGCAACTTTATTATCTGCTAATCTTTCGTAAAAAGATAAGGTTTCATCAATATTACCTGCGTTTTGACTAGAATAACCCGCATAAATAATGGCAGTAGTATCAAATTTTTGTTTGGAGGATGCCCAACCTTGTGTAAATATAATATCAGAGTATTTTACCGCATTGCTAAAATGAGCAGCAGCACCCTTCCAGTTTTTTGTATTGAAACTATCTACCCCACCTTTAAAACTTCTAATATAGACATCGAAGAAAGGCTCTTGACCATTGTCTTTTGCCAATTGTAAACTTGCTTCAGCATTGATATAAGCATCTAAAGCTGTTTTTAGTTCATTATAAGCATTGGGATATTTTGCTGCATCTTTATGATAAGCACTATATATTTTAGATTTCCAATACAGAGCAGGAGCTGTTCCAACAAGATTGGCTTTTTTTGCTAAAATTTTATCATAATCTGCTTTTGCGTCGTCTACTTTACTCAGTAATAAATCGGTTTTTACTTTATCAAAATCTTGAGCAAGTAAATTTTGTGCGACAAACAAAATAATTAAAACCCCCATTAATTTTTTCATAGTTCTTATTTTATGATGAATTTGGTCTGCTAAATTTAAGATTTAAAATTTATTTAAAAATTGTATTTATGATGATTGGTGATTATATGGTGATAGAATAATTTTGTTTTTTATTCATTCACGGGTTCTACTTCTGGTGCAGCACTATCCTCTTCTTGTTCTTGTTCTTCAATTTTAGAAGCGGCAGCAATTTCATCGCCCTCATCTAATCTAATTAAAGTAACACCTTGAGTGGCACGACCTGCTTCTCTAATATCAGAAATTTTAGTTCTAATAGTGACTCCCGATTTACAAGTAATAATTAAATCTTCTTTTTCAAGAACATCCATTATACCCACTAGACTACCTGTTTTTTCAGTGATGTTAATAGTTTTTACACCTTTTCCACCCCTATTGGTAATTCTATATTCTTCAATAGCAGTTCTTTTTCCAAAGCCTTGTTGACTTACTACTAAAATGGTGCGGTCTTTATCTTCTTTATGCACACAGACAAGTCCAACTACTTCATCATTTTCATTGTCGACTTCAATACCTGCTACACCTATAGCACCTCTTCCAGTAGGACGCACTTTTTCTTCAGGGAAACGAATAGCTCTACCCGATTTTACAGCCATCATTACTTCGTGGTTACCATCTGTTAAACGAGCTGCTAATAATTCATCTCCTTCATTAATAGTAATAGCGTTCACTCCACTAATTCTTGGGCGACTAAAATCTTCTAGACAAGTTTTCTTAATAATACCGCGTTTAGTACATAAGATAATGAAGTGATTTTGTACATATTCTTTGTCATCTAACTTACGCACTTCAATAATAGCTTTTACTTTATCATCAGCAGGTATTTGAATTAGATTTTGAACAGCTCTACCCTTACTTGTTTTTTCTCCTTCTGGTATTTCATATACACGCAACCAAAAACATCTTCCTTTTTCAGTAAAGAATAACATTGTATCGTGGGTGGAAGCAATAAATAAGTGCTCTACATAATCTTCCTCTCTTGTTTTGGTTCCTATAGCACCTCTTCCTCCTCTTTTTTGTTGGCGGTATTCAGAAACGGCTGTTCTTTTAATATAGCCTAAATGAGAAATAGTAATAACTACATCTTCTTCTTCAATTAAATCTTCCAATTTCATTTCATCCGCCAAGTATTGAATTTCTGTTTTTCTTGCATCTCCAAATTTTTCTTTTACTTCTAACAATTCTGTTTTGATTAATTCAAAACGCAAAGGTTCACTGGCTAATAATTCATTTAAAGATTTAATAATTTGCATTAAATTTTGGAACTCTTCTTTAATCTTATCTCGTTCCATTCCGGTTAATCGTTGCAATCTTAATTCCAATATTGCTTTCGCTTGAATTTCTGATATGCCCCATCCTGCTGCCATTAAACTTTCCTTGGCTAATTCAGGGTTGGCTGCATTACGAATTAAACGAATTACTTCATCTAAATGGTCTAGTGCAATTAAGTATCCTTCTAAAACGTGTGCTCGTTCTTGCGCTTTTCTTAATTCAAATTGAGCTCTACGAATAACCACTTCCATTCTAAATTCAATAAACTCACTAATTAAATCGCGTAAGTTTAAAACTTTAGGACGGCCCTTGGATAAGGCTACATTATTAACACCATAGCTAGTTTGTAATTCAGTAAACTTATATAATTGATTGATGATAACTTGAGCCACTGCGTCTTTACGAAGTTCAATCACAATTCGAGTTCCTTCTCTTTTATTACTTTCATTGTTAACGTGCGTAATACCTTCTATGGTTTTATCTACTACCAATTGACCAATACGATCAGTTAAATTATCTCTATTAACTTGATAAGGAATTTCATTAATCACAATTAATTCTCTACCATTGGCTTTGGTTTCTACATTGCATTTACCACGAAGCACTACTCTACCTCTACCAGTCATTAAACCTTGTTTCACGCCGTCCATTCCATAAATAACACCACCTGTTGGAAAATCAGGCGCTTTCACAAATTGCATTAATTCTTCAACAGTAATATTTCTATTGTTGATATATGCAATACAACCATCCACTACTTCACCTAAATTATGAGGAAGCATATTGGTAGCCATACCCACTGCAATTCCAGAAGATCCATTTACTAATAATTGCGGTATACGCGTGGGTAGTACAGAGGGTTCAGATAAACTATCATCAAAGTTGAGTTGGAAATCGACAGTTTCTTTTTCCAAATCGTCCAACATAGCTTCTGAAATTTTCTGCAATCTTGCTTCCGTATAACGCATAGCTGCTGGTGGATCACCATCTTGGTTTCCAAAATTACCCTGACCATCCACTAGAGTATAGCGCATTGTCCATTCTTGGGCCATACGAACCAATGTATCATAAATAGCAGTGTCACCGTGTGGATGAAACTTTCCCATTACTTCTCCCACAATACGAGCCGATTTTTTATAGGGTTTGTTGCTGGTGTTTCCAAGTTCATTCATCGCATATAAAACCCTACGATGTACTGGTTTGAAACCGTCTCTAACATCAGGTAAGGCACGACCCACTATCACCGACATAGAATAGTCGATATAGGAGGTTTTCATTTGTTCTTCAATGTTAACCCTTACAAAACGGTCATTATCTTGGGTGGCTTCTGCCCCTAAATTTTCGTTGAAATTATCTTCCATAATGTTTTATTCTTTAGACCTAAAATTGGGTGTTTTAAAGCCCATTTTTCAGGTGTTACGAAGGTAACTTTTAGAGCCCTTTTTTGCTATTTTTAAGCCTTAAATTTTGGGTTCTTTTATCCACAGTTGTGGGTAAGAATGACTAACTTTAAAGCTCAGATTTTTAATGACTTATACCAGCTACTATGAAGACTGAAATTCTTATTATTGGAGCAGGAAAATCAGCCACTGTTTTAATACAATATTTGCAGTCTAAAGCGATTGAAAATAATTGGTATATTGTTTTAGCAGATGGGAACGAAGCTCTAGCCATTTCCAAATGGAATAATGCGCCCAATGGACACGCCCTTGGAATTGATATAGAAAATAAAGAAATCAGAAAAAAACTAATTGAAAATGCCACTGTGGTGGTTTCTATGCTGCCCCCTAGTTTGCACTTTTTGGTAGCTCAAGATTGTGTTAAGTATGGAAAATCGCTTTTCACTGCTTCTTATGTGGATGAAAATTTAAAATCTTTAGCAAAAGACATAGAGCAAAAAAAACTTTTATTCTTATGTGAAATGGGCTTGGATCCGGGTATTGATCATATGAGTGCTATGCAACTTATACACTCCATCCAAGAAAAAGGGGGTCAAATAATTAGTTTTGCCTCTCATTGTGGCGGCTTAATAGCTCCAGAAAGTGATAACAATCCCTGGCATTATAAAATTAGCTGGAATGCCAATAATATCATTATGGCAGGTAAATCGGGTGCTTTATATCTTGAAAATAAATCTCACCAAAAAATAAATTATGAAAATTTATTTGAAAATGCACCTAGTATAGAAGTTCCAGGAGTGGGAGTTTTAGGCTACTACCCTAATAGAAACTCCTTATCATATATTTCAACTTATAGCCTTGAACCTATTCAACATTTTATAAGAACCACTTTAAGACACCCTCATTTCTTTTTAGGATGGAATGCCATAGTGCAATTAAAATTCACAGATGAATCTTTATTACACTTAAAAGAAAATACAACTATTAAAGATTGGATACAATTACATTTACAAAAACATCAAGTTGAAAATAAATACCACCTATTTATACAAAATGAAATTATTAAAAATCAATTTGAATTTCTAGGATTTAATAGTAGTACACCTATTCCTGCCAATTTGAATACTAGTGCTGCTATTGTACAATGGATACTAGAAAACAAATGGAAATTAGAGGCTTCTGATAAAGATATGGTGGTAATGATGCACGAAATTGAATATACCTTGCATTCAAAAAAATATCTAGTGCAAAGTTCAATGGTACAAAAAGGAAAAAACAATGTAGACACTGCAATGGCCACCACCGTTGGCTTACCGCTAGCAATGGGCGTTTGCGCCTATTTAGAAGGTGCTATCAATATATCGGGTTTACATATTCCCACACATCCTTCCATTTATGAACCTATTTTAAAAAGTTTAGCGGCTAAGGGAATTATTTTTGAGGAATCTATCCAAGAAATTAAGTAGTACTTTTTGGTTTTTTTGGTATTTCCCACTGATAATCTAATTGTCTTTTCTCTAAATTAGCAGCTATCACTTTAATAGTAACTTTCTCCCCCATACTAAATTTTCTACCCGACCTCATCCCCACCAACGCATAATCCGATTCTACCAATCTAAAATCATCAAACTCAGATAGGGAAACAACACTCACCAAACCCTCACATTTATGTTCAAGGGTTTCAACCCAAAAACCAAAACTAGATACTCCACTTATAATTCCTTCAAAGCTTTGGCCAATATAATTTTGCATAAATTCTACCTGCTTGTATTTGTTGGCGGCTCTCTCAGCTTCCATTGCGGCTCTTTCTCTTTCACTACAATGCACACATTTTTGTTCTAACTCAGAATCGTTTATAGGTTTTTCTAATAATACAGATTGCACTATTCGATGTACTAAAATATCTGGGTACCTTCTTATAGGAGAAGTAAAATGACAATAATATTCAAAACCAAGTCCGTAATGACCAATATTATCTGAAGTATACACTGCTTTAGCCATTGTTCTAATGCCCAATTGCTCTAATACGTGCCTTTCTGGGCTTTGTTGAGCGGCTTTCATTAAATCGTTAAAACTATGTGCTGTTTGTAAAGGTGTAGAGATATCAAATGCATAACCGTGTTTCTTTGCAAAAACAATAAAGGGGGCTAATTTTTCTTCATTGGGTTGATCGTGTACGCGATAAGGGAAAGGGAGTGTTTCTTTTTTTATTTTTACCTGACCCATTTTTTGTGCAATGAGTTGATTGGCTAGCAACATTAACTCTTCAATTAATTGATGCGACTCCTTACTTTCTTTAATAGTAATACCGGTTGGTTTTCCATTGGCATCTAGAACAAAACGAACTTCTTGCGAAGAAAAATTAATAGCACCATTATCAAATCTTGCTTTTCTTACATTTTGAGTGAAGTGTAATAACCACAGTATTTCATTTGAATGATCTCCTTTTTGTGTCTCAATAATTTCTTGAACTTGTTCATAAGTGAATCTTCTAACAGAATGAATAATAGTTTTTCCATACCAAGTGTTCACTATTTTTCCTTTAGCATCAATTTCAAAACAAGCAGAGAAAGTAAGTTTGTCCTCATTAGGTCTTAAAGAACAGAGTTCATTGGAAATACGCTCTGGTAACATTGGGTATACTCTGTCTGGTAAATACACAGAAGTGGCTCTTTCATAGGCTTCTTTATCTAAAGCAGTATTGGGTTGTACAAAATGACTTACATCTGCAATATGTACTCCAATTTCTGTGTTTCCATTGGGTAAATTTCTAAATGAAATGGCATCATCAAAATCTTTAGCATCCACAGGGTCAATGGTAAATGTGAGTATATTTCGATAATCTTTTCTTTTAGCTATTTCATTAGCCTCTATTTTTTCAGATAAATTTTTAGCAAATTGATTCACTTCTTCACTAAAATTTAATGCAAATCCTGCTTCAGCTACTATAGCTTGCATCGCTAAATCATTCTCTTGCTCTGGTGTAAATATCTTTATTACCTCTCCCTCTGGTTTCCTTGTAGATTTTTCCCATTTAGTTAACTGTACAATAACTTTATCTTTATCCTTTGCCCCATTTAATTTACCCATTGGAATATAAATATCGGGCATAGGTGTAATTGTATTGGGAATGAAAAAAGCAGTTTTTTCTTTTACCTGCATACTACCTGCAAAGGAAACTTGTTTTCTTTTTAAGACTTCCAATATTTTACCTTCTTTCTTGCCAGAAGATTGTCTAATTTTTGTAATTTTTACGCTTACTTCATCTCCTTTTAGCGCCGTATTAAAATCGTTGGGATATACCAAAATATCATTTTCTACACCGTTTACTATTACAAAACCCATACCCGATTTGGCAATATCTAAAACCCCTTTGTAAGAGGTAACAATGTGATTATTTTTAGTGGTGGTCTTTTTTGATTTTTTATCTTTCTTTTTAGTTCCCATTTATTTTTGTATAAAATTGAGTCACATAATTTTTTACTAATGCATTAAATGTAGGCCCCCCATCGAATAAAAAATGGTGTTGAATAGGTAATACATACAGAGGTAAATTATGCAATTGTTCTGTATATTTTATGAGCCTTACTGCATCTTTTTCAGTAGTTAATATAAGTTTACTTTTTGCTTGTATATCATTTAATTTTTCTTTTATTTCCTCTAAATCTTCTATGGAGAAAATATGATGATCACTGTAGCTTAATTGATAATAAGTATGTGTTTGTTCCAATAAATAATTTTTTAAAGGAAGTGGATTGGCAATCCCGCATACGAGTAATACTTCATCTCTTAAAGACAACACCCATTGGTCAGAAGGATTATAAATATGGTAAGGGGTTCCATAGGCAATACTTGTAAAAAATAAACTTTGGTGTAAGGCAGGATTAATTTTTTCAGTAATGATTTCTTTTTCTTGCTCAGTTAATTGAGAGGGGCATTTTGTAACAATAATAATATCTGCTCTTTCTGCCGATTTTCTATCGTCTCTTAAATCTCCAGTGGGAATAAAAAAATCATCACAAAATAAATTGTCATACTCAGTTAATAAGATATTAAACCCTGCTTTAATTTCTAAATGTTGAAAAGCATCATCTAAAATAATTACTTCTAACTTAGGCACATCTTGAATTAACTGCACCACTGCTTCAATTCTTCTTTCTCCCACACTCACAGCAACATTGGGATATTTTAAATGAAATTGCATAGGTTCATCCCCTATTTCTAAAGCCGTAGTAGCTTCATTAGCTAAAGCATATCCTTTAGTTTTTCTTTTATACCCCCTACTTAATGTGGCTGTTTTAAATTCGTGTGCTAAAATAGATAACAGGTGTTCCACCATAGGCGATTTACCAGTACCCCCTAAGGATAAATTTCCAATACCTATTAACGGTATATTAAAAGAAGTTGATTTGAGGTATTGTTTAGCATATAACCAATTTCTTACAAAAACAACCCATCCATATAAGAGTGCAAATGGTAAAAGTAAAACTCGAAAAGATTTTAAAAATACATTGTTAAAATTCATAATTATTCCAAGGCGTAATACAATGGGTTAAAGGTACATCAAATTCACGGGTATCCTCTATTTTAGTAATTGGCTCAAAATAACATACTCCCATTCTTGGTTTATGCTTTGGAAAGTTTTCAAAATACTTATCATAAAAGCCTTTACCATATCCCACTCTATGTCCTTTTTCATCAAAACCAAGTAAAGGCACTATCACTGCATCAATATCCACTGGTTCTACTTTTGGAGAATTCATAGGTTCCTGTATACCCCAAGCATTCGTAATGGTTTGTTCTGTCTCTTTATGAAAAGAAATGGTGGCAGTGGTAACATTGATGACGGGATACACTATTTGAATGTCTGGAACCATTGCTTTTAAGTACCTAGTAAATAAAAGACTATTAGGTTCATTATTTTTTTCTATCGGATAAAAATTAGCCACGCATTTATAAGTATTCCAATGTAATTTTTGAAATTGAATCAATAATAAATCATCTTTTTTGAGACATTCGCTAGCAGTAAGACTCTTTCTTTTCTCTAAGAAAAATTTTCTAGCAGCCAACTTTAACATAACAAATAATTTATTTATTCAAAAAAACTAAAAATGGTGGCACCATAATTTCTTTGAAAACTATAGCCCTTAAAATTTTCATAATTATTTCTGGGGGTATGCTCTAAAATAAAATAACCTTCGGATGAAATTAAATCTCTCTCTACTATTATTTTAGGCAAATCGTCGATGGTGGTTAAAGCATAAGGAGGCCCCGCAAAAATGATATCAAATTTTTCGCTGCAAGTAGAGAGGTATTGAAAAACATCTAAACGAAGTATTTGTACATTTTCAATTTTTAATAAGTCAATATTTTTTTTAATAAAATCAAGCATTATAGGGTCTTTTTCAACTATAGTTAAAGCACTAGCCCCCCTAGAAGCCAATTCATAACTGATACAGCCAGTACCTCCGAATAAGTCCAAGGTTTTTGCACCTTCTAAATTAATTCTGTTTTGTAAAATATTAAATAAACCTTCCTTAGCCACATCAGTGGTAGGTCTTGTATGTGGCATATGTGCAGGAGGCTTAATTTTCCTACCTCCATATTTACCAGAAATAATTCTCATTAAAATATTAAATAAGATGAATAAGTATTAGGTAGTTGCTCCACCTGCTTAATATGGATAGAAGAAAAATAAGGCCTGAGTTTTTCAATAAAGTTATGTTGTTGATCAAATCCCCAAACGGTCATTGAAAAATTATTTATATCTATCCCGGCATTACTACAAGCATTTAACACGGTATATATATTTTGATCTTCTACCCCTAAAGAAAAATAATTCAATAGTTTTGTTTTTCCATTTTCAACAATATACACCATAAAATTATCTTCAAATATTCTAATTTGCACTTCACTTTCACTCACATTTTGCAAAAAGAAACTAGCATAATGTTGCCATTTTCCATTATGAAAATACCTAGTTAACAAGGCACTCAATTCATCGTTGACGCCATAAATTAAAAAATGTTTTTCTCCTATAGCACTGGTATAAATTTCTTCAGCTGATTGATATCCGTGAATCAACTCCAATTCTTGGGCAGCCAATAAAGCATCATCTTTAGTATCGGTTTGAGAGAGGATAACCCTATTACTATTATTTACAAAATAAATATTCTTATAGTAATTCTGTATTAAGCTAGAATGATTCTGTAAAAAGGCAAATAAAGGTTTCCAAGGGGTACTGGCTTCCTCTTTTTCAAAATGCTCCACAGAAATAAACTCATTACTTAGTAAATGTTTAACTACAAAAAGAATGCTTTTGTTATTTACAATAATATATAAGTTTTCTACTTTATTATTAGCAGTACTTTCTAATTTTCCGTAAATACCAATTTTTTTATTTGCCATAGCGCAAAATATAATGCAATGATATAAAAAAAGAAGCAGTTCTTTGCTAAAACTAATTGTAGATTTGCAAATATATGAGCAGCTCTTCAGCCAACCCCTCTTTACAAGTAACTATTAGCAGTAAACAAATATTGTCTATCTCCTTGCCCATAGCTTTAGCCATTATGGTGCCTCAAATTAATTTTGTAATAAACAATATATTTTTAGGTGCTTTAAGTTCTGAGGCTTTGGCCATTGGTGGCATTACGGGAGTTTTTTATTTAATTTTTGGTGTGATGGGCCAAGGCTTGAATAATGGTTTACAAGCCCTTATTTCAAGAAGAGCCGGAGAAAATAGAATTGATGAAATTGGTATTTTATTTTCCCAAGGTGTTATTATTTCATTTTTTTTAGCAGCCGTAGGCATTGTATTCACCTATTTTATAGCACCCCCTATATTTTATGCTGTTTTAAAAGATAGTCATAGGGCTACTATTGTGATAGAATTTTTAAAAATAAGAATATGGGGTATCCCCTTTCTATTTATTTATCAAATGCGCAATGCCTTATTGGTAGGTACCAATCAAAGTAAATTTTTAATCATCGGAACTGCCACTGAAGCAATATTTAATATATTTTTTGACTACAGTTTAATTTTTGGACATTTTGGATGTAAAGCCTTTGGATTGAATGGCGCAGCTTATGCTTCTATTATTGCTGAAGCTATGGGATTACTGGTTATATATTTAGTAATTCACTTCCAAAAAATTGGAGTTCGATTTAAATTATTTGAAAGCTTTTCCCTACGATGGAATTATATACAATTAATTATAGTGCAATCTTTCCCCTTAATAATGCAATATATGATTAGCATTATAAGCTGGGAGTTTTTTTATATTTTAATTGAACATAGGGGCGAACAAGCACTTGCCGTATCCAATGCAATGAGAAATATTTTTGGATTTTTTGGAAGTTTTACTTGGGCTTTTGCTGCCACTACCAATACGATGGTAAGTAATATTATTGGTCAAAATAAACAAGATCAAGTGATTGTATTAATTAATAAAATTGTGCGTTGGAGTGTAGGATTTGCTTTTATTGTATGTGTTTTACTCAATATTTTTGTTCGTCCTTTTCTTTCCATTTATGGACAAGGGGAAGGTTTTATGCAAGAGGGCATTCCGGTGGTTAGAGTAGTATCTTTTGCCTTAGTACTTATGTCTATTGCTACCATATGGCTGAACGCAGTAACAGGTACTGGACAATCAAAAATTAATTTAGCCATAGAATTTATTGCAATAATTATTTACCTCCTCTATGCCTATCTCACCATTGAGTATTTTCAATTACCCATTACTATTGGTTGGGCTTGCGAAATTATTTATTGGATTTCTTTGTTAGTGCCTTCTTATGTATACATTCATTCAATGCGATGGAAAAATAAGAAAATTTAGTTTCTTGATTTTTCTATAGTTACTGAAGCACTACCCTCAAAGGATTCAATAGGCAATGTTTGTTTGGTAATTTTAACACTCACTGTCTGAGCTATTAAAAAATTTTTTAAAATATCATCGGCTATATTACCTACTATTGTTTCTAGTAATGCTGTGGGCTGGTCCATCCATTTTTTTACTATGCCATATACCTGCACATAATCAATGGTTTGATCTAATTGATGGATATTTTTTGGCGGGGTGGGAAAATCTATAGCTACATCTACCTCAAAAGTATTGCCTATTTTTTTTTCTTCAGCATATACACCGTGATATCCAAAAAACACAAGTTTTTCTAAACTAATGCGCATAATAATTGAAATAGATATTAATGTCCTTTAGCAGTTAAATAACGCTCAGCATCTAGGGCAGCCATACAACCACTACCTGCTGCAGTTACAGCTTGTCTATAGTTTTTATCTTGTACATCTCCAGAAGCAAAGACACCGGGTATATTAGTTTTTGTAGTACCTGGCTCTGTAATGATATATCCCGTTTCATCCATAGTAAGATAGTCTTTAAAAATGCCACTATTGGGTTGATGACCAATAGCCACAAAAAATGCACTTACGGGAATTTCTTGCTTTGTATTTGTTTTGGTATTAATAATTCTTACCCCTTCTACTTTCTTCTCTCCTAAAATTTCATCAGTTTCAGTATTAAAGTAAATTTTTATATTAGGAGTATTCATTACTCTATCTTGCATTACTTTACTTGCACGCATTGCGTCTTTACGCACCAACATATGAACAGTGGTACACATTTTTGATAAATAATGAGCTTCTTCTGCGGCTGTATCACCTGCTCCTACTATAGCTACTTCTTTTCCTTTAAAAAAGAATCCATCACAAACAGCACAAGCACTTACCCCAAAACCATTTAATTTTTCTTCACTTGGAATACCCAACCATTTAGCACTAGCACCCGTAGAAATAATGACTGCATCTGCTTCAATTAATTTTTCATCATCAATCCATACTTTTTTTACCTCTCCACTAAAATCAACTTTGGTGGCTAAACCATAGCGGATATCAGCACCCATTCTAGCTGCTTGTTTTTCAAAATGCACCATCATTTCTGGGCCTTGAATTCCTTCTGGGAAACCAGGATAATTTTCCACTTCAGTAGTAATAGTTAATTGACCTCCTGGCTGAATTCCTTGATACAATACTGGTTTCATATTAGCTCTTGCAGCATAAATAGCTGCTGTGTAACCAGCAGGCCCTGAACCTATAATTAGAATACTCACTTTTTCTGTTTCCATAACTACCTATTTTCAAACTCAAATGCTTGGTTAAAAAAAAGCCCCATCAAATCCTCAGACTGAAGGGGCTTTATAATAAAATTTATTATTAGCCCAAATAAGCCTTTAACGCGTTGCTATATCTTGCTTTTTGTAAGCGTTTAATAGCACGCTCTTTAATTTGTCTAATTCTTTCCTTGGTTAAATCGTATTTAATACCAATTTGTTCTATGGTTACTCCGTTTTCACCATCTAAACCAAAATAGGCATTAACTATCTCTGCCTCTCTGGGACTCAACGACTTAAGTACTCGACGAATTTCTTCTCTTAGAGAGTCTTTTATAACATCTTCGTCGGTTTCATCACCTCCTTTTAATAAATCCCCCATTGCAACATCTTCTGCCTCGTGAACAGGAGCATCTAATGAAGTATGACGAGTGTTAGATTGAAAAATATTGTTGATTTCAGTCTCAGACATTTCTAAGATACCTGCTAATTCTTCAGTAGAAGGTTCTCTTTCGTGTTCTTGTTCAAATGCCATATAGGCTTTGTTGGCTTTATTGTAAGTTCCAATTTTATTCTGTGGCAAACGCACCAAACGACCTTGTTCAGCCAAAGCTTGTAAGATAGATTGACGAATCCACCATACAGCATAGGAAATAAATTTAAAACCTTTGGTTTCATCAAAACGCTGCGCTGCTTTAATTAATCCGAGATTACCTTCATTGATTAAATCAGATAAAGACAATCCCTGATGTTGATATTGTTTAGCCACCGATACAACGAAACGCAAGTTGGCTTGCACCAATTTATCCAATGCTCGTTGGTCTCCCATTTTTATGCGTTGCGCTAAAGTGGTTTCCTCTTCTGGATTAATCATTGAAATTTTAGAAATCTCTTGTAAATACTTTTCTACCGCTTGAGAATCTCTGTTGGTAATCTGTGTAGCAATCTTAAGCTGCCTCATGCAAAGAATTTATTTAAATGTATAACGATGAAATGTCCAATAAAAGTGTGCTAGGAAATAATTAATATCAAGAAATAATTAACCTAACTCAGTCTGCAAAGGTACAATTTTGCGCTTAATAATACAAATATTGATTATAAAGCATTTATACACATTTTTGGGGCTCCATTGGGGGTCAAATCATCAAAATTTATGAGGTTTATCTCCCCTCTAGATTTATCTTCGTACTATGATAGATTTTAGGTCTGATACCGTCACTCTTCCCAGCCCTGCTATGTTAGCTTTTATGCAATCTGCACCCTTGGGAGATGATGTATTTGGAGAAGATCCAAGCGTCAATGCCTTAGAGACCAAAGCAGCCCAACTTTTTGCAATGGAAGCGGGACTTTTCTGCCCCAGCGGGACAATGACCAATCAATTAGCTATAAAAACTCATACCCAGGCGGGTGATGAAGTGATTTGTGAGGAATTATCACATATTTATCAATATGAAGGCGGTGGCATAGCATCAAATTCAGGGGCCTCTGTCAAATTAATTCGCGGCAACCGTGGAAGAATAACTGCAGATCAAGTAGCAGCTGCCATAAATCCCGATGATGTTCATAAGCCTATTACAAAGCTTATAAGTTTAGAAAATACCTGTAACAGAGGGGGCGGCGCTTGTTATGATTTTAAAGAAATTGAAGCCATTCAGAAAGTAGCAAAAGCCAATGGCCTTGGTTTACATCTTGATGGAGCAAGAATTTTCAATGCATTAGTGCATAAAAATGAAAATCCTACACAATATGGAAAAGTTTTTGATTCCATTTCTATTTGTTTAAGTAAAGGTTTGGGCGCACCTGTGGGAAGTGTTTTGTTAGGCTCTGCAGCATTTATAAAAAAAGCGAGAAGATGGCGTAAAGTTTTTGGAGGCGGTATGCGTCAAGCAGGTTCTTTAGCTGCTGCTGGAATTTATGCCTTAGACCATAACATAGAAAGATTAAAAGAAGATCATACAAAAGCTTTAGCCATAAAAAATATTTTAGAAAAAAAAGAATTTGTAAAAGAAATTTTTGAAGTAGAAACCAATATTGTAATTGCTCACATAGAGGGTAAATATAATGCCACTCAATTGGCCGCTACACTCAAAGAAAAAAATATTCTTGCTATTGCTATGACACCTACCCTTATTCGATTTGTGGTGCATTTAGACATTAGCGATGCAAAGCTTGCACAAACTTTAGAAATACTTGAGAAATTATAAATATGTTAGAAAGAATTAACCCAACATCAACACAGGCCTGGTTTGTTTTAAAGAAACATTTTGAAGAAGAAATGAATCGTAAGCAAATGAAAGATTTATTTGCTGCCGACCCCGCTCGATTTGAACAATACTCTATTGCTACTGATGAATTATTATTTGATTATTCAAAAAACATCATTACCGATAAAACTTTACAATTATTATTACAATTAGCGAATGAATGTGGCTTAGAAAAAGCTATAAAGGCACAGTGGGAAGGAAAAGCTATCAATGAAACTGAAAATAGAGCAGTATTACACACAGCACTTCGAAATTTTACTGCCACTTCAATTGAAGTTAATGGTGAAAATATACTTCCTGAAATTAGAAGAGTCCAAAAGCAAATGAAAACCTTTTGCAACGCCATTCACAGCGGCGAACATAAAGGGTATACAGGTAAGAAAATAAAAACTATTGTAAATATTGGTATTGGTGGCAGTGACTTGGGTCCCGTAATGGTTACCGAAGCCTTAAAACCTTATTGGATAAAAGGGATGCAGGTTTATTTTGTAAGTAATGTGGATGGTACTCATATTGCTGAAACATTAAAAAAACTAAATGTAGAAGAAACTTTATTTTTAATAGCTTCTAAAACTTTTACTACTCAAGAAACTATGACCAATGCACATACTGCAAGAGCTTGGTTTTTAGAAAAAGCGGTAGATCAAAAACATATAGCTACTCATTTTGTGGCTTTAAGTACGAATGAAAAAGCAGTAAATGCATTTGGTATTCATAGTAAAAATATGTTTGAGTTTTGGGATTGGGTGGGTGGAAGATATTCTTTGTGGAGTGCTATTGGATTATCTATTGCATTAACTATTGGTTATGATAATTTTGAAGCTTTATTAAAAGGAGCCCACGAAGCAGATAAACATTTTTCAACCGAAAAATTTGAAAAAAATATTCCAGTCATTATGGCTTTATTAGGCATTTGGTATACCAATTTCTTTGGAGCACAATCGGAAGCCATACTACCCTATGACCAATACTTACACCGATTTGCAGCTTATTTCCAACAAGGAAATATGGAGAGCAATGGAAAAAATATAGATCGTAATGGCACTGCTGTAAATTATAGCACAGGCCCCGTCATTTGGGGGGAACCCGGCACCAATGGTCAACACGCTTTTTACCAATTAATACACCAAGGTACTTTAGTGATTCCTTGCGATTTTATAGCCCCTGCTATAAGCCATAATCCTTTAGGGGATCATCACGATAAATTATTGAGTAATTATTTTGCTCAGACAGAAGCATTGTTAAATGGAAAAACAATGGCAGAAGTGGTGGCCGAATTAAAAGCCAGTAAAAAAACTGAAAAAGAAATTGAATTTCTTGCACCTTTTAAAGTTTTTACAGGGAATAAACCCACCAATTCTTTTTTAATAAAGAAAATAACACCTTCTAATCTTGGATTTTTAATTGCATTATATGAACATAAAATCTTTACCCAAGGTGTGATTTGGAATATATTTAGTTATGATCAATGGGGCGTAGAATTAGGAAAGCAATTGGCCAATGTAATTTTACCTGAACTTTCCAATAATGAAATTATTCAAAACCACGACAGTTCTACCAATGGTTTAATTAACCAATATAAAAATTGGAAAAATCAAGCTTAATGCTGTCAGAGATTACTATAAGAAATATTCAAGCATCAGATAATGTGGCCATTGCCTCAGTTATTAGAAATACCTTGAAAGAATTTGGTGCTAATAAACCTGGTACGGTATATTTCGATCCCACCACAGACCATTTATTTGAATTATTTAAAACACCAGGTTCCGTATATTTTGTAGCAGAAAAAAATGGGGCTATTGTTGGGGGCTGTGGCATTTACCCTACTGAAAACCTTCCAGAAAAAACTTGTGAGCTTGTAAAATTATATTTAGATGCCTCCGCCAGAGGCACGGGTCTTGGAAAAACACTACTATTAAAATCGATGGATTGGGCGAAAAATTATGGATACCATCAAGTATACTTAGAATCTATGCCAGAACTTTCCAAAGCAGTAAGTATCTATGAAAAAGTAGGATTTGAAAAATTAAATCACTCCCTTGGTAATAGTGGCCACTGTGGTTGTGATATATGGATGCTAAAAAAGTTACATTAATTGCAGACTACCATTTATCTACTTGTTCTGCACTCAAATTATCTCCTTCACTTGCTTTAGTATCTCTGGCTTCCAAAGGCTTTTTCTCAGTAATTTCAATAGGGTCTTTATCATCCGCAATATCTTCAGCTACAGGCAGCGAGGAATTTTTCATTGAAGCATTAGCGCTATTACCACTATTTGACTCTTCATTTGAATAAGATTCTTCGTGGTTAAAAGCATCAAAATCAAAATCGGGCATTAACTCTGTTTTTACAAAATCAATGGCTTCATTGACTGCTTTAAGAAACTTGTTGAAATCCTCTTTGTAAATAAATACTTTGTGTCTATCATAACCATTATTGTCAAAACGCTTTCTGCTTTCGGTAATAGTTAAAAAATAATCATTCCCACGGGTAGCTCTAACATCAAAGAAATAAGTTCTTCTCTTGCCTGCACGCACACGGGTACTATAGACACTTTCAATTTTACGGTCATTGTTATTATCAAAATTCTCCTGTTCCATATTCCTATTTTATACTTTTATTGACTAAAATATAAAATGTTATTGAAAAAGTAAAATTTTAGGGCCAATTTTAATGCTGTTCTTGGGTTTGTTGTACCCTATATAATTCTGCGTATAATCCATTTTTTGCTAACAAACTATCGTGGGTGCCCATTTCTGCAATGCTACCCTCTTCCAAATAAATAATGAGGTCGAATTGAAAGCTGTAAAATATGCGATGCGTAATAAAAATGGCAGTTTTGTTTTGAATATAGCTTTTTAAATTAGACAAAATAATTTGTTCCGTATTAGCATCAACGGCACTTAAGCAGTCATCAAAAATATAAATAGAAGGCTTTTTCAATAAAGCACGCGCTATAGACACTCTTTGTTTTTGACCCCCACTTAAAGTGGTACCTCTTTCGCCAATAAAAGTATCAAATTGATTAGGCAAATTATTTATTTCATTTAATACGTGGGCTGCCTGAGCTGCTTTTATAACATCTTCTTGAGTGGTACTGGCGTCAACTCCAAATCTTATATTATTTTCAATGGTATCGCTAAACAAAAAAACATCTTGTTGTACATAGCCAATTTCTTTTCTTAATTGTTGTGTAGAGAGGGAATTCACCTCTACTCCATCAATGAATAAAGTGCCAGCACTAGTGTCATACATTCTCGTAATTAATTGCGCAATTGATGTCTTACCTGCGCCAGTTTTACCTAATATTAAAACTTTCTGTCCCTCTTTAATAGATACACTAAAATTATCGAGTGCTTTAATACCAGAATGTGGATAGGTAAATCCTACTTTTTCAAACACAATATTTCCCTTAAGAGGTGTAGCAATAACTTTAGAATTTTTTGAAGTAATGGTGGGCTCTATAGATAAAAATTCATTTAATCTTTTTTGAGAGGCTGCTGCTCTTTGTATCATACTTGCCGTCCAACCTATAGCACTTACAGGGAATGTAAGCATATTGATATAAATAACAAACTCAATCACTGTTCCTACTTTTCTGGTATCGTGCAATGCTTCCAAGCCGCCCAAATAAATAGTAAGTAAAGTACTAAGTCCAATCATTAAAGCCATAGTGGGAGCATAAAATGCCTCCACTTTGGCAAGGCTCACAGCATTTTTACGATATAATTCACTATGGGTCTTAAAAAATCCTAACATCGCTTTTTCTTGTACAAAAGATTTAATCACTCGAATACCAGAATAAGATTCTTGTGCATTGGTAGTTAAATCAGAAAGCTGACCCTGAATTTCTTCGCTCTTTTTATTAATAATACTATTGACAAAATAAATGGTAATGGCTAAAATAGGAAGCGGCGCTAATACATATAAGCTAAGCTTTACATCTTTACTAAACATATTGTATAAGCAAAATCCTATCAATGAAATTAAATTAATCAAATACATCAAAGAAGGTCCTGTATACATTCTGACTCTACTCACATCCTCTGTAATACGACTCATCAAATCTCCTGTACTATGGGTCTTATAAAATTCAGTATCTAATTTTTGATAATGTTCATACACTTGATTTTTTTGGTCATACTCTATATGCCTACTCATCACTATAATAGTTTGACGCATAAAAAACATAAAGATACTTCTCACCAAAGCCAATACTAAAATGGTTACACTACAAAATGTAATCAACCAAGCAAAACTAAAATTATAATGTTCACTTAAGCTGCTTATCCATTGTACAATAATTTCATTGTGAACTGTAACAGCAGGTTTACCTCCCGGCAGCTTGGCTTGCACTAAACCCACTACAAAGCCAGTAATTTGAGGGGCTAAAACAGCTAAATAGTTGGTTGCAATTACTAGTAGTATTCCTGTAAAAAACCGAAACCTATATTTCCAAAAAAACACATTTAAAGCCGACAACTGTTTCACTTAATACATTTTTGTAAAGATACACGGTAGAAAATAAATGAATGACATTGTTCAATCTATTTAAAAACAAGTATTTTTTGCATAATTGGCATTACCTTACTACATTTGCCGCGGAGAGATGGCAGAGCGGTCGAATGCGGCGGTCTTGAAAACCGTTGACTGTCAAAGGTCCGGGGGTTCGAATCCCTCTCTCTCCGCCAAAAAATGCAAATGCCCCTTCAAGGGGTATTTTTTTTGATCGAGCGAGGAAAGTTTACTTTCCAAAGCGACAGAAATAAAAAATGCAAATGCCCCTTCAATGGGTATTTTTTTAGGTAATCCCTCTCTCTGCGCACACAACTTTAGTACTACAATGGGTACTCAATAAGTTCTTCTTATAGAATGACTAAGTTATTGAACACCTTCTCCGTGAAATAAAACGGTCTTATTAAGATTTCCACTAAAAAATAAAGTAGCTGATTTAGAAAAATTACCTAAAGCAGATCCGTTAAAACCAAGTATAACAGTGGTGGTGGCGCCTGGAAGAATTATTTGATCCTTGGTATATTTTGGTGTGGTACAGCCACATCCTACCATTACATTGTCCAAGCTAATACTATTATTACTTATATTTTGAATTGTGACTGTAAATTCTGTGGGTTTGCCGTAAGGTATTTTACCCATATCATAATTATCATTGGTAAATTTTAAAACTTTTGCAATATCCACTTGTGCAGGACTTGTATTGGTTTGAGCACTAAGGCAACCTACTGCAAAAAATAAAGAGAAAAGAAGGAATAACTTTTTCATATCATTGGTATTAAATTTAAAATATATTATTTGCAATATAAAGCAATATACTTATTTATATCGGGATAATTTTTCTTTTTAGCTGCTTCTAAGGGAGCACAAGCTTCAGAATTTTTTCCTAAAGCTACCAAAGACATAGCTTTGAAAAAATAAGATTTACCAGTGGTATTGGCATCAAAAGAAACCGCCTTATCAAAATAAGGTAGACTTTTTTCATAATCCTTATTCATATAAAAACAAATTGCCACATTTTCATAATGCGTAAAATTATTTGGCTCCATAGTACTTGCTTTCAAATATAAATTGGCAGCTTGTAAATATTTTCCTTTCGCAAACATTTTGCTTCCTTCCACTGCAAATGCATTCACCGCACCTAGTATTTGTCCATTATTTTGGTTGCCCTGTAGTCCTCTTGTCACTAAATTTTTAGCATTCATTAATATAGCTGAATCCTTAGGAAATTGTACAAATGCAGTATCAATTAAACGAGACATATTTTTATCGGCACCTCCTTTCACTTCATACATAGCCATTATATATTGGTTCACAGCCTCACCCCCATCTCTATATTTTTTATAAAGCTGGTATATTTTATTAATTTCTGTTGTGTCTTTCTTTTTGGCAGCAGCAAATAATGCATTTTTATAATAAGAACTAGCTCTTGGCCAATTGTAAAAAGCATTATAAGCATAATAGGCACAGCTATCATAATTTTGTTTAGCAGCATAAATAGCTGTTCTTATAAAATCGTTATAGTGCAGCGCAGGATTTACTCCATCACTTTCTTTTAAAAGCTGCAAGGCCTCATTATAATATTTATCTCTAAAATAATACCTAGCCACAAGTGCTTTAATAGGTAGCGTTGAAGTAGATAAATTAGGAAACATAGGAAAAGCAGTTTTTACATCATCCAAAGGCATTTTGGGATCGGCATCAATTTCCCCCATCACAAATTTTTGAACTTTCATTGACTCATACACTTGTTGATTTATATATATAGTGGGTATGAGCGTAGCAATGGTTAGTAAAACAAAAATATATTTTGAAAATGTGGCTCCCACTAAAGAAATTCGAGGTAGCGCTATAGCATCTTCTTTAAATAAAAAAGCAGGAGCCATTATTAATGCAAAGGAAAAAGCCATCAGAGTTTGCATTACCGTTCTTTCAGTAGGAAAATTAAAAAATGCATCTATAAAATAACAAGCCAAAACCATCAAAGAGATAGTGGCAATGAAATGATAATGTGAAATAGTTTTATTTTTCCAAATTCTTAATGTCACTATTCCCAACATCAAAAACAATAAAAAATAAGAAACCATTCCTATAATGCCCAAATCAGCACCGTTTTCTATAAAATCGTTGTGTGAATGATAAGGTACAAATAAATCATTGGTTCTCTCTTTTTCATAAGGAATAGAAGCCAATTTCCAATTACCATAGCCAGCACCTAAAACGGGATGTTTTTTAAAATAATCAAAAGCTGCCCACCACAAATGTATTCTTGAACCTTCTTCACTTTTAACAGTAATATCTCCGATTCTTTTAGTAACTGAACCATAACCTCCCTGAAATTCTTGCATTTTAATAGCATTACTTAATACTGTATTTGCCAGTAAAAAAGCTAAGACAATGGGTATGATAAAAAGAAGTAATTGACTCGTGAGTTTCTTTTTATTTCTATGTAGAAAATAAATACTCGTTATAATAAAAATTAATGAAAGAATTAATAGGGCCACATAAGTAGAACGAGTATTCATTAGAAATACAGCAAATACCCCTAAAAATAAACTTACTACACCCATAATTTTTTGAAAAAACTGACCTCTCACCCATAAATACAGTGCAAATGGAACTTTGATAATTAAACTAGCCGCCATCACATTTTTATTTCCATTATTACCCGTTAAGCTTACAATATTTTGATCCAAAGACATAGTATCCATATTATTTACAAGTCCTTTAATAACATATAAAGCGTCATAAATTAATACGATACTTAATAGTATACATAATGCTGAATAAAATGCAGTTAGGTCTTTTTTATAAAGTAAAATGGAGATATTAATGAATAGTAAAAAAGTACTAGTTAGTCTTGACAAACAAACCAATGTCTCAATTACATTCATTGCATAACTCATAGAAATTAATGCCCACAAAAAATAAATTAAATATAGAAGGGTGAACCGACTATTAAAAATGGCGCGTATGGCTTCGTTATACTTATTTAAATTCAACAATAAATAGCCAAAAACCACAAGATCCACTATACTGGTATACAACCATTGAGCACCCATTACATCGGCGCCTCCCAAATCGGGTATGAAATGTACTATTAAATAAATAGCACTGAAAAATAAGAGTAAATAATCGAGTCCCTTTTTCATTGATTAAAGCTACTGAAAATGATTTATTTCTTTTTTGGCTCTTGCATTTTTTCTACTACTATTAAATCTTCTATATCTATATTCATTGGAAGCTGCCCT
>CAXBQH010000018.1:0-44916 GCA_963977985.1 uncultured bacterium
AGAGATTATTATTATGATGGATTGTGATTTGCAACATCCGCCTCGTTTAATAAATGAATTATTAAAACAATATGAGCTTGGCTATGATATTGTTAGAACGCATCGTGTAGAAAATGAAACTGCAGGCTATTTTAAAAGAAAAACCTCAAATTTATTTTATGCATTTTTAAATCAATTATCTGATATTACCTTAGAGCAAGGTTCTGCTGATTTTAGATTACTAAGTGGTAAAGCGGTAGAACAATTAAAGTCTTTTAATGAATTTGAATTATTTTACAGAGGACTTATAAAATGGATGGGTTTTAAGCAAATTAGTATAGAATACCATCCTGAAGATAGAAGAACGGGTGATACAAAGTATACATTAAAAAAAATGGTAAGCTTTGGCTTAAATGGTTTTACTTCTTTTAGTACCAAGCCTTTATATTTTGCAGCTTATTTGGGATTAATTTTTTCTACCTTATCTGTAATGTACATCCCTTATATTTTTTATGCTTTTTATACTGGAACGGAAGTTCACGGTTGGGCTTCAGTGATAGCCACAATTGTTTTTTTTGGTGGCTTACATCTTTTAATTTTGGGTGTTATAGGAATTTATGTAAGTAAATTATTCTCACAAAGTAAAAGTAGGCCCCACTATATAGTTAAAGAGTCGAATTTATGATTCCAAAAATTTTACTAAGTTTTGATGTAGAGGAATTTGATATGCCTTTAGAATATCAACATACTATTTCTAAAGAGCAACAAATGAATATTGGAAAATGTGGACTTGATAAAATAATGCCAGTTTTAACAGATCCCAAAATTCAAACTACTTTATTTACTACAGCAAATTTCGCAAACCATTTTCCTGATTCAATAAAAGCTTTATCTGAACAACACGAAATTGCTTCACATACTTTTTATCATTCTTGCTTTAGCACAGAACATTTGCAATCCTCTCGTGAAACTTTATCCTCCATTATTCAAAAAGAGGTAGTTGGCCTAAGAATGCCAAGAATGAAACAGGTTGCAGTGAATGATATTAAGAAGGCTGGCTATTTTTATGATGCTTCTATACATCCTACTTGGCTTCCGGGTAGGTATAATAATCTTCATTTACCTAGGCGCGTTTATAAGCAAGACAACTTAATTAGAATACCGGCATCAGTGAGTACTTTTTGTCGTATTCCTTTGTTTTGGTTAAGTTTTAAAAACCTACCTTATTCTTTATATCTGGCTTTGGCTCTTCATTGTTTAAAAAAAGAAGGTTATTTAAGTTTATATTTTCATCCTTGGGAATTTGTAGATATAAACGGTTATGGGTTGCCCCATTATACTACAAAAGGTTGTAAATCAGTACTTTTTGAAAAATTACAACTTTTAATAAGTGATCTTAAAAAGCAAGGAGAATTTATTTCGTACAAGAATTTTGCTCAAATGCAATCCCTTCTTTAAACCCTTTGTCTTTGTGTTGGTCTAAAAGTAAAATTCATAATTTATGAAAATTGTACTTTTATTAGCCTTACTTATTTCAATTGCGTATATAAGTAGACAAGAGTTAAAAGAAATCTAGTTTTCCGCGGCTTTTATTATTAAAAGTTGCTCCTTTCATTATTAATAGTTTCCCTTTTATTATGAATAGTATTTATATTTTTGTCACTTAGTACAATTCAATCGGTACTATTCAAAATATACTTCAATATTTTGCTTTTTTATAAAAACTCGCTTTGAATTTTAGGCTAAATTTCTAAATATTTATACTAGCCACACACTTTTACATTCAAGAACATAAGAGCAATCAAATTTTAGTTTATATTACACTAAAATTTAACTAGATGAAAATTTTTAATATCTCTTTTTGTATTGTTTTTATATTATTTGCTGTGGTGCAATATAATGACCCTGACCCTTATTTATGGATACCCATTTATTTATATCCAGCTGCTATTTGTTATTATAAAGTAAAACAAAAACCAGTTTCTACTTTTATATATGTGGTTGGGTTTTTAATATTTGGCACTTATGCTATATATAAAATTTTTGACACCAATGGTATTATAGATTGGATTAAATATCATAATGCATCCAATATTGCATCTACTATGAAAGCTGAACAACCTTGGATAGAAGAGTCAAGAGAATTTTTTGGGTTAATTATAATTCTAGTAGTAATGAGCATTAATTATTTCAAAGAAAATAAAAGTCAATCTAAATAATTTATAAATAGAATCTTTCTAAAATGTCTATTTTTTCATTTTCAACTTTCAAGAAAACTAAAATACTAGTAGTACTTTTTTTTGTAATCATTAGTATGCCTATAGTTAGCAAAGCACAAGTTTTTGATTCTTTAATGAATGTTTATGAAGAACAGTATCCCCACGAAAAAATACATATTCAATTTGATAGAAATATCTATAATAGTGGTGAGACAATTTTTTATAAGCTATATGTTTTAGCGGGAATGGAATGGACAAGTTTGAGTAAGAATGTTTATGTAAGTTGGTATGATAATATTGGTAATTATATAAAACAGACGGCTGCACCTTTATTCCAATCCTCGGCCAAAGGTAGTTTTGAAATACCTGCTAATTATAAAGGCGACTTTATAAGGGTAAAAGCTTTTACACGCTGGATGTTAAATGAGGATAGTGTCTTTTTATATGAAAAAAATATTCCTATCAATAATGGAGTGGTAGCAAAGTCAAAAAATGTGATGAGCAAAACCAGGGTAGATGTTTTTGCTGAAGGTGGAACTTTCATAGAGGGACTTCAAAGTAAAATTGCATTTAAAGCCACTAATAATTTTGGAGTTCCAGTGTTTATTAAAGGCTTTGTGGTGAATGATAAAAATAAAGTCATAGATACTTTAAAAGTGCAACACGATGGAATGGGCATATTCAAAATAAGGCCTAATGAGGGAGAGAAGTATCAATTAAATTGGACCGACGAAAATGGACAAAAAGGCTCAACGCCACTACCAACAGCATATGCAGAAGGAGTGATATTAAAAATTACTACCGATAATGAAAAGGCCTATGCACAAGTGGAAAGAACTATAGAAGTGCCTACTTCCTATAAACATATGAGGCTGCTAGTGCATCAAAATCAACACTTAATTTATACTGTTGAATTTAAAGGGGAAGAGCGACAGGTTCAAAAAGCCGCCTTACCGATTGATGAATTACCTACTGGAATAGTTCAATTTTCTTTATTTTCTAACGATTGGGTACCTCTTGCTGAAAGAATTATACTAGTGAATAATCGTTTACACGAGTTCAACGCAAATGTTAATATAGGCATTGCTAATACAAGTAAAAGAGGTAAAAATGTTCTTGAAATAACAGTTAAAGATACTGCTGCTGCAAATATGTCTGTATCTATTACAGATGCATCTGTTGTTACACCCGATCAACAAACTATTTATTCCGATTTTCTTTTAAGTAATGAGATTAAGGGTAAAGTATATAATCCAGCTTATTATTTTTCAAGCGATGCGGATTCGGTGGCTGCACATTTAGATTTAGTAATGCTCACCAATGGTTGGCGTAAGTTTGATTGGACAAAAATGAAAGCAGGAATAGTGCCCACGCTTCTGTATCCCAAAGAGACAGCATTAATGAAACTTACAGGAAAATTATATGGAGGAACTGCTTTAAAATCTTCTGATAATTTACTATTGAATTTAATTATACTAGGTAAAGATAGTTCTAGAAAAATGTTATTTGTACCAGTGGCTAAAGATGGCAGCTTTGAAGATAATTCTGTTTTTTATTATGATACTTCAAGAATTTATTATTCATTGAATGGTAAGTCAAAGCTAGATAATCAAACAGTAGTTCGATTTGAAAATGGATTACTGAAACAAGAGTTTACATCACTACCGGTAAGTCCCACTGGTTTAGTTTCCTACACCAGTGATAGTATTGCCAGAGCTAAGCTAAATGCATTTTTACTTGAACAAGAGAAGCAAAAAAAATTATTAGCTTCTATTACTTTATCTGAAGTGGTAGTTAAGACTAAAGCAAAAACGCCGGTTCAATTATTAGAAGAAAAATATGCTAAAGGCCTTTTTGCAGGGGGAGATGGAATTTCTTTTGATTTAAGTTCTGATGGAGTGGCTGTTGCTGCTATTGACATATTAACTTATTTGCAAGCAAAAGTTCCAGGATTGAGTATTACTATTGCGGGTTCACAAGCTTCTGCAAGTTGGAGAGGATCAAAAACCGATTTTTATGTTGATGAATTTAGTACACCTATTGAACAGATTCAAAATATGAATATTGTTGATATCGCCTACATTAAAGCTATTAGACCCCCTTTCTTTGGTTCTTCTAGCGCAGGAGGTGGTGGAAGTGGAGGTGCCATTGCTATTTATACAAAAAGAGGAGGACCCAATAAATCAAGTAATGTAAATAGTAAAGGGATGGAAAATATGGTACTAGGAGGCTATTCTGTTTTTAAAGAATTTTTTAATCCTGAATATGATAAGCCCACTGCTAGTTTTGAAGCTGACAATCGAACTACTCTTTATTGGAACCCCTATGTGCTCACCAATAAAAGAAGCACTAGGGTAAGAATTGAATTTTATAATAATGACATTAGCCGTAAACTACAATTGGTATTAGAGGGTATGAACATCGACGGCAAGCTTACACGCGTAGTGAAGTACATAGAATAAGTTGTGAATTACATTGAATAATAAGTCTGCTTTACAATAAATTAGCTGTTTTTATTAAACTTTCTTAGATATTATATGTTATAATAATCTATGAAAATGATATATCTTTTTATTGGGCTTGGGGTTGTATTTATTGTATTTCAATCATTTAGAGCCATTTCTGCATCAGGTATTGAAACTCAAAAATATAGAGTGGTTAAAGTAGAAGAGGGATTTGAAATAAGATTTTACCCTGTAGCTACTTTTGCTACCGTTCAATCTAGTGGTTCAAATTACAAGCAGGTAGCAAATAGCAGTTTTAGAAAACTAGCGGGTTATATTTTTGGCGGCAACGACCAAAATAAAAGTATCGCAATGACTGCTCCAGTTCGAATGGAGATGAGTGATAATGGTTCTGCGATGAGTTTTGTAATGCCTCAAAAATACGACGCATCTAATTTGCCTAAACCTAAAGATGGAACTGTTCAAATTAAACAATCAAAAGAATCTTATGAGGCAGTCATTAGTTTCGGCGGATACGCTAATGATGAAAAGATTAAAGAATACACCGACAAATTAGTAACCCTATTAAATCAGAAGGGTATAAAAATTATTGGCGGTTATAATTTCTTAGGCTATAATGCACCTTTCCAATTTTTTGCCAGAAAAAATGAAATAACCATTCCTATTGAGTGGAAAGAATAATTAATTTTTAATCATTCAGTAAATTTTATGTCTACATTTTTAGTAGTAGGAGGGTCTTCGGGTATTGGCGAACAAGTAACCAATCAATTAGCTTCTGCTGGACATACAGTGTATGCTACTTATCATACTCATCAGCCTCAATCTGAATCTCAAAATAATATAGCACAAAATAATATACAGGGTAACATACATTTTCATTCTTTAAATGTTCTTGACGAAAACATTTCTTTAGATTTTTTACCAAGCTCTATTCAAGGAATAGTGTATTGTCCAGGTGCTATAAGTTTAAGACCTTTTAATAGAATACCCGCCGATGATTTTATAAAAGATTATAATTTACAAGTGGTAGGGGCTGTCAAAGTAATTCAAAATGCCTTACCTAAATTAAAAGAAAGCAAAAATGCTTCTATTGTTTTATTCTCCACTGTAGCAGTTCGAGTGGGTTTAAATTTTCACTCTCTAGTAGCAAGTTCCAAAGGAGCCATAGAAGGTTTAACTAAAGCATTAGCTGCTGAATTGGCACCCAACATAAGGGTAAATTGTATAGCGCCCTCTTTAACCAATACACCGCTTGCTGCTAGCTTATTAAACTCGGACCAAAAAATAGAGGCCAATGCGCAAAGGCATCCTTTAAAAAGAATTGGTACTCCTTCAGATATAGCCAATGCGGTAGAATTTTTATTAAACGATACCTCTGGTTGGGTGACTGGCCAAATACTTTCTATAGATGGAGGGATGAGTTCCATTAAATTATAAATTGTATTATCTAAGCTTATAAAAAAGACCTCTATTACAAGAGGTCTTTTTTTAATTATACTGCCTTTTTCAAGTAATACTATTTTTTTCTTTCAATTTCTTTATTTAATTCCTCAATATCTACGGGTCTTTCTGTCATATCTCCTAAAAGGTATCTTGAAAAATAATCGGCTGTTTTCCAAAACCAATATTCGTTCATATCACCAAAGCCGTGTCTTTGTGTGGGAAGAATTAACATATCGAATCTTTTATTCGCTTTAATTAATGCGTTAACCACACGAATCGTATTGGCGGGATGTACATTGTTATCTATCTCACCGTGTATGAGTAATAATTTTCCTTTTAAATTTTTTGCTATATCGGGATTTTTATCAATCATATATAAAAAAGTAGTGTCTCCTTTTTCAGAAATATTTTCTTTAACACCATTGTGTTTTTCACTCCACCATCTATTATAAACACTATTGTCGTGGTTACCGGCATTGCTAACGGCAACTTTAAATATATCTGGATACACCAACATAGCAGCGGTACTCATAAAACCTCCACCACTATGTCCGTGAATACCTACTTTATCTCTATCAATAAAACTATACTTATCTGCAAGTTGTTCAATAGTAGCTTTTTTATCTGCTAAACCATAATCTCTTAAATTGCCATAACCATAATTATGATACCATTTACTTCTAGCAGGATGACCGCCTCTATTACCCATTGTTACTACAATAAATCCTAGTTGAGCCAATCTATCAATTCTATCCATACCCTTACTAAAGCTTTTATTTACCGACTCTGTTTGTGGTCCTGGATATACATATTCAATAATGGGATATTTTTTAGTGCTATCAAAATCGTAGGGCTTATACATAACACCAAAAATATCAGTAATACCATCATCTGCTTTTACTTTAAAAGTTTCTGGAAATTTATATCCTGCTGCGAATAAAGAATTCAAGTCGGCAGTTTCTAAATCCATTAATTTTTTTCCATCGGTGGAATATAAGCTGGAGATAGGTGTGGAATTAATGCGAGAGCTGGTATTGACAAAATAGCTTTTTTTGTCGTTCATCATAAAACTATGATCGAAATTACCAGCATTTAATAATTGTAAACCACTTCCATCTAAATTCACTTTATATAAATGTAAATAGTAGGGGTCTTCTTTGGTAGTGGCATTTACATTTTCTTTTCCATTAGCAGAAAAATAAACTACTCTTTTTTCTTCATCAATAGCTACAATATCCTCCACGTGCCAAGGGCCTTGTGTAATTTGATTTTTTAATTTTCCTTCTTTATCATACAAATATAAATGTGCCCAGCCATCTCGTTCGCTCCATTCTACAAATTCTTCAGTATTTTTTATAATTCCAGGCTTTTTAATTTCTACATAAGTATTTAAATTTTCTTCTACTAAAATTTTTACAGCTCCTGTATTAATATCTACGGTACATTGGTCAATTCTTTTTAAATCTCTACTAGTACGAGATAAATATAATTTATCATTAGTGCCCAACCATATACTAGGCTTATGATCATCGTCTCTAGTGTTGACATTGCTGGTTTTGTTCCAAACAGCAATATCTTGGTCTTTGAATAATGACACATTAATTTCTTTGTAGGTGAAAGAAGTCATATCTACTATCATTAAATGATCAACAGGTGCTTCTTTTTCGCCAGGCATCCAATATTTATATGTTTCTAGAGTAGGTCTGGGATCGGCAATACTATTAATAACCCAGAGGTCTTTCACTTTTCTATTATCTACTTTGGTAATAGCAAGATGTTTGCTATCCTCGCTCCATAGTGCAAAGACAGGTTTTCTTTTATTTTTATTTTTTTCTATATCCACATTGGTTTCTCCACCACCTCCATAAGCACTTTCACTATGCCAACTAAAATTAGGTTCTCCATCTTGGCTTATGGCGTGTTCAATAATAGTAGAATCGTCTTCATTTTTTAAAGCTTTTTCATAATTCGTTTTATCCATATAAAACAAATTATTTTTCCTTCCAAAAACAATTAATTTTTCATCGGGAGAAATATTAGCCCAATTGGGTTTTCTTTTTGGTTTTTTAAATCCTACTAATTCATTCAATTGCTCAGTCACTAAGTTATATTCAAAGTAGAAAGTCTTTTTAATTTTTTCTGGCTTTGTTTCTTTTTTAATTTCTTCATCTTTATTTATTTCAAGGGTACTTTTTACTTCAAACTGAATCCAGTTTTCGTCTTTTATAAATTTAATAGAATCAATAGGTAAGTGCTGTCCATCGAATGGATCTTTGATAATTTTTGTTAATTCAGCAGCAAGTTTATCTCTATTGAACATAGCTTTTTTCTCGTTTTTCAAGGGGTCTACTATATTCCATTGTTTACCTTCACTAGTTTCATAAGTATACCAAAATTTATTAGATTGTTTAAGCCAATGAGGATCTACTGCTAAAGAAAAAATCATTTTATCTAATTTCTTGGGAGAGAAACGAGCGGCTAAAGAGTAATTTGCTTTTTGCTGACTTAACGCCCATAAAGGCATCAATAAAAATAGTGTTTGAATGAGTTTACGCATAGTATATTTTTAGATTAGAAAATTAAGCAATCCGCTTTAATTTACCCATTTCAGAAGCTTTTTTTTGATAAATGAATTTTTGGCTTATCAGTAGCTTAAATCACATTTTTGTATTAACTTAACTATTCCAAATGTCTATTTTATATAACTTCTAAAGGTTTAAGAATTGCTGAATCTAAATTAAATAAAATGAAACCATACCTAAGTCTTTTATTTACAATGCTTGTTCTGTCTCTTACCAGTGTAAGTGCTCAGGAGAATTATCCTAATACACATAAAAAAGGCTGGAAAAATTTATTTGGAAAAAATTTAGAAAATGCTCAATTCAATCCATCTATATGGAAAGATTCTAGTGGCATTTTAACGGCTTCAAAAGATGAGTGTATTTGGAGTAAAGAGATGTATGATAATTTTATTTTAGATCTAGATTTTCAAACTGCTGATGGAACCAATAGTGGGGTTATTGTACACGCTACAGAAACCAAAGAATGGATACCCCATTCAGTGGAAATACAAATTGCCGATGATTATTCCACCACTTGGAGTAAGGCCGAACCTAGTTGGCAATGTGCTGCCATTTTTGGACATCAACCTGCTACGCATAAAAATTTAAAAAAACCTGGAGAGTGGAATCATTATACCATTACTTGTATCGATAAAAATATCAAAATTGAATTGAATGGTGATGTAGTGAATGAGTGTAATATGGATAATTTTACTTCTAGTAAAATAAATCCTGATGGCACTAAAATTCCTGCTTGGTTGTATAATCCTATGTCAGGTTTAGCATTGCACGGATATATAGGTTTACAAGGAAAGCACGCAGGTGCACCTATTTATTTTAAAAATATAATGATTAAACCACTTTAATTTTTCAACTATTACTAATTTATTTTACAAATACCATTAGCATACTATACTTAAACTACTTTTTATAAATAACTAAAATTTAATAAGATGAGTACGCCAGAAGAAAACTTTGCGAAATTAGGATTAACCTTACCTCCTGCACCCAAACCATTGGGTGTGTATAAACCCTTGTTAGTGGATGGCAATCATTGTCTGGTTTCTGGACACGGGCCAGTGCAAGAAAATGGTTCTTTAATAGTAGGAAGAGTGGGAGATAATCTTAGTATGGATGAGGGTAAATTAGCTGCAAGACAAGTGGGTTTAGCCATTATAGCCACCATTAAAGCTAATTTGGGTTCTTTAAATAAAGTCAAAAGAGTGATTAAAGTTTTGGGTATGGTAAGTTGCACCAACGATTTTGAAAAACATCCCTATATAATTAATGGCTGCAGTGAATTGTTTGCTTCCATTTGGGGGTCCGATAATGGAGTGGGTGTTAGAAGTGCAGTAGGTATGGGTTCTCTTCCTGGAAATATTCCAGTGGAAATAGAAGCAATGTTTGAATTACATTCATAAAAATTATTTGTATGCAGTGGTATGAAATAAATACGATTGAAAAAATAGATTCTCCTTCTTTGGTTGTATATGCATCAAGGGCACAAAAAAATATTGATGCACTCATTGATATGGTAGGTGGAGAAGTGGACCAATTAAGGCCACATATTAAAACCAATAAAATTGCAGAAGTCTGTCAAATGATGTTGGATAAAAAAATTCATAATTATAAATGTGCCACTATTGCTGAGGCTGAAATGCTTGGCAATTTAAAAACACCTAATGTTTTAATTGCGCATCAGTTAATGGGTCCCAAATTAGATAGATTGGTTGCCCTTGTAAAAAAATTTCCTGACACAAAGTATGCTTGCTTGATTGATAATATTGAAACGGCAAATTCAGTTTCAGTAATTATGCATCAAGCAGAAATAATAATGGAGGTATATATAGATGTTAATATTGGTATGAATAGATCGGGTATTATGACTGATAAAGCCATTGCTTTATTTAATGCTTGCGCCAGTTTACCTGCAATAAAAATAATTGGGCTTCATTGTTATGATGGTCATATTAGAGAAACCGACATACCCACTAGAAATAAAATGACCGACGAAGTTTTTGAAAATGCCAATGAACTAAGAAAAAAATTAGCATCTGTTGCAAAATACCCCCTGGCATTAATTATGGCAGGTTCTTGTTCTTTCTCTGGTCATATAAAAAGAAAAGATATGCAAGTAAGCCCAGGTACTTTTGTTTTTTGGGATTGGGGCTATAAAAATTTATTTCCTGATTTGCCATTTGAATTTGCTTGTTTAGTTGTCTGCAGAATTATCTCCATCATTGACAATCATACCCTTTGTACCGACTTAGGACACAAGGCTGTTGCGGCAGAAAATCCATTGCCTAGAGTACATTTTTTAAATGCACACAACGCTGAACCTATTGGACAAAGTGAAGAACATTTAGTAGTTAAAGTGCCCGATGCTACAAAGTATAAAGTAGGTGATGTTTGGTTTGGAGTACCAGTTCATATTTGTCCTACTGTTGCATTATACGACACCGCAATAGTGGTCAATGATCATAAAGTAATAGATGAGTGGGAAGTGGTTGCTAGAAAAAGAAAAATTACTATCTAATAAGTAAACTATCTAAGGAGTAGAATATTTAGGGAGTGAAATATCTAAAAAGTAAACTATCTAAGGAGAAACTATCTAAGGAGTAAATATTTAAAAAGTAAATTTGTTTGGAATTTATAGAAATCAAAAAAATTAATAGTAATGCTGCTGAAGATTTAAGTAAGCTTGCTAAATCCATTTATGTACAACACTACGCTCATTTATGGTTAGAGGGTGGAATGGATTGGTATATGAATGAATATGCCTATCCAACTGAAAAAATTAAAATCGAGATAGAAGATAAAAACTGCTTACATTATATAGTTTATTACAAAAACAAGGCGGTGGCTTATTTAAAATTGAATATTGATGCCGCTTTGGAAGGAGACAATAAAAAAGAGGGTTTCGAACTAGAGCGAATTTATATAGATATCAACTTTGTGAAAAAAGGATTAGGAGCTTATTTAATGAATTATGTTGCAGCAATAGCAAGGTCTTATCAGAAAAAATATATTTTTTTAAAAGCTATGGACAGTGCTAGTTTAGCCCTGCAATTTTATTCCAAAATGGGCTATGAGATAGTAGGTTCTTTTAGATTGTCTGATGCCACTTTTCATTTAATGAAAGAAAAGTGTAGGGGAATGTATAATTTAAAAAAGCTACTCTAATAAATTAAATATTAAAAATTAAAATAGCCTTCATTAAAAGCTTTTTTTACTTATAAGCTTTTTAAATAAGTACAACTTTTCTTAAGTGCTATTTCTGGGTGATCAACTTTATCTTGTTCTACAAAGAAATGTTCCATACCATTGTCTTTGGCAGTTTTAATTATTTTAGGCAAATCAAATATTCCTTCCCCAGCGTTGGCAATGTATGGGAATAGGGGAATCCATTCAGAGGCATTGTCTCCGTTGCCTTCAAAATGTTTTGATTCTTTCATATCTTTTATATGCATCATTTTATATCTACCACTATTGTTTTTCAACAAACTAATAGCATCGGCGCCTCCTGCATAGGTCCAAAATAAATCCATCTCAAAAAATACATAAGCAGGATCGGTTTGTTCTAATATAATATCTAAAGGCATACGGCCATTTACTTTTTTTAAGCCATAGCCGTGATTATGATAGGCATATCTAATACCATATTTTTTTGCTTCAGCTCCAATTTTATTAAAGAGTGCGGCAAGTCTTTTATAATCATCTAAACTTTTTCTTTCTTCTTCAGGAATGGCAGGTAGCACCACATATTTTGCGCCTAGCTCATTGGCTGCTTCTGCCAATGCTCCCATTTTGGTTGACAAAGTTTCTAAGTCGGTGTGCATAGAAGGAACACTGATGCCATTGGCTTTGATAATTTTTTTAAATTCAGTAGTTGATTTTCCAAAAAACCCACTTCCGCTAAAACCTAATTGAGGTGTTACTTTTGCCCAAGAAGCTTTTGCTTTTTCCGCACTAAAACTATAAGGTCCAAATGTTTCAAATTCCTGGTAGCCCAATGATGCCATAAGTTCAATGGCAGCCGTCATATTTGTGTCGAGTATTTTAGGAATAGAAAATAAGCCAAGGCCAACTTTATCAATTAAACCATTTTGAGCAAATAGACTTTGGGTACTTACTAAACTTGAAGCTGCTAATAAGGAGCTGTTTTTTAAAAATTGGCGACGGCGCATTTGATTTTATTTAGGAGTTAAATGTAGATTTTTTCAAATTTAAATGGGGTAAGAATATGCTTAAATATTTGAAAATGAATACTTTTTTAAAAAAATGTTGGCCTAATTTATATAATAATAAAATTAATTTTAATATATATTTTATTGTATTTTAATATTATATTTTATAAAATTTATATCTAATTGAATTATTTTAAAATATTCCTTAACTATTTATTAACATTTAAAGCAATTTTTCGTAGTTTTCACGCCTAGAAAATTAAAAATTAAAGCAAATGAAGAAAATTTTATCCTCTCTCTTCTTAGCTGTTTTATGCAGTTTGATTACAGCGAATGCCCAAGTTCGTTCAGTAACCGGTTCGGTGAAAGATGAAAAAGGTGCCGTTGTTTCTTATGCAACAGTGAAAGTTAAGGGACAAACTTCAGCAGTAGTTGCTGATGAAAAAGGTAACTTCAAAATTAATGCTTCTGCAAATGCTACTTTGCAAGTAAGTGCCACAGGTTTTGCTTCTGTTGAAGTGAAAGCTAGCAGTACTACTTTAAGCATTACTTTGAATCATCAAGTTGATGAACTAGAAAATGTAGTTGTTACTGCGCAAGGTATCCGTAAGAAATCAAAAGAAATCGGATATTCTTATGCTAAAGTTTCTAATGATGAAATTACAGTAGGCCACTCACCTCAATTAACTCAAGCCCTTGCAGGTAAGGTTTCTGGTTTGGCGGTGTATACTGTGAATAATAGCGTTGACCCTTCAGTGAAAGTGGTATTGCGTGGTTATCGTTCATTAACTGGAAACAATGAAGCCTTAGTAGTTATTGATGGTATGCAAACTACTTCTACTGCATTAGCGCTTATCAATCCTAATGATGTTGAAAATGTGTCTATCCTTAAGGGTGGTCAAGCTGCAACATTGTACGGATCTGCGGGTGTTAACGGTGCTTTAGTTATTACCACTAAACAAGGTTCTAAAGGAAAATTAAAAGTTTCTTACACTAATACTACCAACTTTGAACAAGTAAGTTTCTTACCAGCTTTCCAAGATAAATATGGTTCTGGTTCACAATACTATCCTTTAGTATATGGTCAAGCTGGTTATGATCCTAGTCCTGAAAACCGTGCTAAATTAAACTGGCGTCCATATGAAAACCAACAATATGGTGATGCTTATGATGGAAGTTTGCGTATAGCAGGTCGTGTTTTACAAGATGGATCTAGTTTAGTGATTCCCTATTCTAATGTTAAAGATGTTCGTTTAAGAAGCTTTGATGTGGGAATTTCACAAAATCACCAAGCAAGTTTCCAAGGAGGTGATGAAAATTCAAGTTATTACTTATCAGTAGAGAATAATAAAATCAATGGTATTGTTCCTGGTGATTTAAGCGATAGAACTGGTGTGCGTGTTAAATCAACCAAAGAATACGGTAAAGTTTCAACTAGTTTCAACGCTGCTTTAACTCAAGCATACTATGATAGAACTACTTCAGATTTCCAAAATGATATAATTAACACAGCTTCTTGGGTAGATTTAACTACTATGAGAAACTGGAGAACGAATCCTTTTGCAAATCCTAATGGTTACTATAATGACTATTATAATAACCCTTATTTTAATAAGGATATTAACCGTGCTAAATATAAAGATGCTAATATCTCTGGAAACTTTGATATTACTTATCGTGCACTTCCTTGGTTACAATTATATGATAGATTAGGTATAATGAACAACTCTCGTACAGGTAAAAACACTACAGAGAAATTCACATATTCTGATTGGGCAAAAAATAGTGCTTATATACCTGCTGCTTGGGCGCATTCTGATGACTATCCTGGTATCTACCGTGCTATTAGTGATATCCTAGGTGCTGTATCAGATTATTCAACTACTGAAAATGTGGTGAATAATGAATTCCAAGCGCGTATTCAAAAAGATGTAGCTAATTTTCAAAATAAATTGACTTTAGGTTACAGCTTATACCAACGCTATACTAAATCTATAACAGTATCATCAAGTTCAATTGTGGTACCTGATGTTTACAACGTTTCCAATAGACAAGGTAATTTAGGTGGTGGTGAATCAAATACCACTGAGCGTAAATTTGGTTACTATGCCGACTTAAATACTAATTTGAAAAATATGGAGTGGTTAAATTTAAACCTTACTGCTCGTTATGATGCAACTTCTCGTTTCTTTAAGCCAACTAGAAGTGCAAATCAATATTCTTACTTGTATTATGGAGCTGCCTTATCATTTATTGTTACAGACGCCTTTCCAAGTTTAAAGAGCAATACTTTGAACTATGCTAAATTGCGTACTTCTTATAACAAAAATGGTAATGACAATATTCCTTTGTATGGTTTAGATCTTTCATACGCAAATGGTGCTAATTACCCTTATGGTAACAACGTAGGTTTGACAGTAGGAAACACTTTACCTGATGCTAATTTAAAACCAGAGTTTGTAACTGCCACAGAGGTAGGTGCTGAGTTAAGTATGTTTAATAACAGAGTGAACTTAGATGTTTCTTGGTACAAACAAAATTCAATTGGTCAAGTATTAACAGTTAAGATTCCAAATTCAACTGGTTTCTCTAACTTGTTAATTAATGTGGGTCAAGTGGATAACTGGGGTTATGAAACCGATTTAAAAGTTCAAATTTTAAGAGATACAAAAGTTAAATGGGATTTCAATGTTAAATACTCATACAACGATAACAAAGTAGTTGATTTATATCCTGGTATATCTGAATTTGCTTACGGAGGTTACTCTTATGCAACTTCTAATGTAATTTTAGGACAACGCTTCCCTATACTTAAAACCAATGGTTATTTCTATTCAACTGATGGATCAGGTATGAGAAGAGTAAGTCCAGTTACTGGATATCCAGTTCAAAATACAGCTCTTACTGCTCGTGGTGGTACATTACCTAGAGATATGGTGGGATTGGGTTCAACTATCTCTTATAAAGAATTCCGTTTAGCATTTAACTTTGAATACCGTGGTGGAAACGTAATGTATTCTGACCTTGGTCGTCAAATGACCTTCACAGGTTCTGGTGCTTGGACTTCTAACAGAGGTGACCAAATCTTCCCTAACTCTTATTATATAGATCCTACTACTGGAAAAGATGTTCCCAATACAACAGTTCACGTTCGTGAACCAGAGTATGCTCTTTGGGTAAACAACTATCGTTTAATTTCTGAGAACTTCGTTGCTCCAGCCTGGTTTATTAAATTAAGAGATGTTAATTTATCATATACATTGCCAAGTGCACTTGTGAAGAAAACAAAAGTTTTCAGTGCTGCTAATGTAGCAGTATATGGTAGAAACTTATTCACCATAGTTGACAGCAAAAACCAATTTACTGATCCAGAGTTCAGTTACACAACTGGAAACGGTTCGGGTATTTCTAATACCTTACAAACTCCTCCAGTGCGTCAATATGGTATTAATTTAAATTTTGTTTTTTAATAACCACACACTAAAACAATAGATATGAAACTAAATAAATTATATATCGCCGCGTTTTTGGTACTTGTGGGAACAGGTTGTAAAAAAGACTATCTTAATGTCAATACCAACCCTAACTCATTACCAACTGCAACACCTGCATACGTATTAGCGAATGCAATAAATACTACTGCAGCCAATATGGTTGCCCCTAATGAAGTAGGTATGTTCTGGTCTGGTCATTGGACACAATCCAACGGTTATATCATTTCCACTACCTTGTTCTCTTATGCTTTTACTAATGGTGATTTTAACTATTGGGATAACACTTACGATAATCTTTATGATTATCAGTATGTAATTGACAATGCTACTAAGTATAGTCAAGATTATTTAAAAGGACCTGCTAAAATTATGCAGGCCTTCAATTATCAAAAATTGGTAGACTTATATGGTAATATACCATTTTCTGAGGCCTTAAAGGGCGTTGGAAATTTAGCTCCTAAATTTGATGATCAAAAAACAGTATATGAAGGCTTAATTGTTTTATTAGATGATGCTATCAAAGACTTAAAAGCAAATGCTTTTGCAAGCACTTACTCAAGTTCAGATATCATTTTCAAAGGAAGTAATGCTAGCTGGATTAAATTTGCCAACTCTTTGAAATTGCGTATTTTAATGCGTCAAGCAAGAGTGAGCGGAAGAGATGCTTATATTACAGCTGAGATTAATAAAATTGTAGCAGAAGGTTCTGGTTTCATTACTGGAGCTGAAGTGGGATCAAACCCAGGTTATGTAGCTTCTGCTGGTCAAATTAACCCTATCTATAACTTATACGGTTATACTGAAACAGGTGCAAGAGTAGCAAATAATAACTGGCCAAGAATCACAGAATTTATGGTGAATGAATTAGTGAAAAATGCCGATACTTTCCGTTTAAAGCGTTTCGCTTATGCACCAGGTAACGAAGATTTAGCGAATCCTGGAGTAAGTCTTAAACCAGAAATTGCTGCCAACTATGTAGGTGTACCTTTTGGTTCTAGCGCTGGTTATTTACCTGCTACTAGTTCTGCTGTAGGTCCTGTATTATTAGTAAGAGGTCAATATAACAGACCAGTTGTAATTATGACTGCTGCTGAAGTTCAATTAAACTTGGCGGAAGCTAAGCAACGATATGGTGCTTCTGTTAATTTATCTGGAACCGCTCAATCTTACTATGAAGAAGGTGTAAAACAAAACTTCCGTGCTATTGGAGCCAATACTGCTTATGCAACAGCTTTATTAACCAATGGTAAGCAAGATTGTGATTTTACAGCCTCTACTAATAAATTAAATACCATTGCATATCAAAAATGGATTGCAGTTGCTTATTTCAATGGTTTAGAAGCTTGGTCTGAATACCGTAAGAACAATTATCCTGTTACACCTAACTCTAAGAACTATGTAGGTACTGCTCGTCCATTACGCTTGTGGTATCCTGGAACTGAATTAGGTTCTAATGGAGCTAATGTGAATGCACAAGGAACTATCGATCCTTTAGCTACTCGTATTTTCTGGGATATTGATTAATAATTAGTATTCTTAAAATATAAGATATGCATAAACCCTCTGCCATTTGGTGGAGGGTTTATTATTTTGGGGAGGACTTATTATTTTGATGGAGGGTTAATTATTTTAATACCACTTCTCCCTCAATTATTAATTCTGTCACTGCTTTTTCTCCTGCAAATTTAACCGTCACTCTTTTTTTAAATACACCTTCATTAGGTGCAGTATAAGTTACTTTGATAGTGCCCTTTTGACCTTTTAAAACGGGGCTTTGATTATACTCTGGTTGGGTACAACCACATTCTGCGGTAGCAAATTCTATCACGGCTGGTTTAGCACCTTCATTGGTAAAACTAAATAGTACTGACTTATGTACCCCCTTTTTTATTTTGCCATAGTTGTAACTTGTTTGGGTAAAATGTATGTTGGATTGTGTAAAACCTGCTACTGTAAATAGTAAGCTGAGAATAAGTAATTGAGTTTTCATTGTTTAAATTTTAATATAATGAGAGGGGATTTTGTGCAGTTTTTTGCTTCCTCAGGATAACGAATTTATTGAAATTTCACTAATTGGGTGATTTTAGTTGTGATTGTACTTTTTATGCATTTTGACCCCTATTTTTGTTATATGGAATCCACCCTTGAAGCTGTATCTGCCCAAGACATGCTCTCCTTTGATGCATTTCGGAACTCCGTTATTGCTGATTATAAATTAGCTATAATTAGCAGAGAGGTAAGTTTGTTGGGTAGAAGAGAAGTTTTAACAGGGAAAGCCAAGTTTGGCATTTTTGGGGATGGAAAAGAAGTAGCTCAAATTGCACTTTCAAAATTTTTTCAAAAAGGAGATTTTAGAAGCGGATATTATAGAGACCAAACTTTTATGTTTGCGCTAGGAGTGGCGAATGTAGAAGATTATTTTTCTCAATTGTATTCAGATGTACACAACGATCCTTTTAGCGGAGGCAAAAATATGAACGCCCACTTTGCTACTGCTTTTGTAGATGAAAAAGGAGAGTGGCAAAATTTAACACAAGCTTATAATATTTCAGCTGATATAGCTCCCACAGCTGGTCAAATGATGCGTGGCTTGGGTTTAGCTTTTGCTTCTCAACTTTTTAGAAATTCCAAAAATAAAGAGGCCTTTTCGCATTTAAGTAATAACGGAAATGAAGTTTGTTTTTGCACCATTGGTGATGCAAGTACTTCTGAAGGTCATTTTTGGGAAGCTATCAATGCAGCAGGAGTATTACAAGTTCCTTTAGCAGTGTTTATTTATGACGACGGCTATGGAATATCTGTACCCACTGCTTTACAAACTACAAAAGGTTCAATTTCTGAAGTATTAAAAGGTTTTCAAAAAGAAAAAAATACCAACGGTATTAAAATATATACAGTAAAAGGTTGGGATTACGCATCTCTTTGTGAAACTTTTGAAGAAGGTATTCGTTTTACCAGAGCTACCCATACGCCTGTTGTATTTCATATTCAAGAACTCACGCAACCTCAAGGACATTCCACTAGTGGTTCCCACGAAAGGTATAAACCAATGGAGCGTTTAGAATGGGAAAGAAATTGGGATTGTAATAAAAAGATGAGAGAATGGATTATTGACAATGAATTAGCCACTGATACTTTTTTAGATGAGATAGAGCAGGAAGCAAAACAAATGGCGCGCGCTTCAAAATTGGCAGCCTGGGAAAAATACTTAGCGCCTGTAAAAGAAAAAATTAAAGAAGCAGTTACTTTAATACAACAAGGTTTAAATGCTTCTGACATAGCTATTGCCAATAGTTTACTACAAGAATTGGTACAGAGTAGAGAACCATTGAAAAGAGATATATTTAGAACTGTTAATTTAATATTGGAAAAAATTCCAACACATCCTAACGCAGCAGCCATACAATTATTTTTAACTAATTACAAAAAGGCAGAAGCACCTTTTTATAGCCAGCATTTATATAATGAAGGTCCTAAAAGTGCTTTAAATGTTTCTGTAGTAGAAGCTACCTATGCTGAAAATGCACCCGTTGTTAATGGCTATGAAGTGTTGAATCAATATTTTGATAAATTGTTTGAACAACATCCTGCTGTTTATGCATTTGGTGAAGACTTGGGGGGTATTGGAGATGTGAATCAGGGCTTTGCTGGATTGCAAAAAAAGCACGGTGTGGATAGAATTTTTGATACTGGTATTAGAGAGCAATCTATAATGGGACAGGCACACGGTTTGGCGCTTCGTGGTCTTAGACCTATTGCCGAAATTCAATACCTCGATTATTTATTATATGGTTTACAAACCTTAAGTGATGATATTGCTACCATACATTATCGTAGTAATGGCATTCAGAGTAGTCCAGTAATTATAAGAACTAGGGGGCATCGATTAGAAGGCATATTTCATAGTGGATCTCCTATGGGCGTTATAGTAAACGCCTTAAGGGGAATGTATGTTTGTGTGCCAAGAAATATGGTGCAAGCGGTAGGAATGTATAATACTTTATTAAAAGGCAATGACCCAGCTTTATTAATTGAATGTTTGAATGGTTATCGATTAAAAGAAAAAGTGCCTTCCAATTTAACTGAATTTACCGTGCCATTGGGAAAGCCAGAAATTTTAAAAGAAGGGGAGGATATAACTATTGTGTCTTATGGATCTACCTTAAGAATTGTAGAAGATGCTGCGCTCAGATTGATGGCTATGGGTATTGATTGTGAAATTATTGATGTACAAACCTTATTACCTTTTGATATCAATCATCAAATTTTAGCCTCATTAAAGAAAACCAATAGAATTTTATTTGTGGATGAAGATGTACCAGGAGGTGCTAGTGCTTATATGTATCAACAGGTTATTGAATTACAAGGAGGTTACCGTTGGTTAGATGTTTCAGCAAGAACTTTAAGTTCAAAAGCACATCGTCCTGCATTTGGAAGTGATGGCGATTATTTCTCTAAACCCAATACGGAAGAGATTATTGATGTTGTTAACGAAATGCTTGCAGAATAAAGAAGCAAGTAATTATTTAGTTGTTTTTTTAGGGAGTTTTTTTTAGGGATTCTTACTAGATAAATTATAGCCTTCCATTTTTTGTGTTTGCTCTACAGAGCCCAATCTAAATTTTAAATTCAATTTTGTTTTTTTCTCAATAGTTCTTTCTGTATTACAGAAAAATGAAGTGGTAGAGGTATAATAATTAGCAGCTAATGGGGTTGTAATTGCTAGGCTATAAATATTAAAAGCTTTTTTAGAAGAATCTTTTGTGATAGGTGAATGAGTGTTCAATAAAAGTAGTAGGGTAATAAAATGCATAAAAAAATATAAAAAGACTAACCCATATTATGAAAAACTTTATTTACATCTTCATCTTCTTCTAATCTATCAATTAATTTACTAATTTCTTCTGCTTGCTCATCTGTTACAGGAACTGTAGTAGTGGGAATCCATTCTAATTGTGCACTAATGGGATGAATATTTTTATCTTCTAAAGCTTTTTGTAAACTACCAAAATCGGTAAAAGCACAGCGTAATACTAAAATGGGATCACCATTTTCATCATTACTCTCTCCTAATTCATCTAAGCCGTGGTCAATTAAATCTAATTCTAATTCATCCATATGCAAACCTTCAGGCTTTAAATTAAATACGCCCATTTTTTTAAATTGAAAACTTACACTACCTGAATTACCTAAAGTGCCATTGCCTTTATTAAAATGGCTTTTTACATTGGCCACTGTTCTTACGTGATTATCTGTAGCAGTTTCTACCATTAATGCCACACCGTGGGGGGCATAACCCTCATATAAAATTTCTTCGTAATTGCTAGTGTCTTTACCCATAGCTCTTTTAATAGCTGCTTCCACACGGTCTTTGGGCATACCCACACTTCTGGCATTTTGATAACATCTTCTTAAAGCAGGGTTATCATCTGGGTTAGGGCCACCGGCTTTTACAGCAATCACAATTTCCTTACCTATACGGGTAAATTGCTTAGCCATTCTATCATACCTTTTAAACATAGTAGCTTTCCTAACTTCAAATATTCTTCCCATAGTGATGTATTTTAAGAGCTGCAAAAATAAGAAAAAAAAGTCCCCCCGAGTAGGCGAGAGGACTTTTCTAATTTATAAATAAACTAAAATTATGCGTTCAGCTTACTGTGATTTCTGCTATAAAGGAAGTAAACTACTAGGCCTATAGCCATCCAGCTAAAAGCCACTTTTAGTGTTTGCGCATCAAGAGCAAATATCATTGCTAAACAAATAATGGCTCCTAAAATAGGCACTAAGGGAACTAATGGTGTTTTGAAAGGACGATCCATTTCAGGTGATTTTCTGCGTAAAATCCAAATTCCCACACTCACTAATACAAAGGCAAATAAAGTTCCAAAGGAAGTTAAATCGCCCGCTACATTTCCTGGAATAAAAGCAGCAAATCCACCTACAAATACAAAAAGAATCCAATTTGATTTATAGGGTGTTCTAAATTTTGGATGTAAATCAGAGAATACTTTTGGAAGTAAACCATCATTGGCCATTGAGTAAAATACACGAGACTGTCCCATTAGCATTACTAAAATAACAGAACTAAATCCTGCTAAGATGGCCACCGTTACTGCAGTCGCTAACCAACCATAACCTTGCATATAAGTAGAGATGGCATAGGCTACAGAAGCTTCACGACCCTTTAGTGGATCTACAAAGTCTTTCCAATTGGCAACACCTGTTAAAACGTGTCCAAATAAAATATATAAAATAGTACAAACCACTAAGGAACCTAATATACCAATAGGCATATCTCTTTTAGGATTTTTGGCTTCCTGAGCTGCTGTTGATACTGCATCAAAACCAATAAAGGCAAAAAATACAATAGCGGCTCCACCTAATACACCACCCCATCCGTGTTTAAATACGCTTGAATAATCGGCAATAACTTTACCAGATGCATCCACCACTGGTGGTTGATCTGCTGGAATTAAATAGGGGGTATGATTTTCTGGACGAATAAATTGCCAACCTAAGAAAATAAATAATAATACAATTGCCACTTTGATAAACACAATTAGTGCATTTACAAAAGCAGACTCTTGCGTGCCTTTAATTAAAAGTAAGGTTAACATTAATAGAATGGCTAAAGCAGGAGCGTTAATCATTCCATGATGAACTATACCGGAAGCATCGGTGATACTTTCCAGTGGAGAGTGACTCCATTCATACGGTATACCTCCTCCTAATAATTTATTTAAATATTCACTCCAAGCAATAGAGACAGTAGCAGCTCCTAATGCATATTCCATTATGAGCGCCCAACCTATTATCCAAGCTACAGTTTCTCCCATTGTTACATAGGAGTAAGCATAAGCACTTCCTGAAATGGGAATCATTGCAGCAAATTCAGCATAACATAAACCAGCAAAGGCACAACCCACTGCTGCAACAATAAAAGATAATGTTACACCTGGTCCTGCAGCCTGACCCGCGGCGGCAGCTGTTCTCACAAATAAACCTGCGCCAATAATGGCACCCACTCCTAAGGCTACTAAATTTCCAGCGCCTAAAGTGCGTTTTAAACCCTTGCCACCATCTTCCGATTGGGCAAGCATTGTTGACAAATCTTTTTTTCTAAATAAACTCATAATTATTGGTTTGTAGTAGTTTCAATTTATCTTGGAAAATAGTACATTTTTTGCAAAATCAAGCTATATTTTTGAGGAAAATGACCCCTTTTTTTGCTTATTTTTTTAATACTTAAGTCTTATATTGCAGTAATTACTTTTCAATGAAAAAATCTAATAAACTTACTATTTACATTGTAATTGCTATGATAGCTGGTGCTATTTTAGGCTATTATATTCACGAAAATTATAATACTGATACAATAAGTGTGTTTGCTAAAAACAGCAAATTACTCACCACTATTTTTTTGCGTTTAGTACAAATGATTATTGCCCCGCTTGTTTTCACAACACTAGTGGTGGGCATTGCTAAATTGGGAGATTTAAAAACAGTGGGTCGAGTAGGAGGTAAAGCAATGTTGTGGTTTATTTCTGCCTCTCTTATTAGCTTATTAATTGGACTAGTGCTAGTGAATATTTTTAAACCAGGAGAAGGTATTGCATTAAATAATGCTGATACCAATGGTGCCAAAGATTTACTGGGCAATACTAAGTCTTTTAGTTTGTCCAATTTCGTTGAACACGTTTTTCCTAAAAGTATGTTTGAGGCTATGGCTAATAATGAAATTTTACAAATAGTTATTTTTAGTATTTTCTTTGGAGTTGCGGCAGCCGCTATGGGAGATGTAGCTAAGGGTTTTATTAAAGCATTAGAAACTGTTTCACATATAATTTTAAAAATGGTGGGCTATGTTATGAATTTTGCACCACTGGGTGTCTTTGGAGCTATTGCGGCAGTTATTGCAAGTAAAGGCTTAGCCATTTTTGCTTTTTATGGAAAGTATTTAATGTATTTTTTAATGGGAATTGGGGTGCTATGGATTTTCTTATTGGGCGTTGGGTTTTTAATTTTAGGTAAAAGAATTCCTACCTTATTAAAACGCATAACCACTCCTTTAGTAATTGCATTTAGTACCACTAGCAGTGAGGCGGTATTTCCTAAATTATCTGAAGAGTTGGTGCGTTTTGGATGTAAGGATAAAATAGTTTCATTTATTCTTCCCTTAGGTTATTCTTTTAATTTAGATGGAAGTATGATGTATATGACTTTTGCAAGTATGGCTATTGCACAAGCTTATGGTGTACAAATTGATCTTGCAACACAATTAACAATGTTACTTGTTTTAATGTTAACCAGTAAAGGAATAGCAGGGGTGCCTCGCGCTTCTTTAATAGTAGTAACTGCTACCTGCGCTATGTTTCATATACCTCCAGAAGGAATTGCTTTAATATTACCCATAGATCATTTCTGTGATATGTTTAGGTCTACCACCAATGTTTTGGGTAACAGTTTAGCAACCACTGTGGTGAGTCATTGGGAGGGAGCATTGGATCATCAAGAGCAAGCATAAATTTTTTATCAATGATGACAATTTTAGATGCTTTTCATTGGAGTCAATTATTACAACCACAATATTATATTGAAAATGGGGGTCTTTGGTTATTGTTATTTGTAGTATTTGCAGAAACAGGTTTATTCTTTGGTTTTTTCTTGCCCGGCGATAGTTTACTTTTTGTAGCAGGTATTTATAGCGCTCCTTTGGCCGCTCAAATTTTTGCGAGTGACAATGAATGGATAAATTTATTGATACTTTTTTCTTTTATATCTCTTGCAGGTATTATTGGTAATTATGTAGGCTATCGAATTGGTAATTATGTAGGGCCTTCTATGTATGATTGGAAAGAAAATTTATTTTTCAAGAAAAAATATTTAGTACAAGCACAAGAATTTTACGAAAAACACGGAGGAAGGGCTATTGTTATTGCAAGATTTATACCCATTGTTAGAACTTTCGCTCCCATTGTAGCAGGTATTGTGAAAATGGATAAAGCTAAGTTTGTATATTTTAATTTTGTGGGTTGTTTGGCTTGGGTAGCTTCTATGCTTTGTGCGGGTCATTTTTTACAGTCTTATATTTTAAATCATTTTCAATTCGATTTAAAAAAACATTTAGAAGTAATTGTATTAGGCATCGTGTTGGTTACTACTGCTCCAGTAATAATTGAAGTGTTAAGACACAAAACCAAAAAATAATTTAAAATATATTAACCTTTAAAGCTTATGACCACCCAGAAACAAATAGGATTATTATCGTTACCAGTTTTTGTTGCTGCCTTAGGCTATTTTGTAGATGTGTATGATTTACTACTATTCACCATTGTAAGACAACCCAGTGTGATGAGCTTGGGATCCACTACTGAAACCATTATTGTAGATAGTGCACATATTATTAATTGGCAAATGTCTGGTTTATTAATAGGTGGAATTGTATGGGGTATTTTGGGGGATAAAAAAGGAAGATTAAAAGTTTTATTTGGATCTATTGTACTTTATTCAGCTGCGAATTTTTTAACTTCTTTTGTTCAAACGGTAGACCAATATGCCTATTGTCGATTTATAGGAGGTATTGGTTTAGCAGGTGAATTGGGGGCTGGTATCACTCTTGTTTCTGAAATGCTTCCCAAAGATAAAAGAGGCATTGGTACTTCAATGGTGGCAGGTGTGGGATTATTTGGTGCTGTTTTTGCTTATTTTACTTTTAAAGCTACATCTAATTGGAGATTATGTTACCAGATTGGTGGGGTACTTGGGTTTTTTCTTTTGATATTAAGAGTGAAAGTGGCAGAATCCTTTATGTTTGAATCGGCGAAGATGTCTTCAATTTCAAAAGGAAATTTTTTATCTTTTTTTACCTCATTTAAACGCTTTTCAAAATACACTAAAGCCATACTCATTGGCTTACCCACTTGGTTTGTTATTGGGGTGATGGTTAATTATAGTAATAAATTTGCATCCACCCTGTATGGAAAAAATTTGATTGATTCAGGTAAGTCGGTAATGTTTGCTTATGTGGGTATTGCTTTGGGCGATTTGCTTATTGGTTATGTAAGTCAATATTTTAAAAGTAGAAAAAAAGCCCTACTAGTATTTTATGCACTCAGTATTCTTGGAATGATTTTATTTTTTAGCAAATTCAATAATTCCGATGATACGATGTATGCTATTTGTGGTTTTTTAGGATTTAGTACTGGTTATTGGGCTATATTTAATACGATGGCAGCAGAGCAATTTGGTACCAATTTAAGAGCCACTGCAGCCACTACTATACCCAATATGGTAAGAGGAGCTTTGCCTCTCATTAATTTTTTATTCTTAGATATATTACAAAAAACTAAGGGATGGAATATTGTACAAAGTGGCATTTTCACGGGTGCTACAGTGATGATTATTACTCTTTTAGCATTTGTATTTACTGAAGAAACTTATCATAAGGATTTAGATTATTTAGAGGTAGATCAAGAATTACCCTAGTCATATTTAATTATGCGTTTATTATTTATACGATTCTCCTCTATTGGTGATATAGTTCTAACTACACCGGCCATTCGATGTGCTAAAAATCAAATACCAGGTGTTGAAATACATTTTTTGACTAAGCTTTCAATGAAAGATTTGGTCATAGGTAATCCCCATATTGATGTTTGTCATTTTTTTGATGAAAATATCAATGAAACTATTAGTGCTTTAAAAGAAATTCACTTTGATTATATTATTGACTTACATCATAATATTAGAACTTGGAAGATTAAAAGGGCGCTCGGTGTTCCTGTTTTTGCTTATAAGAAATTGAGCTTAGAAAAATGGTTGTATGCAAAATTGAAACTCAATTTTTTACCTGCTACACATATTTGCGATAGATATATAGATACCCTTTCTCATTTTAAGGTAACCAACGATGGCAAGGGTGTAGATTTTTATTATCCCAAAGAGTATAGTTTTAATGTAAGTAATTTACCCACTAGCCATCAGGCAGGCTTTATTGCATTTGTGATAGGGGCTTCCTATTTTAATAAAAAAATGCCTGCAACAAAATGGATAGAGCTAGCCATTCAATTAAATATGCCCATCATCTTAATAGGTGGCAAAGAAGATACTAGCACTGCACAAATTATTACTAGTGCAGTTCCTCATTTAATTTATAATGCAGTAGATAAATACTCTTTAAAAGAGTCGGCTAGTATTATTGAAAGGGCGGCCGTTGTTGTTTCGCACGACACTGGTTTTTTACATATAGCAACTGCATTTAAAAAACCCACCATTACCCTTTGGGGAGCTACCAGCCCTGCTTTGCAGTTTGAAGCATATTATCCCAAAGAGGCTAACATACCTTATTATAATGCCATAGTAAGTTCATTACATTGTCAACCCTGTTCAAAGCAAGGAGATAACCATTGTCCACAAGGACATTTTGCGTGTATGCGTTTACAAAATGTAAATGGTATTGCCGCTAAAGCTAAAGCCTTTTATAAAGGAAGTAACTTGTAAAAGTTATCTTATAATGTTTTTAAAACATCATTCATACTTCTTACTGCATCAGCACTTTTGTTAAATGCAGCCTGTTCATCAGCAGATAATTCCATAGGTACAATTTTTTCCCAGCCGTTTTTACCAATAACTACTGGAACTCCTAAGCAAATATCTTTTTGACCATACTCGCCATTTAAACTCACGCAACAAGTAAATAATTTTTTCTCATCTCTTACAATACTTTCTACCAATGCGGCTCCAGCGGCACCTGGGGCATACCAGGCAGAAGTGCCTAATAATTTAGTAAGTGTAGCGCCTCCCACCATAGTATCGTTTACAATTTTTTCTTGTGCTGCTGCATCTAAAAATTTTGTTACAGGAATACTATTCCAAGTAGCGTGCTTAATTAATGGAATCATAGTAGTATCGCCGTGACCGCCTACCACTAGTGCGTTTAAGTCTGCAGGGCTACATTGAAGAGCAGTGCTAAGTTGAAATTTAAAACGAGCACTATCTAAAGTACCACCCATACCAATAATTCTATTTTTAGGTAGTTGAGTAGACTGTAATGCTAAGTAAGTCATAGTGTCCATAGGGTTACTAATAACTATAATAATAGCATTCGGAGAAAACTTTAAAATATTTTCACAAACACCTTTTACAATGCCTGCATTGGTGCCAATTAATTCTTCGCGGGTCATACCAGGTTTGCGAGGTAAGCCAGAAGTAATTACTACTACTTCTGAATTTGCTGTTTTACTATAATCATTGGTGGTACCCGTAATTTTAGTATCAAATCCAAGTAAAGCAGCTGTTTGCATCATATCCTGCGCTTTACCTTCTGCGAATCCTTCTTTTATATCTAATAAAACTAATTCTTGTGCTAATTCTTTACGAGCGATATTATCTGCACAAGTAGCACCTACGGCTCCTGCACCTACTACAGTAACTTTCATATTATGTAATTTTTAATTGTGTTTTTATTTTTTACGGGGCAAATTTAGTTATTTACCTTCTATTATTTTAATCAATTCAAAAACATCTGCTCCTTGTTCATATACTTTTAACAATACCCCTTTTTGATAGAGTGCCACAAAGGGGGTCATTCTGGGGCGGTAAAAAGTAGGTAGGGTAAAATTGGGATCGCGGCCAATAATTACATTGGGCTTATCCACTAAATTATACTTTACAGCAAATTTTTTGATGGATTCCATATCTCTATAACTATCCCATATGAAAAGGACATTTTTGAACTTATCGGCATACTTATTTATCTCACCGGCTTCTTTTTCACAATGCGGACAGTCGGGACTAAATATGATAATGCAAGTAAATGCATATTTAGGCATTTGTTTGTTAGTGACTTCTTTTCCATCAATAGAAGTAATGGAGAAAGGAGGAATTTTATTATCCTTGAGGTAGGGAGCGTTGGGGTCAGAAACAGTTTGTGCTTGCAATGGGGTGAAACCAGCAAATAAAAGTAGGGTGGCAAATAAATATTTAATCATCATTATATAAAGTTTTTAATTCATTTTTTTTGAAGGATGTGTTTGCATTCTCATAGACTTGGCGTCTTGCAAAAAATCGGAAGCGAAAATAAAATTATTCAATAACTTATTTTCACTATAAATAATGTCTTTATTGGAGCCTTCCCATTCTTTTTTACCTTGATGTAAATAAATAATATGATCTCCAATTTCCATCACACTATTCATATCGTGGGTTACCACCACGGTGGTGATATTGAAATCTAAAGTGAGTTCTTGTATTAATTTATCAATCACCATTGAAGTTTGTGGGTCTAGTCCAGAATTGGGTTCATCACAGAATAGGTATTTAGGTTTCATTACCAAGGCGCGTGCTAGTCCTACTCTTTTTTTCATACCACCACTTAATTCAGCGGGAAATTTATGATTGGCGCCCTCTAATTGAACCCTTGCTAAAATTTCATTTACTTTTATTTTTTTCTCTTCAATACTTAAAGTAGAAAACATATCTAAAGGGAAGCGCACATTATCTTCAACTGTCAATGAATCAAACAAAGCATTTCCTTGAAACAACATTCCTATATTTTTTCTTAATTCTTTTCTTTGTTCTTTATCCATAGAAGAAAACAGAATATTGTCAAATAAAATTTCGCCTTGGTCTGCTTTTAATAGATCTACGATGCACTTTACTAAAACAGTTTTACCACTTCCGCTGGTGCCTATTATTAAATTACAGATGCCAGTTTTAAATTCACCACTGATACCTTCTAGAATAACTTTGTCTCCAAATTTTTTGCTAATATTTTGAATTTCAATCATAAAAATTAGCTTAAAGGTGTTTGTAATCTTAATAAGTCTTCAAAAGTATCTGCTCTACTGATTAAGTTTGCTTTCCCATTTTTGTATAACACTTGGGCGGGCTTGAATCTTGCATTATAATTACTCGACATCTCAAAACCATAAGCGCCCGCGTTAAAAAAAACTAAGAAGTCACCTTCTTCAATGCTGGCAATAGGGCGGTCCCAGGCAAAAGTGTCGGTTTCACAAATATTACCTACCACTGCATATTTTTTTAATTCTTTATGGGGAGAAGTAATATTAATTATATGGTGATAAGCGTCATAAAACATAGGTCTAATTAAATGGTTCAAACCACTGTTAATTCCAGCAAATGTTATCTCGCCCGATTTTTTTAAAACATTTACTTGAGTAATAAAATACCCCGACTCGCTTACTAAATATTTTCCTGGCTCAAACCAAGCTATGAGTTTACGGCCTACAGCATTGGAAAGTTTTTCCATTATTCTATTTACTTCTTTGCCTAATAAAGCAATATCCGTTCCTTTTTCCTCTGGCATATAAGGTACTTTGAATCCGCCCCCAAAATCTAAAATATGTACAGTAGGAAAATCGGGTAATAAGGCTTCAAAAACATTTGCAGATTGTAAAAAAACATCTACATCTTTTATTTCACTACCTGTGTGAATATGTAAAGCACTTATTTGAATGTTATATTTTGTTTGAATATTTTTTATAGCATCTTTTTCAGTATAGGGAATACCAAATTTACTTTTGTTATGTCCTGTTGAAATTTTTAAATTACCCCCCGCCATTATATCGGGTCTAATTCTAATACCCACGGGGTATCTTCCACCAAAGGCAGCTCCAAATTTTTCTAAATTGGAAAGACTATCTATATTAATATGCACGCCTAAGCTAACAGCTTCTTTTATTTCTTCGAAAGAAATACTGTTGCTCGTATATAAAATATTTTCGGGTGCAAAACCTGCGTGCTTAGCTAATTTAACTTCGTTGATAGAACTACAATCAATATTACAACCTGTGTTTTTGATGAGATTTAAAATATGAATATTCGTAAGTGCTTTGCAAGCATAAAAAAAACGAGTAGTGGTGGGAGAAAAATGGGTCAATAAGTTTTGATATTGGCTTTCAATTTTTTCACCGTGATACACATAAAGCGGTGTGCCATAAGTGGCGGCAACTTGGTTCAATTGCTCAAAAGTCAAACTAGGATTCATTCCACGAAGATACAATCAGAACTAGGTTCTGTTGAAATATCAACACTATAATTTTAAAAAAATATAGGAAAAGCAGGGCTAGTTTTCTTCCTCAGTGCTAGTAGGCTCTTGCCCTTCGGTGAGATCTGTTATGCTATTATCGGTAAAGTCTTCAGGCTTGATAACGGTGGCTTCTACCAATTGCTCGGCTAATACCTCTTTAATTTTTGGTAAATCATCGGTGGAATTAATACCAAAATAATCCATAAAATTTTTGGAAGTGGAATAGAGCAGGGGTTTGCCGGGTAAATGCTCACTTCTACCACTTATAATAATTAACTCCTTTTCTAATAATTTTTGAACAGAATAGTCGCTATTCACTCCTCTAATCGCTTCTACTTCACCCTTAGTGATGGGTTGTTTGTAGGCAATAATGGCTAAAGATTCTAAAGCAGCATTAGATAAACGCTTCAAGAATTTATCTCCATTTAATTGAGCAATGGTTTTATGAAATTCAGGCTTGGTTAAAAATTGCCAACCTCCTCCACTTTGTTTTAATTCAAAAGGGTAAAATTCAGTACTGTATTTTTCTTGAATGCCTTCAAGGGCACTTTCTACTTGGTCCAAACTAATACGCTCTTCTAAAAATCCAAATGCATTATTAATAAGTTCAGTAATATCGTTGGCATTTAAAGCTTTTTCACTGGCGAAAATAAGCGCTTCAATATGAGGTATAATTTGACTAATTTCCATAGTTACTTAATCTTAACCGTTTAAAGCTGCGGCGCCACTCACAATCTCAGTTAACTCAGTAGTAATAGCAGCTTGACGCGCGCGGTTATATGATAATTTCAATGATTTTAATAATTCGTTGGCATTTTCACTTGCTTTATCCATAGCAGTCATTCTTGCGCCGTGCTCACTTGCATTAGCGTCTAGTACAGCTTTGAATAATTGTGTGTTTAAAATTTTGGGCATTAACTCTGCCACCAAAGTTTCTTTTTGTGGTTCAAAAATAAAATCGGTTTTTTTCTTGCTTCCTTTTTTAGCGAAAGTGGGAATAGGTAAGAAAGCTTCTGCAGTAGGAATTTGTGTAGCAGCGTTTTTAAACTCACTATAAATAATTTCAATGGCATCAAATTCTTTATTCGCAAATGCACTCATTGCTGCTTTAGCCGCTGTTTGTACATTTTCAAAATTTAAATTCAAGAAAATATCTTTGAATGCAGCGTTGGTTTTGAAGCCTGCTTTGGTTAAACTTTCGTAACCTTTTTTACCAATGTTCCAGATAGTAATATTTTTATTCGCATACTTTTGAGCAATGGTGGTTTTTGCTAATTTAACCAAGTTGGCATTGTAACCACCGCATAATCCTCTGTCGGAAGTAATGACAATGAATAAAACATTATTCACAGCTCTTTTTTCTGCTAAGGCCAATTTCATATCACCATCTAAGCTTCCAATAATATTGCTTAACATTTCTTGCAACTTACGGGTATAGGGTCTCATTTGGGTGATAGCGTCTTGTGCTCTTCTTAATTTAGCGGCACTCACCATCTTCATAGCCTTGGTTAATTGCTGTGTACTTTGGGTACTTTTAATCCTATTTCTTACTTCATTTAATTGACCTGCCATAGCATTTTTTGTTTCTTATTTTCTAGTGAAAGCTCCTCCTAAAAAAGGGGGCATCAAAGGCGAGCAAAGGTATCATTTTTTCAACCATTTTTCAATTTTCAAGCCAATGATGTTAATTTTTATATTGGAACCCCCTTAAAACCCACAAACTCACCCCAATTACTTAACTTTGGCACGCCTATTGAGTATAGAAAATAACACATTTATTAAGCAGGATTATGTTGCAAATTATAAGTAAAATATTTGGAGGTTCGAAAAGCGAAAAAGACGTTAAAAAAATAGACCATTTAGTGGCTGTCATCAATGGCCATTTTGAAACCTATAAAACCCTTTCCAACGACCAATTAAGGTCTAAAACCACTGAATTTAAATCAAGAATTAAGGACTATTTGGCCGATACAAATAGTCAAATAGAAGCCCTTCAAAATCAGGCCGAAGCATTGCCTTTAAATGATTTTATGGGCAGAGACTCCATTTATGAGCAAATAGATGTCATCAAAAAACAAAAAGATACCACCCTAGAAAAGGTATTATGGGATATTTTACCAGAAGCATTTGCTGTGGTTAAAGAGGCTGCCCGCAGATTCACAGAGCAAGAAGAATTGGTGGCTACTGCCACTCCCCTTGACAGAGAATTGTCTTTGAAAAAAGAATACATTAAAATAAAAGAAGACCAGTCGGTATTTCAAACTACTTGGAAAGCTGCAGGCGCTTCTATTACTTGGAATATGGTGCACTATGATGTGCAATTATTAGGAGGTATTGTTTTACACCAAGGTAAGATTTCAGAAATGTCAACAGGAGAGGGTAAGACATTGGTGTCAACCTTGCCCGCTTATTTAAATGCACTTGCAGGGGAAGGAGTTCATATTGTTACCGTCAACGATTATTTGGCGAAAAGAGATAGTGAATGGAATGGTACTTTATTTGAATGGTTGGGTATTACGGTTGATTGTATCGACAAACATCAGCCTAATTCAGAAGAAAGGCGCAATGCTTATAGAGCAGATATTACTTATGGTACTAATAATGAATTTGGATTTGATTATTTAAGAGACAATATGGTGCATACACCAGAAGAAATGGTGCAAAGAAAACATCATTATGCTATGGTGGACGAGGTGGATAGTGTTTTAATTGATGATGCAAGAACTCCTTTAATTATTTCTGGTCCTATTGGACATCAAACTGGGGAGCAACAATTTTTTGAATTGAAACCAAGAATTGAAAAGTTGGTGGAAATGCAAAAGAAAACGGTGAATCAGTTTTTAATTGATGCAAAAAAGAAAATAGCAGAAGGTAATGATGATCCTAAAGACGGCGGAAAAGCTTTGTATGCTGCGTTTAGAGGTTTACCAAAAAATAGTGCCATCATTAAATATTTAAGTGAGCCAGGGGTAAGAGTTAAATTACAAAAAGCGGAGAACTATTATTTAGCAGATCAGCAAAGAGAAATGCATAATGTAGATGCAGATTTATTTTTCCATATTGATGAAAAAAATAATTCAGTAGAATTAACTGACAAAGGATTGCAACTTATCACCAAGCAAGGGGAAGATCCTAATTTCTTTTTGTTGCCTGATATCAGCGTTGCCTTGAATGCCATAGACATCAATAGCCAGTTAAAAGCAGAAGAAAAATTCCAACAAAAAGAAAATATTATTGCAGAATACAGTATTAAGGCCGATCGTATTCATACCGTAAATCAATTATTGAAAGCCTATACTTTATTTGATAAAGATGTGGAGTATGTAGTTATTGAAGGACAAGTAAAAATTGTAGATGAACAAACGGGCCGTATTATGGAGGGGCGCCGTTATTCTGATGGATTACACCAAGCTATTGAAGCCAAAGAAAATGTAAAAATTGAAGCGGCTACTCAAACCTATGCCACTATTACTTTGCAGAACTTTTTTAGAATGTACCACAAATTAGCAGGTATGACAGGAACTGCAGAAACTGAAGCTGCTGAATTTTGGAGTATTTATAAATTAGATGTGGTGTCTATACCAACTAATATTCCTGCTATTAGAAAAGATGAGCAAGATTTAGTGTATAAAACCAAGCGTGAAAAGTTTAAAGCAGTTATTGAAACTATTGTAAGCTTAAGAGAACAAGGTAGACCAGTTTTATGTGGTACCACTTCAGTAGAAGTAAGTGAATTACTAAGTAGAATGTTGCGTCAACAAAATATACCACACAATGTATTGAATGCAAAACAACACGCCAGAGAAGCGCAGGTGGTAGCGGAAGCGGGTTTAACTGGTGCTGTAACCATTGCCACTAATATGGCTGGTCGTGGAACCGATATTAAATTAAGTCCTGAAGTAAAAGCGGCTGGCGGCTTAGCTATTTTAGGTACAGAGCGACACGAGTCTCGTCGTGTAGATAGACAATTGCGAGGTCGTGCAGGTAGACAAGGAGATCCTGGTTCTTCACAATTCTTTGTTTCATTGGAAGACGATTTAATGCGAATGTTTGGAAGTGATCGTATTGCCAAAGTGATGGATTTTGCTGGGTATAAAGAAGGAGAAGTGATTCAGCATAGTATGATTACAAAATCTATTGAGCGAGCACAGAAAAAAGTGGAGGAAAATAACTTTGGTATCAGAAAGCGTTTATTGGAATATGATGATGTAATGAACAAACAAAGAACCGTTATTTATAAGAAAAGAAATCACGCTTTGTTTGGAGATAGATTAGCTTTAGATGTTGATAATGCTTTTTATCAAGTGATAGAAGGTATTGTATCTAATTATAAATTCAACAACGATTATGAAGGGTTTAAATTAGCCCTCATAGTGCAAGCAGGTTTTGATGCGGCAATAACTCAAGAAGCATTTAAAAGTACCAATGATACTGAATTAATACAAAATATATACCAGCAGGCTACACAACATTATGAGTACAAGAAAAAAGAAATGATGCTACAGAGCGTTCCTGTTTTTAAAAATATTAGAAAAAATCAAGGCAGACATATTGAAAATGTGATTGTGCCAGTGGGTGATGGTAAAATAGCTTACAATGTGCTTGTGAATTTGGATAAAAATATAAGTACAGAGGGAGCTACTTTGGTGTCAGCCGCTGAAAAATCTATTGCTTTAAGTTTTATAGATGATGCTTGGAAAGAGCATTTAAGAGCGATGGACGATTTAAAACAATCGGTTCAAACTGCCACTTATGAACAAAAGGATCCTTTAGTAATTTATAAAATGGAAGCTTTTGAATTATTCAGAAAAATGGATATTGAAATCAATCAAAAGTTAGTTCAATTTTTATGTCACGCACATTTGCCTTTAGAAGATGCAGTGAAAGAAGGACGACAACAAAAAACCGATTTAAGTAAATTAAGTGCCAATAGAACAGAAGAAACTGGAACTAATTCTTACAATGATCCAAGTGACATAAAACAAGCTCCTGTTCAAGTGGGACCCAAAACCGGACGCAACGATCCTTGTCCTTGTGGAAGTGGTAAAAAATATAAAGCCTGCCATGGAAAAGAAGCCTCTTAATAAGTTCATCGATCATACCTTATTAAAACCAACTTGTTTAGTTTCGGATATTGAAAAATTATGTGCCGAAGCAAAGCAATATGATTTTGCTGCTGTTTGTGTGCCACCCCCTTTTGTGAAATTAGCCAAAGAAAAAACTGAGGGTACTTCTGTGAAAGTTGCTACCGTTATTGGTTTTCCTTTTGGATACAGTGCCACAGAAGCAAAAATTGCAGAAATCATTTTAGCAATGGTAGACGGGGCCGATGAATTAGATGTGGTAGCCAATATTTCAGCCATTAAAAATGGAGATTGGACTGCTATTGCTGATGAAATAAATCATATCCTTCCTATAGTGAGATCGAAACAAAAAGTTATAAAAATAATTATTGAGTCGGGTGTTTTAACTAATGATGAAATTATAAAGTGTTGCGATATTTATGGAGTAGCTGGTATTGATTATTTAAAAACTTCAACGGGTTATGCAGAAAAAGGAGCTAGTGTGGAAGCCGTTACATTATTTAGAAAATATTTGCCGGATAATGTTCAAATAAAAGCATCTGGAGGCATCAGAGACTATGCAACAGCTCAATCAATGATAGAGGCAGGTGCTACTAGAATTGGTTGTAGCGCAGGTGTAGCCATTGTATCGGGTGCTATTACGGATAATGTAAAAACAAATTATTAATTTTACTATTATAATGTTGTTAGAAAAAATAAAATCTTTAGCTAAGCAGCATCAAGCTGAGAATATTTCTATTCGCAGACATTTGCACGCTCATCCTGAATTAAGTTATCAAGAATTTGAGACTAGTAAATATGTGCAATCAACATTAACATCTATTGGCATTCCTTTTACAGTCATAGCTACCACGGGAGTACTAGGTATTATTGAAGGAAAAAATCCAAAGAAGCGTACCATTGCACTTCGTGCTGATATGGATGCACTTCCTATTATTGAAGAAAATAAAATCGATTATATTTCAACTAAAGAAGGGGTGATGCACGCCTGTGGACACGATGTACATACCACCATATTATTAGGCGCTGCTAAAATTTTATGGAGTTTAAAAGATGAATTTGAAGGCACCATAAAATTATTATTTCAGCCCGGGGAAGAAAAAAATCCGGGAGGAGCTAGTTATATGATTCGTGATGGTGCTTTAAAAAATCCGATACCACAAGGTATTATTGGATTGCACGTACATCCAGGACTAGCGCACGGTAAATTAAGTTTTAGAAAAGGTCGTGTGATGGCGAGTGCCGATGAATTATATATTTCTATTAAAGGTCCCGGAGGCCACGCTGCCACTCCTCATCAAACGGTAGATACAGTTTTAGTGGCGGCTCAATTAATTACCAGTTTACAATCTATTATTTCTAGAAATAGAGATCCACAAAATCCTTCTGTTTTATCTATTTGTTCTGTGCACGGTGGTAATACTACTAATGTAATTCCTAGTGAAGTAAAATTAATGGGAACTTTCAGAGCTATGGATGAAGTATGGCGTTTTAAAGCACACGAATTAATGTTGCAGCAAGCCAAGGGTTTGTCATTGGCTACGGGAGCTCAAATAGATTTTAAAGTAGATGTTGGATATCCTACTGTTGATAACGAACCTCTCATTACAGAAGCTGCTTGGAAATTGGCCGATACTTATATGGGAGCATCTAATGTAGAAGAAACTGAAAAGAGAATGGGCGCTGAAGATTTTGGTTATTATACTCAAGTCATTCCAGGTTGTTTTTTCAGATTAGGAGTGCGTAATGAATCAAAAGGTATTATTCATAATGTTCATACACCACACTTTAATATAGAAGAAGAAGCTATTGAAAATGGAGTGGGAATGATGGCCTGGTTAGGCACTCAATTATTTGCATAAAGCACTATATTTCAACAATATATAGTCTAAAAAAATCGTTTTGTATATATTCAGTAGCTTTGTGATACTCGAAAACTAACATTCGTTATAAATTTATTATGTCCAGTAAAGAAAATCTAAGAAAAGAACAGGCTTTAGAATACCACGCCAACGGCAGACCCGGTAAAATAGAAGTGGTTCCTACAAAAGAAGCAAAAACTCAGAAAGATTTATCCTTGGCCTACAGTCCAGGGGTGGCTATTCCTTGTACTGAAATAAAAAATAATCCCAAGGATGTATTTAAGTATACAGCTAAAGGGAATTTAGTAGGAGTAATTTCTAATGGAACAGCTGTTTTAGGTTTAGGTAATATTGGTGCATTGGCAAGTAAGCCAGTGATGGAAGGAAAGGCGGTGCTTTTTAAAATTTTTGCTGATATAGATGTTTTTGATATTGAAATCAATGAAACTGATCCAGATAAATTTGTGGAGATTGTAAAATCTTTAGAACCTACTTTTGGCGGTATTAATTTAGAAGATATAAAAGCACCGGAATGTTTTTATATAGAAAAGAAACTTAAAGAATCAATGTCGATTCCGGTGATGCACGATGATCAGCACGGAACAGCTATTATTAGTAGTGCTGCCTTATTAAATGCATTAGACTTACAAAAGAAAAAAATTGATAAAGTAAAATTTGTTGTAAGTGGTGCAGGTGCTGCGGCAATGGCTTGTATTAAATTATATGTAGCCTTGGGTGCCAGACACGAAAATTTTATTTTGTTTGATGTGGAGGGTGTTTTACATACGGGTAGAACCGATTTAGGAGAAGATAGAAAACCCTTTGCTATTAAATCTGATAATATGACATTGGCGCAAGCATTTAAATCTGCCGATGTGTTTTTAGGATTAAGCGTGGGTAATATTGTAACCAAAGAGATGATTCTTTCAATGCCTAAAAATCCCATAGTATTTGCTTTGGCCAATCCCGATCCTGAAATAGATTATGAAACAGCCACTCAAACAAGAAAAGATATTATTATGGCTACTGGTAGGTCCGATTATCCCAACCAGGTAAATAATGTTTTAGGCTTTCCTTATATTTTTAGAGGTGCATTAGATGTGCGTGCCAAATCTATTAATGAAGCAATGAAATTGGCGGCAGTACATTCATTGGCAGATTTAGCAAAGACGGCGGTTCCAGATGTTGTGAATATGGCCTACAATCAAAAAAACTTATGTTTTGGTCCAGAATATATTATTCCCAAACCTTTGGATCCAAGACTTTTAAGCACTTTAGCACCCGCGGTAGCAAAAGCAGCAGTGGCTTCAGGTGTGGCACAACAAACTATTTCTAATTGGGAGGAATATGAATTACAATTAAACAAGCGATTAGGTTTAGACAATCAAATTATGCGTTTAATTAGTAATAAGGCGCGTCGCGATCCTAAGCGCTTGGTTTTCTCTGATGCTGAAAATGTTAAAATTTTAAAAGCAGCAAGTATTATTTATGACGATGGTATTGCTTATCCTATTTTATTAGGTAATGAAAACAGAATTAAAAATATTGCTGAAAAAAACAATATTGATATTAGTGATTTACCTATCATAGATGTGAGAAGCGATGCAATGGAAGAGAAAAGAGAATTTTTTGGATCGATTTTATTTCAAAAAAGACAAAGAAAGGGTATTAATAAGTACGAGAGTTTAAAATTAATGCGCACACAAAATTATTTTGGTGCAATGATGGTAGAAACTGGTGAAGCAGATGCAATGTTATCGGGTCTTACCAGAAATTATACCGATGGAATTAAACCTGCTTTACATATTATAGGTACAGAAGAAGGTGTGAAAAAAATTGCGGGGATGTATTTATTGTTAACTAAGAAAGGCCCCTTGTTTTTAGCAGATACTACTGTGAATATTAATCCCAATGCTGAAGAATTAGCCGATATAGCTTTGCAAGTTGCCAAAGAAGTGCGCAATTTTAATATAGAGCCAAGAATTGCAATGTTAAGTTATTCAAATTTTGGAAGTAGTGATACACCCGAAGCTAGAATGGTGGCAGAAGCGACAAGAATTATAAAGCAAAGAAATCCTTCATTAATAGTGGATGGTGAAATGCAAGGTATGATGGCTTTTAACAAAGAAATTTTAAAAGAAAATTATCCTTTCAGTGATTTGGTAGATGCGCAAGTGAATGTACTCATCTTCCCTAATTTAACTTCCGGAAATATTGCCTATCATTTATTAAAAGAAATTGGTGGTGTAGATATTATTGGACCCATTTTATTGGGATTGAAAAAACCAGTCAATGTACTTCAATTGGGTTCTGGCGTTAGAAATATTATTAATATGGCTACGGTGGCAGTGGTGGATGCTCAATTAAAAACAAGAGTAGATACTAATTTAGAAGTACAAAGGGTGAGTTGGTGGAAGCGTATGAAAAAGAAAAATAAATAGGCTATTTTTGGGATATGAATATTTTTACTCATTTCGGATATTATCTTTTGATGTTAAAAGGAATGTTCACTTCCGCTGAAAACAAAAAAATGTTTTGGAATGAGTATATCAAACAATGTGTTGATATCGGATTTGGTTCTTTACCTATTGTAATTATAATTTCCTTTTTTTTAGGGGCTGTAATAACAGTTCAAACTGCAGCTCAATTTGTGAATCCTTTAATTCCTATCACCACCGTGGGTATTGTGGTAAGAGATAGTATGTTATTAGAATTTGCTCCTTCTTTTTTAAGTATAGTGTTAGCAGGTGTTGTGGGCAGCAAAATTGCAAGTGAATTAGGTAATATGCGCATAAGCGAACAAATAGATGCGCTTGAAATTATGGGTATCAATACCAAAAATTATTTAATACTTCCCAAAATTCTAGCTTGTTTTACCATTGTACCACTGCTTGTAGGCATCTCTGCTGTAATTGGTATTTGGGGTGGATATTTAATTGGGGGCCTCACTGGCTCAGTGGCGCCAGAGGTTTTTATTATGGGTATTAGAAAAGGGTTTGATACAAATTATGTTACCATTGCTTTTTATAAATCTTTTATCTTCTCATTTATTATTAGTACAGTGCCTTGTTATTTTGGTTATAATGTAAAAGGAGGGGCATTAGAAATTGGTAAAGCGGGAACTCAATCTGTAGTAGTAAGTTGTATACTTATTTTAATTGCCGATTACTTAGTGGCTGCCATTGCAATTTAAATTATCTTAGTAGTTCAAATTTATCGAATGAAAATAAGCTTTCACGGTGCTGCTCGTACTGTTACAGGATCCAAACATTTAGTGCAATTAGATAACGGAGAAAATTTTTTATTAGACTGCGGATTATTTCAAGGAATGGGAAAAGACACCGATACTTTGAATGCCTCTTTTGGTTTTGATGCCTCCAAAATAGATTTTGTTATTTTATCTCACGCGCATATCGATCACTCTGGTTTACTTCCCAAATTAGTCAAAGAGGGATTTAAGGGAAATATTTTTTGTACCCCTGCCACGAAATCATTGACTGAAATTTTATTGGAAGATTCTGCTATGATACAAAGAGATGATGCAAAATTTAGTAATAAGCGAAGAGTTAAGCAGGGCTTGCCTCTTATAGAACCTTTGTATGATTTAGACGATGTAAGTTTAGTATTACCCCTACTGACAATGGTGGAATATAATCAACCCACTAAAGTTTCTAATTCAGTAGAATTATTATTTACCGATGCTGGACATATTATAGGAAGTGCCGCGGTAAGTTTAAAAATTAAAGAAGCGGGTGAAACTAAAACCCTAAGTTTTAGTGGCGATGTAGGTAGATACCGAGATATGATTTTACGCTCTCCTTCCACTTTCCCTCAAGCCGATACCATTATTATAGAAAGTACTTATGGTGATAAACTTCACGATTTAATTTATACCACTCCCGATGATTTATTACATTGGATTGAAAAAACCTGTGTTGAACAAAAAGGAAATTTAATTATTCCGGCATTTAGTGTGGGTAGAACTCAGGAAATTTTGTTTGAATTAAATCAGCTTTCCTTAGAAAAAAGACTACCTCATATTCCTGTTTATGTAGATAGTCCTCTGAGTATTGAAGCTACTGATATAGTAAAAATGTTTCCTAAATATTTTAATAAAAAAATTCAAAAAATTTTAGAGGTAGACGACGACCCGTTTGATTTTGAAGGTCTTCGTTATATTAAAACAGTGGAGGAGAGTAAGGCATTAAACGAGGATATGCATCCCAAAATTATTATATCTGCATCAGGTATGGCCGATGCAGGTAGGGTAAAGCATCACATTAAAAATAACATCAATAATGCTAAAAATACAATATTGTTAGTGGGTTATTGTGAGCCACATTCTTTGGGAGGAAAGCTTATGAGTGGTGCCAAACTGGTTAAAATTTATGGAGAGCCGTATCCAGTGATTGCCAAAGTGGGTTCCATTCGAAGTATGAGTGCGCACGGAGATTACGAAGACTTAATGCAATTTTTAGGCTGTCAAAATCCAGCTTTAGTAAAACAAATTTTTGTAGTACACGGTGAAGCAGAAGTGCAGGACCATTTTGCTGAAAGACTACGCAAAAAAGGGTTCAAAGAAGTTATTACACCTGAAATGCATCAAACATTTTCTATTGCATAGTAAATTCCCATTACAAAGTAAATTTCTTTTTTATAGTAAATGACTTTGCAATGTTGCTAGAATAAAGTTTGAGGTGTGAATATTTTATATTCCATTTTTTCACAAGGGTTTGAACTTTGTAAAAAATTCTTAGCTACTGTATAGGCGCTCATTTTACTTTCCGCTAATTGGTATTTAGCTAGCTCTTCTATTTGAGCACTATTTAAATTTTCATTCAACCAAGCATTAGCAGTATCTGCTTCTAAGATAGTGGGCATTCTTTTTTTACTATTATGAATTTTGGCCATTAATGGATTGGCCTGCGTAGTAACAATACCAAAGCTTTTTTTAATTTCTCCTGTATTTTGGTTGGTCCAAGTATTCCAAACACCTGCTATATAAAAAACAGAATTTTCATTCACAGAAATACAATATGGATATTTTTCTTTTTGAACTTGTTGCCATTCAAAAAAATGTGAGGCAAGTACTAAACACCTGTTTGAATGAATGGAATTTTGCGCCACTTTATTACTTAATATAGTTTCTGCTTTAATATTTAGCGTAGTATATTTTTTTCTTGATTCTATTAATTCTTTTTCATTTTGTACCCAATGGGGGATAAGTTCCCAATGCATTAGAGCTGGTTGAATAATGTTCTGCGTTGAACTTGTTTTTGCATCTTCTTTGTATAATACAGGCCAGCTTTCATAAGTAAATCCCGATTGCACTGGTATATCAATAGGGTCTAGGTCTAGCTCACTATTGCCTATTTTAATAGTTTGTTTTTTGGGAATTCTAATACCAATGACATAACACATAGGATATTCTTGTATTCTTAAGTGCAAATTAAGATTTTTAACTTATTTTCAATTTAAATAAGTAAGTATGTTACAATCAATTGGCACCTGTTTATGGTTTGATGGCAAGGCAAAGGAAGCAGCTCTTTATTATAAAGAAGTATTTGGTGATGTTGAAATCATATCTGAAAATCCAATGGCGGTAGTGTATCAAATATTTGGCCGCAGGTTTATGAATTTAAACGGTGGTCCTGGTTTTAACATTAATCCTTCTATTTCTTTTTTTCTAAGTATGGAAAATGAGGCGCAGACGCAAAGTCTTTGGGAAAAATTAACAGTGGATGGTAAAATTTTAATGCCTTTAAATAAATATCCTTGGAGTGATAAGTACGGTTGGTGTGCAGATAAATACGGTGTGAACTGGCAATTAATGTTAGGGCATAAAAGTAAAAGTAAATTAATGCCCAATATGTTATTTACTGGTCAGCAAAATGGAAAAGCAAATGAAGCCATTCATTTTTATACTAATTTATTTAAAGGAGCCAGTGTTATTAATATAGATACTTACAAAAAAGGGGAGCCCGATACAGAAGGAAATATTAAATATGCTCAATTTGAATTAAATGAACTTTCTTTTGGAGCTATGGATAGTTCGGCTCCACATCAATTTAGTTTTAATGAAGCAGTTTCTTTTATAATTACGGTGGATACGCAAGAGGAGATTGATTATTATTGGAATTATTTAATCCAAAACGGGGCTCCCGGAAAATGCGGATGGTTAAAAGATAAGTTTGGTATTAGTTGGCAGGTAGTGCCTACTTGTTTAGGAAAATTTATGACTAATCCTGCTACAGCCCCAAAAGCTGCTTATGCATTTTTACAAATGTCTAAATTTATCATTGCTGATTTAGAAAAAGCGGTGGAATAGTCATTTTAGATGAAAATGGGCCTTGTTTTGTAGCTTAATTCTTAGAATTAATTCTATCAATATTGTAGTTGAATTTATTCAATTTTGTCCAGGTACCTACTAGAATATATTATAGAAATTATATAGGTAAAAAAATGGAGATAAAAGTATTAATTGCTGAAGATCATAGTATTGTTAAAATGGGCTTAACTGCTATTTTGAATAAATTAAAAGTTCCAAAAGTTGCGGAAGTAAGTACCTGT